>CAZWYY010000025.1:0-46825 GCA_964638895.1 uncultured Spirochaetaceae bacterium | reverse complement strand
GAAAGCCAGGGAGCTTTACCTGAAGGCCCTGGCCCTTGAGCCCGGACTGTACACGGCCATGAGCGGCGTGGGGCAGACCTATGCCGCGGAAAAAAACTACACACAGGCCGAGACGTGGTATAAAAAAGCCATCCAACTCAACTATATGGACTCGTATACCCACCGGCTCCTGGCCAGAACCTATAAACTGAAAGGCGCGCGCGACAGCGCGCTGAAGGAGATCACCATCGCCCTGGTGCTGGACAGAAGGCATCAATCGGTAATTCGCGAGTGGAAAGAGTTTTATAAGGACGCGGGCTTGAGTACCGCCGAGTGGAGTTTCACCCCACAAATACGCCTCACCAAACAGGGAGACTCCAAGGTACTGGTTGAATATAAAGATCCCTGGTTGAGTTATGGTCTTGCAAAAGCCGCATGGAGCTATGAACCCGGATTCAAGGAGGCCGCCGGGGTGAAAGCCGATCAGGGAGTAACTATGATCGAGGAGTTCGAATGCGTCTATAACCTGGTCGTGAGCCTGGCCAAGGTGGAGGAAAATCAGAAGCCCCTGCCTTGTAAGGCTTTAGAAGAAGCGGTTCGGAACAGTATGATATATGAGTTCATTTTCTTTGAAATCGTGCTTCCGCGGGATCCTTTTTTTGTATACCAGATCCCGAACCAGGGGATTGAAAAGATCGCCGATTATGTCTTAAGCGTCAGGGGAAAATTGTTCAAATAAGGCCGTCCTGAATGACGCTACTGATATACTAATGTATAGTATACTTCTATTGAATACGTGGCGGCCGGAACCTGAAGGGATACGCCCGAAAGTCGGTATTGGATTTGTATGTTGGAAACATTCCCCGTACCGTGAAAAAACTCACGGGCCGTATCCGTTATTTCCTGATACGTTGTTCCGCCGGTAACCCCTCCGCTTGTTCTTTGGGCATAAACAGTAAAGCCGCTGTGCCAGGTCTGATCGACCTTGTTTATATCCACCCGCCAGCTTGTGCTTTGCTGTCCTAATCTAAATATGTTAATAGTGGTTTGATTATTCGCACTATCGTAGGTGGCCTCTATATCGGACCCGGGACCGCCCGTTAAATTGGTCTCGTCTATGTTTAAGTCCCAATCACCGGTTGCGGTAATGCCCATGGAGAATAAAGCTGGAGTCGAAATCATGACAAATACTACTAAACACGCGTATTTCATTTGTCGCTTCCCCCGGTTATTGTTTCCGCCTTATTAATTATACCGTATGGACAAGCTGAATTCAAATTTAAATATCGCATTATTCGGGGAAATCAATTTTTCACATATTGATGTCAGTATCGGCGGCGGTCCCATTGTTGATTTTTCAACAGGAATATACTATCATTACTAGTGACCATGGAAGATGTTTATTTGTTCCGATGAATAATCCGGATGCTATACGGTATGCCATGGTAGTAAGCTGAGGCTGTGTTTGAATCCTAGATTTGTTTTTTGTTTTATGCTTCTCGGTATTATCATTTCCTTTCCTCTTGGAGCCCAAAATTCACAAGACAACATAACCATAACAATTACCGTGAACGAAATCTGCGCCATCGGACTGAATGATTCCCTCAGCATCACGCTTACCGTAAGCCCGCCGGCGGCCGGGGGGCAAAACGTACAAGGTGATACGGACAGTTCAAAGCTGCTGCAATATACATCCCTCGTGGCCGCCGGGGTGGCGCGTTCGATTACGGTTAACTGGGACGCCGCCGATTCGGCGCCCGCGGGCACTTCCTTGAGAGCGGAAGTGACAAGCGTGCCTTCAGGCTGCGGCTCCGCAACGGGCGAGATAACCGTTTCGGACATTGCCCAGCCTCTGATTACGAACATCGGCGGATGCCATACCGGCGAAGGAACGAACGGAGCAAGCATCACATATACATTCAGCGTGGACGATATTTCCCAATTACATGTCGGGGACAACCACACGGTCACCCTCACCTTTACCCTCACCGACGCGTCCTGATAAACGGCACTCACTTGCCGAGAATCAGTTCAATATTTTTCAAATGCTTTTTATCGTTTGAGATAAACATAAATCCCAAACCGCCGGAAACGTGCTCGCCTTCTTTATTGAAGGCTTCCTGCTTGTGTAATACAACGGCTTTTCCCATATCGTACGACTTATGTCTGGAGATTATCTCGATCAACACTTCCTCACCGATACGCAATAGAGACGTATTTTCTATTTCCGTAAACAGGCCGTGCTCGGATATGTTTTTGCTCATTACCTCGATATACTCATAACCTCCGTCAGGTAAAATCTTCTTTATCATTATATTGAGTTTTTTATTTTTGCGGTGTACCAGCCTGGACTCAATCTTTTTAAGGGTACGCTGCGCTTCTTTGGAATCAAGCTGTCCTGTCAGGAGCAAGGCCGACTCGGCCTTTGTTTTTTTCAATTTCACAAAAACAATAATCAACCCAACAAGCAAAATAATGACAACCAGTCCGGAACCGGCAATTATGAGAATAATAGGATCTTTGATAATATAAGTTAATAGGTCCGCGGCCTGTTCTTCCTGTTCGGTTTGTTCGACCTTTTTCGGCTCCGTAACCTGTGCCATTTGCTCACTCGTTTCCTGTTTTTTCTTAAGTTCACCTATCCCCAACGCGCTGGTGAAATCCATAATCTTCCCCGGAGGCGCCTGTGAAAGCGGTGTAATCCATACATCATCAAAATACGCCCTGCCGGTGGAAAGATTCCCATAGAATCCCAGACGTACCGTTACCGGCAACACGTTTTGTTCCGGTCCGGTTTTTCCGACCAGCTCCACGTAATTCCATTTGCCATTTGTATTTTTTAGATCCCTGGAACTTCCGATATTCCCCAGGATTGAAATATTCGCTCCCGTTTCCTTCTTATTCACTCCCTCAGCCATTATCCAGCATGATATTTTATAATACGTATCGGATTTGACCTTTATCCACTGAACAGCCATGGCATCATTGGGAACCAGATTGATTATTACCAGGGAACGTTTTCCGGAATGACTCACCTCATTCGTTGCCGCGATACGAACCGCATCCGGATTGTCCAAATAGGCTTCCGTATCCCACATGGAAAGATTCCCCAAGTAATCATTTTCAAAGCCGGCATTTTCCGCCAAATTCTCATCACTGAAAAGATCATCAGTCAGGGCAAATAAAATAATAAAAATGATAATACTAGAGTAAAATATTCTTCTCATACTCGCCTCCTTCCGTTTTTTCAGGTTTTTTATTTTGATATCGGATCCCGTATATTTCGTCATTTTAATTATACTCCGGAATATAATATTTTGGGGAATCGGGTGCGGACACCCCCCCTGGTGTGGGCCTGGGTTTTGGCATCGGCCTGGGCGTGGGTTTGGGTGTGGGAAGCGGTCTGGGAGTAGGCCTGGGTACGGGCAGCGGCTTAGGCGTGGGTTTGGGTGTCGGCTTGGGCGTCGGCTTGGGCGTGGGTGCAGGGGTAGGTTTGGGCGTGGACTCAGGCGTAAGATCGAATATAGGCTTGGGTGTGGTTGTAGGTTTTGATTTCATTTCTTTCTCCGACTCAAGTGTCAACTCTTCAGTTACATCAAGGGAGTTTACAGCGGGTTCCAACTGCAAGGTGGTTGTTTTCTCGACCAGCTTGACCTGCCGTTTTTCCTGTACAACTTTGATCACCAGCTCCCGTTTTTCTCCGGGTAATAACGAAACCTCTATCTGCTCCCTGTCATAGTGATGATATGGGGGGATATTCCCCGCCAGCACTTTGAAGGTCCATGTACCGGGCCTTACTTCTTCAAAGGCAAATTCCCCGTTTTTATCCGTAAGCCGACGCAGGTTTTCGGATTCATTTGAGATTTCAATAAGGATATTGGGAAGCCCTGAAAGTCTTACCTCTTCCGTATCGTTCTCTTTGACCCGACCATCCGCTATAAACACATTCTGTTCATCAAGAAATCCATATACCGCCACCTGGCCATGGATGATGGCGCCTTCAATCACCCCGATGTCCAAAACGGTCTCTTCGCCGGCGGTCAGGGTTACCGGAAGCGGTGTTTTACAATCCGGTATCATATTAATTCCAAGCCTGCTCCTGTCTATGGTAAGGTAGTAATTACCCTGTTTTGAAAGCCTGAAGGTGTAAGCTCCGTTTGTATCCGTAATTGTGGATTGTCCGTCCAGCCTTAACACCACTCCGCCGATGCCTGTATTTGTAGATTCATTATACAACCTGCCCTTTAATACCGCCATTGATTTTTTCGGGCTGACGGGTATTTCAAACGGCATGGTATATTTGATCCAGCCGGCGAAAATGTGATCGGCCGCTTCGAATCTGATTGTATATGTATATGTCGCGCAGAGAGATAGATTGTGTCTATTGGCAAAGGTATGCGAAAATCCGGCGTTCGCTCCTATACTGAACCACTGCGGTCCGAAAGGACTGAAAAAAAACCTGCTTATTACACCTGTTGAAAACTCGGTATCCCCCCAATCGAATTTGGCGTACGCACTCAATCCCATTTTGTGCATGTCCCTGTTATAATTATTATATAATGTACCCTCATAGAACAGCGAAAAATTAAAGTTGGTAATCTTACTCGGCGTATACTTCAGAGATGCCTTATATTCATGATTAAAAACCAAGCTGTCTTCCACCCAATCATATTTAAATCCTAAAAACGCATTAGCACTCAGATCAAAAAGTCCCAGGGGTTGACCTATTCTGAGATTAAAATTGTTTTCCTGGGTTGAATAGTTTTTAGGAGAGAATTTATCGTCAGTATAGATATTCTGCCAAAAGAGGGAAATTTCGGTTTCAAACAGGGGAATCAGATAACCCGCGCCAAGCTGCAGAAATCGCTTGTTTTGAGCCAGGGGGAGTGCCGGATCGTTTAACAGGTTGTTTTCCGAAATATAAAATTGTGAATTAATATTCAACCGTTTCCGCAACAAACGCAGGCCGCTCTCAGCGGAAATCCGGTAAAGATCCGTATAATATCCGTTGAAATCAGGATCCGCATAGATCCCCGTCAGGCTGTAATATACCCATTCATGGTCACCCTCCAGTCTGAAAAAACCCGCCTTGTTAAAGAGACTGCTCTCATCCATTTCAGAGGCCAGATCCAATTCCATATTTATTTCACTTATGGGACTGTAGACCTGGTGCAGCCCCAAAAAAAGACTATTATCCAGGTGACTCATTACATTAACCCCGGCTTCATAGTTATAACCCCAGGCGAAATTCGGATTGTCAAGCTGAAAACCCAGGGAGGCGGCCATAACCTTTTCCTCTTCCTCACTCCACACATCCTGGTAATAATATGACCCTATACTGAAAGGCTTCAATCTAAGTGTACCCCCCGCTCCACGGGCAAAATGATACTGGTCAAGCAGGGGTGAGAGCGAATACCCATGATCGCCGAGTAAGATATCCATGGTCGGTGAGGTATAGGCGACACTGTACCTGTCATCCCGGTTTAAAAATATATTATCGCCTTTGTCATCAACACGTTTCCTCATTCTTACATCAAGCTTATGCAGACCTTCCTCGTCGAGCCAGCCGCGACTTTCAAGCTCGGTTTCAAACCCCCATGTCCAATCCCGGTAATATTCGCTTAGCCCCTTTAAACTTAATTCCACAGGTATGGTATGCATAAAAGACGCCTGCCCGGTGATAAGCGGTACAAGCTCAACGTAACTCACCGCTTTGGCCAGATACCGCGGTTTTTGTTGATCATCGGACGGAGACACCAGCATAATTTGCAGGCGGTGCTGTAGATCCCTGTGAAGCGCGGCATCGGTATGCACCACCACCTCCACCACCTGCTGTTCGCCCCTCCCCAATATCAGGTTGCGGCTCCGATTCGGTGTTTTTACCGTATAGGAATAGCCCTCTCCGCACTTAAAAAGCATGTCGTATCTTGTGTCGGTGTTGCCCAGGTTGAAAATTACAAACCTCGCCGTATAATCGGTACCGGCCACGGCGAAACGGGGTATATCAAGATTTTTCACCTCCAACCGAATGCTCGTCAGCACCCGCACCTTGAAAACATACTCGTTATAGTTTTGCGCATCCTCCACGTCCCTGACCACAAAACTCAAGTCGTACTCCCCGGCCGGGGTTTCCGCCGGAATATAAAAATGCAGCAACCGCATGTCGCTTTTGCCCACCTCCAGCTCGAATGTGAGCGCTTTACTGACACTGATCCAGTTTGGGGGGAGTTTGAGTTCTGAAGAAAAGGCCCGGCGTTCCAAACTGCTGTTTTGAACAAAGAACACCAGCGAAACATGGGTATCTGTTTCAACCTCACGTACCGTCGGGCCTTTATATTCTATCCTAATGGATGTATCCTCCGCACATAACAGAGAAGAAAGGAAAAATAATATCAATAAAAAAAAAATCTCATTTAACAACCAGATTAAAATTGGCGCCGAACACATTGTCGTCGCCGCAATCTATCACCACCAGGGCCTTATAGGTATTATTCGGTACGCTGCTCAAATCCACTTTAAAGCGTACGGACGTAGTTGGATAAATCCGCAGGCTCCCGCCCTCGTATTTGCCCATATAGTTGCCCTCTTCATTATAGAGCTCAACCCAAAGTGAGCTCCGGAGCCAGCGTTCACCCGTATTACCAATATCCAGTTGCAAAAACTGCTTGTCGCCGTCCTTTAATAATTTGGTGGATAGAAACTCAAGTTTCCTGGTACCCGTATCCCCGATCTGGGTGACAACCTGTATTCCGTAGCGAAATAGCTGACGTATGCCCAATCCGACCTTGTCCGGATTCCCGAGACTGGATTCGGGAGAATTCTCCGGTACAAGCTCCACCATAAATATACTCCAATACGTGCCCTTAAGATCGGCCTGATTCGGCACTTTAACCGTATAATGCACAAAAACGGTATCCTTAGGCGGAACGGTGAGGCGTTTGGGACTGAAGGTAATCCAGTGTGCGTTTGAGCGCGGCATTTTCCCCGGATTACTATATAAAATCCTGCCGTCCGCGTAAAACGAATAATCCGTTTGATATATTTTCACTTCCTGAGGCCTGTCCTCGATATTTTTTATCTCGATTGAGCCCTCGTAACTTTCGCCGATGCGTGCCTCATGCTCATGAGTAAGCCCGCCCACGATAATAACATTGCCGGACAGTGGTAATGCGCCAAACAGGAATATAAAAAAACCTATAACAAACCATCCGCTCTTCATTCTTTTCCTCCGTTTACATACTTTAAATATAATAAAAGAGGGAAAACGCTGTGGGCGTTTCCCCCCTTAGCAAAATAATTATGAAGCATCGGTTAAGGTTAAGGTAATGGTCACGGTTTCACTGTCACCCACCACAAGCTGGGAAACATCGTCAATACTGAAGGTGTAGGTCAACTCCGCGCCATTGGTGCCGGTTCCCGTGGCACAACTTCCGATATTGGTGATGATGTTCTGTGCCGTGTCGTCCACCGTAATCTGGGCGCCCGCCGTGCCGCAGCCCGCCGGAACACTGATGGCCACAAGCAGCAGTGAAGTGCCGGCAGGTGCCTGGTCTCCAGTGTCCCACTCCGCGGTAATGTTCCTGGTTGTGGTGCTGGGAACTAACGAGGTATACTGGAGCAGCTTGCTGCTGTCCGTATCACCGGTGGGATTTTCACCACCGTGTGCCGGGGCAATGGTGTTAAGTACAATCGTGCTGGTATCGTTCAGGTCGATGAGTACAACCTCGATCACATTCATGGTTACGTCATGTGAAGTAGAATCATTTGCCGCGTACATAAACCCGCCAAAAAATACAACCATTAAAAATAATGTCGTCAGTCGCTTCATTGCGAACCTCCTTGATTAATATAAAAATTGGACTTTCATAATGACTTTTTCCATGCCCGATGCTTCTGTATATAAAATCGGCTATATAGACTGTTTGTACAAATCTTTTTAAATTCTTTATTTTTATCTTACAAAATAAATATAGTCTATTTATATCGATTTGTCAATATTTTTTATCGTTTTTTCGATATTTTAAATATTATTATTTTTATCGAACCATGGTCACATTACTGTAAAAATTTGACAAACAGAAGGACTCCGCCTATCATAAAATTAAGATGAGTGTTGTGGTTGACGGTTCCTTTCCATCGGAACAAGTGCGGGAACTGGTGCGGCTTTCAAGGCAAGGGTATTCCTTACTGAAGGCGGAAAAAATCACGGAAGCCAGGGAGTGCTTTGAGCAGATACTCAAAACCGACACTCATAATGCCTTTGCCCTGGCCGGGCTTGCCGATATCGCACGCAAAAACCGGGAGTACGGTGAAGCGCTTATCCTATACCAAACCTGCCTGGAACACCACTCGGACAATAATTATGCCCGCTTCGGCCTGGCCGACTGCTATCGGGGCCTGCGCGACTATACGAACGCCATTGCCCAATGGCAGATCTGCCTGAAAAACGATCCCGCAAATCCGTCGATTATTATGCATCTGGCGGAAACCCACAGGATACTGAATGAGTTTTCCAAAGCCCGTGAGTACTATACCAGTGTCCTTGACCCTGACCCGCAAAACGAACCGGCCCTGCGCGGCCTGGGGTATCTTTATTTTGACGCGCGGATGTATGAACAGGCGGCCTCCTGCTGGGAGCGCCTGGCGGACGGCGGAACACGGGCCGGCTCGGATGTGACGGTGTTGACCATGGCCGGTGACTGCCGCCGGCGTCTGGCGGATTACGAGAGGGCCCTGCGGTATTTTAAACAGGCCCTGGCTTCGGCCCCCACCCATTTTATGAGCCTGTTCGGAACCGCGGACTGCTGCCGCGGATTAAAAAGATACAAGGAGGCAAAAACTTATTTCGATAGAATCCTCAAGGCCGAACCCCATAACCCGTCCATCCTGACCCGCGCCGGAGACGTATGCGTAAACATGGGGGAGCTTGAGTCGGCCCGGGATTATTATAACAAGGCCCTTACGCGGGGTTCCAATATCTTCGCGCTGTTCGGCCTGGTAAAGATTGAACGCTCCGGGGGCAACTTCAAGCAGGCGCTTGAGTTTCTGACGCGGATGCAGGAAAAGTATCCTCACAACCGGCGCGTGCTGCGGGAAATAAAGGAGTGCGGCACGCAATTGGAAAGGGAGCAGGGCGGGCAAACCGCCTGAAACAGGAGTACATATTGATTCACTTGATTACGTTCTCCAGGGCCTCAAGCAGTTCATCAAGTGTATATGGTTTGAAAAGAAAAAAACGGATGCCTGCCTCACGGGCCTTGTCGTATTCCCGGCCGCTGGAATACCCGGAGCACATGATCACCTGTACCTGCGGATTAATGTTTCTCATCTCCTTAAACACCTCGTAACCGGAAATATCCGGAAGCAGGTTGTCCAGGATTACCGCGTCAATCTCCTTAGACGCCTCCCGATATCTGTCCAGGGCCTGGGTGCCGTTTACCGCGATAATGACCTTATGGCCCAGTTCTTCCAGCATTCGTGTGGTTGTGGTCCTGATTACATGTTCGTCCTCACAAAAAAGAATAACAGCCATTCTATCCCTTATTATACTACTTTCTTATTTGTTTTCCTTTACAATCCGGACAAAAGCGGGCCCATACATGATTGCGGCAGGAAAAACAGGATTATTCTTTTGACCAGGGGAATAGTCCCTTACTCGCTTTCTCATTTTCGCCGTTCACCGCGCGTAAAAGCGCTTCCTTATGCCTGCCCACCCAGTAAAACACAAAGGCCAGCACCACGCTGATAATAAAGGCAATAACAGCCGCCAAGGTACAGATCCACAACCTGTGCGGACCTATCTTTATCTGGGGGACTTCCGGACTTTCTATTACCTGAAACAACATCTCATCACCCTCTACGGAAAGCTTTACCAACTCATACTCCTGGCTCAGTACCTCATAAATCTTTTCCTGCACAAGTAAATCCCTTTTTAAATGAGCGTATTCCAAAGCCATTTTGGGCAGGTCCTGCTGCGAGGGCAGCAGGCCCTCATACCCCGAATAGCCGATTTCCATTTCCTTGATCAGCCGCAGCAGGTTGTTGCGCTCAGCCTGAAGCTTCATCATAGCAGGATCTTCAATTTTAGAAAACTGGGAATAGGTCTTTAATTCCATTTCCTTCAAATAAAGTTGTGAGCGTAAATTCGCCATCATGGTGCTCTTTTCGGTTGCCAAGTTCTCCACATCCAGCACACCATGTTTACGCTGAAAATCCTTTACCGTACCCTCTATCCCAGTTATCTTATCGTTAACCTCGGCCAACTTTGTCTCAAGCAGCTCCTTTTTAAACAGACTTCTTTTTTTATTAATTGAAAAAAAGGTTTCTCTAAGCAGGTCAACCAAACCATTGGTAATTTTATACGCCATTTCAGGATTACAATCATCATACATTACGGTCAGGGTCATGGTTTTTTCCTCATACTCCAACGATAACCTCTTTCTGATCTCTTGGCGTATCTTCTCATCTTTTTGTTCATTTATTTTATAGTACGAGCCCAGCGAGTATTTCTCCGCTAGGGTGTCGATCAGGCCGTTACTTTTCAGAAGTTTCATGGCCAGTTCACCGTAACTGAAATTTGTGGGTAACTTACCCCCCAATACGTTCTGTTCCCACCAGGTAAACGGGGCCAGAATATCGCCGGTCATTTTCTCATGCAACAATAACACGGCCGTGGACCGGTATACATCCGGCAGGGGATTTATTTCCGGGGGAAGTACGGCCGTAATCGCGGTAAACAACAGCACAACCGCGGCGCTCACGCCGGTGAACATGATAATGAACCATTTATATCTGAAAATTATTGAAAGCAGAAAAATTATATCTATTGATTTCTCTTGCTGCTCATCCATAGTATCCTTCCAACCATTATATTACCTCAAGGGCAATAATTCAAGAATATCTGTTTTTATATATATAACATATAGTTAATATTTTATTACCGAATTCATTAAAATTAATTGATTTGTCGATGATATAATATACGTTTTGGAGTACAATAATAAATTAGGAATGTTGAGTATAAACATGGCGGACAAGATAAAAAGTATCATCCTTCCGGTTTTTCTCTTTTGTATGTCACCCCTGTACGGCACAGCGTACGGTATTAACGTATATCACGCCTGGCCTAAGGAACTATATAATACACCGATAAGTGAAATTGAGGAAGGGCTGCTGACGGTCCAGAATACGGAAGATGCCAATAAGGCAAGAATCAAAGAAAGAATGAAATATATCGATAAAGTCATACAAGAAATCGATCAATTATTGTATTCAAAAAACAAGGCCTCCCGGGAGGTCCTCCAGAAAATCAAACGCCTTCTCACCGAGCTCGAAAAAATGCAAAAGTCCGGGAATCATTATTAAAGTTTGAATGAAATCTGGGCCAGAATCTCATATTCCGTAATCATTTGTGAATAATAGGTCAGATCAAGTACGTTCACCAGTCCCAGGCTGAAGCTTTTCTCTTTGTTCATATAAAATTCCACTCCCAGAATAACCGTGGTACCAAGCGCATACGGCAGGTCCGTACGGAATGTGCCTGAAGGGGTCTGATAATCAATGATATCAAAGCGATAAAACACACCTCCGCCCGCGTAAAAGGCAAAGAAATTGCCGAATTCAAAAAACGTATCCAGCGTGCCCTTTAATTTCAGGGTGTGATAATGAACTAGATTATCCAGATCCGGACTTAAAGCGAACTGGTAGTTGATCACGAAGGCCGGGCGGATTAAAAAATCAAAGCCTTCGCTGTTTACAAGATAAAGATTATACTTCACCCCTTCCTCCACGCTCACACACGGCAGGATGAGCGATGACCATTTACCCGTCATGGAAAGAAAATACCCCAGGGAGGTAAAAACGCTCATTAGGGGCTCCTCCGGCTTTTTTTCCTTTGCCGCAGACTCTTCCTGTTCTTCCTCTTCCTTCTTTTTTATAAACTTCGCCAGTACCGTGTCGAGCGGTTTGCCCTCTTCCTCATTCTTTACGGCCTCGTTCTCCACCGCCTCGTTCTTTACAGGCTCGGGTTTTTCTTTCTCCGCTTCCTGCTTTGGTTCCCGCTTTTTATTTTCGGTTTTAACCGGAGGGGGCGTCTCGGCGGCCTTGTTCTGCGCCGGCGGCGTAATGTTGTTCTTGGGGGTAACCGCCGCCGTAACCACCTTGGGTTGGGTAATGATATCCGCCGCAAGCATCCGCTCCAGGTCGTTATTTATGCGCGTACCCAGTTCTTTGATGTACTCGTCCTCATCGGTTACGGTCCGATCAAATTTGATATCATGAATAACGGCATTTTTCCCCAAGCTGTACAGCTGGAGGGCCGCGGCATACTCATTCGTTTCGGGGTTTATCAAGAGGGTACCGAATATCAGATAATCGATCTTTTCAAAATGACAAACCACAAGGGCGTCTATTTTTGAGGTGATGAACTCACTTTTTAACACCCGCTTGGTTTCGGTTGATAACCGGTCAATCCCTTTATAGGTAAACGAACCGGATGAAATGCGGGAGAGTTCATATACAAGCAGCGAGGTAAACCCGCTTTTTTCAATGGGCTTCCCCCCGGCCCGGTCGGCGCCCTCGAACATCTGTAACCCGGCTATATACACATCGACCGCGGAGGAGACCGCGCCCCCGAACGCAACCAGCATCAGGCATAGAAATACAATTTTTTGATAGAAGGGAATTTTAGACCTCATTATCATTAATTATATACAAATATATTAAAAATATCAATTAATCAGATAATCGGGAATTTTTCTTTTTTTTATAACCACATTTTATTGAATTTCATATAAACTGCCGTTAATATTAATGGTGACTGCGGTTATGAGACATAGATTAGGATATTTCATTATTTACATCCTGTTGGCGGTAGGTATATTCTCTCTATATACTTGTGCCTTTAAGGGTGACGTGTACATCGGTTTTTTTTGGTCCTCCGACGCGACCGACAGACCCGTTACGGGATCCGATTTTTCAACCATACCGAACGTGCCTGCGGACCCGGCCAATATAGAAAACGGCAAGTATTTCCTGACCCTGCCCGGCTCTTTTGCTGTTACCTACACCTCAGCCGCATCACATATCTATACTAAAACCATTACCATGGAAGCGGCCGCTGCCGTGGGAGGTTTTGAAACCACCTACTATAATATTGCCCTGTCCGACGGCGACGGGATTACGGTTACAAAGGAACCGTAACTTACCTTGCTTTCCCCCTTTTTATAAAACCGCTATAGACCTGCTCGGTTTGCCTCGCAACCTTGTCCCAACCAAACTCTTTTTCCACGGTCAAGGCGGCCTTCTCTCCCACCCCATCGGTGTTCGCGCCTCCGGCCAACAGGAACCTAAGTTTGTCCGCAAAATCCGTATAACTTTCGGATCGAAACAAAAAACCGTCAACCCCGGGGGTGATTATCTCTTTATGGGGAGGAATATCGCTTGCCAGGCAGACCAGCCCGTAACTCATGGCCTCCAGCAGGGCGATGGGCAACCCTTCAAGATACGACGGCAGGATAAAATACAAGGCGTTGCTTAGCAGCTCCTGTTTTTCTTTCCCGCGCACAAAGCCCGTAAAAATAATCCGCTTCTCATCCGCCGCCGCCCGTTTAAGCCTCCTTTCATACGCACCGCCGCCGTCCGACCCGCCCGCGATCACCAGACGCAGTGCCGGCTTTATTTCCTTAAACGCCTTTAGCAGCCAGTCCACACGTTTCTCAGGGGTAATCCTGCCAAGCCAAAGCAGGTAATCCCGGCCGCGTAGCCCGTAGTTATGCGCAATGATTCCATTGCCCGGGTTGGGCGCGGGCATATTCACCCCATTGGGGATGTATACCACTTTTTTCCCATACTTGTGCTCCAGGTAGGTCTGCTGCTCCCTGGAAACCGCTATTACTTTGTCCGGAATATGGACGGCCGTTCTTTCCGCGCATTTCAGAAAGGCCCTGGCCGGACCGCCCCATTTTCCCCTTTTCCAGTCAATACCGTGCAGAGTCACCACAACACGCCGCCGCAATAACTTCGGCAGCCAGCAGAACACGCTCGGTCCCATTGCGTGGTAATGGACGATATCATACGAACCATAGAGCGAATGCAGGGACGAGGTTAGGCTGTGCACAAAAGCATCCAGGTGTTTGGTTTTGACGGTCGGGGTGTGCACCAGGCGCACCCCCTTGTAGCATCGCCGGCGCCTGCCCGAATACCAGGGGCGCACGTACACGCTAACCGTATGGCCCCTGTCGGCCAACCTCCGGGCCAGTTCCTCCACATGGTATTCCACCCCACCGAAGACGGCCGGTATGCCCTTTTGTCCGATGAACGCTACTCTCATAATTGCCGCCGCCCGCCCGGCCCCGGTAGTTTGTTTTTGAGTATCCAGATAACGGCTTTCCCCATATTTTTTCTTATGGCCGGGCCCGCACTGCCGATCATCCAGCAGTTCTTTTTACAGTGCACAAGTTGTTTCCTTAAGCCGGCGGCCTTCTCACTCCGCCAGATTTCCGTAAATGACTGCCGCCTGAGATTCCCCATACTGTTTTCAGGCAGGGCCTTATCAAGTCCATTGCACGGCCTCACCTCCCCGAACGGGTCAAGGAAAAACATGTCTCTGCCCGCCCCGCAGGGAAGCAGGCGATTCCCGCCCTTTATATATTGGATCAGACCGTAATTAAAGTAGGCCCTGAACCAGTTTTTTACCCTGCCGGAAGCCAATAATTCTTTAATAAGGACCCTGAAAGCGGAGACGACCCTTTCCTCGCCTTCTATGTGGTTGTCTGATTTATGAAAATAATACGAATTATGCACCACGGCCGTGGCGAACTCAAGATTCATGGCCCGGGCCAGCCAGAAAAGCGGAAGCAGGTCACCGGCATTACGGTCGGAAACCGTTATGCCGAAGCCCAGGTCCTTTATTCCCAAAGACATAAGCTCAAGCAGGGTCTTAAGTCCATGGTCGAACCCGTTCTTTAACCCCCGCATTTCATCGTTTAGCGCGGGCAGCCCCTCCAAGCTGATCCTGATACCGATATCCCTGTGTACGCGCGCCACGTCGATAATCCCGTCGGTAAGATAGCCGTTGGTGCTTATTACAATGCGCCCGGCCTTTTTTTTCAGAACCGTAAGGATCTCCGGCAGATCTTCCCGCAGGAAGGGTTCGCCTCCCGTGATATTGCAAAACCTGAGGGCGGGTAGCTTGGCCAGCACGTCAGGCGTTATTTCCTCCCCCTCACTCGTGGGGAATTTCCAGATATTGCACATTTTGCACGCGGCGTTGCATCTGTAGGTTATGATGATCGCGGCTTCCATACTGCTTAGGCTTCCTCCTTGGCGGCCAACAGCCGAAACGACAAAACCGCCAGATCGTCCGGGGCGTACCGTTTGAACCTTTCCGCCAGGGCCGGGATTACACGCTTCAGATACTCCGGGCTCACGGCTACAAGCGGACAGGTCCATATCCGCTTGAAACCTTCAGCCTTAAGTACGCTTTGATATTCGGACATACGCAGCCGGTTGGGCGCGCCGCCCCATTTCAACAGCGCATACAGGGATTCAGGATAGCGCAGCAGGTTCAGGGGGTCAAGGCGCCTAATCCAGCGGGTATGCGTACCTGCGTCAACCTCATGGACCATGAGTGCCCCGCCGGTCAATATCGCCTTCAGCATGCGAAACACATCGTAAACATCATCAATATGCTCCAAAACCGCCTGGCTTACCGCCAGTTGATATGTGCTTTGCGGCAGACGATCCAGCCTGAAGCCGGGCGAGTGACGGTAGGAGAACCACGACGAAAACCTTCCTGCGAGCAATCCCTCCAGGGCTTGCCGGGCCCTGTCATAAGCAGGGTAAGTCCTGAGGCGTTGGGACAATGACCTATAGAAATCCGGCCGCGCGCCGGCCGCTAAATTATACCTGTCTATGGCCGTATAGCTGCGCGCGCCCAGCGCCAGGATCACCAGGCCTGTCCCCAGGTCGGGACCCGGGCCCAGCTCAAGCACATGCTTATCATGAAAAGGCGTATCATCACCCGTGTAGGCGCGGAGCGCCCCCTGCCAGTTGTTCACCACCTCAAGCGTATACGCGACATCCTGCGCGGTATCCGGGACACCGGTGAACGGCCTCGGGCATGTATATCCCCTGATCCTGTGCCTGATTTTATTAAGGGTTCTTAAAAACAGTCCGGCCAGAAAGAAAAAGGAATTGGGTATACTTCCGGCAGACCGCTGCATATGCGTCATAGGCGGCTACCCCGGTTTTTTGTGTATAAAACCGATCCGTATATCTCCATTAAATCATTATAGTGTTTTTCAGGCGTTAATTCCCGTTCTATATAGCTCCTGGCATTTCTCCCCATCTCTGTGATCATACCGGGCCTGGTAAGTAAATAATATATTTTATCTTTTAAATCATCACTATTCCCCGGTGTAAAGGTCAGGCCGGTCCTGCCGTCACGCACCAGTTCGGGGATACCGCCGATTCTGCTGCCGATGACCGGTTTGCCCAGGGCAAAGGCCTCGATAACCGAACGCGGGTTGTTTTCATAGCATTCAGAAGGCAGAACCGCAAACATGGCCTTCACGATTTCCCGCTTCAGTTCGCCGCCTGTTTTGTAACCGCGGAACCGGATGTCTGTCCGCCCGCCGCGCCGTGCCTCGGATTCCAGACTGGTCTTTAACGGCCCGTCACCGATGATCGTAAGGGCAACATCCAGACCTTCCACGGCCCGTATCAGGGTCAAAATCCCCTTTTCGGCCGAGATCCGTCCGAAGTAAATTATTGATCTTTCCGCCCAGGTGTAACACGGTTCATACTCCGCCGCCTTTATAAAATTCGGCAGAAATATTATCTCCCTTTTAAACCCCATCTCCCGCATCTTGTCCTTTAAAAACAGGCTGGGAGAAACAAACGCCTGAATCCGATCATATATATGTAGAAAATTATGATGCAGGTACATCTCAACCGCGTTCACCAAGCTTTTGGCATAGGATTTTTTATTGCACCTCTTGATCAGGCACCGATAATACCTGCCGCCGGCGCAGCTTTGGCAGAGACTGCCGTTTGAAAGCAGGGAGTACACGGGACAGACCAGCTTGAAGTCATGCAGGGTCATTACCGCGGGTATATGGTACTCATGCAGGGCATCCAGAATGGAAGGGGAAATCTGGTGGTGGATATTATGCAGGTGAACGATATCGGGTTTATGGTCCCGCAAAAGTCGCCGCATCTTCCTCACCGCCTCACTCGAGTACAGGATGTTCATACTTTGCCGAATTTTCCGGCCCCACACCGCGGGATTTTCATAATCCACATGATCGACAAAATACACGGCGTCCGGAGAACTGAAATTCTTTTGGTCTTTCATGGAAAAAAAAACAAGCTCATGGCCTTTTGTCTTTAGTAATTCCGCCTCGGCAAAGAATACCCTTTCACTTCCGCCTTTAAGCCAGAAATATTTATTCACCAACAAAATTTCCACGTGGATTCCCGTAATAAACATACTTCGGAATGATGATCATCACCAATACCAGTCCGTATAATGTACCGATTAATTCCTTGGATAATCCGTAATTGATCGCCGAAGCCGCCCTGCTTATTAAAATAAAATAGATAAATAAATTCCTTAAAGAATAAAATCGCCTGAACCTGCCGTACATAATGTTCAATATATAACCGATTATAAAAAATTCGATAACGACCCCCAATATACGGGCGTTCATCATTCCCTCGCCGATTAATGTTACCGAAATTCCGCCGCCCAGAAAATTCAAGCCCAGTTTTTCTTTTAACCATAATCCGAAATCAGGCTGGTGGCCGGGCAGTAACATGGAAAGGTTCAAAATGAATGATTGGAAATTAAGGTTGCCGACCGTGTCAAGGTTATTAAGATACAGGGAGAGATTAAGTACGTGTACCCTTATTTCTATAAGAATACGCTCTATAAAAGTCGTACCGGGAGCGCGAACCGATATTATCGCGATCGCCAGGATAAAGAGCAGTATCGCAACAAAAATGCCTTTTCTAAGTGAGATACGTTTTTTTATATAGTGATATATAATAATTAAACTAATGATATACCAAAGAATCGGCGCCCTGCTTAGGGAAATGCTCATTAAAACAATAGGGAGCATAATTAAACAATAGTCCGTGATATTCAGTTTTTTTCCGAAATACCATTTGGCGCCGATGTATATGGGTATCGCAATGGTAACGGAATTGGCAAGGTATGAAAGATACCCCCTGCCGAAGGTCATCGTGTACCTTGTCTCTTCGATGGGACCGCTTAACAGTGTACTGATGGACTGGGAATAAAATACGGCACTGAAGACAAGCCCGATAATGGTTATTAATAGGGATATTTGTGTTGTTCTGTCGTACCACATGCCCTTCGGGACGGCCCCGGACAATGGCGCGGCTTGCGGGGAAGGGGGCGATAATTTTATTTTTGGAAAATGCAGCCCAATAAACCATGAAAGGTAGGCCAGCAAAATTAAGAAGGCAATCTGCGAATAAACCGCGTGGGAAAAAAGTGTGTGTCCGTAAAAATTAATAAGGTATCCCCCTCCCATCCACAGAAGGTAGAAAATAGGAAAAAAGATATAGGGACTGAAAACCTCTCTCTTTTCATATACACCCTTGATAATGGTCAACAGGATGGGGAGAATGACCAACACCGGCAGAAGATTGCTGTCGTTTCCCACCACTAGGGTCAACACCAAACAAAGAATTATAACAGCTATGTACACCTTGTTCATGGCAGTATGTCTTCCCGCATTACATACCCGATTGCTTCCATAAACCTATTGATCATATGGTGCAGCGTATATCTCCCTATGATCTTCCGGCCGGCCGCGCCCATCCGTCTGCTGAGCGCGTTATCGGCCAACAACATACGTAGTGCCCACATCAATCCGGCCGTGTCCTTCACCGGAAACCCGTTCACGCCGTTTTCTACCAGGTCCGCTTCGGTTCCGTCCCCCTGCCCCACAACAACCGGCAGCCCGTAAGCCATGGCCTGGTTCACCGCCAGTCCGCCCCGCCCGGGGAGCACGAATATATCCGCCAGCGCAAAAAACTCCCCAACACCGTCGGTGATTCTCCCGATAAAACGGCAGTTCTTAATATGTCTCTCAGCGACCATTTGTGCAAGCGTTTTTTTGTAACCGCCGTCCCCCACAATTACCAGGTTTATGCGCGGAAACTCCCGCCGGAGGGCCGCAAAGGCATTGATGAGTGTATGGATTTTCTTCCTTTTTTCAAGCGCACCCACATAAAGAATCGTCCTTCCACTGTCAAGACCCAGTCTGTCCCTTACGCGCCCGGCCAACTTCGGGTCGGCCTCGAACCTTCGGGCATCCCGCATACAGGCACCCATATCCAGGGTATTGTGGGCCACAAATATTTTTTCCGGGGTGATACCCAGGGAAATGAAATATTCCCTGGCAACCGAGCCGTAGGCCAGGACCGCCTTTGCTTTTTTCAGCAGAAATATATTTAAAAGCTCTACGCAGCGGCGCAGCAGTCCCATGGGCTTTTCCTTTTTACGCCCGCTGTCCCACACAATCCAGGGAACTGCAGCCGCCCGGCAGAACAGCCAGATAAATACATTATTCACAACATTGGTTAATCCCTCTGAAATTATTACTTCAGGCTTAAATTTATGCAGCTTAAACAATAAGGCAGGAAACAATACCAGCCGTACCATGAAATCATTTACCGTAAATTTCAGAATTAAGGAAAATAATTTTGTATGCTTAAATCCATTTATTTTTTTACTGTTCTGCCAGGACCCTTTTTCTTCGCCTTTTCCATGGAATACAAGCAAATCCACTTTCCCGGCAAGCTCTCTGAAAAAAGGCACCCTGTAATGAGGACAGACAAGTTGCACCAAACCGGCTCTAATCATTCTATGATTCATCCCCTTCATGTCTTTCTGGCGATGACAATCAATTCATGCCCTCTTACGGCTTTTTCAACAAGAATTCTATAGAGAACGGAAAAAGGAGATAATAAAACGCCTAAATAGAAAGGGGTCTGCCAAGCAATACGCTTTATTCCGGACTTTAATTTCGTGAATAATTTCCCCTCCATCTTTTTATTAATTACTCTGTTTTCATGAAGGCCGAAAATTGTACCGTTTGTTTTTAAATGAGTTCTTAAGAATCCTAAAAAGGAGCTAAAAAAATGGTGAGCGTATTCTTTTGAAAAAATATCAACCACCTCAAATCCTTGACCTGCAAGAAGTTTTTTTAATGTTCGTTTTGAAAAAAAACAGAGGTGATCATCCTGAGTATAATTTGGATGTTGCCAGCCGAAAATCTTGTTGCTAAAAGATTCAGCATTGGGTGTAATTATAAAAAGGATTCCATTCTTTTGCAGAAGATCACATATAGATTTTAAAAACCGCATTGGTTTTTCTATGTGCTCTATTAAATGAAACATACAAATAACATGGAAATGATGCAACTGCAACCTTAGGTCTTCAATCCGTCCATATTTTACTTCAATCTGTTTTTTTAAGGCGTATGTCGCCAGCCTCTGCGAGGCGTCGACACCGCAGGCGTTAAAACCTTTTTTACGCGCTTCCTCTAAAAACTCACCTGTTCCGCAACCGATCTCCAGCAGATCTCCCCCCTCCATCCATTTATTAAGAACACCAAGCCTATGTTTATTCATCCCTTTGATCAACCTGCGCTGATAAGACCTGTTTGCCATATAAGATTCCGTGTAAACGCAATCCTGCAGTTCCTGAACACCACCCTGCTTAAGGCTGCCGATATGCTTGAATATCAAGCCGCAGTGCTTACATCTATACAGCGAGTATGTATTTCTACACACTAAAAGAATTAAAATACTTGTTTCACAAAGCGGGCACCTAATTTTGTATGATTCGTTTATTTGTTCTGTTTTATTGCTATTCACATACTACCTTCGGAATAAACACCGTTCCCCCATAAAGTATATTTTATCCTACTTCTTACTTCAAGAGTTTACCGGAATATCCATAAGCGTATATGATTATTTCTAGCTACCCGCTTTTTTAAGTTAATTTATTTCCCAAAATCCGGTTTTTAATATTCTTAATTTCGTTCCAGGTTATGCCCCGTAACAGGAACAACAGGCTGAAATAACCACCCACGCCAATCAACAAGAGCAAAAATATATTCGTTATTTTTAAAAGGTGAATAATAACTATTGTTATCAAAGCCGCTACAAAGGGCAATGGAATGTTTTTAATAAACGGAATCCTTATTATTTTTCGTGACTGATAATACATATAAATCAGTATCACCAAACTGCCGATGACAGTTGCAATCGCCGCCCCTAGTATACCGTACAGCGGAATTAAAAAAAGATTAAGAACGATATTGGTTAACGTACCCAAAGACATCCCCATTAATAATTTTTTTTCCCGACCGCAGGCCAGAAGTAAATTTATCAAGGAATAGTTCACTAAAAAACAGGCCAGTGTCCACAGCAAAATTTGAAAGACCATGATACCTTCAATGTATTCAGAGCCGAACAATAAATTCAAAATGTCTTTTGCCATAATGGTGCCCATGGTGATTAATGGGAAGGAGATGATAATAAAATACTTTATAATAATCCCAATAAGGATTTTTATTTTTTCTTTCGATTCAAGGTACAACCTGGAAAGAACAGGAAAAATTACAATGAAAAAAAGGTTAAACCATTGCAAAACAAGCTGAATTATTTTTGAAGAGGCCTGATAAATTCCTACCGCGTCATCCGTTTTCAGTAAACCCAACATAATAATATCAAAATGAAAAAATAATTGGACGATAAAATATGACAGCCCTATCGGAAATGCCAGCTTTAATAATTTTTTAAACGCGCTAAAATCAAATGACAGGTGTAATGCGCCGAATTTAATAAAAAAGACCACCAGTAGAAATACACTGGCGGCCAGCGAGCCGGCCAGCCAGAAAAGGGGTACAAAGAATATTTGGTTTTGATTTCCGATGAATAAAATAATAAATATAAAATAGATCATTTTATCAAGTACTCTTGATATGGAAACAAACTCCATTTTTTCAGTACCCTGATATACCCATTCCAGAAGCAGGCTGAAAGTAAAAAGGGAAATACCGTATAAAACAATCAGTATTTTTATATCGAACGTTTTGGGCAACACTAAAGCAACAATAACAAGCAATAAAAAAGAGAGAAAAGCCAGAATAAACCTTAAGGTAACAACCATACCTGTTTGATTAATTTTGCTTTTATCACGCGCCAGTATCCTAATACCGAGCCTGTCTATTCCCGGATTTGTAAAAAGTAAAAAATAAATCAGAAAGGAATAAGCAAAAGATATTTTTCCAAAACCGGCCGCCCCCAAATTTTGCGCCAAATATATGGTCGCAAAAAAAGCAAATATGCTTGTAAGAATATAAGACGTAGTTAAGGAAAAAAGATTCTTGAAAATCTTTTGTACTGTATTCATACGGCAATAATAACAAGTATTATATTAGAAAAGCAAGGATTTTCAAAATTACGAAAAAAATGAGGAAACAACGGTATTAGGCTTCCCCTGCCTGACCCTGAGGGACAACACCGAAAGGCCGGTGACGGCCCTGCAGGGCACAAATACGCTTGTGGGTAATGATACAGCCAAAATTACCGCCTAGGTGGGTAACATATTAAACGGTAGAAAAGGGAGCCATCCCCTAACTCTGGGACGGCAGGGCGGTCGAGCGGATTGTGGAGGTGTTGCGGCGAAAATTTTAACAACACCAGACCCAGGGACAATTATAAAAAAACTACAACCAAATTTCGCTCATTAGATGGTGAAGATTATATTTGATATATTTCCGGGCGGGAAGTATACTTTAACACAAAAATGAAATATAATTGATACCCCGGTTTAAAACGTATGCGGAATAACAAACCCACAATAGGATTTATGATTGATTTTATCACCGAGAAATACCAGGCCGCGATTTGGAAAGGCGTGATCACCCGCGCGAAAGAGAAAAACAGCAATCTCCTTTGTTTCCTGGGCGGCCCCCTGGCCAGCCCGGAAGCGCACCACAGGCCCAGAAACGGTATTTACGACCTTGTGTCCGGCGAGGCTGTTGACGGCATAATCATTTTATCCGCCACAATCGGCAATTTCGTGAATACGCGGAAGCTGGCCGCTTTTCATAAGCGGTTCGCGGGCATACCTACCGTGACCGTGGGTGTTGCGACATCCGGCACCACCGGTATCCTTATAGACAATACACAAGGCATGCGCGAGTTGATGAATCATTTGATAGGGGATCATGGGTATAGAAAAATAGCCTTTATTAAAGGCGCCGAAGGCAATGAGGAGGCGGAAACCAGGTTCCGGGCTTATCTGCAGGCGCTTCGTGAAAATAAAATTCCCTACGATCCCGATCTGGTCAGCCCGGGTGATTTTACACTGGGGGCCGGAGTCAGGGCCGTTTCCCTGCTTGTGGATAAGAAAAAAAAGAGGTTTGAGGCGCTTGTATGCGCCAATGATCTGATGGCAGTCGAGGCCATGGATGCTCTGCGGAAACGGGGCATCAGCGTGCCGCAGGATACGGCGGTAACCGGTTTCGATGACATAGAAGGGGGAACGCACGCGCGTCCTCCCTTAACCACCGTCAGCCAGCCCCTCTATGAAATCGGGGAGGCGGCCGTGGATACGGTATTAAGCCTGACCGCAGGCAGGAAGCCGCAGCACAATATCATTCTGCCCACCAAAATGAAGGTACGGCAATCCTGCGGCTGCACTCCTCGTGACAACGCCCGTTTGATAATACAGGGAAACACGGACGGCTCGGAATCGCCCGCACCGGAACATGACCTGGAAAGTGAAAACCTGTTGCGCTATCTGCACAGAATCAGTATAGAGCTTATTACCTCATTCAATACGGATACCGTTAAAACACTCATGGTCCGGGAGCTCCCCAGAATCAATATAGGGCAATGCTATATCTTCAGGTACACGGCGAACGGCACCGAACAGGCAAGGGCGTTTTTCGGATATTCCGGTCCGGACTATACGGATCATAACGGGTTTGAGTCGGACGGCAGGCCGTTTCCCGCACCCTCGTTTATTGATAAACTCCCAAAACATCACGGCAGACGCTTCTCTTACATCGTCATGGCGCTTTACTTTAAAGATGAGCAACTGGGGTTCATCGTATTCGAACTGGCCGAACTGAAAGGACTTATCTACGAAACCCTGACCGTACAAATCAGCGCGGCCCTCAAAGGCGCATTGTTGATTGAAAAAATCCAGAATTATTCCCGGGAACTGGAGGATGAAATTCGGGAACGCACCAAGGAATTATTGGAAAAGAACGAAGAGTTAAAAAAACTGGACATACTGAAAAATGAGTTTATTGCCAATATCACCCATGACTTCAGGTCGCCGCTGACGTCGATCTTCAACACGGTTGACCTGGCCCTTAAATTCGACCGAGACCTGGATGCCCGTCATAAAAAAAACTATACCGTCGTGTACGAGGCCGCTTTGCGTTTGAGATACTCCATAGACCGCCTGCTTGAGCTGGCAAAAATGGACGCGCAGGGAATCAAGCTGGACATCACCAGGATTAATATTGTCTCATTTCTGGGCAGTATCATCAATTATTACAAATCGTCACTGGTGAATACCAATATAAAAATCATCAAGAAGATTTCCGGGATTACGCACCGCTTTATCTATACTGACAAGGATAAGCTGGAGGAAGCAATCGGGAATATTGTTTCCAACGCAATTAAGTTTACTGATATAGAAAAAGGGGTTATTAAAATCGGGCTGCATGAAGAAGGCGACTCGCTGGTATTGACCATAGCAGATAACGGCATCGGCATACCGCCGGATAAGCTGAAGGTGATATTCAACCGTTTTGAACAGCTTCAGGCGGGAAAGGACGCGGTGTACGGGGGAACCGGCATAGGGCTGGCATACGCCAAACAGTTGATCGAATATATGAAGGGCGAGATCTGGGCGGATTCAAGGGGGCCGGGGAAAGGCGCCAGTTTCCATATAAGGCTTCCCAAAGATGAGGAAACATTTCGTAAGGCGGCCGTTCCCGCCGGATTTGGAAAAAAGGAAGGAAAACCAAGCCGTAAATTAAGGCAGGCCATAGATCTCAACATACGCAGCAAACTAAAAAAGAATGAACTTAACGTAAGCATCAATCGGGTCAACGAGGAAAATGAATTCAATTATAAAAAGGGAATAATACTTATCATAGACGATGACGAAAATATCCTTGATATTATCAAAAAATACCTGGAAGCTCACGGATTTGACAACTTTATTATGACCAACAGCGGTAAGCTGGGTTTAAACGCCGTTTATGAATATTTACCCTCCATAATAATCTGTGATTACAACATCCCGGATCAAAAGGGCAGCGTCATTCACGACAAAATATCAGGCAACCCCCGCTTCAAGCACATACCGTTTATCTTCCTGTCAGCCATCGCGGACAAGGGGATTATCCGGGAGAGGAGGGAGAAGGGCGCCTCCTCCTACCTAAAGAAGCCGATTGATGAACAGGACCTCATTCTTACCGTTGAGTTTCACCTGCAAAGGTATTTCGAATACCTGAAAACCCTGCGGCAGGCGACCATGGACGAGCTTACCGGCATTTACAACCGCAGGGAATTATTAAAACGCTTTACCGAAGAGCTTGCCGTAAGAAGATATCGGGATATATCCGTTATCTTCTGCGACCTGGACCGGTTGAAGGAAACCAACGATAAACACGGGCATGGGTGCGGTGATAGACTGTTAAAGAAAACAGGTTTGATTTTCGCCGGCTCTCTGCGCGAATATGATATCGCGGGCAGGTACGGGGGGGATGAGTTTGTCGTTATCCTGCCGGATACAAATATGAAACAGGCGGTGATTGTGGCCCGCATATTAAGACGGAAACTGGCCGAACACATCATTCAGTGCAATGAGGTAAAAATCAGCCCAAGCTTAAGTTACGGAATCGCCTCTTTAAAAGACAACAGGGGGTATATTATGAAAACACTGAAACTGCCGAGCCTAAAACATATCTTCGAGATTACGGACCCTAAAACGATTGACTGGACGAAAATCAAATCCGTCAAGCAACGGATTGCCGAGACCATGCTGGAAATGGCGGATAATGCCCTGCATCGCGCCAAATGCACGCATTGCCGTACATGCGGGTATCATTCGGAAAAAAATCAGGAATTTACACAAGGTGCCTGTCCGAAATGCGGCGGCGCGGAATTGATTCCGGGCAGGGACAGAATCTGTGTTTTTGAATAATTTATAAAAATGAGGCCGAAGGAAAAAACCTTCGGCCCTATATCATTTCCATAAGAAATGCTGTCATTCCACCTGAACATCGGGGAAGGCGGTTTTAACGTCGGATTTCAACTGTTCAATGGCTTGTTCCTTGGTCATAGTGCCCTCGACATAATTTGAAACGACGGTCAGGATAAAATTCCTGATCGCCAGGTCATGTTTGGCCAGCAGTGAACCGTTAATGAAAGGCGCCTCACTTGCAAAATAGTGATAATGGTTCTGGCCATTCAAAAGCACATCGGAGAAATCATGCTTTATCTCATCCACCACCTTTTTGTTCCCCAGAAAGTCTCCGGTTGTTTTGGCCCACCACTTTAAGGTTTCTTCATCCAGGGTAAACATCTTCACGAACTCCCAGGCAATAGTCTTGTGCTGTGAATCCTTATAGATTCCCATCCAGGTTCCTCCCGAGAAAAAGGACCGCGGACCTTTACATATACCCCAGTCTCCCATTGTTTTCTGCGAATTTGGTTTGAGTACGTAATGCAATCCCCAGGTGGGAAGTATATAACCGAATATTTTAGGATCCGTATTATTCATTTCCTTAAACCAGGTTTCGTTAAAAGTTCCGATTTCCGCCGTAAGTGCTTCATCGTGCATGATTTTAGCCGAATCAAAATAATCAAGAACGGACTTTTCCAGACTGAGTTTTCCGTCTGAGATAAACGGTTTTGTTCTCCCCGACCAGGCATACTCCTGGTAACTTTTATAATCCGCAATCATTTTTACCTTGCCATTGCTTTCTTTATTTATCTTTCGGGCCACGTCAAGGAACTTGACTTCGGTGGAAATCATCTCCCCTACTTTTTCCGGGTCATCGGTACCGAGGTACTTCTTGGCCAGACTTCTCCTGAAAAAGAATCCGCCCGGCGTGGTCTGCCAGGAAATGGCCCTTAATACGCCGCCGGAATCCGTACCAACATCAACCACATAATCCACCAGATCACCGGTATTGGGGTGAAACCGTCCCAGGTCCGCGTAAAATCCGCTTTCTACCAGGTCGATCACATGCGAATATTCGGCGGTAAACACATCCGGGGCATTCTTGCCGCTGTGCAGTACGGGGAATATTTTATTCAGATACTCCTCGTAAGGAACAATAGTCAGCTTAACCTTAACCCCGGTATAAACGGACTCGAACTTATCGACCATCTTTTTTACCTCATCACTAAAAGACCACATGGTCATTGTCCCCCGATAGGTTTTTGCGTCAATGGCTTCCTGTCCGCACATTGATAGTGAAAACAATGCCAGAACCATCACTACACCAAACATTACTCTTGGCGCACTCATAATATATCCTCCTTAAATAAAGATGATTCAATAATTAATATCGAGACAGGCAGGATTGTAAAGTTTAAATCCAGGCAATCCGTTATAATATACAAAGGATAACGCGTTATAATTTTGCTTATCCGATAAAATTTCGGTAAACACGGTTATTGCTCATGGTCAAAATATTTTATACACTGATTTTCGAGGATGAAAACACAAGCAAACAGGATCAAACCGCACTTTTTTTATAAATTGCTGCTGTCTCTTATTGCCGTCGTCATTATCATACTTATCATCGTTTTTATAGCCACTGACTATTATATCTCTATATTGGAGCACAATATAATTACAAGTTATCGCAATACCCTGAAATTAATAACCGAAACCATGGTCGATTCAAGCATCTGGGTCTCTCTGGACAAGAAAATAAACAGTATACTTAATTCAAAAAATCTCAAAGTACTCGCCGAATCCCAAAATCCGGAAAAGGATTTCGCGCACGGATATCCGCTTCTGGGACTACAGGACTACAACTACCTGTATAAAAACATCCTGCACAGCATTTATTTCTTTAATATCAAAAAAAACGTGGTAATAACCAAAACCGGAGTGGTAAAGGTCAACACATTTTTTAATATTTATTTCCGTGATTTTCCGCAGGATGAACGGTTTAATATGGATATTACCGGATATCCGAAGCCCGTAACATATTATCAAAAGTACAGGTCTCTTTATCTGGAGTATGTATACCCGTTTTATTACGAATTTCCGGGTAATTCCGGTAATTTAATTATGGTTAATTATACCGAAGATTACTTTCATAACTTCCTTAATAGAAATAAAACATCCCCCCAAAGCGAGCTTTTTATTATTAAACATAATGGAGACATACTGGCGCATTCAAACCGCAGCAAGCTCGGTGCCTCTATCCGCAATAAAAGTATTCTCAAAAAGATCAAGATCGGAGAACCGTTTTACACCGATTATTTCGGCGAAAACACGCTCATTATAAGCTGTCCGATATCCGGGGAACAGGATTATTTTGAAAATGAAAATCTCTCCGAAATGGCTACGGGTTTTAACAGCCAAGATTTTTTTGTGGCTGCAATCCCCTATGAAGATATTTATGACCAACCCGTAGCCGTACGAAATACGCTGTTATTAATCGGCGGTATCGTGATAATGCTGGCAGTATTAATTTCCTTTTTTATTTCAAAGATATTGTATAAACCGATATATAAACTTTATTCATTATTTGGTTCCTTACGGAGCCTTTCCGTAAGATCGGTAAGCGATATTAATTTTCTTGAACAGAAGATTGAAACCATGCTTACCGACAGGAAAAGACTGGAAAGCGCCGTTCCGAATATGAACGATCAGTATTTGTTTAAGTTTCTAACAACGGATCACCAACCGGACGGCGGCAATATCCATAAATTGCTGGAGCAGGAAGGTATTCGGTTTAATCATGATAATTTCATTGTTTCAGTTATCGAATTTTTTTATACGAATGAATTTATTAAAAACCGTCATTTGGAAGAACAGGTGTCGCTTATCGACCGCATATACGGCCATATTATAAAGCGGTTTTCCCTATTTTACGAGATGCAGGTTGTCAAAATCAGAAAAAACACCATCTGTATAATCCTTAATGTTCCTGATAACATAACGGTTCAAAATATAGTGGGCATAATACGTGATTTATTGGCCGCCAAAGAATTAAATCAGATTTCCATCGACATCTTTTATAGTATAAGCGGATTACATAAACACATTAACGAGTTGACGCAGGCATATCGGGAGGCGACCGTCGCGCTGCTGACCTTATCATTGTATGAACCCAGGCGTATCGCCGTGTATAAGCCGCAGCAAAAGGACGAGAAAACATATCACTACTCGGAAGACGAGGAGAATAAGCTTATGAATTATATATTAAGCGGACATCGAAACAGCGCGCTGCGATTATTAAACGATATTATCGCTAAAAATCAAAACAAGAAAATATCGATCGGTGCCATGCAGGAACTCTATCTAAAATTATATCTCAGCGGCAAGTATATTCTGGACAAAAAGATGGTGACATTGGCAAAACATCACTCTTCCGAGTTTTTAAACATACCCGAGGTATATAAATATGCCAATGTAATCGATCTGTCACAGAATGTGGAGAATTTTCTCATCAAACTTATTAACGTTTCATACGTGTGTACGGAAGGGAAACTGAATGTTCAGGCGGTGGTTGATTACATAAACAATAATTTTCAAAACGATTTCTCATTGGAAATGATAGCCGATAATTTCAAGGTGTCCGTAAGGCACCTCTCTTTGCTGCTGAAAAGGCACTTGGGGATCTCCTACCAGGGATATATCAACCATCTGCGCATAAGAAAGGCAAAAAAGCTCCTAACGGAAACAAACCAGACCCTTGACGGAATATCGGCCGCATGCGGTTTTAACAGCAGGCATACGCTGATAAGAATGTTCAAAAAGCTGGAAGGTATCACGCCGACGCAATACAGAATAATCTGATCCGGCTTTAAAATACATTCACCCGAAGGGAAATAATATTCTTATACACATCAGCCGGAGGGCTCACACCACTTTTATTCGCATCCCAGCTTGTGTAACAAAAACTATAGGTAAGGGTGACGGTAAGCGGGAAATCCGGCAGGGTATATGATGCCCGAAGTGTGATTATATGGTTCCAATCATAGATCCCGTCATTTAAAAAACTCTTATCCGGATACGAATCCGTCTGGGAATAATCAAAGGGAATGTCTGCGTCGCCGTAGATGGCGGGCGTCCCTCCCATGAGGGCGGGGTCATTCGTCCCGTGGCGGATAAGCCGGTAATTAAGGGTCAGAAGGAGGTTGTATTGGGGCAGGCTTTGGAGCTGTACCAAAAATTCGTCGGAATTGGGGGGAAGATGAAACCCCAGGTTTTCATTATCATTTGTATAACTCATATCCAAATTCTGTTCCGGGTAATGGGCGTAGACAAAGGGCTCGATTTTTGTGTATTGCAGGGTAAGCAGGAAAGCCGGCAGTCCCGGTAGGGGGATGCGCGCCCCCGCCTGAACGGCGAACATATTTCGCGGACGGGTGAACAGCTCGGGCAGTCCCACGAACTCCATTTCATCCACAAAAAGAGACAGGTAAGCCCGGGCAATCCCCGGGATGGTAAAGGCACAATTTACCACTTGAAACACATTATCGACATTTCCCTGCAGGTTCTGGTTGATCACCGGGTATATCAGGGGGTTCATATATCCCAGGTTGAAACGGTTCCCCCAGACCGCGATCCCCGCGACCGAAAGATACCACCAGTCGAACGGGAAAAACTCCAGCATCTGCACGGTAAGCATTTTCTGGAAAGAAAGCCCGCCCGATGCGGATTCATTTTCCTTAAGCCAGTTCCCCAGCGAACCGACGGTGTAGGCCAGGTTGACGCCCGGCGCCAAACGCGCCTCAAGTTCCAGGCCCTCAAAGGGCCGCGCGCTCCCGGACAGGTAAAGGTTGCCCTCACCCTCACCCCAGTCCCGATGCATCCGTGCGAAGCGCAGGATCAGGTCATTGTCAAAAAAACAGGCGGCAAGCTCATTCTCCAGGATAAAACTGAAAGAAGGGACATCCGTCTCCCCGTCCAGGCTGTAACGGGGCTCACCGAAGCCCAGGTGAAACCCGTCCCATTGCTTGGTAAAATCATAAGGGGCGAAACAGTTCGGATCCACCTTGTCGAAGGTGGCCCCAAAAGCGCCGTAATAGGACACGGACTCACCGATATCCCCCCCGATATACAGCAGCAGGGCATTGAACATATGGAACTGCGAAATATCACTCAGATCCGTACGGTAGTCTGATTCAAAGCGCAGGCCGGCCGTAAACAGGCCCAGTCCCCCGGTTGCCACGAGGTTCCCGTATGCCGACCCGGTGCGCCCTCCTTCCAGCTCATCCAATAAGGCCTGCAGGAGTAAAAGCTCATGTGAGTCCAGCTTATCCCTGTTCTCATAGGCACGCTTCAGGTACTGAACAATCTGTCCCTTGGAATATGGTTTTACACGGGAGAGATCTACCAGCGCGCCCTTTATTTCGGCCAGGGTTAAAAAGTAGTACACCGGGTGTTGCAGATCGACGCTTAGATTTTCCTGCGCCCCGGCCGATATGCATACCAAGGCAAAGAGAATTATGCAGAGAATCCTTATTGTTTTTTTAAATTCCATGCATAAGAGCATAACCTATTTGGGGACGGCAAACAAGAATTTTATTGCGCCGACAATATATAGTAATTTCACTATTTTTTTTTGAAAAATCACGAAATTTCTGGTATAATTAAAACAGAGCGCCAAAATGAATTCTCATAAAATTTACAGATTCTTATTTTATCTGATTTTCCATAGTCTGATTTTCTACCTGGTATACAACCTGGTCTATTACCAGTTTTTACGTTACTACACGCAAAATGACGCATACTTTATTTTTCCTTTCGTCGTCCATCTTGTCTGCTGCGCGTTATATTTTGTACTCACCTGGAAGGATCTTTATTCTTTTGACTACCATTATTTTTTATTGTCCAACAAGATAATCATCCTGAAAAACATCATGTATACCACCCTGTTCATCCCCATGTGCGTTATACTTTTTTTTATTTTCCGGCCGTCCACACTTAATGATCCCATGCTTGAAAAATACATTTTTATCTCACTTATCCTGATTCTCTATAATATCACCGGTTTTTTCCTGATCAATTTTCTCTCTTCGAGCTGGATATCCCACCTGGTTAAACTCGGATACCTAAAGAAAAACATCATGATTATCGGCGATGAAAAAAGCTACAGGGAGCTTGATACCCTTTTTTCCAGCCGCCAGATTTCAAAAAACTATGTTGGGGCCGTTATTTTTAAAAACCAGGTGTGGTATTTCCATGACAACAACCACAATTGCAAACGTATCTCATACAGCCAGATAGAGGACCTGCTTTGCCAATTAAGCGTGGGAGAGGTGCTCATTAAGCTTTCAGACGCGATTTCCGAATTCACAATAGATAATCTTTTAACCTACTGCCAAAAAAATGCCATTGATTATTCGGTAATCGAGTCGTTTCGGAAAATTCGCAAAAAAAGCTTCTGGCTCGGCGTCACAACATATGTGACCGTCTTACATAATTTGAAAACCCAGAGGGATTCCCTGATGCAGATAACCTTTAAGAGAATACTGGACCTCATCCTGGTGTCGCTTTCTCTTTTTCTCTTACTCCCCATCAGCCTGTTGATCGCCCTTGCCGTCAAACTGGAAGACGGCGGACCTGTTTTTTTCATCAGCCAACGCGTGGGCAAGAACGGTAAACTGATAGATTTTTATAAGTTCCGTTCCATGGTGCTGAACGCGGAGGCCCTTAAACAAAAACTGCTGAAGTATAATCAGCGCGGGGACGGTCCCCTGTTCAAAATGAAGAACGACCCGCGGGTAACCCGCGTGGGCAGGATACTCCGGCGTTACAGTCTGGATGAGCTGCCCCAACTTATTAATGTACTGAGAGGCGATCTCAGCCTTGTAGGGCCAAGGCCGCATCTGCTTCAGGAGGTAAAGGGCTATTCACCGCATGATTTACTCAGGCTTGAGTGCGTGCCCGGCATAACCGGCCTGCCTCAGATTTACGGCAGGAATACGCTTGGGTTTAAAAAATGGGTCTCGCTTGATCTGTCTTACAGGAAAAACTGGTCCATTTATTTTGATCTAAAGATTCTTGTCAAAAGCCTGCGCGTAGTGGTGGCCCCCTTTTTCAACGGTGAATAACCATGTATAACCTCCACAAAAACACTTTATTTTTCCCCGCCAATGCATATAATATACTGTAAGACAATTACCTGACGGGAAAAATAATGTCAGTAAAACGCCCACGCATAGGCTTCCTCTTTGATTTTTTATACGATAAATATCAGCTTAATATCTGGTCCGGTGTGGTCAAGGCGGCAAATGATTTCGATCTGAACCTCTATTGTTTCCCCGGGGGACAGCTGCACGATCCGTTCCCCAACTCGCTTCAGCGCAATCTACTGTTTAACATGGCGCTCAATTCCCGCCTGGACGGATTTATCATCCTGTCCGCCCTTTTGGGAAATCATATAAGCACGAAGGAATTTTGCTCTTTTTATAAAGACTACGCTAAAATCCCAAATGTGAGCATCGGGATGGAGATTGAAGGCTGTCCCAGCCTGCTGGTGGACAATGCCAAAGGGATTCGCGATATGGTCGCGCATTTTGTGAAGGAGCACGGATTTTCGCGTATCGGGTATATTAAAGGCCCTGAAGAAAATACCGAGGCTCAGGCCCGCTACCGGGCCTACTGTAACGCGCTTTCCAGGTATAACCTGGAGTTTGATCCGGAGATTGTTTCTCCGGGACTTCATTTCCTGGGGTCCGGTGAAAACGCCATCCGCTTGTTTTTTAAAGAACGCAAGCTCGAACTCGACGCCATTATAGCCGATAACGACCTTACCGCCATAGACGCGCTCCGGGCCTGCAAGGCCAGGGGTATCCGCGTACCCCAGGACCTGGCCATCGGCGGGTTTGACGACATCCAGGAAAGCCGTTTTATTAAACCACAGCTCACAACGGTGCACCAACCCATCGAGCGGCTGGGTTATGAGGCCGTTTCCATGCTGAACACTCAGTTGCGGGGCCTGCCCTGCCCCGCCCGCACCATGTTGCCCGTGCAGCTGCGAATCAGGCGTTCCTGCGGCTGCAACTATAAAAAAAACCCGTATACGTTTCCGCGTATTTCTTCTTCGGCCGGGAGTAATTCTCTACAGCTCTTGCAGGCGACGGCGAAAAAACTCGCCGGCGAAATCCGGCGGATTTCCGGGGATTTTTTATCCACGGAAGCGAACGGCGACCGGCACGGCAACCCGATAGCCGATCTTACGGATGCGTTTATTAATTCACTCCTGCAAGAAGACCCTGAAATATTCCTGAAAATCTTCGAACAAACCGTTGAAAATATCAAACCGGAAACCATTGACATCTTCGGCTGGTATCAGATCCTGTCCAGGCTTTTTACACATGTGCAGGAACTTATAGGCGAACCCAAATACATCATTCACATCCTGCAGCTTTGTAACCGGGTTACGGAAACCCTCTGGGAAATCGAGTCCAGCGGTGAGTCCGCATATGTGGAGGAGGCCGACCGTCTTTTTAAGCAGGTAAGCTGGGTGGGCCAGGAACTTATTGCCGCTTTTAATACCAAAAAACTGACTGAAGGTATCAGCCGCATACTTCCCACCCTCGGTATCAAACGCTTTTATATCACGGAATACATAGACTCAACGGGAAATACCGCCGAAAGCCGCTTTCTCCAGGCCATAGAAAACACCAGATCCCGTACGGACCTGCTGCGTGGAGATAAATTTGAATCGGATTCGGCGATGGCGTTTTGCTCCCTCTCGGAAAAAAAACGGGAATGTCTTATTGTAATCCCCCTGTTCATTCAGCATGAAAACCTGGGACTCTTCGTTTTTGAACACGGCAACCTTCCCGGCACCATATACGAAAACCTGGCCATCCAACTGAGTAATGCCTTTAAAAGCGCTAAAATCGTGGACAAACTGCTCCAGCAGACGGAAGGCTTGGCCGCCTCCAACCAGGAAAAGGAGATATTATTAAAGGAAGTACACCACAGGGTCAAAAACAACCTCCAGGTAATATCCAGCCTCATGCACCTTCAGTGCCGCCAGGGCGGAAACAATGATGTGGCCCTACATTTTAGAGCGATCCAGAACAGAATCAAGTCAATGTCCATCATTCATGAACAGCTTTATAAAAGCGAGAATTTGACCAGCCTCAACCTCAAACATTATTTTTATGAACTCATTAAAAGCCTGAAATTATCTTATTCCCTCAACAATGACATTTTCGTTGACATTACTTCGGAGGATATTTATATCACCATTGAGAAGGCGATTCCCCTGGGGTTGGTGGTAAACGAGCTTATTTCAAACTCATTCAAACACGCCTTCAGAGGGCATTCCGGCTCCGCACGTGAAACCATCGGAATCGACTGCCGAATACTAAACCGGAAGAAAATTTATTTGAGCGTTTACGACAACGGCAAGGGGTTTCCCGGGGATTTTAATCTGCGTAAAACCAAATCACTCGGGATGCAGATTGTATTTAATATTATAGAAAACCAGTTAAACGGCGCAATCAGGCTGATTCCGGGGCGGGGTTCCCGTTTTGAAATCAATATCCCGGTTTAGATACAGAAAAACCGCGGCCTAATACTCCCCGTTTCAATTACACGGATAACCCTTGACATTTCAGCACCTGTTTAATAGGGTAGGCTATCATATTACGGAGGCATCTATGAAAACGGCGAATAGTATGGTAATTCCGGTTGTAGGTATCCTGCTGGCGCTCATCTCCTGCGGCGGAGGCGGCGATGAACATCCGAAATCCGCTTCGGACAAGAGGAACCCCTCCGATGCGTATGAGCCTCGGGAAAAAGGTTTATACGCCGTTTTTCATACCAACAAGGGAGAGTTTACGGTCAGGTTTTTTGAGGACCTTGCGCCTAAAACAGTGGAAAACTTCGTGGGGCTGGCCGCCGGAACCAAGAAATGGCTTGATCCCGCAAGCAAAGACTGGGTAAAAAGGCCGTTCTATAACGGGCTGATATTCCACAGGGTAATCAAGGATTTTATGATACAGGGGGGAGATCCCCTTGGGAACGGTACGGGCGGTCCCGGCTACAAATTCGAGGACGAGTGTTTTACACAGGGGCCCGAGCTAACGGGCGCAATCAAAGACCGGCAAACCGCGGTCCAGGTATGGAACACGATTATTGTGCCCTATGCCCAAAAATACAACGGCGACGTGCCTGATCCCGATATTAAAAAAATTATTGAAACCGCGGTAAAAAAGCAGAGCGTCGACGAACTGATCGGCAAAACGGTGGAATATGTCAAAACCAGGACAGGGACGACACAGGCCGTGTACGGCCTGAAGCTGGTTCACGCCGTGGATTACGGCTGCCTCTGCATGGCCAATTCCGGCCCGAATACCAACGGTTCCCAGTTTTTTATCGTCACCAAGCAGGACGGGTGCCCGTGGTTGAACGGAAAGCATACGGTATTCGGGAAGGTCGTCCACGGCATGGAGGTTGTTCATAGCATAGAAAACCTGCCCACGGGCGCGGGCGATAAACCGCTGGCCGATGTGGTGATCGATAAGATCGAGATACAAAGGGAGAAATAACATCTTTGGTAAAGCCGGGGCGGCCACAAGCGGATAGACGTGGCGACCCAAAGCGCATGATACCTATGGGCCCGGCTAACCGGAGCCTGAGGCGCGGTTTTTGTTTTTGTTGGCGCTGCCGATACGCTGGTAGTTCGTGGCCATTTCAGCGCCTTCCAGCCGGAATTTGGGCCTGCCCCGCAGCATTTCCCCTATTGCACTCTCGGGAAGCCGGTTGAAAAACACCGGGCGCAGAAAACCGCCGGCCGGATCATACCCGGTAACATATTGCATCAGTTTTCCGTTCCCCTGGATTTCGTCATACAGCGGCGTACCGGGATAAATCCGGTAGCAGGCGTTTACGCCGACCGTGGCAACCTCCACCGTGTCCAGAAAATCTACGCACGCCTTGGCCCGGGCCGGTGTTTCCCCGGGCCCGCCCAGCGAGAGGTCCACCGCCACCTTGATACCGGACTCATGCGCGAGCTGAAAAAAGCGCCTAATACTCTTTTGCCGGTCTTTCTTCAAGAATGCCGCGTCCAGGCTCAGGGTGATAGACCCGGCTCCCGACGCGCCCAACAACTTGAAAAGCTCCTCTGAAAAAGGTTCCGGTTTCATGTAAAGCGACCAGTTGATCTTGCCCGCCCGCTTTATCAATGCGCGGCAGACCGCAAGGCAGTGCTCCAGACTCTGGTTGAACTCACTGTCGCAAAGATGAAAATCGCGGAACCCCATGGCCTTGAGACCGGCGATTTCCGCGGCTGTGGCTTCCGGCCCGCGAAACACGGGGGGTTTTCCTCCCTCCGTGCAAAAAAAACAGTGCTCCGTACAGCCGCCGGATGTCCTGAACCCCACAATCCCTTGTGTGGCCAGATAGGGAGAATAGTCGATTACCTTTTTCCTGGGAAACCCCAGGCAGGCCTCATCTCCGTACCCCTGCAGCACACGGGGCACCCTTCGCTTTTTGTGGACGGCATTCAGGAGCTTAGGCAAGGCCTTTTCCCCGGGGCCGGCGATTCCCCATTCCGCCCCCGTGTATGCAAGCACCTCCCGCGGCATAACGGAAAATCCCGAACCGCCCAGCACGACACCGAGTCCGTGTCCGTGAATAAGACGCACATACTCCCTGATCTGGTCCAGGAAAAACTCGTTACCCTGGTACAACACCGTATCGATCTGGCGGACCGTAATCCCGGCCAGCTGCGGCTTGCAGCGCTCCACGGCTTCGTGTATCCGGGCCTCCGGATCTTCGGAAAAACAGAGGTCCAAGACAGTGTACGTGTGTCCGTGCCGCTCCAGGGCGCCGGCCAGGTATTCAAGCGCCACGGGGATGACAGGCGGGAACCGGTAACGATTGGGATTGATCAACAGGATATGCATAGAAACAGTACCATATTATATGTCTACGCCCAAGGTTAGGCGGATGACATACCCGATCAAAAAACTCAAGCCCGCGACCCCGAAGCTTAAGGCCGCCATCTCCAGAAAACGTTTTTTGAAGGAAAAATCCCTGACCACGGAAATGTAAAAATTAAAAAAGAAGATGACGCCCAGGGCAAAAACCAGCGTCACCGCCAGGCAGATAATATAGGATGGAACACCGATAGGGGGCAGGATCACGGGTATGACGAAATAGGGGAGCACAAGCAGGGCAACGGTTACGATATAGGCAATGCCCGTATACAAAGCGGAGGTAAAGGCCTTATCGTGCGCGCCTTCGGATTTGTGCGAGAGGTACTCCGAGGAGGCCATGGAAAGGGAGGCGGCGATCCCGGTAATCAGCCCGGCCAGGGCGATAAAATGCGTGTTCTGAAAGGCCAGTGAAAGACCGGCAAGCGCGCCCGTCAACTCCACCAGGGCGTCGTTCAAACCCAGGACGATCGATCCGATATAATTAAGCTTTTCTTCATTAATCAGGGTTATCAACTCTTGTTCATGCTTCTCTTCGTCCTCCAGCACCTGCGTGGCCCCTGGTATGTGTTTAAGCAGGGCCTTATAATTGATCTGGGCCTGCTCCTCCCCCCTTTCCATCAGCTTGATGCCGAAAGTAACACCCAAGATCCTGGCTATCCAGAAATAAAAAAAGATCTTGATTTTTTTTGGTTTAACCTCGGTTTTGGAATGGCGCAGCCAGAATTTATAATGCTTGAGCTCGTCGCGGGCAATGCGGGCCAGGACAGCGCTGTTTTTTTTATTTTTTACCTTTGCGGCGAGTTTTGAGTAAATAATGTATTCCGTGATCTCATTGTGCTGGGCCTTAAGAATTTCTTTTTTTAATTCGGGACGCATACCTGCCTCTTAAAATAGAATATAACCCTCCCCTTGTCAATTCAGCAATTCTAAATGTAAACATTTAGAATTACACTTTTTGTGAATTCGGCACTTGCGATTCTAAATTTGTCCCATTATAAGGCACATTAAAAGGTATTTACTCATTTAATATGATACAAATGGTTCAATTTAGAATCGCTGTTGTCAATCACGGCCCAAGCCGGCTAAAGAAAAAGGGTGAAGCGTTCTTTTTTGGCTTTACAGATCGGACAGACCTCAGGAGGGGTGTTCCTGGCGCAGAGGTAGCCGCATACGTTGCAGCGCCACACCGGGAGGGGCAGGTTCCCGCCCTTGATATCGGCGCCTTGTGACTGCATGAACTGTCTCCTTTTTTTTCTGGGCGGCCTTCTTTCGGGGATCGGCTTTACGGGGATTTCGCCGCGTACCACCGCGGCCGAGACATACAGGGCGCAGTAGCAGGTCCCGTATTCTTCCAGGTCATCATCACGATAATCGCAGGGGCAGATGATGTCAAGGTCCTCGATTTTCTTCCCCTCGGCCAGGCGGCAGGGACAGGCCCGGTAGCCGTATCTTTTTTCATTTACTATAAGGCTTTCCATCAGGTCAAGAGTAAAGGTAGGATCGGGATTCAGGTTGTAGCCGGATTCCCGGGCCTCCCGGTCCAGTGTGGTAAAGAGGGCGTCTATTTCCTTTTTACTGACGTTTGCCGCCATTTACGGCGATCTCCCTTATCTGTTCCTCTTCAAAGCCCGTTATACAGCGTGTATTATTTACGATAATGAACGGATAGGTGATTTTCCCGGCCCATTTTTTCATTTCCAGGCGGACCTCATGTTTTTCTTCCCGCGTGGCCAGGTCCACGTCAATATAATCGTATGACACCCGCAAACGGTTCAAGAGCTCCTTGGTTTTTTTACACCAGATGCAGGTGCTCAATGCATATAAGACTATGTTCCCCGCATCCTTCCCGTCATGATGCGTATATCTCACGGCAGCGGTCTCACCCCACAAGGCACAATCCTTTTCTGTTTTATAAGATAGTCATACGGGGAGCCGAAATCAATTGATATTCTTTTCGGACGTATGATTTTTATGGAAAATCACCGGCCACTGAATATATATACATAATATTCTTCAGTTATACCTGTCTCCGACACAATAATGGCAGAGGTCCCTGATATGCTAACCTTCCTACCGGTGCATTCCCAGCCGGCATAGAGTTCTTGCTGCTATATCCAATTTCCTCCATCCCGGCAAAAAATATATGCACAACCCGTATAATCTGTAAAACCATAATATGGCGCCCCAATAATGGCATAGTCTCCCGATATGCTCACTGACCTACCGAAACAATCGTCGGCTTGGCCGTCACTGGCTGTGATTTGTTGATGCGGCCATATTCCGCTTCCGGAAATAGTGAAAATATAAACACTTTCATCAGTATCATTATTGTTAATTGTCACCACAGAGGATTTGTGGCCTGCCGTTAACGGATCAAACCTGATTGTAAATGTCGTTTCTGCCCCTGGTGCGACAGGCGTTGTCGTACCGTCTACCAAATCAAAATCATCCGGATCATTCCCCGAAATATTCAAAGAAGTTATGATTAAATCGGCAATCCCTTTATTTTCAATGGTATAAGTACAATAATCGCCCGCTTCCCCACCGTCTCCATCCGCAACAACAGTGCCAAGATAATAATCCCCACGTACATTTATCTGAGACTCGGGTTCCGTTGAAGCTGTGCCGGTTACGGTAAAGGTGTATGTTCCTCCATCAGACACATTATTCCCTATTCCAACCGCAGCCGATCTTTTGCCCGGATTTACGGGATCAAATCTCACAGTAAAACTCGTGGAAGCGGATGGAGCTACAGGTGAGGACACATTATTTACCAGATCAAAATCCACCGTATCTCCGGCCGTAAGATCGACATCGGAAATCTTTAAATCGGCTTTGCCGAGATTGAGTATGGTAAAGGTTGCGTAATCGGTAGCCCTGCCCCCGTCTCCATCCGCCATCGTACCTCCGCAATCATAACTACCCGTGCCATCGGCAATTGTATCATTGTTATGCCGTATTTCTATTTCCGGTACCGCATGGGGCCGATCTCCGGGCACCGGGCACTGAAAAAACGGAAAAATCAATAAAGAAACAAAAAAGAATAGAATAGTTTTTTCATTGTCATCTCCGAAATTATTAAGTTAAATTATAGTTCTTAATATATGATGTGTAAATTGCTTACATGTTGCATGAATACTTTTTTTATTATAACTGAAACAATATAAAATGCTGTGAGCCGTGTACCCGGTGGCCGGCCTACTTTATGACCTGTTCCGCGTAGAGAATCCGCCCCCGGTCCGTGGCCAGCACAATTAGCTTGCCCCAGGCGAACGGCCGGCAGCTAAGGTTCGCGTCGACAACAATAAGCCTCAAGACCGTGCCGGTGTTCGCGTCCGCGACAACCAGGGTGCCGTCGTTTCTGCCGTAGTACAGCCTGCCGTTTAAATAAAGCGGAGGGGCTGTTGCGCCGGGAAGAGGCGCAAAGAGCGTTCTCCCGTTTAAGGACGAGAACGCGTAAATCTTATCTCCCGCAAACACATACACGCCGCGTTCCTGTACGCTCAGCTCCTGATGCGGATAAACCTTGGACCCGGGATCGAGTTTTTTCTGCCAGAGTATTGTTTTATTGTCCAGGTTTACGCATACCAACATGCCTTTTCTTCCGCAAAAGTAGGCCTTGTTTCCATTAATAGCAAGGGGAAGGGCCACCGGGCCCAAGGCCCGGGTTTGCAGCGGACGCGCGTCCGCCGCGCCGCTTTGCAGGTCGATGCTTACAAGCTGTCCGGTGAGGTTAACAATGTAGGCTTTTCCTTTGTAAACGGCCGGGGTCATAAGCGAACCTCCCGGAATTGCGTACTCCTTGCGCGGGTTTCCCGTCCGCAGGTCCACCACCTGAATGCTGTTGTCGGTGGCAAAAAGGCCGTTATCACCCCATACCACCAGGCGCCTGCCGAACATCTGGTTTTCAGTACTGCCGAGCGCCCGTTGGCCGATGATCTTCCCGTTGTCGGCGCGTAGGATGTCCAGCTCTCTTGAACCGGCAAAGTAAATATTGTCGCCGCCCGCTACGGGCCAGGAGTTGTGGTTGGGACTATTAGCAGTGTTTTGCGACCACACAATGGCGCCGTCCTTATCCAGGGCATAGATTGTGCCTGTGGCATCGGCCGCCGTCAAAAGGCCGCCCACCGGAACAAGCTCGCCCACAAACCCTGATGCCGCCGCATTGATCTCCTTAAGGGGCACCCTTTCGCGGGGAATGGGGGCCGGTTTTTTCTCTTTGCCCGTATCTTTTAAAGCGACGGCTTTATTTAACTCATCCTGCTTCTGTTTTGCGGAGGCCGCATCCGCGACTTCCTGTTCTTTTTCCTTGTCGGAAAGCTCCTGGAGCGTGATGTTGAATTCCTTCCACGCTGATTTGTTGGTTTCCAGGGTAAGCGATTGTTTTTTAAATCCGGGTTTGCTTATGGTAAAGTGCAGTGTCCTGCCCTCTTCGTATAATCCCTGGTATCTCCCTTTGCCCATGAGTACGTTTTCCAAGTAGATATCGGCGTCAGGCGGTTCGGCATTGACTTTGATCTTTATCAAAGCGGGAACACTCGCTTCCTTATTTTCCGCGCTCTCCGTCTTTGTGCTTTCGAAGGTCGTTTCAGGTACTACATTGACCTCCTTGATTTCCATGTTATCCAGCGGCTTAAGCTCTTTTTCGTTTTCAGCCTGCATCCGCGCCGGCGTGTTTAACGCCTTATTGATCTTTTTGGTAGTGGTCGACACCAATGAAGAAACCGCGTTAAGGTCCTGTTCGGTTACCTCGGCTTTGGTATCGGCCTTGCGCATTTCAGCCACCATGTTCCGTACCAGTTCCCTGGTCTGCCTGGCCGTTTCCTCGTTGATGGTTACCTCCTGGTGGGCCTTTACCACCAGGGCCGAGCTACCTATTGTTTTTACCAACTCTTTTATCCTGGCGTTACTGATGTCCGCCTGCCGCTCGACGGCGTCCGTGTCCGCGCTTTCAGGCACAATCGTCACCGCTCCTTCTTTTACCGCCAGCAGGGTATCGTTGGTGTCCGACACCTTTACCATGAACTCCGTACCGCGGATACCGCAAACGGCGGTACGCGTGCGTACCTTGAACGACTCTTCGCCGGAAAGCTTGGAAACCTTGCATAATACGGAGCCCAGCTCCAGGTTTACGTCAACTTTGGAGCGGTCAGGCTCAAGCCAAAAATCCTTCAGGGCCACCTCGGAGTTCTCCTGAATTCGCACCACCGAATCCCGGCCGAACTGCAATTCACACAGCGAATCCACGCCTACCTTTATTACCTCTCCGGGATGCACGATGTTGCCGATTTCCACAAACTCCCAATCGGCGTCACCCTTGACATATACCTCTCCGGCGACAAAGGTAATCAACGCCTGTTGGAATGTTACCGAAGCGTTTCCGGATTCAAGGTCGCTGTCCGCAAGCGCCTCGGAACGGGTCACCTGCTCAATCGACGGAGGGCAGGAAAAAATAAACATACAGAAGACCGGTATGATGATAATTCTCTTGAGTCTTAAGCATGCAATCATGGGTTCCTCCCTCTCCGAACCACTCTCAGGCGGATGAAAACAGCGGTTTCCACCTCAAATTTTATACCTTTGAAAGGTATTTTTCAATGCACAGGAAAAAAATCTTATTCCGATTAAAAACGGTATGCCGCTCCCAGGCTGAAAAACTGCATCTGGACGGCCGAGCCCGATGCCTCATAGGGGAATTGCATACCGGCGATCATACCGACAAATACATAAGGATTAAAGGCAAAGGAAACATTTGTACTGATGGCCAGTTGGGGCGTAATGCTATAGCTGAAACTCAGGCGCAGGGGCAGAAGCGCATAGAACAACCAGATCGATTCGCCCGCAGAAAGCGAGATCCGGCCGCTTTCATGATTAATAAGATCTTCAGTGGCCTTTACGTTTACCGCGCCCACAAGCAACGATACGGAATAACTCGTGGAGAACACCCCTAGGGTGCGGAACACATACCCCACTCCGCCCAGAAACATCAGGTTTTCCGACCGGGCCGGGATATCCTCGGTAGTGGATGCGTCATACCCAAAGTACATATAGTCGTTATAGTCGAAATACACGACAAACTGGAGCCCCTGCTGTTTCTCAAAATACCATACCACATCCAGTTCAAGGGGGAACGGCATACTGAACACGGGTTCAAGTGAAAATCCGGATTCTTGTCTATGTGATGAAGGGGCCTTCAGCATGGACCCCACCCAGATGTTCAGTTCAAACGGTTTGGACATGGCCTCCGCAAACTGTACGGCCCGGATGACATCCTTGGTCTGGGTATCTTTTATAAGGGAGGTTACCTTTACCTCGGGTTTTACCTCACCCAAATAAGAAGCGAACTTGCGGGCGGTATTTTCCATAAAGCCTTTAAGCCGCCCAAAATCCATTTGCTCAAGGACATAGGAAAACTCGGCCTCCGCCTTGTTTTCTCCGGCCTGGGTCAGGACCATAAGCACCCTGATCTCCTTTGCTCCTTTTTTGCTTACCGTAATCGTTATAATTGAATTGGCCGCTTCCTTGAATGCGGTTTTGATTATGGGCCTTGCGGTTGTGATCAGCGAATACAACATATCGGGAAGCGCGGAAAGAAACTGCCTGTCCGTGTCGGTTTTAAAATCCACGGCCGCAAAATAAACGCGGTTCAATACCAGTTCGTCGTTTTGGGCGCTCAGGCTAAATGCGTAACACAAGGTGAGGAGAATGATACAGGCCGTTAGTTTCACAGGTGCCACCCTACTCCCACAAAAATAAGCATATTCAAGGGTACATACTCCGGATTCGAGCCACTGCTGAAACGAAAGCTTATGAGATCGAACTGAATCCCGGTGTCGAGGAAAAAGGGAGATTCACTTAGCAGGGAGTTGAAATAATATTTCACCCCCCCGCTGAAAAACGCGCCCAGGAAAAAATAAGGTCCGAAATCGTAGTCGAAACCGCCGCTATGTACGGTAAAAGCCGGCACATAGGATACTGAGGCCAGAAGCGCCAGGTAAATATCGCTTCTGCTGGAGCGAAAATAAAACTTTGCGCCCATGGCCGTATGCATATCCACCATCCACTGATCCTCGTCGCCCAAGGAGGTTGCGCCCACATTGGCGCCTAGAGAGGCGGTGAGGGAGATAAAGGGATCCAGGAGATATTCGTATTCCAGTTTCAGGGCGTTTAGCGGCGTACGTGGCGCGCTCCGCAGATCCTGCCGCCCTTCGGCGGGAAGCTTTGCCTGGTCCGCTGAAAGCTGAATTCCGCTAAGTACGGCCAGTACATGCGCCCGTGAGCACCGCCTGGCGATGATGCGATTTTGATAGAGTTGCTTCTCATACGCGCTGAGTTCGGCCGATACGTCACCCTCCTGTTCAAGGATGGGATTTCCCGGTTTAGGCAGTACCGCCGTTACGGCCCGGCTGAAACTCCGGGATATTTCGTCAATGGAATCGAATACCGAAAAACCCGCGTCGCTTATATAGAGTACCGCGTATTTTACCCTGCCGGACTGGACATCGTATAACACGGCGTGTACAAACAACTTTCCGCCGCTTTCCTCGTATCTGCCGGCGACGGCCAGCTCCGCCCCGTTATGGGCGGCTACTGAAAGATCGGGATACCCGGCGTTACCGGTGCTTGTATCCCCGGCCTTTGCCTGCACCACCTGCAGATCAGCGGCCTTTTCAAAGTTAACGTTAAAGGTGCTTAAAAAAATATTCCCGTACGGATTATAATGCTCATCCAGAATATTGACAAAGGGGTACACCATTATCCTGAAGGTATCCTTGCTTTGAACCTCGGTCTCAGCCTGTAACGGTTCAAGTTTATAATGCTCGGCTTTGTTCTTCTCCACCGAGATTATACGCTTGAACTGTTTAAAACCCTCTTTTTCCAGGCGCAGCAGGTATTTACCCGCCGAAAGCTCAAGGGTTTGGGGGGTCAACCCCCAATCGATATTATCCAGGTAAATTCGTGCGCCCGGCGGATCGGTATTAATGGTAATACTCTGGCTGTTCTGAGAGAGATACATTTTGGGTCGGGCCTTGCCGAAGCCGATGTATCCGTTGCCGATCCATTGCTCAAAATCAATATAGTTCAACAATGCCTGTATGGCCTTTTCCTGCAGATCGCCGTTCACGTGTTGGGCGTGCACGGAGCCGTCCGTCGATGTAGAGAATGCGTAGGGGAAAAGGATCACCATACCGGGTTTGACCTCAAAGCGTTTAATAAGGGGCTTCTCCTGTATGCCGCTCAGGGAAATCCGGTAGGTTCCGCCTTCAAGCTTAAGCGGTTTTATGGCCCAGTCCGCAGAGGAAAGTTCCAGAGACATGGGGGACGGCCCTTCAAACTGCAGTATTTCACCGGAGTCACGCATGCTTTTATCACAGATAACAACAACCAGGGACTCATTCCTGGAGGAAGGTGTCGGAAAGCTGCTGCAACCAAAGAAGAGAATCAGGATGACACAGGTCAAAGGTATAGCAAGCTTTATTTTCATTGCAACTTACAGGTAAAAGTGTATTATATTATGACACAGCAGGACAGGAATGTCAAATAGATGAGTATACGGCATCGATAAATATTATGGAACACCGCACACAAGACACCCCGCAACATCCCCGAACAC
>CAZWYY010000024.1:0-49966 GCA_964638895.1 uncultured Spirochaetaceae bacterium | reverse complement strand
AACTTGCGTTTTTGCTTTCCTTGGGTACACGCTTCGGTCCACTATATAAGTCTTTTTAGTAGGAATAAAAAAAGAGCGCTTTGGGCCGCGGCCCGGGCGCTCTTTTTTTATAAATCTGTGAAATCATTTTTAATCTGCGTAATCTGCGGTATCGGTAAATGAAAACAGATTGCACAGATTTACATTACAATACCGGTATTGAATATTTGCTTGACAATCTGAGGCCAGACACGTAGGATGAGAGTCCGTTAAGGGGGAAGAAACATGGATGCCAGCAAAGATAGCCTGGGCGTCGGGATTGTGGGCTGCGGTACTGTGGGATGCGCCGTGGCCGCGCTCTTGGTAAAAGAACAGGCGCTTTTACAGTCAAAATTCTTATCCGGGATCGAGCTGCGTGCCATCGCGGACGTTGATTTTACCAGGGCCAGGCAGGCGGGACTTGATGAATCCTTATTTAGAAGCGATTACCGGGCCATCATCACCGACGATAACGTCCAAGTGGTCGTGGAGCTTGTGGGCGGGAAAACCATAGCCAAACAGGTAATCGAGGCCGCACTCACGGCAAAGAAACACGTTGTCACGGCGAACAAGGCCCTGCTGGCCCATCATGGGAACGAACTTCTGGCCCTGGCGCGCGCCAATGGAGTAAGTATCTGCTTTGAGGCAAGTTGTGCGGGCGGCATCCCCATTATCAGGGCGCTTTCGGACGGGCTTTTGGCCAACCGTATCGACGCCCTGTTCGGAATAGTAAACGGCACCTGCAACTATATTCTAAGCTCCATGACCGGAGAAGGGAAAAGCTATAGCCAGGCGCTTAAGGAAGCCCAGGAAAAGGGCTTTGCCGAGGCCGATCCCACGCTTGACGTGAACGGAGAGGACTCGGCCCACAAACTGGCCATTCTTGCCGCTTTGGCTTTTGGTCAAAAAATCGATTATCCCTCGATCCGGGTTCAGGGGATCGATACACTGCAGCTTTGTGATGTCGGCTACGGCCAGGAACTCGGCTATGTCATCAAACTGCTTGCCATCGCCAAGCGGGAGGACGACGGGATCGCCCTGAGTGTGAAACCGGCATTCATTTCCAAAGCCCATCCCCTGGCCTGGGTGGGAGGGTCCTTTAACGCCGTCAGTGTATACGGACATAAAACCGGCCATACCATGTACTACGGCAGGGGTGCCGGGGCGGACCCCACCTCTTCCGCGGTTGCGGCGGATATAATCGATGTGGCGTTGGGTACCGCGTTGTTAAAGTTCAACAGCCTGAAAATCTGGCCCGACCTGAACGTCGCGGCCGAACCCTTACCCATAAAGGAATGCAACAGTCGTTTCTACATTCGTGTTATGGCCCTGGACAGGCCGGGAGTACTGGCAAAAATCGCGGCAATACTGGGCAGCTACAAAATCAGCATAAAATCCGTGCTGCAAAAAGAGATCTCCTTAGGCAGTGAAGAGCAAAAGGGAGTGCCCGTGGTGATTACCACGCACACCGCCCCGGAGAGCGGCATACAAAACGCTTTAAAAGAGGTTGACGCCCTTGATGTCATTACCGACATGAGTGTCTGCATCCGTATAATAGACGAGCACGAGGAGTACCGCTCTTGAAATATGTAATCGTAATTATCGACGGCGCAGCCGACCTGCCCGTACCGGCGTTGGGAAACGCCACTCCCCTGGAGGCCGCACACATTCCCACCCTGGATTGGATGGCCGCGCGCGGAACCATGGGTACGGTCAAGATGGTGCCCGATGGTCTGTCTCCCGGTTCGGATGTGGCCATCATGTCCCTTTTCGGGTATAACCCCGCGGAGTATTACACCGGGCGGGCCCCGATCGAGGCCGAGGCCCAGGGCTTAACGCTTTCTCCCGAACAATGGGTTTTTCGCTGCAACCTGGTCACTATTAAAAATAATATAATGAAAGACCATTCGGCCGGTAACATCTCCCCGGAAAAAGCCCGTTTCCTTATAAACAGACTGAATGCCGATTGTCCGCTTGACGGCTTTTGTTTTTACCCCGGGGTCAGCTACCGTAATCTCATGACCGTGGACCATAAGATCGAAGCACAAACCACCCCACCCCATGACATTCTGGAACAGGATATATCCGGGTTCCTTCCGCGGGAAGAGGGAGGCGCAGAGCTTTGCAGGCTGATAGACTGGAGTAAAGAGGTTTTGGCCGGCGTCGAAAACCACGCCGCGACCCATATCTGGCTGTGGGGACAGGGCAGACGGCCCACCCTGCCGTCTTTCCGGGAGCGCTTTGGGAAAACCGGCGCGGTCATCACGGCCGTAGACCTGGTACGCGGCCTGGCCAGACTTATCGGGTGGGATGTCATCGATGTGAAAGGGGCCACCGGGGATTTTCACACAGATTACCGGGGCAAGGGACTGGCCGCCATACACGCCTTATCCGGCCATGACGTGACCTGTGTGCACATAGAAGCGCCCGATGAGGCCGGCCACAAGGGCGACCCGCAGGAAAAGCAGCGCGCTCTGGAAAATATAGACGCAATGATTATAAACCCCATTCTGCGTAATCTGCAGGATACGCAGCCCGAGTGGTCATTACTGGTACTGCCGGATCATCCGACCCCCTGCGCCGTGCGTACGCATACTCCCGATCCCGTACCCTTTGTGCTGCTGCGTCAAAGCCATATGCAGACCACGGCCGGTCCCGTTTTTTCGGAAAAAGCGGCGGCCGCAAGGGAATATTTCATCAAAGACGGCCACACACTTATGGAAAAGATGCTTCGGGACAAGATCGGCGGCCCGTAACACAGCCCCCATTTCTATATATCACCGCAACAATATAAGGATTTCCTAAACTATTGACATGACAAAGTCGATTATGTTAGTATAATACACCGGACCGTAGAAGTGGAGGTAACGATGGCAAACGGGAATATGCCCAACGCCTTGGAAGACGTATTTGCAGACAGGGTCTACTGCGCAAATTGTATCCACTGCAAGCTGATAAAGGTGGCGGTCGGAGACGGAAATCAGTTCTATCTCAGAGTACGCTGTGATGCGGGAAAATGGAAGAAGAAACTTGGAGAAGAAAAATTTTACAAATATTTTACGGTGGCAAGACGAAGCTGCGACAACTGTGAAACCTACGAACCCATGGGAGAACCCAAAGAATTCCTTAAGGAACTTAAAAAGTGTCTTCCAATTAAAGATGAAATCTACACACATTAGCACGTTTGCGAGTATAGTAATTCTCTTGCTTGTAAGCATTCTCTTTATTTCGTGTGCGACTTGCGAACTTACCATCGAAGAAAATATGACTCCCGCCCGATACTTTCAAAAAGCACAGATTGCCGCCAAGAATTATTGCTACGATGTTGCCATCGCTTATTATGAGAAGTTTAAGGAAGCTTATCCCGATAATATAGAAAAAGGCGTCTGGGCGGATTACGAAATCGCGGTAATTTACCATAAAAAGGGAGATGACACCAAAGCCCTTGAGTTATTAAACGCGCTTCTGGACCGCTACCAGGCAGATACCTCCAGAACCTTACCTGAGGCGCCCAAGACCCTGGCACTGCGGGTGAAAGAAAACATAGAAAAATCACTGCAAAAATAACGCACCCTTATTGCGGAAGGATAATCGTGTGGATTTTTATACTCGCGGCCTTCGCGTCTCTAAAGACCATATCGGCGGTGATGTTTCCCCTGGGACGGGGATGCGGCGGTGCGTCTCCAATCAGGATTATCAAACGATTGTCCGCCTGCCATGGATATTTATGAACTGCTTCGTATAACGCCTCGTACACGGCCTCCGGCGTGTCCGCTCCCCCATGGACCCTGGCAGCGTTGATGGTCTTTTGAATCTCGTTTACGTCACTTGAAAAAGTAAATAATTTCGTCATATACAGTTCAAAATAATCACGATAGTAGAGAATACCGATGCGCAGCGAAGGGAAGCGCTTAAAGTATTCAGATACCAGCACGGCCAGTCCCTTTTTAACGGACTGGATATCGTCCTCCATACTCTGTGTCGTATCTATGGCCAGCACCACATCAACACTACCCTGTGTTATGGTTTGCAGGATTCGTTCCAATTTGGGAAGCACATCATCCTCCCCGAGTGATACCAGAGACTCCCCCCCGCCGTTTCTGGCTATGTTGCGCAGGTCCTCAAGGGCCTCCGGAATATACGCACTTTCCCTTGGACCCGAAAAAGATTTCTGTACAATCCGCATTTCAAATGGATTGTCCGCATACGCGCCCGAATAGTCGGCGTATGGTTTTGAGAAGCAACGTATGTTCAGGAATGTCCGGTTCACTACCTGAATTTCACCCATGCGTGACCAGGGATATCCGTAAATCACCACAAATGGGATAAAAATATGAAAGGCCGGGCCAAGCTGATTGTGCGGCTCGGGTGTCGAATCGATAAGAGAATATATTCCTTTGGACGTATCCAGAAACTCATCATTAAGCATTCTTTTCTCGTCACCATTGATCTTATTATACACCGAACTGCGCAATGCGTAGGAGTGCAGCCTCTTTGCGGGATCAGCGGAAGATTCGGTGATCAACACCGAGGCCACATCCGGTTTCTTGCGGATCCAAAGATGGTACCCGCCTTCCACGGCCTGTTCGATAATAAGGTCTGCGGGTTTTAAGGAAAGGTCAACCTGTGCCAGGATGGTGGAAAGCGTAAAACCGGAAAACAACAACAGAATCAGGAGTTTTTTCATGGTACAGTATTATAATCGGTGTATAATTCCGGTGCGTTAAGCTATTCCGGTTCCCATCCAAAGTTGAAATATTATCGCAGAGGGCTGCTTATGCAATTCTAAAACCATTTGCAGAGAGTTATAAGTTTAGCTAGCATTCATTAGTCAAAAAAAGAAAGAAGAAGTCGCTGAACACCGCGATGAAGGTGGCCCGGCCATACGGATAGTACGAACTGCAACCATCCTGCGGCTGTTGCAATAATTTACGGCAGGAATTAAAATGAAGATCATGGAGATCAAAATGACAGAGGGTCACAAGAAAGCGATCGATAAGCTTATCAGGCTGAACAGGAATGACCCCGAAAATATCGCACTCATCATATGCGGCTCGCTTGCCAGGGAGGAAGCGAGGGAGGATTCCGATGTGGATTTGTATCTGGTAGTCACGGATGAGAAGTTTGACCGTATCAAGCAAACAAAATCCTATTTTTACGGCTCATGGAACCCAGGAGATTATTTCGGCCTGGGGGTTGACGGCAAGATTATCGGGATACAGTTCCTGAGGGACGCGGTCCTGCATGCCGGCGAACCGACCCGTGCGTCTTTTCAGGAAACCCTCACTCTCTTTTCTCGCTCTGATGAAATTGAGGGGCTTATCAAGAAAATATGCGTCTATCCCGAACAGGAGCGGGGAGAAAAAATCAGGTCTTTTTACGCCTATATCAGGCATTATCGCTATGAGGGCGAAAGCGCTTTTAAAAAAGGTAATCTGTTCTATTCCAACCATTGCGTTATGGAGCTTGTCTTTTTTGCCGGAAGGCTTGTTCTTGCCCATAACCATGTCCTGTTTCCCTGCCATAAGGGACTTTTCAGGGCGCTTGAAAAATGCGCTGATATACCGAACAATTTTATTGAAATGTCGCACCGTTTGCTGGAAAATACCAACCTCGAGGAAATGCTCGGATATTATGAAAAAATCATCAATTTTTTCAAGGACTACGACTACCCCGATAATGAACAGATCGGCCTTATTCTCGAAAATGAGTGGACATGGTACACCGGAAAAATAAACACAAGTGATTGCTGAATTTTCAAGGACAGTTTTATGAGTAGAGAGGCATAAAGCCGGCAGCCGAAAATATCGGGATCGCGTCCACGGCGTATATGGCATCTTTATTGCATACCGCTGATCGTCGAGAAAATTAAAAAAAAATGGAAAAAATATTTGACACAGCGAAAAAATAGGAATATATTATTAAGTAATTAATTAATAACTTAATAATAATATGAATGATTTTTTATTGCAGATGTCGGAAACCTTCAAAGCCTTGGGAGATCCGACACGGTTAAAGATTTTAAGAATGGTGACCACAAAGAAGAATAATTTTTATGTGGCTGAGCTAGGTGAAAAACTCGGTATATCGACATCCGCCGTGTCTCAGCATTTAAAGGTTTTAAAGAGCGCGGGCATCGTCCAAGCGGTCAGAGACGGATTCCATACATACTATACATTACGGGACGGTGCGATTGATGTGTTTAAAAAAAATATCGACAAGTTGATCAAAATAGGTTTTCTTGCGTGCGATTTTGACGGTCCGTGTTCCGAGTGCCCCAATGCAGAAATATGCGGAAAATGATAATTATTTTTTTTTACCATGTTATTAAGTATTTGGTTAATTACTTAATATTAAAATATAATCAAGGAGGTTTATAATGAAAAAATCAAAAAAAAGCATCCACTGTCCCTATTCGTTTTTAAAAAAAACAATACGGAAAATAAATTTCATTTTTAAATCCGCCGCCTATTATCATGTCATGTTGATCGCCGCGCTGACGGTAAGTATCGGAATTATTTTTATAGCCCGTGATATTCTCGACTTTCCTTTCATCACCTATGATGCGTTCAGTTTAATTATCTGTCTCGGCGATACAAGACATACGGCGGGGGTAATGCTTTCTCTGTTTCTCATCCCGTTATGCGCCGCTAAAAAACGTTTCGGGTTTTTAATGGCATTATTATTGGGAAGTTCGCTTTTTCTGCTTTGCGCCGTACATACTGCATACATGTTGATTCTGAGAACCTATCGTTTTGAAGAACAACTACACGGCCCCGTTATCTGGGCCCTGGCACAACTGCCGGTTATTATTTATGGGTATAAATCATTAATGGAGGTTAAAAAAAATGATTAACACAATGACCAAATTTGAGTTTACTATTATGTCGATCGTTTTTGGCGTGCGTGATTTTTTTCTGCCGCGCGTAAAAATTCTTGACGAAGCCAAAATCAATCCCGGGGATACCATTCTTGATTACGGATGCGGAACAGGCAGTTATTCCTTTATTGCCGCCGAAAGGGTCGGCGACAAGGGAATGATATATGCTTTGGATATACTTCCGCCGGCAGTTAAGAAAGTTAACGGTCTTGCCGGAAAAAGAAGGATCTTAAATATAAAAACCATAAACTCCGGCTGTAATACCGGATTAGAGAAAAACACGATCGACACGGTTCTTTTTTTTGATACCTTCCATATGTGTGAAAACAGAGAAACAATTCTCAAGGAACTCCATAGGGTTTTCAAAGCAGACGGTGTTTTGTATTTCAGCGACCATCACATGAAGGAAAGTGAAATCATCTCTGAAATTACAGAGTCAGGCTTGTTTACTTTGTTAAAAAAAGGTCGAAAATTGCATGCTTTCAAAAAAGGAGGAATAAAAGCGGCTTTAAGAACATAACTACGCCGTTTTCTGACTTCATTGATTGAACTATTTCACAGCGTTTGCAGCCGCGTATCCGGCGCGGCTATTCGACGGTAACGCTTTTAGCCAGGTTACGCGGTTGATCTACATCGCGTCCCAGCTCAACGGCGCAGTAATAGGCAAAGAGCTGCAATGGCACCACCATCACATAGGGATTAAAAACAGCCGGAATTTTGGGGACCTCAAAAAAATCATCAACAATCTCCTTGATCTCTTCGTCGTTGTCATTGCAGATCGCGATCACCCTGCCTCGACGTGCCTTGACCTCTTTTATATTTGAGATCACCTTATCCCGTAACCTGTCGTCCGGTACCAGGAACACACTGGGTGTCTCCTCATTAATTAGGGCGATCGGTCCGTGTTTGATCTCCGCGGCGCTGTATCCTTCCGCGTGAATATATGAGATTTCCTTAAGCTTAAGCGCGCCTTCCAGGGCAACAGGATAGTTTATGCCCCGGCCCAGGAAAAGAAAATCCTTGTAATGCGCGTAGCGGCCCGCCATTTCCTTAAGCAGCGGGGCTTTTTCAAGAATCACCTCTATATGCTCCGGTATTTCCTGCAGGTTTTCCAAGTACCACTCCCCGGATTCGAAGGACATATGATGCATTCTGGCCAGGATCAGGTTAAAAAGGTACAGGGCGGTTATCTGCGAGGTAAAGGCCTTGGTGGAGGCCACCGCGATCTCCGGACCGGAATGGATATACACGCCGCCGTCGGATTCACGCGCGATGGTAGAGCCGACCACATTGCAGATTCCCAGAACCGTGGCTCCCTTGCGCTGCAGCTCACGCATGGCATACAGGGTGTCCGCGGTTTCGCCGGATTGCGACACCGCGAAATACAGGGTATTTCGTTCCACCAGGGGATTGCGGTACCTGACCTCGGAGGCCAGTTCCGCTGTGCAGGGAACACGCGCTATGGATTCCAACAGGTACCCCGCGACAAGACCGGCATGAAAAGATGTACCCGCCGCAATGATTTTTATACGCTCAATGTTCAGAAGTTCCTTGGTGGTGAGGTTAAGCCCGCCCAGTTTAGCCGTCGCCTGATCGATCTCTGTTCTTCCCATATACGCGCGCTTGATGGATTCGGGCTGCTCAAAGATTTCTTTTTCCATAAAATGGGCAAACCCGCCCTTCTCTATCTGCTGTAACTCCCACGTAATCTCGTCAATCTTTTTGTTTATGGGACGGTCGGTCAGATCCGTAATGGTGTAGTCTTCGCAATTTACCGTGACCACCTCTCCGTCCTCAAGGTATACTACCTGCTTGGTATGAGCCAGAATGGGTGTAACGTCAGAGGCTAGAAACATCTCCTTCTCACCGATGCCCACCACCAGGGGAGAGCCGTTACGTGCACCCACGATTTTGAATGGCTCTTCCACATGCATGCACACTATACCATAGGTCCCTTCAACCAAGAGCAGGGATTCCTTCACGGCCTGCTCCAGGTTTCCCTTGTAATTCTGGGCAACCAGGTGAGCCAGGACCTCGGAATCGGTTTCGGATTTGAACCGAACGCCCACGGATTCAAGTTTGGCTTTGAGTACACCGAAATTCTCGATTATACCGTTATGCGCAATGGCGATTTTTCCGCTCATATCCGTGTGCGGATGCGCATTGATATCCGTCACCCCGCCGTGTGTGGCCCAACGCGTATGCCCGATTCCGTACTCGCCTTTTAGGTCATCCGGAACAATATTTTTTAAGTCTTTTATTTTGCCCTTCTTTTTTACAATGGTAAAGGACCCATTATTGCCCACACAAATTCCCGCCGAATCATATCCCCGATATTCAAGCCGCTTCAATCCCTCAAGGAGAATTTGCGTTGCTTGTCTTGGTCCGCAATAGCCTATTATTCCACACATTAGCCTTAATCCATTCCTCTCTTTTTCCAGTATATCAGGAGTAAACCTTAAATATCAATATGAAAAATTATATGTTTAAAATATGGAATTACTGTGGCATCTTCGCTGTCAGATCATTTCGGTAACGGACCGCAGTTTATCCCCGTCCTCCAATACAAGTGTGTCGCCCTTTATCTTCACGATTCCCTGTTTTTCCAACTCATTAATGATTTCAGTAACACGAATTTTGGGTAGATCGAGCTCAATGCTGATTTCTTCAAGCATGGTATTGTAATAAAGCACACCGGATTCTTTTTCCTGCTCCCTGTAGGCATAATAAAGACTGATACAAACGAGTCCCTTGTCGTAATGGGGTACAAGGTGCTTGAGTTTAAGATTCGCATTATGAAGCCTTCTGCAGAGCTTATCGATAATAGTAAGGGCGATCCCCGTATTCTTCTGAATCAGATTGAGAAAGCCGTTGCGGTCGAACTCCAGCAGCTCCACTGCTGACAGCGTAACCACACTGGCCGTACGCTTTATGCGGGACACAAGCGCCATTTCGCCGAAGAAATCCCCTTTGCCCAACACCGCAAGTATATGCTCCTTGCCGCCGATATTCTTGGTGATCTTTACCTTACCCTGCTGAATTATATACATGGTGTCGCCCGTCTCTCCTTCTTTACAGACGGTTTCACCCTTTCGGAAAACCTTGCCGAAATTTTCAAAGATTAACGATTTTTCTCCCATTTCCCACTCCTTGCTGTAATTATACATTTTTTTTGCCGGTCAAAAAAGCAAATTGAACATAAAAACCGTAATACATAATACAAACCTTAAAGGAGGAAGACAATGCTCAAAACCTATTTGACACCATTATCTTTTATCATATGCCTTGTAGCTTCCTGTGGTCCCGTGGCGGATATGGAAATCGGGCAAGAGGTTGATATTTCTCCGCCTCAGTTTCAAAGGATAAAATCAACAGGATTAACCGAAATACAAATCAGCTTTGACGAAAACACCTTTCTGGAAAAAGAATCCCTGGTGATTGATCCCGGGCTCGAGGTTGTTGATATTACCCAAGGTGTGAGTTCCCTTATCATCTCCACCTCCGTAATGATCGCCGGTGAGGAGTACACAATGGAGGCCACAGCCGCCGATTTACAAGGTAACTCGATCACGTTTGCCGCGGCTTTTTACGGATTCAATCCCCGTAAACCGGAGCTCAAAATCAATGAGTTCACAACGCAGGGCTCAAAAACCCACCCGGACGTAGTGGAACTGAAAATACTCAAGGCGGGGGATATGGCCGGGCTTACCATATACCAGGGCACGGCCTCAAACTGGACGGACCGCTTCGTATTTCCGCGCCTGGAGGTGGAAAGCGGGGACTTCATACTTCTCCATTTTAAACCGGAGAAAATCCCTGCGGAAATAAACGAAACCATGAATAAAACGCAATCCGGCGGACTTGACGCTTCTTCTGTTGCCTATGATTTCTGGATTCGCGACGGAAAAGGCATCTCCGGAAACAATGGCGTGCTTTCGATCTATGATCAACCCCTGGGTGAAATTATCGATGGCGTTCTGTACAGCAACCGTACCTCGGAATCGGATACCAGGTACGATGGTTTCGGCAGCGCAAACACAAAAATACGCGCCCTGGAGCTTCAGTCGGCTGGGGCGTGGATAACGGAACTGGAGACCATCCGTCCGGAAGACGGCATCAATCCCGACGATTCAAGCGCAACCCGCTCGATCTGCCGCCACAGTACCTGTAAGGACACGGATTCAAAAGCCGACTGGCATATCGTACCCACAGGCAAGGCCAGCTTCGGCCGGGAAAACTGTAATGAAATATTTATACCCTAAATATGTTTGGCAAGCAGCTCATCAATAATTGGGCGTGGAACCGCGCCCACTTTTTTATCCACTACCTCGCCGTTTTTGAAAACCAACATGGTCGGGATGCTTACTATATTAAACTCGGAAGCCAGTTCCTGTTCCTCGTCAACGTTCACCTTAGCGATAATGAGTTTCCCGTCGTAATCCTCGGCCACCTTCTCAAGAACTGGGTCCATCATTTTGCAGGGCATGCACCACTCCGCCCAGAAATCGGTCAGTACCGCTACCTTGGAGTCAAGCACCTCCTGTTTGAAATTGTCTTTTGTGACATTAATCTCGGATCCCATAAAAAACCCCCTTAATATTTCTTTTTAAACTCTTTTAAACGAAAATCATCTATAATCTGATTCACATACGCCAATACTCTGTCCAACTGCTCCTGGTTTTCCTCTTCCGTGTTCGTATTCTTTTCTTTTATCCCCTCCAGAACGTTCACAATCTCATGCAACATAAATGCACTTTCTAGAATATAATTCTTTTCTTCCTTATCGACCATTGAGTAATCCCGTGGGAAATGGTTCAGCCTGTTGACGTATCGTTCAAGCTTTGGCGGGATGCCCTCTTTTCCCCCCCCGCCAAGGTCATGAAGCTGTGTTTCCAGATTCATCATGGCCTTTGTGCTCAAGGCGAAACTGGTACTCTTCAGTCCCGAATACAGCCCGGGCCAGTACTCTTGCTCCAAGGAATAAAGCGCGCCGAAAAGCCTGCGGATCTCCTCGTTCGCGTCCGGGTGAAAATTAATATCGTTGTATTTCCGTATTTTATTCAGGTTGTCTTCCAGAACCTTGTCCGCGAAGCTCTTCTTTTTTACCGCGGTGTTTTTAATTTCCTTATTGAGGTATTTCTCTTCCGCGCGTTTAAGCAGTTCTTCGATGGCACTGATCTCCGCCAACAGAAAGCTTGAGATATCCACGTTATCCTTCAGGGCCTGCATATAACGCCTCTCGAACTCCCGCTTATAAGACAGAGATTTAAAGAATTTATAATGATACTCATCATATTTTTTCCTGATTTTAGTAACCACATTGGTGATTTCAGCGGGAGTAAGCTTTCTTATCTTGGCCATACTATTATTTATAGGTGTAAATGCCCGTAAATGTCAATGCCTGTTAAGGACTTCAGCCGCGACCAATGAAAAAGAAACAGATCAGTACGGATCGGAACACGGATTCCGCAGATTATATTGGCCTATAACCCGGATAACTCCGACATTTTCCTGTAAACCGCGTCTTCATAACCGTGATCATCGAGATGTGTCATGATCTCCCTGACAAACGCCGATCCCACAATGGCCGCGTACACTTCGGGACTCAGTTTCTCTATCTGGGACCTGGTGGAAATCCCGAAACCCGCCATCACCTTAAATCCCATTTCTCTGGCCAAATGTAAAAACACCAGGTTCTGCTCCCCGATCTCGGTAAAAGCGCCGGTGATTCCCTTGCGCAAGGCCACATACAGGTAGGTTGTGCCCAGGGCCGCGATGCTTTCCAAGCGCTCCCGGCTTACGGTGGGAGGAACCACGGGCATGGCCTCCAATCCCATGGACTTGGCCAGGCCGTAAAATCCTTCGTCCGTATCAAAGGGCAGATCCGGCACTATCAGCCCCGCCGCTCCCGCCTGTTTACTTTGGGCAAGGAATTTCTCTACTCCCCGCGCATACACCAGGTTGCAGTAGCTCATGATGAATACCGGAACCTCGGCAAATCCTTTAATCTGTTTTACCAGTTCAAAACCGTGATCAACCTTAAAACCTTTTTCCAGCGCCGTGGAACAGGCTTCCTGAATCACTGCTCCGTCCGCCGTGGGGTCGCTGAAGGGAAACTGCACCTCCAAAAAACCGGCTCCTCCCCGGTTTAAGGCCCGGGCGATCTTCAGGCTGCCCTCGCGATCCGGGTAGTAGGCCACCAGGTGGGCCATTACACTGCATGCCATTACTGTACCTCCCTCTTCAAAAACGCAAACCATGACTCCCTGTCCAACTCACGCGCAAGAATAAACAGATCCTTATCACCCCTGCCCGACATATTAACAATTATGCTTTTTTCTTTGGGATACTCCCGCGCCGTCTTCAAGGCCAGGGCCCCGGCGTGCGCGGATTCAAGGGCGAACACAATCCCTTCACGCTCGGCAAAAAACCGTACGGCATCAAGTGCCTCCCGGTCCGTCACCTCGGCAAACTCGACCCTTCCGCTTTTGCCCAGGTAAGCAAGCTGCGGACCGATCCCCGGGTAGTCAAGCCCGGCGGAGATCGAGTGCGTAGGCTGCACCTGCCCGTCCTCATCCAGGAGAAACTCCGATTTGTATCCCTGTACAATCCCGGTTCTGGCCAGTCCCGTCATCCGGGCCGCGTGCTCCCCGGCGCGTCGTCCCCTGCCGCCGGCTTCCGCGCCCAACAGACGCGGACCGGTTTTTTCCAGGTACGGATAAAAGAACCCGATGGAGTTTGACCCGCCTCCCACGCAGGCAATCAGCGCTGCCACGTCAAGGCCCTGCTTTTTTACCTCTTCCTCAACCTCGCGCCCGATCACGCTCTGGAACTCGCGCACCATGTCCGGATACGGAGAGGGGCCCAGGGCCGATCCCAGGAGATAGTGCGTTGTTTCGAAACTTCCCGCCCAGTCGCGCAGAGCCTCGTTCACCGCGTCCTTAAGGGTTTGGGAGCCGCTTTTTACGGGCGTCACCTCCGCGCCGAACAGTTCCATCCAGAACACGTTAGGCCGCTGTCGCGCCATATCCACCTCTCCCATATACACCCGGCACTGCAAGCCCAGTTTGGCGCACATGGCGGCGCTGGCAAACCCGTGCTGGCCGGCCCCTGTTTCCGCGATTATCCGCGTTTTTCCCATGCGCCTGGCCAACAGCCCCTGGCCCAATGCGTTGTTGATTTTGTGCGCCCCGGTATTGGCTAGGCCTTCCATTTTAATAAATATTTTTTAACCGCCCAACTCCTCGGTGGTGTTTTGTGCGTATAAAAGCGGAGTGGGGCGGCCGATGTAGTTCCGCGCGGCCTCTGCATATTCTTCCAGGAACCCCTTGTCCGTGATCGCCTTTTTGTAGGCGTTCTCCAGCTCATCCAGCGGCGTACGCAGAATCTCGGCCACATAGCGGCCGCCGTAAGTCCCGAAAAAATTATTATAGTACTTGTGCACGGTCTATCTCCTTGAAATAGTCTTTTAACAGGCCCGGATCTTTTTTGCCCGGCGCGGCCTCAAGCCTGCTGGAGGCATCCACAAGCTCAGGCTTATAACGATCGATTATCTCCCTGATATTTTGGGGGCCCAGTCCGCCCGCAAGCCACAGGGGTTTCTGCGCTTCGGCCGCCAAGATCAACCCGGCGTCCAGGGTGCATCCCGTCCCCCCGCACACCTCCTCTGCGTAGGCGTCAACCAGCACGCGCGGGCAGCGATAATCCCGAATGCCCTCCGCGTCCCCCGGCTGTCTCAGCCTGAGCGCCTTATAGTAGGGAAAGGCTCCCCCGAAACACGCGTCCGGTTTCTCAGTGCCGTGAAACTGTACGGCCTGCAAACACCCATCCTCAAGCAGCACGGCCACCTCCCGCTCCGGCACGGCGTCCGGTCCGCAGACCACCACCCCGACCTTGGGCAGGTCAAGTCCGGCAAGGCCGCGTACCAGGGACGCATCGGCCCGCCTGGGTGAGGAAGCGAACACGAATCCCAGCAGATCAGCCCCCAGCTCGCAGGCCAGGCGGGCGTCCTCCTGATTGGTGATGCCGCAGATTTTTACCAGGGGCCTTCCCGGGCGTTTACAGGCAAAAAGCCTCCTCCAGAAATCGGCCGCACCGCGCGAATACCGCGAATACGCTGCTAGTATTTCCGGAATAAGCCCGGGCTCGCGCATCACCGCCTCCCCCACCAGAATGCCGTCAAACCCCGAGCTTAACGCAAAAAGCGCGTCCTCCTCGGAATGGATGCCCGATTCAAATACGAGCTCCGTTTCCCACGTAATCTCCCGCGCGGTCAACAGGGGAGAGACAAGATCGACCTTGAAGGTGGACAGGTCGCGCGCGTTTATCCCTGTAAACTCAGGCGCAAGCGTACGCGTCTTGTCCATATCGGCTGCGTCATGCACCTCAACCAGTACGGCCAAGCCCAGCTCGTGAGCGGCAGTATACAATTCCCGCAGCTTTTTCGCCGTTAAGATCGAGGCGATCAACAGCACCACGTCGGCGCCCGCACGGTGGGAGATAATAATGTCTTCCCGTTCCAGCAGGAAATCCTTTCTTAATACAGCAAGCTCCGGATACGCGTTCTTTACGCGCATCAGGTCGTAAAGCGACCCGGAGAAATAATTTGATTCGGTCAGCACGGATACGGTCTTGACACCCCGTTCTACATAAGCCGCGGCCTGGGCCACCGGGTCCCTGCCCCTCGCAATGTCCCCCCTGGAAGGAGAGCTGCGTTTGATCTCACAGATTAAAAAAGGAGTACGGTTGAAGGGCACAAGAGGCACGCGTCGCGTATCGGGTATATTACAGCCCATGGCATACCCGTTCTTGGCGATATCCTGCCGTCTTTTCTGAACGATCTCATCCCTGATGTTCATATCGGTTACGCTGTTTCCTGGCATCCAGCCAGTTTCTTACTTTCTTCGATTATTCCCTGAAGCGCGGCCTTCACCTTGCCGCCCTCAAGCGCTGCGGCGGCCAGCTCATACCCTTCTTTAATCCCCGGCACCTTGTCCGCGATATACAGGGCCGCGCCCGCGTTTAAAAGTACGCATTCACGAACGGCCGGACGGCCGCCGCCGTCAAGTATTTCCAAAGCCATGGCCACGTTCCGCCCGGCATTCCCCCCCAGAAGCTCTTCCTGGGCAAAGGGCCTGATGCCCGCGTCCTCGGGCCGGAACCGGTACTCCCTGGCCTCACCCTTCTCATTGATTTCAACCACGTTCGTGGGCGCGGACACGGACATCTCGTCCACCCCGTCCTCGCCGTGCACCACCATCACCCGCCTCACGCCCAACATGTGCGCGGCTTGGGCCTCACACCGGCACAGCTCCGGGTCATAAATGCCTATCAGCTGCATTTTGGCTTCGGCGGGGTTGGAAAGCGGGCCTATCAGGTTCATGATGGTTTTGATGCCAAGCTCCCTGCGTACGGGTCCGGCGTGTTTCATGGACCCGTGATAGGCCGGTGCGAACAGAAAACAAAAATTGGTTTTTTCCAGAAGCTCGCCGGCCGAATCAGGTTTCAGGTCGATGGTGATCCCCAGCTCCTTATAAAAATCCGCGCTGCCGCAGAGGGAGCTTACGGCACGGTTGCCGTGTTTGGCCACGGGCACGCCGCAGGCGGCAACAACAAGGGCGGCCATGGAGGAGATGTTGAAGGTTCCCAAACCGTCTCCGCCGGTCCCGCACATGTCGATTACCGGTTTGTCGGTATGCAGGTGAACCTTTTTCCTTTTCAGTACAGAGGCAAAGCCCGCAATCTCCTCCGCCGTATAGCCCTTACAGTTTAAGGCCACCAGGAACCCCGCCACCTGGGAATTATTCAGATTACCCTCGGTAAGCTCTTCCATAAAACCCTGGGCCTGTTCAAAACGTAGGTTTTGCAGCTTCAGGAGTATTTCCAGGGTCTTCTTGACCGGAAAGGCCTCACGGTGGTAATGAAGAAAATTGTTCAACACCTTCTTCCCGAACTCGCTGGCGATGGACTCCGGGTGAAACTGTACGCCTTCAAGCTCGAACTCCTTGTGCCGTATGCCCATGATCTCGCCGTCCTCCGCCGTGGCGGTTATTTCAAACTCCGGGGGAAGCGTGCCCTGTTTTATGGCCAGGGAGTGGTAACGCGTAAAGGAAGCGATTTTGGGCAGGTTGCGAAACAGGCCCCTGCCGTCCAGGCTCATGTTTTCCACCTTGCCGTGCACAATCCTGGCCGCGCCCACTATCTCCGCGCCGAAGGCGTGCCCTATGCACTGGTGGCCCAGGCATACTCCCAAAATCGGAATTTTCCCCGCGAAATGCTTCACCACGTCCACGGACACGCCCGCGTCCAGCGGCGTACCCGGACCCGGAGAGATGATGATCCCGGAGGGGGCAAGCTCCTCTATTTTTTTAATATCGATTCGATCATTCCGGAACACCTCAACCGGTTCCGGCGTCAACTCGCACAGATACTGGTACAGGTTATAGGTAAACGAATCATAGTTGTCGATTATTATGTACATCCTTACACCTCCAGGCCCACGGCCTTTTCCATGGCCTTTAACTTGTTTTCGGTTTCCTCGAACTCTTTCTCCGGCACCGAATCATAGACAATCCCCGCGCCCGCCTGCAGCACCAGAAGATCCTTCTTTTTATACCCGCAGCGGATCACAATGCAGGTGTCAAGATTGCCGTTGGGTTCCATATACCCGACGATCCCGGCGTAAAAACTGCGCCGCATGGGCTCAAGCCCGTCCAGAATTTCTATCGCCTTGATCTTGGGCGCGCCCGACACGGTACCCGCGGGAAAGGTGGCCCGGATTGCGTCGGCCCCGGTTTTACCGGTCTTAAGCCGCCCTACCACCTCGGACACAATATGCATGACATGCGAATATTTTTCAATGCCCATACTTTCCGTAACATGTACCGTTCCGGCCACACAGATCCTGCCGATATCGTTGCGCGCCAGGTCCACCAGCATCAGGTGTTCGGCCAGCTCCTTTTCATCGGCCAGCAGCTCGCGCTCCAGCGCCTCTTCCTGCTCCCTGGTTTGGCCGCGCCCGCGCGTGCCCGCGATCGGCCTGATCAGCACCTCGCCGTTTTTGACCTTGACGTGAATCTCCGGCGAGGCCCCGAACAACTGGAACGCGCCGCAGTCGATGTAAAACATATAGGGCGAAGGGTTGAAGGAGCGCAGGCTGCGGTAGGCATCCATGGCCGACAGGTCGGTTTTTATATAGACCCGGCGCGACAGCACGCCCTGAAACAGGTTGCCCTTGATAATCTCTTCCTTTACCCGCTTCACCCCCTCAATGTAATTCTCCCGGTCGCGCGGTTGGGGAATTATGGTCGAGGTGTACTCTTTTTTTGCCGAGACCATGAAGTTGAAGTCCAGGTCGTTTATCCGCTTCTCAATCCGGTCAAACTCCCGCTCCAGGTCCACGCTTTGCTCTTTATAATTAAGACCGAGCATGATGATCGAGTCGGTGTAATGATCGAAGATCAGAAATATATGCCCGAAGATAAACTGGGCGTCGGGAATATTCAGGTCATCCGGTTTTTGAATCAGCTTGATGGTATCAAAGTGCGCGGCGAACTCATAGGTAAGATAGCCGATACCGCCTGCCGGGAACGGGAAGTCATGCACGACATCCTTATGCTGCTCAGCAAAATACAGCAGCACGTCAAGGATGTCCCTGCCCCTGTTTCTTATCTTGAAGCAGCCCCCGTTTTTCTTCAAGAATATGCCCTGCGCCTTTTGATATACCCTGAAGGCCTCCTTCACAAGCATCAACGACCAGCGCTGCCTGCCCTTGGCAAACGAAGCCGACTCCAGCAGAACCCCGGCGCCCAGCTTGGTGGCCAGGGTATATGGGGTAAACCTCTCGCCGCTGATTCTTCTTATCAGACAATTGGAAAATGTTTTGGTCGCGGTAATCACGATTATTCCCTCCTCACACCAAAAAAAAGCCGCAGTCCCCTGTAATACAGGGTAAGCGGCTTACCTAAAAAAATAAGCCGTAGACCCTGGCTACAAATCATAGAACCAGAATCCGCGGCTTACACGTCCTGCATGCGGTTCTGGTTGTTACCTGAACCACCACCAGTTGGGGCATGCAGTAAATGAAGTATTAGATCTACCTAATAGTTTCATGCCGTTATTTTTAAAGCATTCTTTTTATTTTGTCAAGAGGCCGATGAGGATTTTTTGGCTTATATAAAGCTGCACAAAGCCGCGGACATGGGCGGGCATGTGTCATTTTTCTGTTGCCGCCACCGGACGCGCTTATGGGGCAGCGCTCCAGATCATCTCCCGGTTGGCCTTGCCCGGGGGCACCATGGGAAACACGTTTTCAGCGGAGGACACCGGCACCTCGATCAGCGCCGGCCCCCCGTACTCCAACTCGCGGGAAACCGCATCCGGCAGGCGGTCCGCCGTTTCCAGTTTTATACCCCTTATTCCGAATTCCCGGGCCAACGCAGCGAAATCCGGCGTATGTTTAAAGCGTGACGCAGAGTACACTTTTCCGTAGAACAGCTCCTGCTGCTGGCGCACCAGGCCCAACTCGTTGTTGTTAAACAGAATAATGATAACATTCAGCTCCAACTCGGCCAGGGTGGCAAGCTCCTGTATGTTCATATACAATGAGCCGTCTCCGCTGATACACAGGACCGGTTTATCCGGATTGGCCAGGGCCGCGCCTATGGCCGCGGGCAGGCCGAATCCCATGGTCCCCAATCCTCCGGAGGTCAGAAACGTGCGCGGCCGCTTGAAGGCAAAACCCTGCGCCGTCCACATCTGGTGCTGCCCCACATCGGTACACACAATGGTCTCATGCGGGACCAGTTCACCCAGTCTGCCCAGCAGGGTAAGCGGACGGGCGGCTTCCGCGTCCGGTCCCGGTGTCGGGGCCGGAGGAATGCTGTCTCGGTATTTACATGCCTGGTTTATCCAGGCGGTTCTGCTGTTTTTCCGGATCAGGGGCAAAAGCTCCTTGAACACGACCTTGAGGTCCCCCCACAAGGCATGATCCGCTTTCTTGATTTTATGAAGCTCTTTGTGGTCGATATCGATGTGAATAATCCCGGCTTGCGGGCAAAACTCACTCACCCTGCCCGTGGCCCGGTCGTCAAAGCGCACACCCAGGGCGATTAAGAGATCGGTTTTGTCCAGAATAAGATTTACGGCACGGGAGCCGTGCATACCCAGCATGCCCAAAAACAACGGATCACTCGCGGGAACGCATCCCAATCCCATCAGGGTGGACACTATGGGTATGCCGCCGGTCCTGGCCAGGCATAAAAGCTCCTCATGCGTATCTGAGGCGATTATGCCGCCTCCCACGTAAAGCACGGGCCGCAGCGCAAAATTGATTTCATGGGCGATCCGTTTCACCATGCGCCCGTTTCGCGATCCGGCTGTCTTCACTCTGCCGCCCGGTGAAGGCCACACGGCAACCTCCACCGAAGCCAGTTGGATGTCCTTGGGGATGTCGATCACCACCGGTCCCGGCCTGCCGCTTTCGGCAGCCGTAAATGCCGCGGGGATGATCCGCAGGATGTCCTCCGCCTTCTTTACCAGGTAACTTTTTTTACACACCGGCCGGGCAAGCCCGACCGTGTCGATCTCCTGGAAAGCGTCCGTACCCAGCAGTGGACCCGGCACCTGGCCGCAGATGAGGATCAACGGCACCGAATCCAACATGGCATCCGCCACCGCCGTGATCGCGTTTGTGACCCCCGGTCCGGAGGTCACAAAGCACACGGCCGCCCGGCCCGTGGAACGCGCCATACCCTGGGCCATGAAACCGGCGCCCTGCTCATGACGGGCAAGCACGTGCCTGATCCGGCTGTGGGCCAGCGCGTAGTACAACGGCAGGTTGGCTCCCCCCGGAATTCCCGTTACGGTTCGGATACCCTGTCTCTCCAGCAGCCTGATGATAAGCTCCGCTCCGTTCATGTTCATACTCTTACTCCTCTTCAACATAAAGATTACGCCGTGACTTTAGGTGGTCGCGCCCACGCTCCCACCCCCCGTCCCGTAACCCGCGGGGCATAAAAAAAGCCCCTGCAGGTTCACACCTCCAGGGGCTTCTCTTCCCTTATTGACCCGATATCAGGTCTTTTGGTGCAAACCTTGCGCGCAATGAGTTACTACTACTACAAGTACGAGAAGATTCAAATTAAGGTTTGCACGGAATAATCTCATGATTTTTCTTGTTAAAATATAAACATTTTAAAGATATATTGTCAATAACCATCCGGATAATTTCTGCAATTCACATTTTGCGTGCTGCGGCGGGCAATTTCAAAATTGCCGGGCTGGTATACCGTTCTTGAAAATAAAAAAAATCTATTGTACACTTATTATCATGAAAAAAATGTTGGTAACGGTCTGTTTTATAATAGTCAGCCTTACTGCCTGTTCAAACCCCAGTGAACGAACTTTTTTGGAAAATTGGCAAAAGGCCACCTCATCTCCTTTATTACTTGCCCATAATGAACCGGCGATTACGGATATTCAAAAACTGGATTGCATACCGGGAAAGGTATTACGCGCCGAATTGGGCAGCTACTACCTGCCGTCAACCTTTGAAAAGAGCAAAAAATACCCGCTCATCATCTTGCTTCATCCCATGCTTAATCTGGAGGTCCCGTCTCCCGACATGGATGATTTTAATTTTCTTTCACACCACAGCTGGATACAACAAGCCGAGCGCAGGGGATATATTTTATGCTCGGTCCATTCCACACATCCGTGCTGGGAGGAAAACGAAAACAGCGCGGACATCCGGAATATTCAGGAGATGATCATCACAATGAGACTCAATTTCCCCGTGCGCGATGATAAGATATGCCTGTTCGGCCTTACCTATCTTACGAACACCATGCTGCTTGCCAACCTTGAAATCTCACCCGGACGGAGGCTGTTTTCCGCCTTTATAACAGGATACGGCGGTTCCGGTTTTATCATGGATAATTTTCTATCCCATGATTTTATACCGTTGGAATTCAAAATGCCGGGATTCCTGTTCTGGGGGACAAAAACAGTGGGCAGGGGGAGAACCGTCAAACTGCTGTCTGATTTTTCATCCTCACAGGGATGGGATATCACAACTCTGGAGCATGAAGGCTGGAGTTATATTCCTGAGGAGATAATCCCAAAAACATTTGATTGGCTTGATGAAAAAATCCCATAATATAGGCGGGGAAAGACCATGTCGAATGAAAAGAAAACCACCGGTGATCATCGGCTGAAACGTGACCTGGGTGTATTTTCCGTGTTCAGCATAGCCAGCGGGGCCATGATCAGCTCCGGCCTTTTCATCCTGCCCGCGGTGATATATGCCAGGGCCGGCCCTTCGATTATATTGGGGTATCTGTTGGCCTCGCTGCTGATCATACCCGCCATGTTGTCCAAAACCGAGTTGGCCACGGCCATGCCAAAATCAGGCGGCACCTATTTTTTCGTGCACAGAAGCCTGGGCCCCCTATTCGGCACCTTCGCCGGGTTTGCCTCATGGTTTTCCCTAAGTCTTAAAAGCGCGTTCGCCCTGGTAGGTATCGGCATCTTTCTGGAGCCGCTGCTCAGGCAGCTTGCCCTTCCCGCGGATTTCATTACCAGGGGCATCGCCGTGGTATTCACCCTGGTCTTCTGCCTGCTTAATATCCTGGGCGTTAAAGAAAGCGCCCGGCTGCAAAATTTCCTGCTGTTCCTGCTGCTTCTGGCACTCGCGCTTTTTACCCTGATCGGAATCAACCACATCGCAGATATCGAAAATTTTAACCCGTTTTTGAAGGACGGCTGGCTGCCCGTGATTACGGTTACCGGCATGATTTTTATTTCATACGGGGGGTTGACGAAGATCGCCTCTGTAGCCGAGGAGATCAAAAACCCGGGCAAAACCATCCCGCGGGGCATGTTCGCCTCGTTTGCCGTGGTCAGCATCGCCTATGTGCTGACGATTTTTGTTACCGTGGGAGTAAGCGGAAAACAGCTTGAGCATTCATTCACCCCCATATCCTCCGCCGCCGCAATGTTCCTGGGCCGGCCCGGGTACATCATTATGGCCGCGGCGGCCATGTTCGCCTTCATCACCACGGCCAACGCCGGCCTGCTTTCCGCCTCGCGCAACCCCCTGGCCATGGCCAGGGACAACCTTATCCCCTCATTCTTCGCGCACATGAATGTACGGCTGAAAACCCCGACCGTATCCATCATCATCACCTCCGTGTTTATGATCATCAACATCATGTTTCTGGACCTGGAACACCTGGTCAAGGTGGCCTCCTCCATGATGCTGATCCTGTTCGCCCTGGACAACCTCTCACTGATCCTGATGCGAGAAAGTAAAATAATCTCCTACAAACCCGTGTACAGGGCGCCGCTGTATCCGTATCTGCAGATCGCGGGAATTATTCTCTATGTGGCGCTGATCGCGGAAATGGGAATTGCCACCCTGGCGATCTCTTTTGTCTTTTTCATCGCCTCTTTTGCCTGGTACATGCTGTACTCCAAATCGCGCACGCAAAGGGACTCCGCGCTTATTCATATCGTGGAACGGGTGACCTCCAAAGAGATCAAGTCCCGCACTATTACGGACGAGTTGCAGGGTATTCTTATGGAAAGGGACCGGATAATCGAGGACCGGTTTGATAAGATCATAAAACAGGCCGCGATCTTGGATATAGAAAAAGAGATCGGGGTTAACGAACTGTTCCGGCTTATCGCCCGCACGTTCGCGCGTAAATTCAAACTGGACAGTAAGACAATCTTTACGCTGCTCACGGAGCGTGAGGCCGAATCATCCACGGCCATACATCCCGGTCTGGCCATCCCCCATATTATTATCCCTGGTACATCCCTGTTTGATATTATCATGCTACGCTGCAAACAGGGCATCCACTACGGCTCCGGTATCCCGCTGGTAAACGTGGTGTTCGCCCTGGCCGGTACCGCGGATGAGCGCAACTTTCACCTGCAGGCATTGATGGCCATCGCCCAAATCGTGCAGCACAGGGATTTTGAACACAAATGGATGAAGACAAAAAGCCTTGAGGACCTGCGCAGCCTGATCCTGCTGACCCAGCGCATGCGGAAGGGAAGTCTGTAAAAAAAATTTTTATCGGGTTTTTTAGTTTTCGTGCTACATTTTATTACATGAAAGTGAGGAGGTGCATCTATGAAAGGTGGAGTAATAAACGTAACCAAAGCCAAGGGAGACGTGTATTTTCTCTCACGCGAAGGCAGGGAAGTGCTGGACCCCCTGTTTGACATAGAGGTGCGTATAAACCAGGAGTTTCCCGGGATTACACTCAGTGATTCCGTGGCAGAGGCCCAACGCTTTGCCATCGGCGCCATGAAACAAAAGGTGCAGCAGTACATGCGGGGCAAAACCTGTTTTCCGATCGTGCGTGACTTGGACATTACCTACAAAATTAAATACGGTTTCGATGATGAAAAGGCCCTGCAGAGGGAACTCAGCTTTAAAGCCGGTGAACAGATTATTAAAAAAGGAGATATCGGCCATGAGTTCTTCTGGATAAAAGACGGCAAGGTTGAGGCCGAGAAGGTTGTGTATGAACCCGGAAGCGTATTCGGCCGGGCCGCCTTCGGCGACGGCATCCGCAAAAAAGACGTGTTTGCCAAAACAGCCGTGACGGTAATCGCCATCAACAGGGACCATCCGGACATTATCAACAAACTGCCGCTCATCCTGGAAAAGTTTTCGGAAGAGGTGAAGAATATTCACAAGGTTCGCCCACGGGCCCGCCTGGATAAAATCAAGATATAAAGACCGGTTGGTTGCAGTAATATACAATATTTTTGATCCGGGTGCTTTGACATTTCCGTATTTTTTTATATGCTCTTAATACTATGGAGAGCATAACGATAAACGACAATACCTGCTTTTGCTGCGGGAAAAACAACACAAACGGCCTGCACCTGCGTTTCACCTATCCCGCGGAAGGCAAAGCCAGAACAGAACTCCGCATACCGCCCCATTTTTCCGGTTGGAGAAACATTACCCACGGCGGTCTCTTGAGCATGCTTCTGGATGAGGCCATGGCGCACGCCTGCGGCAGTGCCGGTTTCTGGGCGCTTACGGCAGAGCTTACCGTACGCTTTCTCAAACCGGTAGAGGTGGATGAATCGGTTACAGTGGAGGCTGAGGTGATCGAGAAGAGAATGCGCCTCATCAGGGCCTCGGGCAGAATAACCAACCACAGCGGAGAAACTATTGCCACCGCCGCGGGGAGGTTCCTGGCCTCCAAACCGGCTCCCGGAGAAAATACCGCGTGATTATTAAAACACACCTGAAAAATAAGGCCGTAAAAGCACTTTGTGAATCCATGACCGTACAGACCATGGTGCAGCTCGCCAGTGAATGCATCCAGAACTATAACCTGCATGAGCAGACCGGGTTTCCGGCAAGCATCTCGATCCCCAGCGCCGACGCCGCCAAACAGATCGTGGATGATATCTGTAGGCTGAAACTGTTTCCCCAGTTTTTACAATTGTTGATCGCGGCGCAAAACAGCGGCTTTAAAGGCAGAAAATACCCCATTGCCTATTTGTCGCATCTGATCCACGGTATTCAGACTCACGGTTATGTGTTCGACAGTGAGAACAACATGTTTATTGAGGACCCCAGGCTGCACAAAAGCCCCAACTGGGGGGTGCTGCGCGAAGGCATGGAATACAACATGACCTTCCTGCGGTTCGATATCTCCGGGAACACGCGCCTGGTTCGCGATTATCCCGAAAAGATCGTAAAACAGGCCTACTGCGACCTGTTTTCCATTATCACTGCGGCAGTGGAAAAACGGAACGGAAGGATCTGGAACATCCAGGGAGACGGAGGGCTGATGGCCTTCTGCTTTTTCAGGAAGGATCTTTCGGCGGTGATAAGCGCGGTGGAAAGCCTGCATGACCTGTTCCTATATAACCGGCTGGGCTGTCCCTTACAGGAAGGCCTGAAGGTCCGTTTCGCGGTTCACGCGGGCGGATATATATACAATGAAAACAGGGAGGCCTTAAAGAAGAGTGAAATGGTAAAGGAGCTTTTAGAAATAGAATCAAAATACACCGAGCCGAACTCCATTACCATCAGCAACAAGGTGTATATTTCCCTGGACAAAAGACTCGCGGACCTGTTTCACCCATGCCATCAAGCCTGGATCAACACCCTTTTTAATTACAGCCTGCAGTTGGAGCAATAGATGGATATAATCGTTTTTTCCGATCAAAAAAATATAACCAACATCTTCTGCGGTCTTGAAAAATCCAGGGTACATACGCTGCGGTTCCTAACGCTTAAGGATCTGAAAAAAACAGCGCGCGGGCTCGCAGCCCCCTGCCTCTTTTATGTGGACATTTCCTGTGTTTCCGATAGAGAGCTGGACCATTTAATAAAGACCTTGAACAAATCAACGCAGGCCGGTTTTGGAATCATAGATCATAGGGAGACGATAAAGGATAAGGCCGCGCTTTTTTTCAAGGGGGCGGCGGATTACCTTGGACGTGAACAGTGCAAGCAAGGTGTTTCGGCCGCACGCATTAAAGACGTGCTGGAGTTTATACGGACCGAAAATAAGGCCGCTTTCCCCGCCGCAAACCGGCGTGAGCGGGCACCGGCCGCAGCTCAGCATGCGCAGCGGGAAGCAGCCGGGCAGCGGGAAGGCGCTTCGGCGGGAGCGCCGCTCCCTAAAACGGCCGCCGCCCTTCCCTCTAAAATCCTGCGCGCACGCAGTTGGAATATGGTACAGCCGGGGAACGAGTATCTGTTTCATATGATGTTCGTGGAACTCGACGGCCAATATGCACTCAGTCAGCGTGTGGGAGAGAAGGCAGTGGAAAACCTGCTTTCTTCTTTTCAGTCAGTGGTAAAAACCTATACGGCGGCGGAAAAGGGACGCCTGTGGATCTGGAACGATTTCGGGGGCATAGTGCTTTTCCCCTTTACCAACAAACCTTCCGCCATCATCGCCTCTTGTATGCGCCTAATGCTTTCCCGCAGGATAATTAGCATAGAGCGGTGCGCTTCCAAAATGCTGCTTTCTTACCGCATCGTGCTGCACGCCGGCAGCACGTTATATAAGGAAAGGGGCAACACCGGAAGAATAATCTCTGACGCCGTAAACTCCCTTTCACATATGGGGTATAAGTTCGCCAAACCCGGAAATATATACATAACAGACGAGATATTTTCCAAGATCCCGCTACCCCTGCAGGACTGTTTCAAAAAAGCCGGCCGGTTTCAGTGTTTTGAGCTCCATAGGATGAAACTGCCGCTGCGATACTAGCACACTGTATTCGGGAAGGCTTTAGGACGCGGCCGCTATCCACTGCGCTATTTCAACTCACGAATTTCAACCCCGCCGTCGTTCTGCACGGTGATCACGTAGGCGCCTCCCACGCGTACGCGCAGGGGATAGGTGATCTGGCCCTGTATGGTTTTGATGCCCGGTATCATATCCCTGTTTTGCATCACGAAGGCGAAAATATCCTCGGAAAGTCCCTGGGACCGCTTAAGCGGGTGGCGGTTGAAGGTGACCTGCGTGGAACTGCTTGCGGCCGGGTTGTAGCTGAGCATGGCCTGGAAGCGGTACCAGGTTTTGGCGCCCAGGAACACAAAAAAATCGTCAAAGATAACCAGCTCCACCTGGGGCGCGAAATTGACGCCCTCGGTTACCACCACCTCGGGCTCGCCCACGGCGGGCGTAAGCTCGTACTTGATGATGTTATTTTGTATGGCATCCACCTTCACCCTGGCTATCTCGGTCTCCCCGGTGAAGGCCACAATGGCCTGCAGGAAAAGCAGCACCGCCGCGATCAAAAGCACGAACAGCACAGCGAACGGGACGCCGAACAACCGTTTAAAGCGCAGCACCAGGAAAACGATGAAGGAAACGGCCAGGTAAAACACCAGCAGGCCCAGGGGGTTGGCCGCCGTCTTGTCCACGCCGGGCACAATGACCGCGCATACCAGGGCGATAAATGAGAGGACCAAAAAGAGCAGCACAAAGGCCCGTTTGCGTTCCCCGGCCCGGACCGGATCCCCCGTTTTTTTTACCCCGCGCAGCAGTTTGTTCAACGCCGCGCCTGTAAGAATACCGGCCAGAAGCAGCCAGGTATAGGGACTTGATAAAAATGTGCTAAAAACCATAGAGCTCACCGAATTTTTGCCTAAGGTACTTTAAAAAATAGCCGGGGTCCAGTTTCTCCCCCGTCACCCGGCGGCAGAGCTCTCCGGCCGGATACACGGCCCCATGGGCATGAATATTCTCAACCAGCCAAGCGCGCACTGGCGTCAGGTTGCCTTTTTCAATCTCCGCCTCGGCCGCGGGCTGTTGCCTGCAGAGGGCGGCGTAAAACTGGGCCGCGTAGAGGTTGCCCAATGTATACGTGGGAAAGTAGCCGATGGCGCCCATGGACCAGTGCACATCCTGCAGCACCCCGTCCGCGTCGGTAGCCGGCTCAATACCCAGAAGCTTCTTTGATTCTTCTTTCCAGGCCGCGGGCAGGTCGGCTGCGGCAAGCTCCCCCATTATCAGTCGCTTTTCCAGCTCAAACCGTAGGATGATATGCAGATTGTAGGTTACTTCATCCGCCTCCACCCGGATAAGCGAGGGCTTCACCGCGTTGATGGCCGTGTAAAACTCTTGGAGGGTGACACCCTTCAGCGCTTCGGGGAATGTCTTGCTTAACAACGGGAAGAAACCTTTCCAGAACCTCAGGCTTCTGCCCACCATGTTTTCCCAAAGACGCGACTGGGACTCATGGATCCCGAGTGAGGCCGCGTTGCCCAGCAGGCCGCCCCTGATCTGCGGGCCGAAGCCCAATTCATACAGCCCGTGGCCGCATTCATGGATGGTTCCGAACAGGGATGTGGGGAAAAAATCTTCATTATACCGTGTGGTAAGCCTGATATCGTTGACACCAAGGGTGGTGGTAAAGGGATGGGCGGACACATCCAGCCGGCCGCGATCGAACTCGAACCCCATGGCCTTCAGCACCAGCAGGTTGAAGCGCAGTTGGGTCTGTTCCGGAAAACGCGCGGTTATCACGGATTCATTGATCTTCTTGTCCGAATCAACGATTTTTTGCACAAGCTCGATAAGCGGCTGCTTCAGGCGGCCGAACACGTCCTCCACCTCTCTGGTGGTCATCCACGGCTCGTACTCGTCAAGCAGGGGATCGTACGGGGAATCGGTATAGCCCAGGCATGCGGCGATCTGCTTTAACAGCTCGATGATCTTTTCCAGGTGGGGACGGAACATTGAAAAATCCGAGGCCTTGCGCGCTCGTACCCAAACTCCCTGGGCCATGCTGGCTGTCTTGGCCATCTCCACCACCAGGGACTCCGGTATTCTGGTGCCGCGGTTGTAACGGCGGTAGGCCTCGCGGATAAAGGCCCGCTCAATCTCTGAAAAGCGCGCCGCTCCCGCAGGATTGCCCGGGTCCGCCTCCAAGGCCGAAAACATGTCCGTACAGCGCGGATCGGTGATACGCCGGTGAATCAATCCCTGTAAAAAAGAAATTTGTTCGGAACGCTCTTCCAGAGCGCCCGTGGGCATATAGGTTTCCTGGTCCCAGCTTAACAACGCCGCCGTATGGGCTAAAAGCAATATTTCCTTATCGATCTCCTTTAATTGTGATAATGCCTGTTCCATGCCGTCCTCCTTTTTATAGATATTAATAGCTATACACACTCCCGCCGATAAACTCCCGGAGCAGGGAATCGGGGGGGATAACATCCTGTCCCTCCCACTCGGGAATCTGTCCGAACAGCTCCGAGATCCGGGTCACCCGCTCCAGCGCGTCCTCGGCGTTGATATCATCCTTCAATACCTCCAGAAACCGCGGCAGGTAGGCGTCCAGCCTCTTTTTCATTACGGGAAGCTCATAGGCCAGGAAGCTGTTGACAATGACGTCAACACCGCTGATTTTTGAGACAATATACCGCAACTCCGCGCGGCGCACATGATGCCAATGTTTAACGGTGGTCAGCGGGTCGTAATTCCGGTACTGCATGTCCCTGACCATGCGCCGGCACATGCGCACGTCGCTCCAGCGGATATAGTTCCCGTCATTGTCCTTGACCTGGGAGAGTGTTTCGATATAAAGCCTGAACTTCCGTTCTTCGGGAACTCCCGCGGTCATCTCCGGGAACATGCCGTGCAGGGAATCGATCAGGATTATGCCGTTTTCAGGAAGACTCAGTTCTCCCGCGGTACCCGCGCGTTTCCCGGTTTTAAAATCATAATACGGGACCCTGACTATTTTGCCCCGGAGCAGCTCCTTAAGATGGGTGTTCACCAGCTCAAGGTCAATGGCCTGCGGGGTCTCAAAATCATAATCGCCGTAGCTATCCCGTGGGTGCTCTTCAAGATCAAAAAAATAATTATCGATATTCAGGGCCACAAGGCTTTTGCCCATGGTTTTGAGTTTCTGTTCCAGTTTGATGGTGGTGGTGGTCTTTCCGGAGGCCGAGGGGCCGGCGATGATGATGAGTTTTATCTCATGCAGGCTGCTTTTAAGTTTGGAAAACGCGTTTTCAATCTCATCCGCGTAGAAGGCCTCTGATTTTGCCACCAGGGGACTTATCCCTCCTCCCCGGGCCGATTCACGAAGCTGGGCGGTAGTCACGCATTCATTTTCCACGGCCCAGGAGAGGGCCTGCCACAGCTTCCGGTATGGCACATTGTCACTGGAATATGTGAGACTCTGCCTGCCCGCCCTTTTTAGGGCGTGTTCGTAGCGGTAGACAATATAGGCCTTGGCGGTTTTGGCGTGTCCGCGTTCGATCAGGCACTTTTCCACCAGATCCTGGACCTCTTCCACGGTGGGAAAACTGCCGCCGTAATCCCGCCCCTCGAGCAATGTGACAACATCGGCGGCCACGGCCTCGGCGGTTTTGCGGTCACGCCCCCCTACGGCCACCGCGGCCTGCAGAATCGCAAACACTATTTTTTCTTTTTCAAAGGGAACGATTCTGCCGTCGCGCTTTACGATATTCTCTACCATGGCCGGTGTTTAAATCAGGGTTTTCTCCGCTGTTTTCTGTTTTACAAACTCAATACAACCGTCCAGGGCCAGGTCATTGATTTTTTCACCGGTTCGTGTGCGGATGGACACGGTGCGGGCGTCCTGTTCGCTTTCACCCACAATAAGCATATAGGGGATCTTCTGCTGCTGGGCCTTGCGTATTTTAGCGTTCATCCGTTCGTCGCTGAGATCCGCGTCAACGCGAATACCGGCCGCGTGCAGGATATCCCTCACCTCCCCGGCGTAATCGGTAAACGGCAGGGCCACCGGGATCACAATAGCCTGCACCGGGGCCAGCCACACGGGAAAGGCCCCGCCGTAATGTTCTATAAGAACCCCAAAAAAACGCTCTATGGAACCTAAAAGAGCGCGGTGAATCATATACGGCCGCTTTTCCCTGCCGTCGCTGTCCGTAAACCGCATGTCGAAACGTTCCGGCTCGTTAAAGTCAAACTGGATGGTCGACATCTGCCATTCCCGTCCCAGCGCGTCTTTAACCTTCAGGTCTATTTTCGGTCCGTAGAACGCCCCGCCCCCTTCATCCAGGACATAGGGCAGCCTCTCTGCCTCAATAGCCGCTTTTAAAGATGAAGTGGCCTTTTCCCAATCCTCCTCCATACCCACGCTGTGTTCTGGTTTGGTGGCCAGGTAGGCCTTGACCTCCGGGAACCCGAAGGTCTGCCACATATACAGGGAAAATTTCAGAACACGAACAATTTCCTCTTCCACCTGTTCAGGGGTGCAGATAATGTGGGCGTCATCCTGGGTAAACCCGCGCACCCGTAGAAGCCCGTGCAGTACGCCGGAGCGCTCGTAACGGTACACCGTGCCCAGTTCCGCCCAGCGCAGGGGCAGCTCCCGGTAGGAGCGCAGATCGGTTTTATAGATAAGAATATGGAACGGGCAGTTCATGGGTTTTATGTAATAATCCATGTTGTCGATCTGCATGGGCGCATACATGTTCTCCTGGTAAAATCCCAGGTGGCCCGAGGTCTCCCACAGCCAGGCCTTGCCGATATGCGGGGTGTAAAGCAGTTCATACCCGTTCTTAAAATGTTCGGTCTTCCAGAAATCCTCAATTATATGGCGAATCCGCGCGCCCTTGGGGTGCCAGTAGATCAAACCCGCCCCGGCCTCCTCGTGGGTTGAGAACAGATCAAGTTCCTTGCCCAGTCGCCTGTGATCACGGCGCTCTATCTCTTTTCTTTTTTCCAGGTACGCCCGCAGTTCCTCCGGAGTGTTCCAGGCCGTACCGTAGATTCGCTGCAGCATGGTTCTCTTTTCATCTCCGCGCCAGTAGGCCCCGGCCACGGAGATAAGCTTGAAAGCCTTCGGGTTGATCATGGAGGTGTTCGCCAGATGCGGACCCCTGCACAGATCCGTAAACCCGTTGTGTATATAAATCAATATCTCCTCATCAGCAGGCAGGTCATCGATCAGTTCTTCTTTATAGGGCTGATCCTTGAATAATTTCTTCGCCTCCTGGCGCGAAACCACCTTTTTTTCGAAATCATAGTTTCCGGCGATAATGCTGCGCATTTTTTCTTCAATTATTTCCAGGTCGTCGGGCGTTAGGTTACGGGGCAGGTCAAAATCATAATAGAACCCGTCCTCAATTGAGGGCCCGATGGCAATTTTCGCCCCTGGGAAAAGAGAAAGCACCGCGTCCGCCATCACATGGGCGGTCGAGTGCCTCAGTACATCAAGCTCGCTGTGAATATCAGGCATGACAGATACTCCTTGTTTATGTGGACATTCCGGCTTTATGCGTACGGATTGTATTAATATATACGTCCCTATGCCTGGTTTGTCAAGCAAGGGGGGGGGCGGGCACGGCAAGATTAAAGTGCCTGCCGACGTATTCGGATACCGTCGCTTATCTCATTTCACTGATCAACTCATCAATCCATTCAAGCAGCGCCTTGTTTACATGCTCCACCTCGGAAAGCAGCGCCGTACCCGTACCGCTTACGCTACGGAAGGTCTGTGCGCCCTTCTCCATTTCCGATCTTCTTTTTTCAAGTTTGGCCTTGATTTTCAAGGCCAGCTCCTTACTCTTTTTTTTGGGCAGCTTGTCCAGATTTACAATAACAGGATTAAACTCGAAATGGTACCTTATATCCTCATCCACATATCTTTCCATCAATTGGGCAAACAGTTCCCTACCCTCGTGTGTTATCGCGTACAGTGTCTTTTCGGGCATTACCCCGTGCCTGACCGTGGTTGAGGATACATATCCCTGTTGTTCGAGCTTTTTCATGTTCTTGTAAATCGCCGGAATACTCAAACGGATAAGATCCGTAAGCCCGTGTTCTTCCACGAATTTGGCCAGGTCATAGGCGCTGATGGGTTCGGGGATGGTAAGCCCCAGCAAGGTAAGATTTATGGACGACAATTATAGTTCCCCTCCCGGCAACCGTACATTTATGTAAAAACCGACACCAAAGGCTTTGCTGACGCTTCCAAAGGGCGGCTTTTTTATATGTAAAAACCGGGAACCGGGCGGGCAGAGAACCCCCCCAGTACACCCCGCCGGGAAACGCTTACCGGTAGTCTCCCCGGCCGGGTTATCCTCTGCCCCAACATCCCAATCCCCTTAAGTACTATAATTTATAGTACTATAAATTATAGTACTTGTCAATATCTTTTTTAATTTTTTTTATAATCCGCCGATATGAAATTGACTAATTTCTTTTATTACATTTAAATATTCTTTATGTCGCAGGTGTATGTGGGTACAAGCGGATACTCGTACCAGGACTGGGTGGGTCCTTTTTATCCTCCGGGCATGCAGTCCCCCGACTACCTTGAGTTTTACGGTAAGGAATTCCGGTTCGTGGAACTCAATTTTTCATATTACCGGCAGCCCGAGGCTTTTATGCTGCGGAAGATGTGCGCCAAAACCCCGCCCGGGTTTTTATTCGCCGTTAAAGCCCATAAAAGCATTACCCACGAAATAAGCGACGAGACCCCGCAAAATATAGAAATATTTAAAAAAGGAATCATGCCCCTCAAGGAAGCCGATAAACTCGGGGCGGTTCTCCTCCAGTTCCCTTACAGTTTTCATTACACGGCGCCAAACCGCAAACACCTGGATTACCTCAGCACAAATCTGAAGGACCTTCCCCTGGCCGTTGAGTTCCGCAACGCGGAATGGCAAAAAGAGCAGGTGCTCTCCGGGCTTGCGGCCCGGGGCATAGGATACGTCAATGTGGACACCCCGGAGCTTCCCGGACTGCCGGGTGCCGCGGAAACCGTAAGCGCGAGTCTTGCGTATGTTCGTTTTCACGGCAGAAACAAAAAAATGTGGTGGAAGGGCGATAATACAAGCCGGTATGATTACCTGTACAATGACGCGGAGCTCACGGAGTGGGTGGTGCGCATAAAAAAAATTCTGGAAAAGGCCAAGGTCCTGTTTATTGCCTTCAACAACCACTCACGCGGGCAGGCCGTGAGCAATGCCCGCAGCATGAAGAAACTCCTGCTTAACTGCTAAAAAAATAACATAAATAAACTTTGCTCTTCTTAAAAAAAATAATATATTAAATATGATACATATGAAATGTACCGCGAAAGGGGTATATATGAAACAAATAATAACATATAGTGTATTTCTAATGGTTACGGCATTTATCCTATGGGGTTGTTTCCCGTCCGCCGGGGCGGAAACGGCAGATCCCCAAACCGACAAAACCCAGGTGTCGGCGGGAGATATCTACGCTACCGAGAATAACCCACTCTGGATCGAATCACTCCGCGCGGTTCCCCACCCCGGGTCGGATCTGAAAATCGAAAAAACCCTTCTGCAAACAAAAACCGTAACCAATATATTGATTTCCTACAAGGTCGGGAATCTGAAACTTTACGCCCTGATGTCCGTTCCCAGGCGCAAAATGCCGGCTTCCGGATTTCCGGTCATCATGCTCAACCACGGACATATCACACCGAGTAAATACTCCACACTCAACTCATACAAGTATGTGGCCGATTACTATGCGGCAAACGGCTTTTTAGTGTTGAAACCCGACTACAGGGGGCACGGTAATTCCCAAGCGGGCAGTGAGCAATACGGCATGGAGCGCATGTCTTACCCACTTGACGTATTGGGGCTGCTTTCCCTTATCCCGCAGTTCAAGGTGGCGGACACGAATAACATCTTCATGGTCGGGCACTCCATGGGCGGACAGATTACGCTGACAGTACTCGAGGTTGTCAATAATATCAGGGCCGCAGTGCTGTGGGCGCCGGTTTCAGTTCCCTTCCCGGAAAGCAGCCTGTATTTCGTGGGAAAACGCAACCGAAAACTGGCGGATCAACTTGACGGCATATATAAGAGTCTTTATGGGCAAAAGAACTTTGCCAAATTTTCGCCCATCAATTATACAGAATACATTACCGCTGCGCTGTTGGTCCAACACGGGACGGCCGATGAATCCGTACCGTACGCCTGGACGCTCCATATGCTGAAAATTTTCGATCAGAACCACATACCCTATACATTTCACTCGTTTCCCAACGAGAACCATAATCTTTCCAAGCATTCGTTTTATGTGGCCCTGAAACAGGATGTGGATTTTTTCCGGCAGCATATGGCCAAGTAAAATAATGAGTATTCATTCGTTATAGTCCCTTGACTTTATGCCCGTTTTCCAGTTTTATGTGAACGAGGTTCAAGATGGAATATGACGTATTGGTTGCGGGCGCCGGACTGGCGGGGAGTACGGCGGCCCGTCTGCTTGCGGAAGATGATAAAAAGGTACTCATTGTCGAACGCCTGAAACATATTGCGGGGCACTGCTACGACTTTAAGAATGAGCATGGCATTACCATTCATAAGTACGGTCCCCATATCTTTCATACCGACATGGCGCATGTATGGGGGTTTATGAAACGCTTTTCAGCATTTCGTCCGTATGTACACCGGGTACTTAGCTCGGTGGACGGGATGCTCCTGCCCTTTCCCATTAACCTTGATACCATTGCCAGACTGTTCAAGCACGACATAAACGAGGATCAAGTAAAAGAGTTTTTAAAATCAGAAGTGGAAAAGGCACGGTTTTCCTTTCCTCCGCAGAATTTCCGTGACCAAGTTGTTTCCCAGGTGGGCGAAAGGCTGTACGAGACCTTTTATCGGAACTATACCATAAAACAATGGCAAAGGGAGCCTGAAGATCTGGCGGCCGAGATTGCGGCGCGTATTCCCGTACGCAGCAATACGGACGATCGTTATTTTTCGGATACCTACCAGGGGATCCCCCTGCCCGGGTATTCCGCCTTGGTGGAAAACATGCTTTCCCATCCCAACATCAGCCTGCAACTGGATACGGATTTCTTTAAGGTCGAGCGGGGTATCCGGCGCAAGGTCACCATTTTTACCGGTGAGCTTGACCAGTACTTCAATTGTAAATACGGAAACCTGGAATACCGCTCCCTTGACTTGAAATTAAAGACATTGGACAGGGAGTTTCTCCAGCCCGTGGCCGTCGTCAACTATCCGAATGATCATCCATGGACGCGTATCACCGAGTTCAAGCATTTCAGCGGCGAAACCTCTCCCCAAACCACTGTCTGCTATGAATACCCCAAGGCGGAGGGCGATCCCTATTATGTGGTGGTCAACTCCGAAAATAACGCCAAACGCGCAAAATACACGGCGGAAGCCGATATGCTGGAAAAAAGGGGAACATGTTTTTTTATCGGCCGCCTTGCCGAGTACAAATATTATAACATGGATCAGGTAATTGCCGAGGCCTTCAGAAAAACCGCGAGCATTCTCAAGACACGACTTGTGGCGCAGCGATAGACCGGGCCATAGGCACGGCGAAAGATCGGGCCCCAGGCATGGCGCTAACTCTCAAAATACGTATATCCCTGCAACCCTTCTTCATAAGCGTCCATGATTGTTTTTCGCTCCAGTGGGGTAAGTCTCTTTTGTTTTACCGCGCGTTCGGCGGTTTCCTTTATTCTTTCCAGGATCAGTTTGGGGGTATATTCAACATAACTCAGGACATCGGAGACCGAATCGCCCAGAAGCTCTTTCTTATACTCCACCTCCCCGTTTTCATCCAGCGAGATGTTTACCGCGTGCGTGTCGCCGAACAAATTATGCAGGTCTCCCAGGGTTTCTTGGTAGGCGCCCACCAGAAAAACGCCGATGATGTAATCCTGGTCGCTTTTAAGTTTGTGCAGCAGCAAAAACCGTTTGATATCGTAAAGATCAATAAACTTGTCTATTTTCCCGTCGCAGTCGCAGGTGGTATCGGCCACGATGGCAGGGTTGAGCGGCCGCTCATGCAGGCGGTGGATGGGCATAATGGGAAACAACTGGTCAATGGCCCAACTGTCCGGCATGGACTGGAACAAGCTGAAGTTGCCGTAATAGATATCGGTCATGATCCTGTTCAGGTCCTGGATCTCCTCCGGAATATATTTCAGCGACTTGGATAATTTATAGATCTTATCGATTATCTTCCAGAAAAGTTGGTCCGCCTCACTGCGCTCCCTGATTCCCACCTCGCCGATAAGGAACAGGGAACGCACCTCATCCCGGTAATGGATGGCGTCATGGTAGTTTTCCTGAAGTTTTTTCACCGATACCGAGTTATACACCTCAATCAGGTTCCGGCAGGTTTCAAACTGGCTGTTCTGCAGATTCTGCTTCTTTTCCACTTGGGTCAGGCGGTTCACATCCAAAATATTAAATAGCAGCACCGAATAGTAGGCGACGATGGCCCTGCCCGCCTCCGCCACTATGGTGGGGTGAGGTATCTCCTTTACATCAAGGGTCTCCATGATCACCTCGATAATGTCCGCACAGTACTCATCCACGGAATAGTTTCTGCTGCTTACGAAGTTCGTCTTTGAACCGTCGTAATCAACGGCCAGCCCGCCGCCTATATCCATGTAGCCCATGGCCGCGCCCTCTTTAACCAGCTCTATGTAATAATGGCTGGCCTCGCTCACCGCGTTCCTGATATCCTTGATATCCGGGATCTGCGAACCCAGGTGGTAGTGCAGAAGCTTCAGAATATGCAGCATCTCATCCTGTTTCAGCTGGTCGATGATGGCCACGATCTGGGACGCGTTGAGCCCAAACACCGAATGGTCCCCCGCGGATTCGGCCCATTTCCCGCCCACCGTGGCCGAAAGCTTTACCCGCAGCCCGATCTGCGGCTCCACCTTCAACAGCCTCGACCTTTTAAGGATCATGGCAAGCTCCCCCGGGCGCTCCACCACCAGAAAGATGTTCAATCCCATCTTTAAGCCGTACAGCGCCAGATCTATAAACTCACTGTCCTTGTACCCGTTACAGATGATCATGGCCCTGGGATCCTTTATATATGCCAGGGCGATCATCAGCTCGGCCTTACTACCCGCCTCCAGGCCATGGTGAAAGGGTTTGCCGAAATGGGTTATTTCTTGGATAACCTGTTCCTGCTGGTTTACCTTGATGGGATATACGCCGCGGAAGCCTCCCTTGTATTTATACTCCGATATTTTTTGCTGAAATGTCCTGTTGATATATTCAATGCGCCACTTCAAGAGGTCCGAAAACCGCAGAAGCACCGGGAAGGTCATTCCCCGTTCCCGGATGCCTTTCGCTATTTCAAAAAGGCTGATCCAGTTCTCATTTTCGCCATTGCTTAATCTTATCTGCAGCTCGCCCTTGTCGGAAACATCAAAGATACTCTTGCCCCAGTAATCAACCCCGTAAAGTTCCCTGGCATCGGCAATACTCCAATTTTTTATGCCTTTTGCTCTGTCCATATTTTCCTCGTATTGTAAAAGGTAGTAATATTATACTAAAAAACAACATAAAAATAAAATAGAGAAAAAAATGATTTCCAGGATGCCATAGGTTGAAGTATCCGTTATAATCGTGAGTGGTGAACTATTTTCTGGACATCAAAGAACAATATCGTGCTTCCGGCAACACGCGCTATGACATGCTTCTGGTTCCCTACGACGCCACCAGTACCTGGCAAAAGGGCGCGGACCGGGGTCCTGAGGCCATCGTGGACGCGTCGTGTCATGTGGAGCTGTATGATCTTGAGACGGACTGTGAGGCGTATACGGCGGGTGTTTCCACAAACCGGCCGCGCCTGGATTTCAGCTCTCCCCAGGCCATGGTGCAAAGCGTGCGGCGGCAGGTAAGCGCGATTCTCGAACGCAGAGCCGTGCCGATTGTAGTGGGCGGCGAACACTCGGTTTCCATCGGCGCGGTCCAGGCCGCGGCCGTTCGGTTTCCGGACGTGACCGTCCTGCAGCTCGACGCGCACGCCGACCTCAGGAACGAGTACAACAACTCGCCGCTTAACCACGCCTGCATCATGGCGCGGATTAAAGAGGTCTGCCCTATCGTTCAGGTCGGCATCCGCTCCATGGACCGCTCGGAGCTTCCTTTGATCGACGCGGAACGGTTTTTTCCTGCGCACTCCATAAATGATAATTCCGCATGGATGGAAAAGGCCCTGGATCAGCTTACGCCGAACGTATACATCACCATTGATCTGGACGTGTTCGATCCCGGCATCATGCCTGCCACCGGCACGCCGGAACCGGGGGGCCTTTCCTGGTATCCCGTGCTTTCCTTTCTGCGCAGGGTCGTTTCCGGGAAAAACCTGGTGGGCTTTGACGTGGTTGAGCTGTGCCCGGGAGACAATCCGCATCCCGCGTTTCTGGCCGCCAAGCTCATCTATAAAATTATCACGTATCATCATCTGAAAGAAATCAAGGAGGACCCACATGGGAAAAAATGACCTGCTGAAAAACGAAATACGGCATATCGATATCAAATCCATTGATACCACCGACCTTATCCTGGCCATGGAACACATGTCCTTCAGCTCACGGGCGGCCGCCAATGCCGCGCTTATCCTGGAGAGGATGATCACCGATCCCGGATGCGGCATCATTCTTACTATTGCCGGAAGCGCCTCGGCCGGCGGCTGTATGCAGGTATTCAGCGACATGGTCCGCAGCAACATGGTGGACGCCGTCGTTGCCACGGGTGCCTCCATTGTGGACATGGATTTTTTTGAGGCCCTGGGTTTCAAGCACTATCGCGGCACGCCGGATATTGACGACAAAATGCTGAGGGAGAACTACATCGACCGTATCTACGACACCTATATCGACGAAGAGCAGCTCCAGGTCTGCGACAGGACCATCAAAGAGATCGCGGACACTCTTCCCCCGCGCGCCTACAGCTCACGTGAGTTCATTTCAAAAATGGGGGAGTACCTGCAGGAACACGGCAAAAAAGCCGATTCCCTGGTCAAGGCCTGCTTTGAGATGGACGTGCCGGTTTTTTGTCCGGCTTTTTCGGATTCCAGCGCCGGTTTCGGCCTGGTGCTGCACCAGGCACAGAACAAGGATCATATGAGCATAGACAGCGTCAAGGATTTTTACGAGCTTACGCGCATTAAAATACATGCTCAAAAAACCGGGCTTTTTATGGTGGGCGGCGGGGTTCCGAAGAACTTTGCCCAGGACACGGTTATCTGTGCCGAGGTTTTGGGGAAAAACGTACCCATGCACGAGTACGCGGTCCAGATCACGGTGGCTGACGTACGCGACGGCGCCTGTTCCAGCTCCACCCTCAAGGAGGCCAGTTCCTGGGGAAAGGTTGACACCCTGCACGAACAGATGGTGTTCGCCGAGGCCACCACGGTTCTGCCGCTTATTGCGAGTTACGTTTACCACCGCGGCGGCTGGAAAAACCGCAAACCGCCGCGCTACGCGCGTTTATTCACCTGATCGTCGGCAGATCATCAAAGAAAGACTATACAAGGAAAGCGATTCTTCACCATACGGCAGGCCGGGCCGGCCGGTCTTGATCTTGAATACCTCACCCTTACGGCCGCCCTGCCGCATCAGATCGGCCGCGCTCCAGGGCCAGGAGCATTTCCTTTATTTGGCCGCCCCAGCGGTATCCTCCGGCCCCACCCGATGCCGGCACCACCCTGTGGCACGGCACCACGATCGCTATCCGGTTTGTCCCGAGCGCGCGTCCCACCGCCCGCGCGGCCCGCGGCCTGCCGATGCGGCGGGCCAGCTCCGCATAGGTGATGACATCACCGTATGGAACCGAAACAACGGCCGCAAAAACCCGCTTCCGGAACTCCGTGCCCGCTCTCACATACTCAAGCGTAAAGCTGCGGCGCCGCCCGTTGATATAGTCGGCCAGTTGGTTTTTTGCCTCGTCGCACCGCCCCCGGGCCGGAACGAGGCGGAATCCGCGCAAGATCGCTTCGCCGTTATCAAAACCGACAAAACAGACACGGCCCTGCCCGTCCTCTGCAATGGACAGCCTCCCCATCTTGGTTTGTATTGAATCATAAAAAAGGTCAGGCATAGCTACATTAAAAAATATACTCCAATCCCAGAAGCAGGGCAACATCACCCTCCCGCTCCCAGCCGAAAACATCGTTCTCATCGCCCACCTGTACGGCCACCGTACCCAGCACCGAGAGCCCCTGGTATATATTGTAGGTCACCCCCAGGGAAATCAGCGCGGACCCGTCCAGCGGGGAAATTATGGAGCGCAGCTGGAACAGCAAAAAATCATCGGGTGCGTAATCAAGCTCGGGATACAAAAGCAGGCCGTAGTGAGTGTCCGCGGCCGGCTCCGCCTCTTCCTGCCAGGCCCCGAAAGGCCGCAGGACGCCTTCAACACGCAGGGTCCAGGTACCCGCCCCTTCCGTGGAAAATATGCGGAACAGGCCGAAGGTGACGGCCAGCCCCTGTTGCAGCTCATCCTCAGTGGGATCGGATGCCGGTATCTCCATTGCGGCGGAAAGCTGCAGGTCAAAATACAGGTTGCCCTGCAGGCTGATATAAGGCTGGTGGATGGCCTTGTCCGCATTGAACATGTACCCGCCTTCCAGTTTTATATCCCACAGCTTGGTAACGATTCTGCCCCCTCCGCGCATGTTATAGACAGGGTTCAGCAGTTCCGCTCCGGCCGCATCCGGGGCATACGGCAGCGCAATCCCCTCCAGCAGGGAAAACTGGCCCAGGGGCAGGTACAGGTCCACAAGCCACGCGGTCTGGTCACGAAGAATTGCCTGGCTTAAGTCCGTCACCGGTTCCAGGCTGCCGAAAATAACGTCGCCCGCGTTAAATAAAAACCCCTCCCCCCAGGACTCCCTGGTTTTGCCGGCCGTCACCCTGAAACCGGGAAAGCGCACTTTGACAAACGCCCGCTTCACATCGGGTGTAACCGATTCGGTGACGATTGAATCCAGCTCCAGTCCCGCCCTCACGTCGGGATTTCCCGTGGAATCAAAACTGAGCGCGGCCTTTCCCACGCCGTACACCGCGGCCTGCTGCGCGGCGTCCCTGGTAAGCCCGGACAACACCGTAATATCAACCGAGGTGACGACTTCCGCGTACGTACCGCAGGCCGCAAGCGCGGCCCATACGATCATGCACACATAAATCCTCAAAACGACAACCTTTCCAGGGAAAACTCATCCTTGGGCAGCGGTACATTGATCTGCAGGTTCTGAATGATGAAGCGTGTTTCCGAGTTTTTTTGCAGTCTGTCGATCATATTAAACTGCACGGGGACATTTTTTCCGCTGATGCGTTCCACCCGTTCCACCACCAGCTCTTTAAGCACCCGGCCTGATAATGATTTGTACAGGGCCCGCCGCACAACAAAAAGTTCCGAATCAATCCACAACTCCTGTTCCGGGTAGGCTACGCTCTGCTTGCCCTTCAGACGAAGGTGATAACACAGATGCTCCTTGCCCTCGATCTCGGTTTTCACCGGCGCCGGGTCGATAAACGAAACGTCATACAAACTCAAAAGCCCCTTCTCGCCGGTAAGATCCTCATAAGAGAACGATGATCCCATCACCGACTCCTTCAGCGCCCCGCCCTGCAGGCGCAGCAATCCTTCGGCATCGGGAAAATATAAGTATATCTCGTCCTTCAGGCGTAATATCTTCTGGCCCCGTTCCTCCACGTTGGTAAAGGTGATCAGCATATCATCCTCGCCCTTGGTCACCGCTTCAAAGGTCTTGGTCTGGGTGCCGAACCTGTTTGTGATGATCATGGTGCCGGTGCTTTTGGCCGTGTCGTGCACCTGGTTGTATTCGACTTTTTTAATCACTTCCGCGGCTGTAAGTTCCGCGAACATCAGGCCCGGAAACAGGGCCAATACCACAACCGCCGCCAGACATAGCGTTTTCATTATCCTACCTCCCTAAAAATATTATACCGACCGCAGGGCCTCCACCGGATCGATCCTGGACGCCCTGCTGGAAGGAATAAGCGAGATCAGTGAGGCCACGGTAACGGAATACACAAAGGTGAACAGCGTTGATTTCAGGTTAAGCCGCAGCGTGATGATATTGGCAAAATTGAAATCCAGGCCCTCGAATGTCTGGGTCAGGTCGATCTTACCGATCGCGGTCACCAGCGCCATGCCCAGCAGCACTCCCACGCCTGAGGCGATAACGCTTGTAAAAAAGGCCTCCATAAAAAACAACCGGACGATCTGCCCCCCGCTCATGCCCATGGCAGAGACGGTTCCGATCTCTCTCATGCGCTCATAGATTATCATCATGGTGGTGTTGATAATCACCGTGGTGCCCATGATAAAAAAGAACAGGGCAATGAAATTATAACTGATATCGGCAAGCTGCAGCCAGGTGTACCAGTTCGACGCCTCGGTCCAGGGCGTAACCAAGAGCCCGTTATAGTCCCTGGGCACCGGCTTGTCGGGGTACTCCACCATGCTCTCCACCCCTGCCTTGTTAAGGGTGTCGGCGATCAACGCGGCCCGGGCCTGAATGTCATTCGGGTTTTTTAAAATGATAAGAATTTCCAGGGCCGGGCTCCGTCCGCCCGTATCCATGCGCAGGAGGGTGCTTACATCCGCGATCGGCATAAGGAAAAGGTTTTTGTTCAGATTCGCAACGGGAAATTGAACAATTCCCGAAACACGCACGTTTTTGCTGTTAAATCCCACTCCGCCCATGGTCTGGGCCGTGAACAGATCGAACCTGTCGCCGATTCCGGCCGCCAGATCCTGGGCCAGACCCACGGTAAGGAGGATTTCATTTTGTCCCGGCAGCCTGCTGCCCGGCGTCAGGTACACGTCCAGGTCCTCGAACTTTACCTCGGTGGAAAAGTCCACGCCCAGCCCCATGGCGTCAAACTCTTTTTCATATACTCCGTATTTATCCTTCTCCACGCCGAACCGCGCGCCGAAACTGATGCGGGGCGAAAGCATGTCCACCTGTTTCAGGCCACGTAAAATCTCCAGCACGTGCTTGTAGTTATTAATATTGTACTGCAGGGGGTTTAACAGCTCGTTTCTCTCGTACTCGGCATTGCGTATACGCACGTGTCCCGTGGTAAACCTGATGACCGTGTTCACCTGATCGTATTTCATGCCCTCAATCAGGGAAAACATAAACACAATGACCAGGGCCGCAATGGCAATTGCGCTCATGGTCAGGAAGGTGCGCCTCTTGTTTCTCCAGATGTTCCTGATGGCAATCGGTGTCAATTTCATGTGCAGCCTCCTCTACCTGTTGCGCAGGCAGTCCGTAATCCGCATTTTCACGGCCCGCAGGGCCGGAAAAAAGGAAACCAGCCCGGATATGATAATTCCAATAAAAAAGGCGGAGATCATGGTGTCCGGATTCCACCAGGCCTTGAAAACGCCTGTAGTGCGGTACCCGATGTTGCCCATGCCCTTAACAAAACCGCTCATATCCACGCCCCAGGTCACCATATAGGCTGTAAGAAGAATTCCAAGGACAAGACCCGCCAGGGCGCCTATAAACCCGATCCCGCTTGCCTCAAAGAAAAAACTCCAGACAATGGACGAATCCTTCATGCCCATGGCCCGCATCATGCCGATCTCCTTTACCCTCTCGAATACGGCCATCAGCATGGTATTGGATATGCCGATTACCGCGATGATAAAGATCAGAAGCAGAATTATCTTTGAACCCCCGCTTTTGGTGGCGGCGATCATTACAAACTCCTTGGCCAGGTCCTTATAATCGAGCGCGACCCAATCCGCATAACCGGGCAGATCACGCAGCGCCGCCTTGATTTTTACCATTTCCGCCTCGGGCTTTTCCCACACGGGGAAACCCACCACAACCTCCGTGGCCCCGCCCGGCATCTGCAGGCGTTCCTGGGCATAATCCAGGGGCACAAAACCTGATCCCTTATTAATCAGGGGATTGGGGGTATTTAACAACCCCACCACCATCAGCTCGATATCATCCCAGGCCCCGGTCGCCGTTCGGGTGAGCACCAGAACCGATTCTCCGAGGTGTACGTCCAGGTCCGCCGCCAGTTCCCGGCCCAACATGATCTCAGGCGACCCTGCCTGCAGATAGCGCCCGTCTTCGGGTCTTATATCCTGCTTCAGTTTGAATACGTTCGAATCGGTGTTCACATCTATGGCCGCCAGTTTTATCTGGAAGGAACCCTGGTTTTCCACAAGCCGGCTTATCTGCCCCAGAAACGAAATCCGCCGGGTGGTCGCGTATCCCAGGCCGCGCAGCCGGTCCTCGATTGCGGCCGGGTCCTTCAAATAGTATTTGACAAGCCTGAAATCCTTTTCATCCCAGTATTTTTTCTGCATTATCCGCGCGGACCCTGTTTCATAGTAAACGAGATTTCTCTCGGACTCATTCTCTATGCCCAACAGCCAGGCGTCCACAAGGATATACAGTGCTATGCCCACGGCGATCGCCGTAGCCGTTATGATAGTCCTCCTGCGGTAGCGGGAGAGGTTCTTCCAGGCAAGTGTCAGTAAAAATTTCATTTTCCGCCTCCTTTGCCGCCGCCGTTGCGGGTAATAAGACCGTCATGCAGCAGCACCAGCCTGTGGGCGAAATCCATGACCATGGAATCGTGCGTGGAAAAAATAAAGGTGGTGTTGTGGCTTTTATTGAGTTCTTCCATAAGCTTAAGAATATCCTTGCCCGTATTCGAGTCCAGGTTGGCCGTGGGCTCATCCGCCAGCACTATTCCCGGTTCTTTCACCAGGGCCCTGGCGATGGCCACGCGCTGCTGCTGCCCCCCCGAAAGCTCGTTGGGAAAACGCTTTTCCATGCCCTTAAGCCCCACCTCTTCCAATATTCGCATGCTTCTTTTGTGAACCGCGGCATCATCCAGTTCCAGGAGTGAAAGGGCGAAAGATACGTTTTCCAGGGCCGTGAGTACGGGGATCAGATTAAAGGATTGAAAGACAAAACCCAGTTTATCGCGGCGCAGAAGCGCCAGCTCTTTTTTGGTTTTTCCGGATACCGGCTCGTTATCGATGAACACCTCGCCGCTTGAGGCGGTGTCCAGGCAGCCGATAATGTTCAGCAGGGTGGTTTTACCGGAGCCCGAGGGCCCGGCTATGGACATAAACTCACCCTTGTCCACCGCAAGACTCACGCCTCGCAGCGCGTGTACGGTTATTTTCCCTACCGTATAATCTTTTTTTATCCCCTCAACCTTAACCATTATCTGTCTCCTTTCTGCGGGGCGTTCCCGGACCCGGCAGTGCTGGATCGCGCGCCGGCGCCGGTATTCCGGTCGCCGGATTCTTTGACCCCGTGCCGTCCGCCGGCGCCGGAATCAGGGGTCTGCGGCCGCGGTTCTGTTTGCCCCGGATTGCCCAGCTTCTTCAGCGTGTCAAAAGCCGCGGTGCCCAACACCGATCCCATGGACATGCTGCCGACGGCATCCGAGGGAAGCAGGATAATGGAGCCGTTTTTCTGCAGCCCTTCATAGATCATATTCATGGCGCGCAGGTGCAGCGCCGTCGGGTTGTCACGGTATCGCTCGGCCGCCTGTTCGAACTTCTTGGAGATCTCCACCTCGGCCGTCCCCAGAATCACCCTGGACTGTCTTTCCCGTTCGGCCTGGGCACGGCGCGACATAGCGTTCTCCAGTTCCTTGGGAATAACAATATCCCTGATTTCTATTGAGAGAATGGTAATACCCCAGGGATTGGTTTTTTGTTCCAGAATCTGCTGTATTTCCCTGCCCAGCCTGTTTCTTTCCGAAAGCAGAATGGCAAGATCATGTTTGCCGATCGCGTCGCGCAGGGCGGTCTGGGCCGAGAGAATAACTGCGTCCATAAAGTTCTCCACTTCAAGGATGGCCTTCCTGGCGTCCCAGATCATCCAGAAGGCAATGGCGTCCACATGCACCGGGACCGTATCCTTGGTCAGGGTTGTTTCCGCGGAGAAATCGGTTGATCTGATCCGCGTGTCCACAAAGTTGGCCACACGCTCTATAACCGGCAAAACAAGAAACAGGCCCGGACCCTTCAGGCGCTTGAATTTTCCAAAGCGCAGGATCACCGCCTTCTCCCACTGTTGCGCCAGTTGGAAACAGGGTGAGCATAACAAACCGGCGCTGATAAAGGCGAACAGCGGCACATAGCCGGTATCAAGCCTGGCAAACATGGCAAGCCAGCCACCGGCAATAAACGTCAGGGTGAGACTCCATAACGGAAAAGCCATGATAATTCCCGCCGCCGCCAACGTGCCCACGGACACATACACCATGTGCAATATGTCGCTGGGCGGCCGGACTTGCGTCTGTACCGCTATCCCCCCGGCCAGAAACAGGAGCAATACAAAAAACGCCACCACATGGAGCCGGAAGTCCGTCTCCAGCTTCGGCATGGCAAGATTTTTAATAAGCTGTGAACCGGTATGTTTAGTTCTCATATACACCATCCTTTTGCTTGACATCAGAAACGCCGAACTCCCGCAGAGCCCTGATGAGCTCGCGCAGGGTAAACCCGTACGAAGAGGCCTTGCCGATGAAATTCTTTAGAAGTTCGGCCAGGATTCTCTCCCGTTCTATCTCATCCAGTTTTATGGTTTTATCGCTGATGAAGGTGCCTGTGCCCTGCTGGGTGGTGACAATGCCCCTGATTTCCAGCTCGCTGTAGGCGCGGGCCACGGTATTGGGATTAATCTGCAGGTCAACCGCCAGTCCGCGCACCGTGGGCAGCTGGTCCCCGGTCTCCAGACGGCCGTCCGCGATGGCCATCTCGATCTGCAGAATTATTTGTTTGTAGAAGGGCACGCCGCTTTTAGGATCCAGTGTAAACTCTAAAGTCTTCACCATATAAACCCCTTATTATTGTACCAATGTATTAGTACAATATAAAATTAGTACATTAATACAATTTTGTCAAGTTTTTTTGGAAAAAAACCGCCCTGCTTGAGGGCGGCCTCTGTTTTCGAATATCGTACCTGAACCTTATTTTTCCACAACCTGGATCTTCCTGGGTTTTTCAGTTTCCTTGACTCCCAGTTTAAGGTGAAGCACTCCCTTTTTCAGGGAGGCGTGTATCTTGCCGCGGTCGATGGTTTGATCAAGCACATAGGTCTATGAAAAATCGGCGTCATATATTTCTTTCATCAGGTAGCGGGCCTTTTCATCCCGGGGTTCTCTTTTCCCCGATATTTTCAGTTCGTTACCTTCCACCTTTATGTCCAGGTGTTCCCTGCTTACCCCCGGCATCTCCAGACGCAGGATGATATCCCCATCCTCCTCGTAAACATCACAATATGCCGGTAGGGTTTTTCTGGCTTTTGTCGTAAGTTCTTTTTTATCGGCCATGATTCATACCCTCCTTTCTTAGTTTCCATCTTTCAGGTTTACCGTGATCTGCTTGGGTTTTTCCTCTTCCCTCTTGGGCAGCGTAATCGTCAGGATGCCGTTTTTAAGCTCGGCCGAGACCTTCTCCGCGTCCACGGAGGACGGCAGGGAAAGGGTTCTTTGAAAGCTTCCTGAGTGCGATTCCTTTCTGTAGTATTTTCCCCTTTTTTCTCGCCCTTCAGCGTCAGCACATTTGCGGTAATGGATACGTCTATGTCCTTTAAATCAATCCCCGGCAGTTCGCATATTACCTTAAAATCACCCGGGTTCTCCACAATATCAATCGCCGGAGACACGGGCCGATCAAAAAGACCGGTTGTTGCGGGGAGCCGGTCCAAATCAAAGAGATCATTGATCTCATCCTGGAGCCTGTCAAGCTCACTCCACGGATTGTATACATCATCTCTTTTCCATCTGATGATTGCCATAACGCACCTCCTTAAAAAAATATGTTATACTCTTAAAAATTATTTTGCAAAAATCATGCCAAATTGAAGAATATTTTAATTACATATAATGTATAGAATTATATGATTAAGCCTGCATGCTTTAGGAGAGAATTGTGTGTTAAAATGATACGGAAAAACCCGGGTAAATATGCGGATTTTGAGTAATTTTGCCACAAAATAGTATATTACAATCGGGAAAAACTGTATCATTGTTACCCAGGCCGTAACATGAATGTTATTTTCATATCCGATAATCCCGGCAGGTGACATGGGTTCCCTGAATATCATATATGCGAAAATATGGCCCTGTTTCAGACAAGGCAGGCCCTGCCGCGTAACAGCATCCGGAATCAATTATCAGGCCGGTGCCCTTATGATAATGCCCGCTTACGCATAAGACCACCCTGCCTGAATCGGTTATGCGCCGGCGCAGCTCCGCGCGGCATGCGTAACTATACGGATAATTATCCGCGGGCGGGTCGGTAAGCAGATAGTGTTGGACATGAATCTGCAGCGGACCGTTACGGTCGGCGCACAGTCTCTTAAAGCGCCGCAACTCCCGGCCCCGGCGGTGTGGGATATGGGCTTTGCCCTCGGCATCAAAAAAACAAACGACATTATACCCGTTTATTCCGAGGCTGTTTTTCGATCGCTTGAATACCTTCCAAAAAAGCCTTTCATGATCGTGGTTCCCCGGAAGCGCCAGATATGATATACCGCATCCATCCAGGATATATTTCATCTCCCGATAACTATGTATAACCTCTGCGCGCGTTATCCGCAGGCCCGGCTCTTCCCACCGGATATCCAGCAGATCCCCGGTAACCACACAGGCATCGGCCCTCAGGGCTTTGACTTTAATCAGCGTACGCGCGAACAGCCCGTAACCATCCTCATTCCTCTTCCCGGGGTCGGCCGCGTGGCGTTTCTCTGCGCTTTCGGCCGCTTCGTTAAAAAA
>CAZWYY010000023.1:24240-54270 GCA_964638895.1 uncultured Spirochaetaceae bacterium | reverse complement strand
AACGCTCGCCCCATACGTGTTACCGCGGCTGCTGGCACGTAATTGGCCGGGGCTTATTCATAAGCTAACGTCATCAGTAAGCCATTTCCTGCTCACCTTATTCTTCGCTTACAAAAGGACTTTACAACGTTTCCGCCTTCCTCGTCCACGCGGCGTCGCTCCGTCAGGGTTTCCCCCATTGCGGAAGATTCTTAGCTGCTGCCTCCCGTAGGAGTCTGGGCCGTGTCTCAGTCCCAGTGTGGCCGTTCACCCTCTCAGGCCGGCTATCCATCGTCGCCTTGGTAGGCCGTTACCCTGCCAACTAACTAATGGACCGCAGGCTCATCTACAGACGGCGCAAACGCGCCTTTAACCTGACCACTAAACGCCTCTAAGCTTCCTTAAAGACTTTTAGTGGTCAGGCGTCATGCGGTATTACCCCATGTTTCCATGGACTATCCCCCATCCATAGGTAGATCACCTACGTGTTACTCACCCGTTCGCCACTGTCCCCAAGCCGAGCACTCAACCCCCATGTCTATCCATGGAGCCGGCGCTTTCTTCATCTCTTTCGCGCCATCGGAATCTCATCCCTTCCGTTGAGTGCTCGGCTCAGTTCTCGTTCGACTTGCATGCTTAAAACGCGCCGCCAGCGTTCGTTCTGAGCCAGGATCAAACTCTCCATTATATTAAAATTATCTTAATTATTATTTGCCATAATAATCCAATGGCCCCCAGGGCTTCCGGCTCCCTCCACCGACTCTTAGGCCGGCTTCAAAAACCTCTTCCCCAAAGGATCGTTCGAACCCTTACCTTCTCTTCTTTTCTTCCTTCCCTCTTCTTTGTCAAAGATCATATGCTCCCCACCCCTAATTCGGTATCAGAGAGCGCCTCTAAAGATAGTAACAAAATCGGTAGTTCGTCAATACATTCTTAAGCTTTTTCTTTGAAAACACGCGCCGAATAATCAACGATGGTACCTATGGCGATACCGACTACCATAGAATACATCACAAAATCAAGAATATGTAGTATATCAGAATTGATATGGAATATCAAGTGTTTTTTCTCCGAAAAAACAAACAATCCGTATATGCCCGCCAGGGCATATATCCAGGCCTTGATCTTACCGGACAGGCGGGAACCCATGGTAATCCCCTTTTTCATCTGCAACAAGCGCAAGAATCCCAGCCATAAATCCCGGTAGAGTACAATTACGAATACCCACAGCGGCATAATCCCAACCATCATGAAACACATGAAATAACTTAGGCGGCTTAAAGAATCGGCAAACGGGTCTAAAAGTCTGCCCGTATCGGTAACCATGGATAATGATCGCGCGACCATCCCGTCCGCGATATCGGAGAGCTCAATCAGAAAAAACACCACCCATAGTAAAACGGTAAGCACCATTTTGTCCCCGGTTGCCGCGTCAGCGGAAAAGAACAAAACGATAAATACAGGAGACAAGAGTACTCTGCCCATCGTAATCATGTTTGCAAGATTCATATTAGTCATTATCTGTTAAAAAAAGGAAAGCCTACCGGATCATTAATGCTTCTTTTTGTCCGCCTTTACCTACTCCCGCGTGGGGGTGTCATATTACTCCGAAATTTCAACTTTTGATTCAACATATTTATCGAATTCTTCCCTCGACATTTTATCCTGGTGTACCGGCCAGAGAGCATCCTTTAACTCTTCCAGAGAAGGGAACTTGGCACCATCCAACTTATAAAACGACATAAAACATTACACCTCCGCTTGAATATTTCCTTTGTATTTTCCGCTGCGAACTATTTTAAACCCGTTCCTTTTAATTATACTAATTAATACCACATTCGGGTAATGAACTCAAGTACGGCTATTTCAAATTTATGCCTTTTTTTACCCAAAAAACGCCGATGCAACCACCCGCGCTCCTCATTCTATGATTCTATCACCGTCAGCCAGCACCACAACCTCACCGCTTTCGATTTTTGAGCGAAGAAAGCTTAAAAACTCCTGTGTCACGGAATCCACATCCGATTTTAAGATCTGGCCCATATATCGGTACTCCTCCATGATCATAGTACGGCGGCGCGCGGAAACGCTGTCAAGGACCAAAGCTTTCATTTCCTCGGACTTGCCCTTAAGCAGCAAGGCGATCTGCTTGTCGTTAAACGCCCTGAACACCAACTGAAGTTGCCGCCGCGGGATACTGAACAATGTATCCATGGTAAACAGCCTCTCGGATAATTCCGCCGCCAGTTCCGGGTTCTCGTCCGCGATGTTATCCAGGATCAACTTATCCTGGTCCAAGGCCATATTCTTTAAAATGTTCATCAACACAGACTTGCCGTCCACCCTCTGCGTGGTGAGGTCCCCGGTGAGGTATAATTTTTTCTTAACCGCGTCAGCCGTCTTTTGCACGATTTCCGGACTGATCTTTTCCATATGAGCGATACGGGCGGCCACCTCTTTTTTCAGGTCATCGGACAGTCCGGCCAGCACGGAGGCAGCCAGGCGCGGCTCGACATGCGACATAATCACCGCCAGCACCGGCGGCGATTCGTCCTTGACAAGTTCCGTGAGCTGTGCGCCATCGATGTCCTTTAAAAATGAAAATTGGGAATCCGTACGCTGTCTTTCGATTTTGGCCGCGAATTCCGCGGCCTTTTGCTCCCCGAAGGCCGCGCGCAGCATCTCTTTTGCCTTTTCCGGACCACCCGTCAGCGGCAGATCACCCCTGGCCTGCTTCTCAATAACATAGCCGAACTCCTGCATTACTTTTTTTGCCTCGGCGCCGCCTATCGATTCAATGGATGCAATCTCTTTGCTGATACTCTCGATCTCCTCAGGGGACAACTTGGATAGCACCTTGGCCGCCTCGTCTTTGCCCAGTAAAATCAGAAATTCTGCCGCTTTCTTATATCCTTTTTCGCGATCGATCTTATCAATCTTTTTAAAAAATCCACTGCCCGCGGATGGGGCGATGTGTGGTTCTTCCTGCTTACTCATGATGATACCATACTACCAGGAGTAACCGGGATCTATCAAGTACTTATTTAGTGGCCAGAAGCGTGAGCCTGAATATCATTTATCATTCACTTCGAAAAACACTTCTCTCATGAAGTCTAAAAACCGTGGGAATTCCATAATTTTTTACTTTAACTATTGACAAGGGAAACAATGTCTGGTAGTTTTCAACGCATTGCCGCTGTAGCTCAGTCGGTAGAGCAGAGGACTGAAAATCCTCGTGTCATCAGTTCGATTCTGATCGGCGGCAAGCGGGGGTTATCAAAAAGCGCATTTTTTGATAACCCTTTTTTTTATTATTTGCCATACAACTATGACTGGTTTAAAAAAATAAGGCAGGAATTAATACCTTTTAGAGCCGCCTGTTTTTCTGATTTTCTTTTCCTGTTTACGGCGAAGTGCTTTCTTCTTGCGGTTGCGGATTACCGAGGGTTTTTCAAAATACTCCCGCTTCTTCCACTCACGAATGATCCCCTCTTTTTCAACTTCACGTTTAAAACGTTTCAACGCTTTTTCCAACGGTTCTTCGTTGTTTACCTCTACATGAGCGATACCAATCACCTCCCTCCGTAATAATATCTTCCGTACTACCGGTGGCCTTGAACAATGCTGAAAAAAACGGATTTTGTCAAGTCCGGGCGCATGACTTTTTAAACCTACCGGTCTATATCAGCCGGTAATATATCGGCTTCAGGAAGGCAGGATCGGCTTTTCATTATGGCGATAGATATCCTGGATGATAAGCTGGAGGGTCTCCGTGTTCATAAAATAATTGACCCTCATCCTGTAGATGATATCAACCTTCTCTCCAATGTTGAATCTCTGTTTGTACAACTCCACCCCGTTCCACATCATGGCCGGGAACCTGAAGCTTCCCGCGTTGAGGAGCAGTTTCAGATGAACCTGCTCTTTTTTACCCACCACATCACAGGACTCCACGCTCACACCCTTGGTCAGGAAAAGCAGGGCCGGACTGCCTTCGCCGAACGGCTTGAACATTTCCACAATAGAAAAAAGCTCGGGTTTCAAATATGAGCACGGGATCTCCGCGTCAATAACCAGGCGTTCCTCCTCCTGTTCGGGCAGCGCCACCTTTTCCATTATCGGGTAAAAAAGCTCCTGAAACGGCCCGATATTTTCCAGCGGCATACTGAAACCCGCTGCGAAATCATGACCCCCGTAATCGGAGAACAAGTTTTCAAACTCAAGCAACAACGCCTGCAGTTTAAATCCCGGGATGCTTCGCACAGAGCCCACGGCCCGGTTTGGGAGCGCGGTGATGATGACGGCAGGCACCTTGAAGGTGTTTACCAACCTGGTGGCGATGATCCCCGTGATCCCGCGGTGGATGGTGCGGGATACGATGAGGATTCCTTTACCCCCTGTGCGGTCATAACTGGCGTGGGCCTCCCGCAATATTTTTTCCCAGACCGCGTCACTCATACTTTTACGCTTTTTATTCAGGCTGAACAGGTATTCGACCAGGTTTTGTTTTTCCTCCTCCACCGAGGTCAAAAGCAGGCGTATGGCCTTGTCCGGTTCACCCAACCGGCCCGAGGCGTTGATCAGGGGCGAAATCTGCCAGGCGATGTCCCAGGTGGAAATATTTTTACCGTGCATGTTCTTCTTCAACAGTAACTCACGCAGACCCTGCCGCTCAAAGGTATTCATCAGGGCCAAACCCCTTTTAACGATAATTCTGTTTTCATTCACCAGGGGCATCATATCGGCAATAGTGCCAAGGGTAACAAGGTCAAGGCGTGTAAGACATGTGCACACCTCGGTCTGTGCCTTATCCAGCACCACAGCCGTGAATAAGGTTTTTAAAATCTCTATTTCTCCCGGGGCCGCGCTCGTATAGCGGCCGAAGCCCCCGTTCTCCCTGATATATAAGAGGCTTTTGTTCATAAAATCCGGATAACGATGGTAAATGTCCGCCCTCACATCGGTAAGCGGCACCGCCTGTTCCTGACCTGGAAAGGCCTTTCCCAACAGCTTCCGCTGCTCGTCCCTGTTGTAGACCATGACCTGCCTGCCGTCGATAAACTTGAACAACCCGGATCTTTCCAGGGGAACCACACCGGCTACGATATTCTCACGGAATCGCCCGGTTTCCACAAGATTCTTGAGGCTGATACCTTCAATGGTATAAGAATCATGGGCCGGTGTTACAAGCAGTATGCAGTATTCCTTGTTATAGAATTCACTCCTGGCAAAGTGCAGCGCCCAATCCACCTTGAACACCACGCCGCAGCCGGCCAGATCACGGAACGGGTACCCCGCATCACTACACTTTGGATTGATAATGGCATGGGCTTTGGGAAGTTCTCCCTGCGGGTTATGGTGGTCGATGATTATGGTTTGGATGCCCCTGGAAAGCGCGTACTCCACCTCCTTATGGTTGGAGATTCCGCAGTCAACGGTAACAAGCAGGGTGGCGCCACGCTCTACAACCTTGTCTATGTCGGGAAAAGACAGCCCGTAGTCGTCATCGCCCATGGGCACATTCCACTCCACCTCCGCGCCCAGCGAGCGTAGGCAATCGACAATCAGTACGGTTGAGGTGATTCCGTCCACATCGCGGTCCCCGTATACCGAGATTTTTTCACCCCGCTCCACGGCCCGCCGTATGCGTTCGATGACCTTTCCCATGTCCCTGAAATAAAAGGGATTATGCAGAAAACGCAGGTCATCCTCCAGGTAGAACAGAAGGTCTTCGGCCCTGGTTATGCCCCTGCGCAGCAGAATCGAGGCGGCGAGTGTATTAATATTAAATTGCCCTGCAAGCTGCTTTACCTGCTGCTTGTTTATCTCCTTTTTAATCCAGTTCATACAATTTCCTCCAGAATAAGCGGGCCCTTTTCCGTGGTGTGCCGCCCTATATGGTACGCGTTTTGCAACAACTCCATGGCCTCCGCCTTCCCCCTCCGCCCTTCGGTATATAAAAACAACAGCGGCTCGCCCATTTTTATCTTTGCGCCCGGTTTGGCGCACAGCTCAATCCCGACATTGGGGAGCACGGTGTCTTCCTTGCGCGCCCTGCCGGCGCCGATGACCATCGAGGCCAACCCCACTTTATGGGCGTCGCAGCCGGTTACATATCCGTCTTCCCAGGCCGGAAGCGGATTTTTTTGGGCGGCAGGCCGCGATCCTCCGAGGTTCGCCACAAAATTCGGATCTCCGCCCTGCAGTTCGATATTTCTTAAAAAGCGTTTTAAGGCCGAGCCGTCGCTGATACTGCGCCGGGCCAGCCTTTCTCCCTGTTCCACATTACGGCAGATTCCCCCCAATACCAGCATATGTGCCGTAAGGCGCAGGCCCAGTTCCATGACATCCGGCGGTCCGACTCCCCGCAGGCAGGCAACCGCCTCACCCACCTCAAGCAGGTTTCCCACCATGTTCCCCAGGGGAATATTCATATCGGTAATCACGGCCGTCGCCTTTTTGCCCAAACTCGATGCCGTGCTGACAAGGGAACCTGCCAGGGTTCTGGCCTGCGGCAGGTCTTTCATGAAGGCGCCGCTGCCCATCTTTACATCGAACACAAACCCCTCCGCGCCGCATGCGCATTTTTTGGAAAGGATACTGGCCGTGATCAGGGGTACGGACTCCACGGTGCCGGTAACATCCCGCAGCGCGTATAATTTTTTATCGGCCGGCGCCATGGACCCGGTCTGGCTCATAAACACGAAGCCGACGTCGGCCAGGATCTCCCTTACCTGTCTCCGGCCGAGAGCCGTATCATAACCAGGAACGGACTCAAGTTTATCAATGGTTCCGCCCGTATGTCCCAGGCCCCTGCCGCACATCATGGGCAGGGTAAGCCCGCAAGCCGCGGACAAGGGTGCAAGCACCAGGGATAGTTTGTCCCCCACACCGCCGGTGGAATGCTTATCGATAAACGGGCCGCGAAGCCCGGCAAGATCGAGTTTTTCGCCGGAGTCGAGCATGGCCCTGGTGAGCATCCCGGTTTCGTCGAAACTCATGCCTTTAAAGTAAACGGCCATCAAAAAGGCGGACATCTGATAATCGGGAACTTCTCCGCTTACACAGCCCCTGATGAGGAATTCGATCTCCGCCGCGCTCAGCTCTTGGCCTTGCCTCTTCTTGATAATGATATCCACGGCACGCACTGCATATCCCCTTTCCCGGATATTTTAACATCCATTAGCGGACGCGGCAATCCGCTTTGAATGATTGTGGGTTAATATTATGTGATTTTTACTCACAGATAAACACGGATTACACAAACACAGATTGCACAGATTAAAAAGGATTACGCAGATTATAAAGGATGACAGTGGTGATTAATTTGAATCTGCGAAATCCAATAAATTCTGTGTTCCTGTGCTGCTGCGGCGCCGTGTTATCCGGCAAACTCAACCGTCTTCAACGGCACGTGCTCCGCGCCGCCCCCTTTCAGGATCGACTGAAAAAGTACCAGACGTTCAATACTGAAACTTCCGGGAGGAACGGGAACGCCCGCCATAACCTCGGGTTCAACATACTCCATTCTATTCCTGGCTACGGTTAGATGGGGGGTGAACGCGCGTTCACCGTCCTGCAGGGGCCAACCGTTCCCGGCGATCAGGTCCCTGAATACCGAGTATACTCGCATAATCCGGTCCTCGCCCGCGGCCAGGGTATAGAACAGCACCCGCGGTCTTCCCCGGGGGGGGAACTGGCCGAGCGGTCCCAGTGAAATATCAAACCGGTCCTGCCGTAAGGAGGAATCGTCCATTAATCGGCTCAAAAGCTCCACCCGGTCCCGATCGATTTCACCGAAAAAATAAACGGTAATATGCATGGCATTGTCACTTACCGTACGCAGCCCCCGGTAGCGCTTTTTAAGCGACATGGCCCCTTCATTTATCAGACCGCGGAGCGCGGCGGGAAGGGGCAGGGCGGCAAACACTCTCATACTATTCCTTCTCCTGTTTTCAGGGTTATAAGCTCCGTATTAAGCAGGCCCTCTACACAGGCATAAAGCACCACCTTGAGCACATGCATGGCATCCGTCTGCATAGCGATCTTCACGGCCAGGGCAAGGGGCATGCCTTCGGTATGTTTAAAATAAGCGCGTACCCCCGGCGCCAGCTCTAATCTGCTGCTTTTTCCGCAGGAGTCGCAGACAAAAACCGCCCCGCTTTTCAAAAAATAAAACGGCAGGGCAGGATCAAGCTTCTTGCGGCACAGACCGCATGTGTTCAGATCAAGGGTAAAACCCGTGTACCCCAAAAAACGCCAGATAAACTGGATACTGATATAGGGCAGCCTGTCCTCCGGACTCGCATCAATCTGTTTGAAAGAATCAAGCAGCAATGCAAACACCTCCGGGCCGCTTTCCCCGCCCCCGAAAGACCTGAGCACGATTTCCGCGCACAGCGAGGCGATATACAATCTTTCTACGCTTTTTCTGATTCCGAAAAATGCAAGAAGGCATTCGCTGTCCGTAATCTTATAGCTGTTTTTTACCGGGTCCAAATAAAGGTATGCCCTGATATAATTGAATGCTTCGGTATCCGAGCGCAGTTTGCCCTTTGTTTTTAAGGCCCCGTAGGCCGTGGCGCGGAGAATCCCTTTCAGTGGGTGGAAAAGAGTAACAAAACGATGCATTTCACCGGTGCGCTGGGTTTTCAAGACCAGCACATCAAGGCGTGACGTGCGAAACATACGTTCAAGCATAGCAGGGAAACCCAAAAGAATAAAGCGGGTTTCACAGGCTTACGGTGTCTGAATATACGGGTATGTCTTCCCGCACAGCTTTGAAATCTCGACCATCACCCGGTGGGTGATCCGGGAATAAAGCCGAAACAGATCTGCATGCTTATGCGCCGTCAAAAGCGCCGAGTCCCGCCCGAATCCCGCGACTTTCTGCCGCGGCCCGGAGGTTCCCTGTTGCAGTCCAACCGCCTCCTGCTGTAATCTTTCCGCCTCCCGCCGTAGCCCGGCGGCCTCCCGCAGCTCATGGCCGAAATAAAGCGGCTCACCAATTCGGATAATCATGCGGCCGATCGCCCGTATTTTCCCGCGTCCGGCTCTGCCCGGGGAATCGATGCCTACGGGCACAACCGGCAACCCGGTTTCCAGGGCGATCCTGCCGATGCCAAGCCTCCCCCGTTTCAGCGTCCGGGGGTTTTTATTCCTGGTCCCTTCCGGAAAAATACCGATGCTCCGGTTTTCTTTGCACCGCAGCAGGGCTTGGGTGAAGATATCCTCCTGCCGATGCGGCTTCCGCCTGCGCATCCAGGCAAAGCTTACGCGCCTGTTGTAGATCCAGATGGGATCGATCTGTTCCAAAAACCAGTTGATTACGGGCAGTACCTTGAACATCCAATGGACAAGAAAACTGGTGATTTTTCCCCCGCAAAGATACACAAGTGCGGCGGGCACCAGCACGGTTTCGGAGTAATTGTTATGATTTAAGGCGAAAATCACGGGCCAGGGGCAGGCCGCAAGCCTTTCACGGTGTTCGATGCGGATCAACCCCCCAAACACGAACAGCACTGCCTTGAGGGTCCAACGGGTAATAAAGTTCAGGCTCGATATGCGCGCGGTGAGAATCTTGCGTTTTTCGCGTAACGAGCCCAGCCACATGGTGTACTCCCTATTATAATATAACGGCTGCGCCCGGGTTTCAGCACTAGAAAAAGCGCTTGACTAATGGATTCGGAGATACTAATTTGATTCTATAAAATAACAGCAACAGGGAGCATTATGAACAATAAAGAGATCATCCCGGCCGATCAGATACTTCCCAACAAATTATATATCATTCCACTTTACGGCAAGCCGATTTTCCCCGGTATTTTCACTCCCATCATGCTGGGCTCCCAGGAAGACATAAACATCGTGGACCGCGCCTTAAAAAGGGACAGCTTTCTGGGGCTCGTGCTTACAAAGGATGAGGACAATGAAACCCACAGCTCGGACGACCTGTACCGGGTGGGCACGGTGGTCAAGGTGGTTAAAAAGATCAATCTTCCGGACGGCGGGATTAATATCTTTATCTCCACCCTCAAGCGCTTTAAAATTAAAAAGATGCTCAGTAAAGAGGCGCCCTATACCGCTGCCGTCGAATACATGGACGATACCAATTACGAATCCATGGAAGTCAAGGCCCTGACCCGTTCGCTGTTAAGCGAAATGAAGCAGATATCCGAAAACAACCCCCTGTTCTCCGAGGAAATGCGCCTTAATATGGTAAATATCGATCACCCGGGCAAGATCGCGGATTTCATCACCTCCATTCTCAACATAGACCGCGTTGAGCAGCAGAAGGTGCTGGAGATGGTAGACGTCAAAAAACGCATGGAGCACGTGCTGCTTTTCATTAAAAAAGAGCAGGAGCTATTAAAGATCCAGAAAAAAATCCAGCGACAGATCAACGAGAAGATTACCAGCAGCCAGCGTGAGTACTTCCTGAAGGAGCAGCTCAAGGCCATTAAAAAGGAGCTGGGCATGGACGTGGACGCCAAGTCCTCGGAATACCGCCGGTTCAAGGAAAAGATAGAGGAGTTCAAGTTCCAGGGTGACATAAAAGAGCAGATAGAAAATGAACTGGAGAAGTTTTCGCTCATGGACCCCAACTCATCGGAGTTTATCGTCACGCGCAACTATCTTGACACCATCGTTTCCCTGCCCTGGAACAATCCCCCCGGCGCTGATTTTGATTTCAATCGGGCCAAACGGATTCTGGAAGCGGACCATTACGGTCTTGAGGACGTGAAAGAGCGCATCCTCGAGTACCTGGCGGTAAGGAAGATCAAGCATGACAGCAAGGGCTCCATCATCTGCCTGGTCGGACCCCCGGGCGTGGGCAAGACCTCCGTGGGCAAATCAATCGCCAACGCCCTGCAGAAAAAGTTTTTCCGCTTTTCCGTGGGCGGCATGCGCGATGAGGCCGAGATCAAGGGACACCGCCGCACCTACGTGGGGGCCATGCCCGGCAAGATCATCCAGGGCCTGAAATACGTAAAGGCCAAGGACCCGGTGTTCATGATAGACGAGATCGACAAACTGGGCGTGTCCTTCCAGGGTGACCCGTCTTCCGCGCTGCTTGAGGTGCTTGACCCCGAACAAAACGTGGCCTTCCGCGATCACTACCTGGACCTGCCCTTCGACATTTCAACCGTGCTGTTCATCGCCACGGCCAACACAATCGATACCATCCCGCGTCCCCTCCTGGACCGCATGGAGGTGATCCGGCTCTCCGGTTACATTGACCAGGAGAAGGTCATCATCGCCCGCAAATACCTTATTCCCAAGTCATTGGCCAAACACGGGCTGAAGAAAGACCAGGTGATTTTCGATAAAGCCATCCTTATGAGGATCGCCGAAGATTACGCGCGCGAGGCCGGGGTGCGCAACTTTGAGAAGGCACTGGATAAGATTCACCGCAAACTGGCCAAAAAAAGCATGCTTGAGGAGGTCAAGTTCCCGGTCACCATCACGGAAAAGGAGCTGACCGATCTGCTGGGCCAGCCCATCTTCAAGGAAGAGGAGCTTGCCGAGAACGAGAAACCGGGAATGGTGACGGGCCTGGCCTGGACACCCCTGGGCGGCGCCACCCTGACCATCGAGGCGATCGCCAACCCGGGTAAGGAAAACTTTAAACTCACCGGCCAGCTTGGCGATGTGATGCAGGAGTCCGCGAACATCGCCTACTCGTACATCCGCCACATCGCCGGACAGTTCATGGTACCGACCGAGTACTTCGAGCATAACCTGATCCACCTGCATATTCCGGCGGGCGCCACGCCCAAGGACGGCCCGTCCGCGGGCATCACCATGGCCTCGGCCCTGCTCTCCCTGGTCACGGGCCGGGTAGTGCGCAAGTCGCTGGCCATGACCGGTGAGCTTTCCCTCGTGGGAACGGTTCTGCCGATCGGAGGGCTCAAGGAAAAGGTTATCGCCGCGCGCAGGCACAAAATCAAGCATATCATCATTCCCTCCCAGAACAAGGCGGACCTTGAGGAGATCCCGGATAACATAAAAAAAGGCATTACCTTTCATCCGGTGGACACCATGGACGAGGTCGTAAAGCTTTTATTTTAGCGCATGGAGAATACCGCCGCATGATACATCTGCACAGGCTTCAGGGACAAGGCTCTATTTATCTGATACGGCACGGGGAAAGTGAAGGATACGCACAGCGGATCATAAAAGGCAGGCTGGACCTTTCGCTCTCATCCCGGGGCAGGCGTCAGGCGGACAAAACCGGCCGCTGGTTGAAAACAAAAGGCATCCAGGCGCTGCTTTCATCTCCCCTGGCGCGGGCCGCGCAGACCGCGGAGATCATCGGCAGGCACTGCGGCCTGGATTCGGTCTCCACGCTTCCGGAACTGATAGAGCTGGATACGGGTATTTTTTCCGGGCTATCTCCCGACCAGGCAAAACAGCGCTTTCCGGAAGCCTGGCGGCGGTTCCAGACCAGAAGTTGGGGTGGTGTCCCGGGCGCGGAGCGGAACCGTTCGCTATTAAAAAGAGCAAACGCGTTTTGGAACCGGGTGTTCACGCTGGTGGGCGGCGGCGCCCGCAATATCGCGGCCGTCACCCATACGGGCATCATGCAGTGGATCATCAAAAGCACGTTGGGACACCGCCGCTGGCTGCCGCTTGTGGCCGTGGAACACTGCGGAATCTATATGCTGCGCTACCAGGTTGAGGCGGACCGGTTTTACTGCAGCTGGGACCTGATGAACTTCACCGCGCCATAGCCGCGTGCCTAATAACTCAACCCATAACCGAACGGAAACAACGGATTCTTTTTGCCGTCACCCTTGTTGATGGGAATCTGCGCATTACTCCTGGGCCAGGTATAGGATAGCCGCCCCGTGGGGTTGTAATCCCCGAACAGTACGTCCGCGATGCCTTCGCCCTCAGTGCCGGGAAGCCATCCCGCCAGAAACGCCCGGGCCCGGGCGATTTCCCGCGTAATAATAAGCGGCCTGCCGCTGATTAAAACGACCACCACGGGGATGCCGGATTTGGCCGCATTCGCCAGGATGGTTTGGGAATACGCGGAAAGGGAAAGATCCGTTCTGTCCCCTGCGGACTCGGCATAGGGAACCTCTTCGCCCACCACGGCGATGATCACGTCCGCGTCGCCCGGGTCTGACGCGTCACCCGAAAAGGTTATTTTGGTGTCCGGCGATACGGAGGCGGCGATCGCATCATAAATTGTGGTGCCCGTGGTGATGTAGCCGTTTCCGCCCTGCCAGGTAATGGTCCACCCTCCGCACTGCGCGCCCAGGTCTTTGGCCAAAGCGCCGGCCACAAGAATATGCTTTAAGGATTTGGAGAGGGGAAGCAGCTTGTTTTCATTCTTCAACAGGACCACCGATTTTCTGACCGCCTCACGGGCCAGCTCGCGGTGTTCCCTGTCCCCCACCTGCTCAAGCATTGAGCCGTCCGTCAGGGGCTGCTCAAAAAGACCCAGCATGAACTTTACTTTCAGTATCCTGCGTACCGCGTCGTTGATCCTCTGCTCGGACACCTTGTTATCCTTGACCAGCGCGGTGAGGTCCGCGATGAAATCAACATACTCGTCCGGTACCATGACCATATCGATACCCGCGTTCACGGCCGCGGCTATCTGCTCGCCCGGGCTCCCCGGCAGCTCCTTCACACCGGCCCAGTCAGAGACCACAAACCCCTGAAACCCAAGCCTGTTTTTAAGCACATCGGTGATCAGGTATTTGTTTGCGTGCATCTTTACCCCGTTCCAACTGCTGAAAGAGATCATTACGGACCCTACGTTTGCCGACACGGCGTCCACATACGGCCGTACATGGATGGCCATAAAATCCTTTTCATCAAGCACAACATTCCCGCGGTCAACCCCGCCCCGGGTGCCGCCGTCCCCCGCGTAATGCTTGGCCGTGGCCAAAATGGTGGCCGGGTCGGACAGGTTATCGCCCTGCAGCCCCCTGATCTCGGCCGCGCCCAGAAGCGCGGTAAGCTCCGGGTCTTCGCTGAACCCCTCGTAGGTGCGTCCCCAGTGCTCATCGCGGGGAACCGCGATACAGGGGGCAAAGGTCCAGTCGATGCCGACGGCGCTTACCTCAACCGCCACGGCCCGGGCCACCCGCTCCACCAGGTCGGGATCGAAGCTTGCGCCAAGCCCGATATGGTGAGGGAAGATAACGGCCCCTTTGACATTATTGTTCCCATGTATGGCGTCTATCCCGTAAATAATGGGGATTCCCAGCCGTGAACCCAGGGCCGCCTTCTGGTACATGTTGTACATGTCGGCCCAGGCCCGGGGATTGTTTGATGAGGGCCCGGAACCGCCTCCGCTTAACACCGAGCCGATACCATATGCGGCCAGGTCGTCGGAATAGACAAGGAACTGCCTGTCTATCTGCGTCATCTGACCGATCTTTTCCTTAAGACTCATATACGACAAAAGATTTTCCACCCGCTGCTCAACCGGAAGCGCAGGGTCTTTATACGGCGCATTATCAGGCACGGGCGGCAGTTTCGCGTTCTCTTCTCCCGCGCTGCGCGCGTATTCCCGCAGTTTCTGTTCACTGCCGAACAGTCTTTTAAAGAAAATTGTCTTGTCCGCCGTAAAGGAAAACAGGATGTCCTCATCACCCTCCGCGCCGAACGAGATGACCCCCTGGTCGTCGGTATTCTGCACCTCATCATTCAAATGAACGGTCCCGCTCCACGGCTTGCCTCGGTAAAAGATATGCGCGAGGTATGGTTTTCCCGCGTCGTATACGGCCGAACCGGTAATCACCGGATAGGACACATCCCCGACGTTTTCCACCAACACCGCCTTGCGCCACAGGTCGGGCTGTTGAAAGTCGTTCTTGTTTCCGTACCAGATCATCTGGCCGGTGCGGGTCCCCTGCACACTGTCCGCATTGTCCAGACCGAAGTCCACCCAGATGGAATCGCCATTGTTCAGGGTGATGTTACCCAGGCCGGCCAAAGAAATCCTCGCCTCAAGCCTTACGCCCCGCTCGGTTTTCCGAACAACCGTCTCGTGTTCTCCGACCTCCCGGCCCAGGGGCCAGTTCCAGACCGTTGGATTTTGTTCGACCAGGGCAATGCCGAACTGAAAATCATCCTTTTCCATAGAGCGGTGATCCTTGGCATGAAACCCCGTGTAAATCTCCAGGCAATCACCCTGCCAGATGGTATCCAGTTTATGCCCATTGGCCAGGGGCGTGGTGTCCGCAAGCTCTGCGTAAACATAGAGATTTTTCTCGTCAAAAAACAGGCGGACGCTGCCCCCGTAATTATGATGCTCGTCCCTGGAGCCGATTACGACCTGTGACTCACTGTCCATGAAGGCGGGAATCACCTGCGGCCAGTCCCCGGGATCGCCGTCAACGGTAATGTGCGCGTCCGTTTTAAACACCACCGGAAAACTCTGCCCGGTGATGTCCGTGCCGTTTTTAAGGGGATCGTACGGCGCGCAGGCGGCCACCGTCAGTAAAAAAAGCAGTAATAAAGAAAATAATATCCTTGTTCCCGATACTTTCAGTCGCATACAACACTTCCTTTCTGATCATCATTATATGAAAAATTCAAAAAAGCCGGAAGGTTCAAAATGCAAATAACAGCGCCTGTAACCGATTTCAGAAGCGGTGATTCCCACTTGCAAACTCTGCTTAAACTTCGTAAAGTATAGTACAAAATTATGGAGCAGCTGCTTGAACATTTGAAACAGGACAAGGCGTTTCTTTCCTGTGTCACGCATTGGGAAAAAATCCCCGCCCGGGAGGGGAACCTTTCCGACCTGCCTGAAGACCTTCATCCCCGTCTGAGACAGGCCCTGGTTGCCCGCGGCATAACCCGCCTTTATACCCACCAGGAAGAATGTTATCGCAACGCGCGTGCGGGCAGGAACATGGTGGTGGTCACGCCCACGGCCTCCGGCAAGACCCTGTGCTACAACCTGCCGGTACTGCAGACCCTGCTTGAGGACGCCGACGCCAAGGCGCTTTACCTTTTTCCCACCAAGGCCCTTTCCCAGGATCAGCAGGCAGAGCTTAACGCCCTGGTGACACGGGGTGAAATCCCCGTAAAGATCTATACCTACGACGGCGATACACCAGGCTCAATCCGCATTTCCGCCAGGCAAAACGGGCGCATCGTGATCTCCAACCCCGATATGCTGCATACGGGCATTCTTCCCAACCATCCAAAATGGATAAAGTTCCTGCAGAACCTGCGTTTTGTGGTCATCGACGAGGTGCACACCTACCGCGGCGTGTTCGGCTCTCACATGACCAACCTGATACGCAGGCTGAAACGCGTCTTGCGTTTTTATAACACCCGCCCCCTGTTTATCTGCTGCTCGGCCACAATCGGCAATCCGCTGGAGCTGACCCGTGCCGTGATCGAGGAAGAGGCCGAGCTTGTGGACCGAAACGGAGCGCCGTCAGGCGCCAAGCACCTCATCTTCTATAATCCTCCCCTGGTGGACCCGGTGCAGGGCATCCGCCGGGGAGTGGTGAATGAGGCGCAAAAACTGGCCGTGAACTTTTTGCAGGCCGGGGTAAAAACAATCGTGTTCGCCCGCTCTCGCGTGCGCACCGAGCTGATTGCCTCGTACATAAGGAAGGCCCTGGCCAATGTGTACAACGACAACCGCCGCATTCGCGTGGAATCCTACCGCGGCGGATACCTGCCCAACGAGCGGCGTGAAATTGAGCGCGGTCTGCGCGACGGCGAGATCCGCGGCGTGGTCTCCACCAATGCCCTGGAGCTGGGCATAGACATCGGCGGGCTGGACGCGGCCATCCTTGCCGGTTTTCCGGGCAGTATCGCCTCGTCCTGGCAGCAGGCCGGGCGCGCGGGCAGAAGCGCCTCCGTATCCCTGGCCGTGATCATCGCCAGCGCCTCGCCCCTGAGCCAATATATCATCAACCACCCCGAATATTTTCTGGGCGCCTCGCCCGAATCCGGCAGGATAAACGCGGACAACATGTTTATCCTGCTGGATCACCTCAAGTGCGCGGTGTTTGAGCTGCCCTTCGGGCAGGGCGAGGGCTTCCCCGGGCCTGTCGGAGAGCTGCTTTCATATCTTGAGGAAAACGGGGTGATCCGCCTGAGCGGCGACTCCTACTACTGGTCCGACCGCTCGTATCCCGCGGAACAGATCTCCCTGCGCAGCGCCACCTCGGAAAACGTGGTGATCGTGAACCGGACCCGCGGCAAGCATGAGGTGATAGGTGAAATGGACCGGCCTTCGGCCAAGGAACTGCTCTACGACAATGCCATCTACCTGCACCGCAGCGAGCAGTACGTGGTGACAAAGCTGGATATCGAAAACAAGCGCTGCCATGTGGAGGAAAGCAGCGCCGATTACTATACGGACTCGATTGTAAAAACCGATATCAAGCTGCTGCATGAAGACAAACGTTATACGGCGGCCGGGGCCGAGTTGATGGTGGGCGATATTCTGGTGCGCACGCAGGTCGCCAAGTATAAGAAACTGAAGTTTCACACGCACGAGAATATCGGCTACGGCGATATCTCCCTGCCCGAAGAAGAGATGCATACGCGCAGCGTGGCCGTACTGCTGCGGGAGGACACCCCGGCGGGCAGGGCGTTTTTTGCGCTGGCCGACGCGGAAAAAACGCCGGTAATCGCCCGGCTGGGATACCTCATTAAAAACGTGGCCCCGCTCTTTTTACTGTGTGACTCCCGCGACCTGGGTCTGGCCGAGCGCCTCAAGGACACCCATTTCGCCTGCCCCTGTTTATATGTGTACGATTCCTACCCCGGGGGCACGGGCCTGGCCGAAGGATTTCTGGAAAGCATACATTCCATCCTGCGGGCCGCCCTGGAGCGGGTCCGGCTTTGCGCCTGTAAAAGCGGCTGTCCGTCCTGCGTGGGACCGTCTGGTCCCTCCTGGGGAGCCGCGGGCGCGGCGGACCTGAATCCCAAACAGGCCCTGTGCGGGTTTTTAAGCGCCTGGCTTAAGGAAGTGTAAAGGATGTATAGGTGAAGGCGGACCTCTCTCTGTATGCACGGCTGCGCCGCTTGGGGGCAAAAAGATCGGAAGAGAAACGGACGGAGGGTATGCCTTGCGCGCAGACGAGTGGGGCGGATCCTTCTGCGGAGTCCGGATCTGCGTTACCCGCAGCGCACGGATTAATCCCCGCCGGCTGGCGCCGGTCGGCTGAACATGTTTTTACCCGATCGTTCTCACTCCCCAACCCTTACCCGGACTGTGAGCCCACCCCTCTGTTTTACCAGGGAAAACATGCCGTCCCGCCTCGGCTCTGTTTCTATGATACGGAAACCACAGGCCTTTCGGGCGGCGCGGGAAACGTGGTGTTTCTTTTGGGGCTGGGCAGGATCAGCCGAGAAACCATGACGGTTGAACAGTACTTTCTGGCCGACTACCCGGGTGAGTGTGATTTTCTTGCCCTGTTGGCGGCCCGGCTCGATCCCGATACCATCTATGTATCGTATAACGGCAGCGTTTTCGACCGGCACGTGCTGCGCACGCGTTTTATCATGCACGGCATGCAAAACGACCTGCCCCATCAACTTGATCTTTTGTTCCCCGTACGACGGTTATGGAAAACATGTATAGGTTCATGCAGCCTGCATAATGTTGAGGAACGGATCCTTGGCATCAGGAGGACTTACGACATACCCGGGGCCGAGGTGCCGTTAGTGTATTTTGATTTTTTACAAAGCGGTGATTTCGGGCGACTTGAGGTGGTGTTTGAGCATAATAAACAGGACGTGCTTTCTCTTATTCACCTTTTCTTCAGGCTACAGGAGGTGTTTTCCATGCCCGGGCGAGTGCGGAACCTGGACGCCGCGGCCCTGGGAACAATCCTCCTGGAACAGGGGCACCCGCAGGCGGCGGAGTTTTTACGCACATCATTTGAAGACGGTCAGCCGTTGTGTGGCAAGACACTCAGCCTGGCCTTAAAAAGACAGGGCAGATGGACCGAGGCGGTGGAAATATGGGGTGAGCTTTTTACCCGGTATGGGAGTCTGTTTGCGGGACTGGAACTGGCCAAGTTCTGGGAACATCAAAAACAGGATTACACCAATGCACTGCGCATTACCGAAGAACTGCTTGCGCAAAGCGGCCGGCCGGAAACCGGCGGATACGCCGCCCAACCCGGACAGGAACACCGCGGCACTTTCTCCCCCCGCGGCCCCGGCCGTCCGCGCAGCCGTTTCTCTCCCCCCGGCGCCGGCCGGCCGGCCGCTGTGGAATATGCGCAGGCGCGCGCCGACCTGTTGCACAGGGCCGAACGGCTGCGCGCTAAATTATCACGTCTTAGATATCGGTCTTAAAAACAACCGCCATATCAATCAGAATGCTGGCTGCGCTATCTCCTTGTTCAAATCCGATCTCCAGCAGCTGTCTGCCGTAGGACTCCTTGACATTGCCTTTTTCCAGGTCGAAGAGGATCCATCCCTTAAACTCATTCTGTTTCAGATTCATGCCGGGAAAGGAGAATGTCACCATGGGCTGGAGGATCGCTTGCTTCTTATCGCCTGAGATAGCCGCAACCTTATATTTCACGTTTGCCTGCATGGAACCTGTTCCCCCAAACGAGGTGCTGATGGTTCCGGCGTCGTAGACATCTCCTATCTTCAGGGGGTCCTCACTCAATTGAATGAAAGAGCTTTCGGTAAGCTGCTTGGTCTGCTGCTTAAACTGGTCAAGATCAAGTTGTGTGCCCATTCTTTCGGCGGCCTGCAGCAGGGGGCTGGTATCCATGCTGAGAAGCTCTCCCAGGGCGCTGATTTGCACGGGAATGGGCACGTTCACCATGACATTTACCGCGGCGAACTGGGAATCGGTTGAATCCTTGGGATCGGCCGAGTCGTAGCTGATATCCATGGCCCCCGTGGCCTTCATGGTCATATGGGAAATAATAAGCGTGGCCTCCGTGTTTCCCTCCGCATTGACATTTTTGATTTCATACGAACCCTCAAACGTCATATTCAGCGGCATCTCCATTTCTCCCATGGTCTCGGAAACGGATTTCATCTTGGTATCCATGGACATGTCGATGGTAATCTTCTGACCCGGCGTAAACTTATATCGAAAGAGCACCGCATCCCCTGAGGTGGAGGAAAACTGTGGGCTGCCTTCCGGATATTCCTGCGCCGTAAGCATGAAAATTTGTATACAAAGCAATACGGCAATTATTGTTATCTTCTTCATTTGTTCCCCTTTTTTTCGTAAAATAAGTCCGGAAGAGATTCTTCCGTGTTAGGTCATATTATATATCTCTTTTGGCAAATTTACACTATAATTATAACAATAACCGGAAAATGACGTACAATTTTGTGTTACCCAAACACATGTTTATCGTATACAATTAAGGGAGAGTTTATAGAAAGGTTTTCGGCATATGAGTACCCGTGAAGGAGATAAAAAAAATAACACGGAAAAAACGGACGAGATCTTGTTCTCTCGCGTATATGATGCCTACGCCGAACGGATCTACCAGTTTATCTATTTTAAGACATATCATCGTGAAACCGCGGAAGATCTTACCAGCCACACGTTTTTAAAGGCGTTTGAAAATCTTGACAGATTTGATCCGGCCCGCGGCAGCATAAGCGCCTGGCTTTACCAGATCGCGCGCAATCTGGTTATAGACCATTACCGCAGCAGGAAAAGCATGGTAAGCGTGCATGATATCTGGGATCTGGCCAGCGCAGAGGACGTCCAGGTTGACGTGGAAAATAAGGTGCGGCTGGAGCAGCTACAGGCGGTAATCAGGGACCTTCCGCCGGAACAGCGTGAAATTATCATTATGCGGGTATGGCAGGAACTCCCGTATAAAGAGATCGCGCTGATCATGGGTAAAAGCGAGGCCAGTCTGAAGATGATGTATTCCCGCACGATCGCCAGGCTTAAAAAGCATGTGGCCCTTGTTATCGTTGTCATTCTTTTTATAAACACCTCCGGATTCCGTTAGAAGGCGGCCATGAAACGTAAATTACAACGGATTATGCATGATATAACCTCACTTGATCCCGGTCTGAAAGGCAGGCAAACCGAGAAGCTGGTAGGCCTGTTTTTAAAGGCAAAGCCGCGTGCGGATATGGACAGGCGCTTTAAACATAACCTGCGCACCAGGCTGTTCGGGGAGAAGCGGGAACAGGGAGGGGCGGTATTAATACTCACGCAACTTTCCGGCTTTTTCAAATGGTTATTCAACCGTCGCATACAGCTGGCCGCGGCCGCATCGGTCCTTTCGGTACTGCTCATAGCAATGGTTGCCTTTCTGCCGCTCTTGGTTACCTTTCAGCAAAAAAGCCCGGCCGGCGGGGACCAGGGGTTTATTGTAAAACAGAATACCGATACCGGGCAGCCTATCGGGACAATTGAGCAGGAACCGTCCCTGTTACCCTCGCCGGACCACACCGCCGAAAAACCGTTACAACCGGAAGGAACGGCGGATAAAAAAAGTCGGGCGCCGGCCAAGGAGCCCACGATAACCGAACAAACACCCGGCACCGGATCAGAGGCCGGGGAGAAGCCGCGGGCAAAGACAACTTCCGCGGAAGAAGCGGAAAAATTACGGGATCTGGCCGCACCCGGCCTCGATGAAATAAGCGGCATGGATGAGCTTAAACACACCGAAAAGATAAAATCCTTACAGAAGGAAGAATCTTCTTCGGTAAAGACCATACCGGGGGAGAACGCGGAGCCGAGTGAAAAGGGATTTCTGCCGGCTGCGGGCCTCGGGTATTCATTGCTGTACACGAATGGGAACACCTCTTCGTACGCGGAGATCCGCTCCTATCTTGAAAGGGGCGTCCTGCCGCCGCCGGAGACGATACGCATTCGGGAACTTATCAACTATTTTGATTACAACTACCCGCAGCCTACAGATGATAAGCCGTTTACGATTTTTACGGAACTGGCGCAATGCCCCTGGAACCCGTCACACAAACTGCTTTATATCGGTATCCGGGACACTGCGTCGGCCACCCGGCACCGTCTTCCCGTCAACCTGGTTTTCCTTTTAAATCTTTCCGGTTCCATGAACAGGCCGGGTAAACTGCCGCTTTTAAAACAAGCCATGCGCGGGCTTGCCGCAAAACTTGACCCCGCCGACCGCATTTCCATAATTGGGTATGCGGGCCGGGCCTCACTGGTCCTGCCGCCTTCCGGTGCCGGGCAATACAACACGATCCTACAAGCCATAGACACCCTGCGGGCGGGCGGAGTGAACGCAGACGGCACAGGTCTCGAGCAGGCATATGATCTGGCAACAGGACTGTTCAAGGAGAACAACACCAACAAGGTGATTCTGGCCACGGACACGAATCTCGATACTGCCTATCGTATAATCCATCAGAAGGCCGGTCGGGGTATGTTGTTTACCGTTCTGGATTTCAGCCCGCAAAACCGGAAAGGTCTGCGGCCGGCGGAATCCATTGACAATACGGGGGTGACCCATGCGTATATCGATTCACTAGGGACGGCCCAAAAGGCCTTGTTCCCGGAATTGACCGGCGCCAGCTATTCCATTCAAAGCCGATTTAATCCTGACAGGGTAAGGTCCTACCGTATATTGACGAATGATAACCGGCCGGCGGAGGAAGGCGGCCTTGACGCGACCACGGAACAGGCGGAATCGGGACGGGAGTTTACGGTGTTATATGAAATCATACTCGAACAACCCCGTTCGGAGACATCCTCACCGGAAATTCTCTCTATCAGGATCGGCAATCAGGAACAATCGGTCGAAACCGTAGTGCCTGAAGCCGATACACCGTATACGCACGCCTCGTCCAACTTCCGTCTGGCGACGGCCGCCGCCGAATGGGGGTTGCTGCTGGGGAAATCACATTATAAGGGGAATGCCACGTATAAACAGCTGCTGGAGTTGGCCCGTGATGCGGTCGGGCCGGATCCGGGGGTTACAGAGTCTGAGTTTTTACGCCTGATACGTATCTCACAGGAGCTGTCCGGTGAGCCTTGATTTTAACATGTGTCCGGCAGCCGGGGTCATATAAATAAAAAAGGGCTGTTTATCCGACAGCCCTTCGTAACAGTTTCTTGTACCGGTTACATCATGGTACTCATGATCTCCAGGGTTCTTTGCATTTCCTTTGAAACATCCGGATCGGTGAGATACTCCGAAGCCTTGCTGCTCAGCTCACCCAGCTTATGGCTGATCTTTTCCAGTTTGTCCACGTCGGCGGCAAGATCAGCGGGCATTGTATCCTCCATATCGGGATATTTCTGGGCAAACTCCTTGTACTTGGGGGCGAGCTTTTCCATAACATCGTTATAGTCCTTGTAGGCATTGGCGATATCCTTGGCGTTATTGGCGTTCTTCAACCCGTCCACCAGTTTTTCCGTGGCTGCGGTTTGCTGGTTTATAACCTCCCTGACATCACCGAAAGCTCCGCCGCCCGGGCAGTTCGCGATAAAAAAAAGCGAACCCAACAGTAACATTACGGTTAATTTTTTTATCATGCGTACTCCTCCTTTGATGAATTAAATAATAGGGAAAATAAAAAGGAAATTCCAATTAATTTATCGGGGTTGGGCAGCCCCCGTGTTACTCAGACCGCATTGGCGTCCGGCAGGGTCTCCGGTTCGGGGGTGATCCGAAGCTGATACAGTTTAAGATCATTTTTCAACCTGACGGTCAACTCATACAAACGCTCAATATTGAAAGGCAGGTTGCTGGCCACAAAGCGGCGCAGGAGTTTTTGTTCTTTATCGTCTACCATATGCTCCGGATCAAGATGAGATATGTTGAGTTTTTCTTTTACACGCGGCAGGAGAAAATCGCGGATTACCTGGATAAATTTTTCCAGCTCAATTGTCTTGGCCCGGATTTCATCAATGTCCCGGGCGCAGAGGGTCTCGAATTCAAAAAGCTCACGTATTTCGCGCATGGTACGAAGGCTTATGGGCAGGGTTTCGATAATCAGAAAAAACCAGCTTTGATCGAAATTTTTATCGAACTCGAACCGCAGCTCACGCAGGGTGGTGAGAATACCGCCGTCTATCATAATTACCCCTTATTACATATTCGGAGGAAGATCGACCTGTCTTGATACCTCAATATTCCTGTGGCCGTTCCCCTCCCGTAAATATCGTTTATTCCGGTCTTAATTTCAGAATTAATCCCGGATTTCTCTCCGCAAAACCAAGCATATCTTTTCTCTGCAGCACAAAGAGATCAACATCGCCGGTATGCCTGAAACTATACCGGGAGGGGATGTTTTTGTCAACATCATGCAGGTTGCCGATAAAATCACCCCTGGTAAGACGTCCCACAATCTCTTTTCCCTGTGTTATTTCCACGGTCCCTTTACGAATTATGTACATCTCATTGAAAACAGTTCCTTCTTTCACCAGTATTCCGCTGCCCGCACGGTGTTCCCTGGTCAATACCGACTCAATCCATGTCTTCTGATACGAGGTCAAACGGTTAAAAAACCTGCTGGCGGAAAGAATATTCCACGACTCCCTATCCCGGTTTTTTACCAACCTTTTCAGGGTTTCCTCAAACTCGGTGCGGGCAATGAAGTCCAGGAACTTGTCTTTGGTAATCGTATACACTACAACATCTGTTTCCGCCGTCACATCGGCGGTGGTGGGATTCTCTGTAATAAGGGCAACCTCACCGAAGTATTCAAACTCACCGTATATTTTCTTTTGCTTTAGCCCCTCAAGAGAGATGGCCACGTTACCGGAGTAGATGATATAAAACTTCTCTCCTTTACTGCCTTTTTTAATGATCTGCCTGCCCTTTTTGTACGTCTCCTCCTGAATGGCAAGCATGAACTCCTGCACCTTTTCGATCGGAAAACCATGGAAAAAGTCCAGGTGTTTGAGAATACTCAAGACCTCGTAGGCTTTTTCGAACCTGGGCGGGGACACATGCAGGTTCACCGTGTGCTCCATACCGAATTTACACAGGTTCAGGCGCGTGGCGGGCGGCACGTCCTTTTTGGCGATATGATAGATATAGGTTTTTTTCTGAATTGCGGAAGGCAGGGTTTCCAGCCACCGGATCGAGCTGTGCAGGGGCGGAATACCCGCCTCATGGTAGATCACCTTTGAGTCCCAGGGAAAATTGGTAAGCTGCTTATAGCGTTCCCTGTTGATGACTCCTTTTTGTAAGAGCTCCGCATGAATACGAGGCTCGGCCTGGTGGTCCGATGAGTACACAAAGCTCTGGCCCTGGAACCTCATCCGAAACCCGATGGTGGGAATGGAATGTAGGGTATAGTCGGCCAGGAACTCCGCGCCGTGAATGAAAAACGGCTTGTCGATATAGATCGGAATAAAATTGAAAAGCCTGGAGAGTAGGGACACAGGTTCGTCGCAGAGGGCCGCGTATTTTCTTAAGAAACTGCCCATAATGGTCTTGGTGGTATACACCGTAATCTTCCCCTCCTCCATGATCTTCTGAAAGGTGCCGGCGTCATGATCGGCATGGCAGTGGGTAAGAATGATACTGTCTATGAGTTTCGGATTCACGTTCGAATCGTTGAGCCATTCGGTGGAGTTGACCGGCGGATCGACCATGACTCCTTTATGGTTGATCCAGATGATAAAACCCGATGTATTTTCGGTGGGATCAAAGCCATGGCTGGGGCCCAGACAGGTTACCGCGAAAAGAGGCGGGCGGTAAGGCTCTTTTAGTCTCACGCCGATATCGTAGCGGGGTTTGTAGGTAAAAATAGAGGGGACCCGGGCTATTACAGTGTGCCCGTGGCGAAACACAAATCCTTCATTCATTGTACACTCGATATTCAGCTCATTTACGCGGCAGGCGTTGTTCTCAAACGGAATAAAATCATACAGGTCCTCAAAACCGAAGGTTCTGTAATAATCCATTTCACTTTTTATATCGGGCACGAATGTGCTTTGCGCCTCGGCGTGGATATCCTGGGAGATATCGACCTTTCGCGGCCCGAACACCGCCTCCTGCAGCACCCCCCGCAGGCGCCTGCCCTGTTCCCTGGTACCTATGATGGTGATTTTCTGCTTTTTAAAAAAGAAATTAAAATAAATCGGAAATTCCAGTTCGGCCAGGCTTATACCCTTATCAAAATTAAAGAGTTTTTGCGGAAGCACGAATATCCGGGGCACGGATTCCGGCAACACCATGGTGTCTTTTATGGTCTCCGGCGGTGAGCCCACCTGGATTTGTCCGGCAGGGGTCCGTACCAGATACCCGCCCCGCGGAAGCCCGGTAACTATCCCGCCTGTACGCCGAATTTTCTGCATAACATTCCTAAAAAATATGCTAAATGAAAAAAGGAAGAAAGTCAATGAAAGAAAAATTACTGCAATGCGCCGTCCTGCCCCGGCCGCACGGCCGATTTTTCATTTGTTCCAAGGTTGCCTTCCGTAACCCCAGCATAGTATGTTTAGGTGAAAGATTAGATTATTACAAAAAGGAGTAAGCTATGTTGAAAAAAGGTCAAAACGCCCCGGATTTTTCCTTGCCGGATGATACCGGCAGCACGGTACGCCTGAGTGATTTCAGAGGGAAAAAGGTTGTTGTATATTTTTATCCCAAGGATGATACGCCGGGCTGCACCAGGGAGGCCTGCAGTTTCAGGGACACCTATGACACCCTGCTTGATAAGGGTGCTGTAGTGATCGGCATCAGCGCGGACTCCCCGGAATCTCACGCCGAGTTCAAAAAAAAATACAGCCTTCCCTTCTACCTGCTTTCCGACCACGACAAGAAAGTAGTCCGGGAATACGGGGCCTGGGGCAAAAAAAAACTATACGGCAAGGAGTATGAGGGTATTCTTCGATCTACCTTTATCGTGAACGAAGAGGGCTTAATCCACAAGGTATTTCCCGATGTACGCCCGGACGAGCACGGACCGGAAGTTTTAACGGCCCTGGCCTAAATGGTCACCAGCTTGTCCTTGGAGAGTTCGTGAACGATTATATCCTTGTATCTTCCCGAATGGGGAGGCGGCGGCCTGTGGGGAACATAGGTCCTGGAAAAAAAATATAAAATATCACACATATCATTGTAAGAATTGGTGAGGGCGTAGCGGTAATAACAGTCGTAGGTGTTTAAGATAAACCGGCGTTTTGCATCCGTTTCCAGTTCAACATCCGTAAATTTACGCAGCTCATGTTTCAAACCGCCGAACCACACCTTGGAAAACAGAAACAGGTTCAATTTCTTCTTTTTATCCTGGTAATAGAGTTCAAATATACCCGACATGGAGGGTACGGTCTTTATGATATCGTATTTATCGGCTTTGCGCAGCGCAGACCAGCGGATCACATACATCGCCACATCGTGGTCGACCTGTTTCGTTATCTGGGTGTTCATACCTAGTGTATTATTAGGAAGAGAACATAAAAAATCAACCTCCTTTGTACAATTACTTTGAAAAAAGCGTATGGGTGGACTACAATATGGATAGATGAAACAAAGGACTCTGGTTTTCCCGTTCGCCATATGTATTGTTATACTCAGCCTGTCGATAAACCTGCTTGCGTCCTGCTGCGGCGGCGCGCAGACGGAAGTATATAACACCACCCAGGCAGGGGACAACAACCCCCCCCTTTCCACGGGCGATGACTGTACCTACACACACTTTAAAGGCAGCGCCCTGCTGTTGAGGGTTTTATGGATCAATAAACATAGGGTTGAGGTTACCTTTACCTTCACGCCGTCCGATCCGGCCCAGACCGCCGAATACCGTTTTCCACACATGAAGGATATTGCCAGAAAAAAACTGATCTTTGTTGAGCCGGAAAAACATGACAGCCTGCATTCTGCGCTGCAGACCGGGGATGTTATCCCCTGCATCCGCAGTGAAATCATCAAAGGAACGTGCTCACCGGTGGTGTTCACCTTTCCTGATATAGAACTTTAACCGAAGAGAGGTATACGCAATGATACGAAATAGAAAAAAAGCCCTCTTGCTTTTAGTATGCAGCATAGTATTATTGACCGGCCTGACAGTTCTTTCGGGCTGCGGCCGGCCGGATATAAGCACAAGGGGCGCCGGACTGAAAGAGACCCCGAAGATGCTTTATAAATCCTTCCGTGCTTCGAGCCCGCAGGCCCACGGCGGAAAGGCCCCGGAGCTGGCCGCTGATGTGGACCTGTCCCCGTTTTTTCCCACACCGGGCGATCAGGGCATGATCGGAAGCTGCACGGGGTGGGCCGTGGCCTATGCCTGTAAATCATACCATGAGAATATCGAACGTGAATGGGGGGTCGGAAACAATGAACACATCTTCTCACCGTCATTTATTTACAACCAGATCAACGGCGGAACGGACGGCGGGGCGCCCATAGAGTCGGCCATTAATGTGGTTATACAAAAAGGATGCGCGAGCTTGTCCGCCATGCCCTACACCCAGAACCTCACCACCCAGCCCTCCCGGGACGCGTACAGCGAGGCCTTGCAGTACAAGGCCAAGTCGTTCGCCAGGGTGGATTACAACAACCTGGACGCGGTCAAGGAGGTGCTTTCCCGGGGAAATCCGGTGATCATCGGCATGATGATCTATGATAACTTCTATAATTATACCGGAGGCGTAATAAACGACACCGGCGGGGCCCTTTTGGGCGGTCATGCCATGTGCGTTGTGGGGTACGACGACAACAAAAAGGCCTTTAAGGTAATCAACTCCTGGACAACCTACTGGGGCGAGGGCGGATACGGTTGGATCGGCTATGACCTGTTTAAAAAGCAGGTGAAGGTCTGTGTGGTGGTCTATGACGAGGTAACCGATCCCCAGGAAGCGGCCGTGCCCCTGAATGTGGAGGCGTCAAAGGGCACATTCAAAGACAAAATCGAGGTGACCTGGAGCAAGGCAAAGCACGCGGTGGGGTACAAGGTGTTCAGATCCGAAAAACCAAACCAGGACTTTAAGGAGGTGGCCAACACCAAGGGCACAAAATACATCGACACCAAGGATGTGAAGGTAGGGACGCTGTATTATTACGCGGTGAAGAGCGTGAATGAAACCACGGAAAGCGAGTTCAGCGAAGCGGCCGGGGGACACGCCGGAAGCCTTGCCAAGGAGCTCGGCGTTCCGCAGAAGGTACAGGGTCTGTGTGACAGTGGGGTGGTGTATTTAAGCTGGCAAAAGATGGAAGGTATAGACGGGTATTACGTGTACAGTTTCGAGCAGGCCAAGGACAACTATATCAGGGTGGGCGCCACCGGGGACACCAACTTCAAGGATCCGCGGGAGTTTAAAAACGGTGAGATAAAATGGTATATCGTCACCGCCTATAAGGGCAACGCAGAAAGCAAGCCGAGCCAGTCGATCTCCGTAACCGTAGTCATCCCCGTGAAACCCGAGGAAACACCCCTGAAAGCGCCGCGCAAGATCAAGGCCTCACAGGGTGAGTTCGAGGATAAGATAATCGTAACCTGGGAAGCGTCCAAGGGCGCCGAAAGCTATGAGCTTTTAAAATGGAACCATAAGGAAAAAAAATGGTATGTGGCAAAGGAGCTTACCACGCTTACCTATACGGATACCGAAATCACGAATCCCTTTGAATATTACGGGGTCAGGGCCAAAAACCAATACGTGAAAAGCGAGCCATCAGACCTGGCCTACGGATTTATTAAAGAACACGCCAAAAAAGAGGAAAAGGTTGAGTATGACGACGCTGATTATTATACGGATGACGAGCTGGAAGATACCGACTATACCGATCCTGATCTCTATACCGACGATAAGGATTACACGGACAAGCAGGACGTGGTCTACGATGATTTTGAGGACGTGAAACAAGTGGAAGAGCAGTGGAAGAAGGAGGAAGAGGAGTTCTTTGATACGGAAGAAGAGAAGGAGCAGTTCTTCGATTCGGAAGAACAAAAAGAGCAGTTCTTCGATTCCCAGGAAGAGCAGGACAAGTTTTTCGATTCCGAGGAGGAACAGGACAAGTTTTTCGATTCCGATCAGGACAAGGACACGAATAAAGACACTGATAAAAAGAAAGATGATTTCTTTGATGAAAATACCGATGATTTTTTTGATTGATAAAAAAATCAATAATAAAACAGGCGGTGCGCGCGGAATGCGCGACCGCCCTTTTT
>CAZWYY010000023.1:0-24140 GCA_964638895.1 uncultured Spirochaetaceae bacterium | reverse complement strand
CCGCCCTTTTTCCGCCTCACCTCCCGGGGTAACACAGCGCCGGGCCCTGTTTCAGGCACCCGGTTCCGAGGGGGCCGCCTGCTCCGCAGAATCCTCAGCGTAAGTTTGGCGTTTCCATTCCGCAACCCGCGATTTAAACCTGTTCTTCCACTCCTCATGCTTGTCGTCGCGATGAGCGTATTTATGATGAAAACCGCTTTTAAAGAGTATGTGGCTGAGTATCAGCAGGCCCCAGGCCTGCCAGTAGCTTATCTGTCCCAGGCCGAATATGGCCGGCATCAGCCAGTTCCACAACCACATTACGAACAGGCCGAACACAAAGGCCAGAGCCGCGGCCAGGGCAATTCCGCCCAAAATCATGGGGATCCTCCATCGGTTAAAAAAACGCATATCTTATACCTCCTCTGTAAGCATCTGCTTGATTTCTTTTAGACGCTGGCGCAGGAAAAGCACGGCATAGCGCTTTCTGGCCAGCAATGTATTTACCTTTGTTTTTGTCATTTCCGCAATCTGCTTAAAGGTCTTGCCCTCCAACTCCTGCCACAAAAAGACCTCTTTTTGCCTGGGCGGGAGCTCTTCCACGGCTTCAAAAATCGCCTCCGTCACCATGTTACGGACATGTTCCTGTTCAACATCGATACCCTCGGCTTTGATTATATCAATCAGAGAGAGGTTGTTTGACTCATTGGCATCGTTATTATAGAGAGAAACGGTTTTGAGTTTCTTTCTGCGGTATTGGTCTATAATCTTATTTCTAGCTATCGTGAAAAGCCAGGCCGCCAGGTTTTCCATGGGCCGGGTCAAACTGACGCCGTTTACCGCGCTTACAAATACATCGTGTAAAATATCCTCGGCATCCTCAATGTTCGACACCCGGGAACGTATATACCCGAGCAGCTTGTGTCTTTCCTGCCTATAGGAGCGGGCCAGCTCCTGTACCATTACCGCCTCCATAACACTATAAAAAGACGAGGTAATCCAATAATTATTGTATAAAAAATAAAAAAAAGCTGTCACCCTTTGATTCGGTTGACAGCTTTTCCGGCAAACCGGCCGGGGTCTATCCGGGGAAACCTGTTATTTACTTGCTTGTTCCACGGCGTCCGCGAGCTTTTTCTGATTGTCAAGCAGCAGCTGTTTTTCCTGCTCTGTTACCCCGTGGGCCTTGAACAGTTCTTCAAACTGATCGGCCAGCTGATCCTGCATTTCTTTTGACTGACCCTTCATCTGTTCCACCATCATCAACCACGGCATAAGCGACCATATTTTTGCGTGTACCTTAAAGAAATCCTGCGGCTCACTCCATCCCTGGTCCTTGAGTAATGATTCGATCTCCCCGCCCGCCGTGACGCTTGTCAGCAGGGTATTCGGGGATTCTCCAAGTTCTTCGGCCTTTTTAATAAAAGGCGGTAAAGTTTCTATATACTTATCAATGAGCGCCTGGGTCAAGGTAATCTCTAAACTGGAATTTTCATTACCCGAATCCGTTTGCTGCATACTCTCGCCTTCCGCGGGTGCCTGCTGCTGTTGCTTGGAACAGGCGGAAAATCCCGCTAAAAATACAACCGCCAAAATAAGAATTATGACATTTTTCATATGCCCTCCTTTTTAGATTAAATATACTATAATAATAAAGCATATTCTAACTTTATTCCAGACCCGACGATTATCATATTGAATGAATTTACAATCGCCGTACTTGACACACAAAACACCCACTATTTATAGTACGAGTATGGGCAAAATCCGGCTGGGTATACTGGGAGTCTCGGGGCATTTTATAAAAAGGGTGGCCCTGGGTCTACTGCACGCGGAAAATATAGAAATGTATGCGTTGGCCTCGCGGGATATCGGGAAAGCCAAGGTATGGGTGCAAAAACTGGGCATACCTCACTGTTACGATTCATACGCGGAGTTGCTGGCGGACCCGGAGGTGGACGCGGTTTATATTCCCCTTCCCAACCACCTGCATCTTGAATGGATAAAAAAATCCGCCGACGCGGGAAAGCATATTCTGTGCGAAAAGCCGCTTACCTTGAACGCGGTCCAGGCTGGGGAGGCCGTCCGCTATTGTGAACAAAAGAAGGTCAGGCTCATGGAGGCATTCATGTACAAATGCCACCCCCAGTGGCGGAGGGCCCGTGAGCTGGCGGCGGTTGGTGAGATCGGCATACCCCAGCTTATACATACATTCTTCTGTTACGCAAACCCGGACCCCAATGACATCAGGAACAACCCGGACATGGGCGGCGGAGCCCTTTACGACATCGGTTGTTATGCGGTGTCCTGTGCCCGTTATCTGTTCGGGAAAGAGCCCGCGCGCGTGCAATGTGTGCTGCTGCGTGACCCGGATTTTAAAACAGACGCACTTACCACGGGTATTCTGGATTTTGGCCCGGAACGGGCCACCTTCTCCGTAAGTACTCGGAGTTTCGCCTATCAGCAGGTAGAACTCATCGGTTCCGGGGGCAGAATACGCATACCGGTACCGTTCAACATGTTCCCGGACGTTCCGGCAAAGCTTTACATTACCACGTCGGTGGGAACGCGCTGCGTAACGCTTGACCCCTGCGACCAGTACCGCACTGAATTCGAGGGGTTCGCCCACGCCCTTATACACCGGACCGAACTGCCGATTCCCCCGGATGATGCCGTACAAAACATGCGGGTCATAGACGCCCTGTTCGAATCCGCGCGCTCCGGCGCGTGGATAAGCTTAGAGATGCCGTAATCTTTTTGCCAAGAGGCATAGGAACACGATATACCTTTTTTCAGGCTCACGCGAATTGTAAAAAATGCCCTGTAGCCCGGCCACCAGCCTCTGTACAAGATATTTGGTGTGCGGATAGCATCCCGCCACCACACACCCCCATTCGACCCAGCCCACGCGTGCCGGATCCGGTATGTTGCGTTTTTTTAAAAAAGCAACAAGCCCGCGCAAACGACGGTCGACCAACCGCAACTTACCCCGGTAAAGTGACCGATGGCGGGGGAATCTTCTTGCCAACCGGTAGCCGCCGAATACCAGACAGAAAACCAGGGCCGCCGCGGCGAGATAGGGCAATAAAAAAAACAGGTCACCCATGATGTCCGGCTGCCGTTTGGCAGGCACCGGTATTTTCCGGCCCATCAATGCCTCAAGCTGCCTGGCGGTCAGCGCATCGTTCTCCTGGTTGAACAGCCGGTAATATTCCGAGCCGTAAAGCGCATTTGGATTTACCGCCGGAGTGGCCTCCAGCGTGACCCAACCCAGTCCGCGGAACCATACCTCCGGCCATACGTGTGCGTGCAGGCCGGTAACCAGGGCCTGGTTTTTGGCCTGGGGGATATATACAAAAAAACCGCTTGTATACCTGGCCGGTATGCCGTTCAACCTGGTCAGGATCACAAAGGCCGTGGCAAAATGCACGCAGTATCCCTTTTTGGACTCAAATAAAAAATCGTCCAGAAAGGCCGTTCCCTTGGGCGGAGGGCTGGTGTTCAGGGTGTATATAAAATCCCTGTTCAGATAACGCCGGATGTTCCTGAGCAATTGCCAGGGGGTTTCACTGTTCGCGCCCAGCGTGTGTGCGAGTGTCTTAATCCGTTGTGAGACCGATCCGGGAACCTCCAGGTAATATGACAGCAGGTCCTCCTGATCCCGGTCCACTTCAGTATTCTGTACTGTAAGCTCCCTGCCCATCAACCCGGTAAGGAATTCCACAGCTTCCGGCGCTATACCCAGGCTCTCCGTATCGCGTGGTGAAATATATAAAAGCAGGTGATCGCCTTTCAACAGCGGCGGGTCAAGAAAATAGCCGGTGTCACGGGTGCCGAAGACAATCTTGGCATCCGGTTGATTCTCGATCTCCACGCCCACGGTATCGAGTGTATGAGGCAGAAGGTCAAAAAAATCAAAAAGCAGATCAAGCGAAACCCGCTGGGTTCGGTCCTGCCGTTGTGTCAGTATGTTTGTCTTCAAGGAACGCATTTTTTTTCGCAGTTCCAAACTCAACGACCAATTATCTTCGGAATACTCATCAAAAACCTGTGTACGAATATAAAGGTCCTTGCCCGGAGGCCCGTGTACCATGAAAATCGGTGTGTTGGACAAAAGCGGCCTGTTTCCTATATTCTCGCTTTCATAGAAATGACCGTACCCGGCCACGGTCGTCAACAGGGGAAGGTCCGGGAAAAACTCCAGAATCAGCCGCTTTATTCCGGGATCAAGCGTCCGGTTTACAAGGTACCCACTGTTCGGGGCGGTGGCCAGGAAAAGCGGCAGCCCCCCGGATATGATAATCAGGAGTATAAGCAATGGGCGCATAGTGAATTTAAGATTGGATCTACGCGGAAAAAGTGAAAAAAACAGCAGTTCCAATGCCAGCGCGCAGGTAAACAATAAAAGGGTCGGAATATTCTGGTATATGACGGCCAACTCAAAACAAATTACTAATACCAAACCGCCAAGAGGCTTTACAAATCCCGAGCGGTGAACAAGACCCCCGAAAAGACTTGAAAAGTATACGGTTCCCATAAAGAACAAAAAAGAAATAATCCCCCCCGGACGGTGGGTCTTCACCAGATCTATCCAGGCCAGGTAGGACGGGTAAGGGATAACAATTATGTAAAGAAGAATAAAAAACGAAAACAATATATAGAACGCGATTAAAAAAATAGCCACCGCTTGCCCAAGTTTCCCCGCAAGCAGGTCCTTCAATAAAAACAGGCAGCAGATGCAGCCGGCAAGAATTAATATCTCCGCCAGAGGGCCTTCGGCGTTCAGGAAAACTGCGGCTACCAGCGGGGTCCCTACCGAGAGCAGGAGGGAGTAAAAAACCCTGACACTCAATAATAGTATCCGTTTCATCATGCCTCTATGTTTTCCTTAATCGTATCGATTCCCCGCACAAAAATCAGGTTGCCGCGAATATGCGGCAAAGAATCAGCTAAGGTTGCTTCACTTTGTACCTGCTGAGGTGTTTTCCCGGACTGATTGATGACTGCAAACACCGCCAGTTCCGAATTCCATGATGCGGACACAAGCTCCATGATCTCGGGGTCCAGGTTGTGGGTGATGAAAATGATCGTACTCGCGTTTATCAGTTTGTCCTGCATATCCGCTTTGAAGGCATGTACGGGTGAATAGTCGTTCGCAAAGGCGATATTGATGGTGGATTTATAGAATTTCGTAAAAAAAGACCGGTCCGAACCGAAAAACTCATATCTGTCCCTGCCGTTAACCGCGTGAACCCTGGTAGGGATCTGGCTCTGAAAAAAAAATCCCACCAGCGCAACAAGTATTTCCACCGAACAGTCCTCCCGTTCCAGAATGCGGTTATCGGCCTCATTTTCCCTGCGCAAGTCAAGGTAAATCTCCACTCCGGGCCAGGAGGTCTTTTCATACAGTTTGACGAACGGTTCACCGGTTGACGCGAATTTCTTCCAGGCCACGTGCTTTACGGACTGCCCTGACCTATACTCCTGCAAATTCTTGAAAAGGGTATAGTCGTCCAGAATACCCTGTCCGTAGCCGGAAGCCTCAATAACATTCTGCAGCCCGGATAATACCCTCCGTAGCTCGATTATACGCGGGAACACGTAAAAGGTCCTGAACCATACCACAGGGTATAGCGAAATCCAGCCGAGGACGTCGCGCAGCGCAATATAATCGATACCCACCTTGTATACACCCCTGAACGGATACCGTATTGTATATGTTTGTGAATAGATGCCGCCGCTTTGTAAAACGGTATGAATATCCTTCAGCTGGGCCGATACATCGGGGCTGGTGAGTTTGAACTTGACGCTTACAAAAGGTCCCGGGACCCTGGCCTCACTGGCCAGTGAGATTTTGTATGATACCTCCTGGCCCTTCACCGGATGCTCGGTGCTGAACTGCTCATAATACCTGAACCTGAAAAAGGCAATCAGCAAAAAAATAAACGAAATCAAGGGGAAGGCCGTATATAAACAAAATACATACAATAAAATCCCGGCCATGGACATGGCGGGTAGATATAAAATAACAAAACCGATGAGGTAAACCCCCACGGCGCCCGCTTTTATCTTCAGGCGTCTCATGAACTCAAACCAGTCGGGTATTCCATGCCGGAAACGAGTTCCTGAATGACCTTGCCCGGGGTAATATCCTCCATCCGTGCCTCAGCCTTTAACAAAATGCGATGCGGTATGACAAGGGGAATTACCTGGATTACGTCCTCGGGTATCACAAAATCACGCGCATTCAGAAAGGCCTCGGCCTGAGAGGCCAAAAGCAGGTGCTGGGCCGCCCGGGGACTCATACCCAGTCTTATCTTGGGGTGCGTGCGCGTGCCGCGGGCCACAACAACGATAAAATCTTTGATTTTATCATCAACGGCCGTCTTTCTGACGCTTTCCCTGATCGTCATAATATCCGCCGGATCTATTACGGCCTCAAGACTCTCCAGGGGGTCCTCCTGCTGGAACCGTGTAAGAATTGTTTTTTCCTCACCGTGCGGAGGGTATCCAATGGAAAAAGAAACACCAAACCTGTCAACCTGTGCTTCGGGCAGGGGAAACGTACCGGTAAAAGATATGGGATTTTGAGTGGCAATCACAAAGAAGGGTTCGGGCAGAGCGTAGGTGACACCGTCTACGGTAACCGAATGTTCCTGCATTGATTCCAACAGGCTGGATTGCGTACGCGCACTGGCCCTGTTCACCTCATCCGCGAGGATAAACTGATGCATTATGGCTCCTGTCTTGAAGATAAACTCCCTCTTTTCGGTACTCCAGACCGTCATACCGATAATATCGCCGGGAAGCAGGTCCGGCGTGAACTGAATCCTGGCGAAATCCAGACCCGCGCTTTTGGCCAATGTCTTAGCAAGTGTGGTTTTGCCTACCCCGGGAATATCTTCTATAAGCACATGCAGCCCGGAGAGAAACCCCGTAAGCAGGCTGTGCACCGCGATCTCATTGCCCACAAAGACCGAGTTTATCTGCTTTTTCAGTGTCTGTATTTTTTCCAGAAGCTGTTTGTGTCGGCTCTTGTTCATTTGTTTCCTTTTTTCAACTCCCTTTCCTGAGGATAAAAAAAAAACGGAAACTAAACAAGGTGTAAATAAAAATAATTTAGCATAATCGAAAGTGTTACACCCGGCATAGGGATTATTCCCAAATCTTCTATTTACAAATGCAATGGGGAATCCTATAATTAATAATAGGTAAGAAAAGTTATTATCGTGCCGGTAGAGGGTAAGAAGCAGCCATGGATAGTTTGGAAAGCCGCATTAGTATTTTAGTAGTGGATGACGATCCTCTCATTAGTGATATATTGAAGCACGCCATCTGTAATGTAGGGTATGTCTGTTACTCGGCCCCGGACGCCGAAAAGGCGCTCGGTATTTTGAAACAGAATAGGATCGATGTGTTGATCGCCGATATCGTACTGCCGAGAAAAAACGGACTGGAACTGGCGAAGATCGCCAGATCCAGATACGATTGCGATATCATTGTGATAACCGGGTTTGAGGAAGATCTTAAATACGAGGATGTAATCGGACAGGGAGCAAAAGATTTTATTCGTAAACCTTTAAGCCCGCAGGAGCTGATTGTCAGGCTTAACCGCATATTAGCCGAACGCAGAATGATCCGCCTGCAGATAGCGACGGAACATGAACTGAAAAAAAACTTTGATAGATTACAACGCCTCCTGGAGGGAACGGTGAACGCGCTGGCATCCGCGCTGGAAAAACGCGATCCGTATACCTCGGGGCACCAGAGGCGTGTGGCTACTATTGCCTGTAAAATCGCTGAACGCCTGGGCTGCCCGCAAACACAGGTTGACGGCATTCGTCTTGCGGGTTTACTGCATGATATCGGTAAAATTTCGATCCCCGTGGACATATTGATCAAGCCCGCGAAACTTGATGAGAACGAGTATGAGATTATTAAACAGCATCCGCAGATCGGGTATGAGATCATTAAAGACATTGAGTTCAATCAACCCATATCCGTTATGGTCATCCAGCATCATGAGCGCCTGAACGGCACTGGTTACCCGGCAGGCCTGACATCCGATGAAATTATTCTGGAGGCAAAGATTCTGGCGGTCGCGGATGTGGTGGAGGCCATGACCTCGCACAGGCCCTACAGGGTAAGCCTGGGAATGGACAGGGCCATGGAGGAGATCGCCCGGAACAAGGGGATTCTTTATGATCCCCAAGTGGTCGAGGCCTGTATTGACTACCTGAAAGAGCAGGGCAACCCGTAGCCGCTTGTTTTATATAGTAAAAAACCGCCTGCGGGGCGACTTTTTTATAAATAAAAAAGCCGGGACAGGTAAGGCCCGCCCCGGCCGGGAGATTAAAGACCCCTTCTTTTTATTTCACGTCGATATTAAGTTTTTTCAGACCCAGGTCATCCTTGAAATCGACTTCATCCTTTACATGCAGATAAAAGCCGGCGACCAGACCGCAGCTGAAGTTCAACAGCCAGGATAACAATATGCCGAAAATCACGACCGAGTATATTATCAGAATGATACCCAGAATCACGTGTATGACATAAGGGCTGGCGAGCAGCATTTGAGCAATACCGATAACCTGATATGGGCCGGTGCCGATCAAAGCCATGGGATTGTCCAGTGACATAGCCGACCTGCCCCCGTGCAAGAACATACCGGGAACCACCATAGCCAGGGAGAAAAGTAAAAGCAGAAGTAGAAACAGGATAACCAGGATTACGGTCTGCAGCACATGAAACAGTAACAGCTTGGCCAGCTTCTGTTTGATAACGACCGCCACGTTCTTGATCACCCCGAAAATGCCCTTTTTCTGGTCTATCATGGTGGGATAGCAAAGAATCCCACCCAAAAACATGAAGGTAAAGAGGAAAAAGTCAAGCGCGAACAAGGGAAGCACCAGAATCACGATAAGAATCAATCCCACCTCGGGTATCAATGACAGCAACCACAGTACCAGGGCTTGGACCAACAACACCGCGATCATAAAAACAATAAAACCCAGCGCGGCGATTGGTTGTGACTGTAAGGAACTCAGGGCCTCCCCAAAGCCAGCCTTCTTTTCCGATTTTATAGCCGCCAGCCCGTAATAATACAGGAAATAGGCCATACTTGAAAAAATAATTACCGCGTAAAGAACGGCGATTCCCATAAATACGTACATTACGATTGCGCTTCTGACCGCGAACGCAAGCTGATTGCCTATCCACATCAAAATCCAGGCGCCCACGACAATGAGCACAAAATGAATCAGTGTGACAATGTTTTTGGTCGGCGCAAAGCTCTTTTGGAAAGCCCTGTTGACCAGGCTAAGATCAAATTTCATTAGCTCCTCCTTTAAAGAATTGTTTTATAGTATGTATACCCCACCCGTAATCCTGCCCTTTATACTTACCTTACATCTTAGGCTACATACCGGCCGCCGTCAAGAACGAAAATAAAAAAAACCAATATAAGAAGGGTCTGAAATTAGGTTTGTCAGTTTTTGGGCGGGGTGTCCGTTTCGTTCTTGATGGCTTCTTGAAGGCAATGGAAAATGAAGGTATGTATTTTTTCTTCAATAACCGGTTTGAATTCGGCGGTATTGAACATAATAATATAGATGCTGTGCTCGGTGGTTTGCGGAATCACCTTCATTACGGTTCCGCTTAAAATACAACTGGCGCCGCGTAGAACAAGCTGAATATTGCCGAGTACCGTGCCTTCGCGAAGTATTAATGTCTCGTCATGAAAATAACAGGCCATACCAGCGTAACTCAGGTCTATTATGCTGCCCTGGTAGCGTGTATCCTGCCAGATGACATTAAAAAGATCCAGTTTTTCATTGCAGATGGCGCGCACATATCTTCTGCGCCCCCTGGCCTCATTGACGGCCAGGGTCTTTAAGATAATCTGCTGGCATTCCTCGGGCGACATCTTTATGCGGATAAAGCCGCATTGCACGCCGATGTTGATCAAATACCGTTCCATCAGCTCGCGCTCTTTTTTAAAATAGGTAAGTATGCCTATCCTTGTACCGGCGGTTGCCGGATTTGCCAGCAACTCCGCAACATACTTCTCCCACTCCTCTTCTTTCAGTACTTCATCGATGTTGATAAAAAGGATCGAGTCCTTATATTTCGCCAATATACGGAGAGCCGCGGCATGGCTCTCCAGGATATAGGCCTCGTATTCCTGTCTGACAACTTCCCTGATAATCTCTTTAATGATTGTGGGTGGATAGAGGAAAAATACTTTTTTTCCGATATCCGCGTTATCCATTGCAGATGTCTTAATCTTTGATTTTGTATTTCTTCTTGAATCTTTCCACTCTTCCCGCCGTATCTATAAGTTTTTGTTTACCTGTAAAAAAGGGATGACACTGGGAACAGATTTCAATCGAAATATCCTTTACCGTAGATCGGGTGACGATTTCATTACCACAGGCACATTTGATTGTGGTTACCTCGTATGCGGGATGTATGCCTTTTTTCATTCTCTTACCTCCGTTTATACTATTCTCCGGCCACGGTGGACGTATTCATGGATTTCAGGAACGCACTATTATTCTTGGTTTTATGCATTCTGTCAATAAGTAATTCAATAATCTCAACGTCGTCCATGGGGTTGATGACCTTGCGTAGAACCCAGATCTTATTCAGCTCTTCCTCGTTTAAAAGCAGCTCTTCTTTTCGTGTTCCCGATCTTTTGATATTAATTGCCGGGAACAACCTGCGGTCGGAAAGCCTTCTGTCAAGGTTTATCTCCATATTGCCCGTGCCCTTGAACTCCTCAAAGATAACCTCATCCATGCGGCTGCCCGTATCAATGAGGGCCGTGGCCACAATGGTCAGACTGCCGCCCTTCTCGATATTCCGCGCCGCTCCGAAAAAACGTTTGGGCTTATGCAGGGCGTTGGAATCCACACCTCCGGATAGGATCTTGCCGGAGGTGGGTACGGTCTGGTTATAGGCCCGCGCCAGGCGTGTGATGGAATCAAGGAGAATGACAACGTCCTTTTTATGCTCAACCAGGCGCTTGGCCTTTTCCAGTACCATTTCCGCCACCTGGACGTGCCTTGTGGCCTGTTCGTCGAACGTGGAGGACACAACCTCACCATTGACGTTACGCTGCATATCGGTTACTTCCTCGGGCCTTTCATCGATAAGCAGGACGATAATAAACACCTCCGGATGGTTGGCCGTTATGGCATTGGCGATTTTTTGCAGAAGTATTGTTTTCCCGGTACGCGGGGGGGAAACGATCAAACCCCGTTGGCCCTTTCCTATCGGACAAAAAAGATTGATCATCCGTGTCGATATCTGGTTGGTTGCGGTCTCAAGGTTTAGCCTCTCATTGGGATAAAGGGGGGTTAAATTGTCGAACGGAATACGCGACTGCGCAACCGAGGGATCGTCGAAGTTGACGCTTTCCACACGCAGCATGGCAAAAAAACGCTCGCCGTCTTTGGGCGGACGAATCTGGCCGGCCACCGTATCACCGGTTTTCAGGTTGAACAACCTGATCTGGGACGGGGAGATGTAGATATCATCCGGTCCGGGCAGATAACTGTAGTTGGGCGAACGCAGAAAGCCGTATCCGTCCGGCAGAATTTCCAGCGCGCCGTAGGCGTAAATCACCCCTCCCCTTTCGGTGTGCGCCTTAAGAATCGAAAAAATAAGTTCCTGTTTTTTTAAGGTAATCAGACTTTCATGGTTGATATTAAACTGACCCGCCAGGGAACGCAGCTCGGTCATATCCTTTTTGGATAGATCATTTATATTGAACCTCTCCCCATCCGTACCGTTAAAAATCATGGAGGAATCGTTCATTCTATCTTTTTGCTGGTGGTTCATTCCGCTGAGTGCCTCAGGCCGTCTGTCGTTTACCTGTACCTCCTCATTATGGTTTTCACTATTATCGTTTATTTCCTGCTGGTCTATGTCCTCTTCATTCATGACGCCGTTCTCCGGATCCTTTATCAGTTCAACCTTCAATTTTTTCTTTTTTACCACTCTTTTCGGTCTTACGTGATTGGAAGCCTCATCTTTAGCGGTTCTCATAAGGTTCTCCTTTTTAGCATTTTCAAGATTTTGTTTTACGTTATCTTCGCTTACGAAATTGTTTTCTTCTTCGGCAACGGAAGGTTTCCTATGAAATATTTCCATTTAGTGCTCCATTATTTTGTTACAATACGGAAAAACATATTTTTGGAGACTATACGAATTGTAGATGCTTTTTTTAATTATATTACCAATTTCGGTAATAGTCAAGATAATCTCCTCCGATTATAAGCGCTTCCAGAATCAGGAATGCGCATGTCGCTGTCTTGTGCCTGACATCTTCCCGTGATCCGGAAAAATGAAACTGCAGGCACACGCTTTTCCCGGCCCTGCCTGCAATGCACATCCATACGGTGCCCACCGGTTTCCGTGCGCTTCCCCCGGACGGGCCGGCAATACCGGACACCGCCAGGCTGAAATCGGCTTCAGACACGCATAAGGCGTTCGCGGCAAGGGCTTCCACCGCCTCTTTGGAAACCGCGCCGGCCGTAGCCAGCAAAGCCGGATTCACCAGGAGCATTTTTTGCTTGGCCTCATCGGAGTAGACGATAAATCCTCCCCAAAAGACCTCCGAACTCCCCGGGATATCAGTTAACAGTTTGGCCAGAAGCCCTCCCGTGCACGATTCGGCCGTTACCAGCCTGGCCCCGGCCCGGCGCAACGCCCGGAAGGCAAGCTGTGCCGGATCCGCCATGCCCTGTCTTATCCTGGCGGCGCCACAGGCCCGTACGATATGCTCAAAGGCCTTCCTTTGCCGGATGGCCTGTTCTCCTATTAATTCGAATACCAGCCTGTTTTTTTCATTTTTTATATGCAGGGCAATCCGATGATCTTGGAATCCAGAGTAAACGGATCGCAGCTCCTCCTCCGAAATACAAAAAGCGGTTCCTGTAAACGTGTCCCTGTCATACATTTTTAATTTACTTTCACGGCGTATTTCAGCGAGTTCTTATTATTTTTTGGATTATTTCATTCGGTGCTTGAGACATACTCAATGTTCTTTTTAATTTCATCGACATTTTCAGCGAAAATATCAATCTTTTCAGGATTTTTAATCATCTCACACTTCCCCTCGAACACTACGCCGTCGGCGATCTTCAGTTTGGCGGTCTTTATATTACCGAACACCTTGCCGGTTTCAAGCATCTCCAGTTTTTCCTTTGCCACGACATTTCCCCGGACCACACCGCCGATGATTACCGAACCAACCTTAATATTGGCCTTGACCTCGGCGCCGTTTTCAATGTAGAGAAATCCCGGCGAAATTATCTCTCCCTTGAATCTGCCGATAATCTTCAGCGAGTCTTTGAATTTCATTATTCCGTTGAAATCCGTTTCCTTGCCCAATGTGGTACGTATTCTTTCTGTTCCCTTGTGTTCATTTGCCTTTGCCATGATAATCCTGTCTTTTTATGTAAAATTATTTTGTTTTCATTACGAATACCCCGTCCCAGTCCTGGGGTGGAGGATTCTGGATGTAATGATCGCAACGCTCCAGATAAACCTGGGAAGGTCCGTCATCCTGTTTAACCTGTAAGGCTTTTTTAAAATATTCTTTTGCTTCCGCAAACTTCATCAATTTATAGAACTTGCGCCCCTGATTAAACAACTCCACCACCTGCTTCATTTCTTGCGAAATCAAGTAGTCACTCCTTCGTAGTCCAGCTCCCGTGCTTTCCAGTTTTTCAGGTTTTTTTGAAATTTAAGTTCCAGATCTTCAAGGGTAAGATCGCCTTTTTTTAACCTGTCTCCCTTACTCTGCAGCTCCTTCACCTCATCTTCAAGTCCGCTTATTGTGGCCAGTATCTCCTCACTCTCTTCTTTTACCAGCGCTATGAGTTCATGCACCGCCTTCTGATCAGAGGTGTTGATATTCTTGGATTTGTCAATCAGTTTCTGAATCGGGGTCTTGATGTGCTTGGTAAAATAAATAAGCGATTTATTCAAAGACTCAATAACCCCGATACGCATCTCACGCCGTGAAAGCTGCTGAGCCAGCTCCCTGTTCCGCAGTACCGCGCGTATACGGGCCAGGACCTCGGAAAAGTTAAATGGCTTGGTGATATAATCGTCAACGCCCAGTTCCAGACCTTCAATTTTATCTTTTACCTCGTCCATGGCGGAGAACATAATAATGGGAATACTTTTATACTTTTTATATTGCTCATCGTTTTTAATAAGCTTGGTAAACTCCCACCCGCTCAGCTTGGGCATAATATTATCAAGTATGATCAAATCGGGTCCGACCGCCTGAACCTTTTCAAGCGCTTCTTCCCCGTCCTCGGCTTTTTCAACAATAAATCCCAGTCTGCTTAACATAACGTCAAAAAATTCAAGATTTATCGGTTCATCGTCAACAATAAGTATTTTTGCCTTATTCTTCATGGGTTTCTCCTTGAATTTCAATTATATTGTTGTGAATAAACCAATTTTTGTCAATCGCTTTTCGGCGTTAGTTTCAAAAACTTTCTCACAAGTCCTATGGCCAGCCAGATCACAAGGATACATACCATAATTACGGCGCACAGGTCACCCCAGTGCGCATAAAGTGTGAACCTGGCCGATATTACGGGTACGGCGGACACCATGAATCCGGGCGCATCGGGTTCCAACATGGCGGTTATCCTGCCATTGGGATCAATTGTGCAGGTTATACCCGAGGCCGTGCTTCTTACCAGTGACCTCCTGTTCTCCACGGCCCGAAACAGCGCAATACTCATATGCTGCATCTCCGCCGCCCGTGAACGTGACCAGGCGTCATTGGAAATATTAACCAGAACCTCTGCGCCCCCACGCACGAACTTGCGAGAAATATATCCGAAAGTGTCCTCAAAGCAGATGGGTACGGCAAAATCGATACCGTCCTCCCTGAATACCGTAAACTTATCTCCCTTCTCCCAAAAATGAGTATCCGCGTTCCGCAGCCAGTCATAGACGAACGGAAAAAGGTCATGGAAAGGGAAATACTCCGTGAAGGGAACAAGGTGCACCTTATGGTATACGGCCTTTATACGCCTCCCGTTCATCAAAAGGGCCGCGTTATAATGGGTCCGTCCTCCGGGCATACGGGGGTCAAGCTCGCCATCGTCATTGCCCAGCACAAAGGGTACCTGTTTGGAAGCCATATATTCAAGAAACGGTCTTATGACATTGGTGTACCGTTCCATATTCATTCTTGTTTTGCTGTGCAGTCTGACCGAAGGAACAAGGGCCGTTTCCGGCCAGATGACGATATCCGGATTTTTATGTAAGGCGCCGTTACTTAAGGCCATAAGTCTGTCCAGATAATATTCATAGGCGGCGTCCCCGGTCTTCCAGGGATCGGTATCCGGCTGAATGCAGGCCACCTTCCATGTTTTATAGGCGGATAGATCCGCCTGTGCCGTAAAACCGTATACCAGGACCGCGCCGAATACCAGTATATACGATAAAAACACAGGCCGTTCCCGTTTTAAGGCGGTAGGCGCCCGCCTTACGCCGTCCTTAAGCACGTAGGCCAGAAACGCGGACGGAACCAGCACAAGCAGGGAAACGCCCCACACACCCGTGACATCCGCTATCTGAATCAGGGGCGTAAACAGGTACTGGGTATACCCCAGGATGCCGTAGGCATAACCTAGGAAACCCAAGGTCTTGCTGAATTCATATCCAACCCAGATAAGGGCCTGGAGCAGATATCCGTAACGGGGGAACAGGGTAACGGCCAGTTTCAACAGAGGGAAGAGGATCACGAAATAGACTCCGTAGGTGACCAAACTTATGCTTAAAGCCAGGGGATGAAACCACGCCAGCCAAAAACTGTAAAGGGATAAGGCCGTGAGTACAAAGAATATCCCGTATACCCACACCAGACGCCAGGGCGCGCCCCGGATGACGATGAACACGGGCACAAGGCAAACAAAAGCCAAGGGAAACAGGCCCCAGCTGCTGATGAAATTGGGAAAGGAAAGCGCAAATAAAAAGGCGCCCACAGTCAGTAAGAGTAAATCCTCCGTTATTTTTTGTATAACGGGAAAGCATATATCCCTCTTAAACCGGGCCAGGTAAGCATAACAGCCGCCGCCGCATATAAAAAACCAGGCCGCACCGGGGATAACCGGCAGGAATGGCAACACGCCGCAAAAACCCAGAACAAATAACAATAGGCCGTACATAACAAGCCCAATCAGGTATATTTCCGTGGGTAACTCAGACCCGGCCTCCCGGTTCCATAGCCTGTACCCGATATAAATTCCGTTTAGGGCCAGAAACCCCTGAAGAATAACCGCCGGCATAAAAAAGGGCGCTCCTGTCGGAGAGCCGGTCTCAAGGCTGAACAGCCATATGAAATTGCCGATCTCAAAGGCCGGAGTAGCTATAACTAAAAGAATAAACGGCGTGATCAGACCATTACGGCTTTTTTGTCTGGAAGCGGACATCGCATACTCGCTGGGAACAGATATTCGTTATCTCAGGAAATTGCTAAACTCGAAAAATCATCTGTTTTTGATTTCCTGGGTAAGATGTTTCAATTCCTTGCCCGGCTTAAAAAAAACCACGCCATGGCGCTCGGTAATCACCGTTTCACCCGTTTTAGGATTACGGCCCTTCTTACCCTTTCGGATTCGCACCTCAAAGGTACCGAACCCGCGCAGCTCGATGATCTTATCTTCAGCCAGGGCGTTCTTAAGCTCTTCAAAAATAAAATCGATTACTTTATATATATCCCGTTTATTGATATTTATTTTCTGGAAAATATTCTCAACAATATCTGCTTTGGTTAACTTTTCTTGCAATGAATAACCCTCTCTGCAAGGTTACGTGATTGCATTCAGTTTCTTCATCATTCGTGATTTTTTGCGCGCCGCGTTGTTCTTATGATACACACCCTTGCTTACCGCTTTATCCACGCCGGATGCAAACTTCTTATAGAGATCGGCGGCTTCCTGTTTCTTATTTTCTTTTATCACACCCAACAGGACTTTCGTGGTATGCTTGATATTGGTTTTAATCGATTTATTTCTTAGCCTGTGCGTTTCATTTTGTCTTTGCCGCTTGGCTGCAGAACCTTTTGCTCCCAATGCTCATACTCCTTATTAGCTGATTTATCCGTTCGGAACATTTAAAATAACAAAAATAAATTTCTATGTCAAGCTCCTCTGAACCACCGTGCGGTGGCGCCACGACTAAAACACGCGGCCGTCTAAAAGGTTTTTTTAAAAAATACTTTTCAAAACAGACAATTATCACTACACTACCTGACAAAGGACTTGCCATGGGTACATTACTTGCTATACTTTGTTTTTTCCTTTCCACCATCGCCTGGGACATCACCTTAAAACTGTACTTTTTTTTCAACCGTACGCATTATACTGAGTTTTGGAATAAATTCTTCAAGAAAATGAGCCACAAATCATTATTCCTGGCCCGTTTTTACGCGGGGTTGAAGCTTGATCTTACCTCAGGTCTGCGCTTGCCATTGCCGGACAGGTTCATCATCGTCAGCAATCATCAAAGCCTGGCCGATATCGTATCCCTGGTGGAGGCGTTTCCGGGCCATGACCTTAAGTTCACCGCGAAAAAAGAATTGAAATACGGCATCCCTGCCGTATCGGTGGGACTGCGCAGGGGCCGGCACGCCTTTTTAGAAAGAAGCGGGGGGTTTAAAAGAACCCATAATCATCTCAAAAGACTCGCGCGCGCGCAAGGCCGGTATCTATGTCCGGTTGTGTTCGCGGAGGGTACACGCTCGCGTACCGGTAAACTGCGGAAATTTCAAAGTGCGGGCCTCCGTATTCTACTTGAGTACAGCGAGCTTCCGGTGCTGGGCGTGGCGGTTGATGGCGGTTATAAAATCGCCACGCTTAAAGATCTGTTCTCCAAATTAAAGGGTCTGGTCTACCGGGTAAAACCCCTGAAGCTTTACCGACATGTAAAGGGGAAACAGGAGATTCAAACCCTCCTGGATTCCATTCATGCCGATATCAATCGTCAGCTTAGACAATGGAGAGCGCAGAAGCGCTGAAAACGTTCCCGGCTTTGCACCGCGTCCTGTCAGGCCCTGAAATCGCTGGGTCTTCTCTCCCTGCGATTACACTTTTCACATTCAGCCAGGTTTTTAAGTCTGCCGTTGCTGAACACGGACTTCATCTTGACCTCTCCGCCGCAGCCGCAAAAAAACTTCTGGGTTACAATACCCACTCTCGCGTTTTTACTTATTTCAGCCATTCTCTCCTCCTCAATATCGGAATATTAAATTGTGCTGATTATATAGGATATTTTATTCCGGATTTTTAAATCAGTAACAGAACATATAGAAATATCTTTTTTTTGTCAAGCTTTTTTTACGCTAAAAACCCGGCGTCGACTTTAGCTTACCACACCGCTGATATACTCCCGGGTGAGTTTCTGGCGGGGACGATTAAACACCTCATCCGCCGGACCGTGCTCGATAAGTTTTCCGCAGTACAGAAACGCCACATAATCGGCCAGACGCCTTGCCTGGCGCAGAATATGCGTTACCAGGATTATCGTATACCTTTGTTTCAACAGTAAAAACTTTTCCTCTATCCGTTTGCTGGAAAAGGGATCAAGCGCGGAGGTGGGCTCATCGCCCAAAATTATCTCTGGTTTGACCGCCAGTCCCCTGGCCAGGCACAGGCGCTGCTGCTGGCCGATGGAAAGCACGGAAGCCGGTTCATGCAGGCGGTGTTTTACCTCCTCCCAGAGGCTGGCCTGCTTCAGGTAGTAACGGACCATTCCCTGTAGGCGGCGCCTGTTCTTCTGCCCGTGTATACGCGGGCCGAAGGCCACGTTATCGAAGATCGACATGGGCAACGGGCATGGTTTCTGGGCCAAGAGCCCCATCTTTCTCCTGATATGCGTGGGTTCGGTTCCGGGCGCGTATATATTCTCGTTATCCACCAGCACCTCCCCGCTGAGCCGCGCACCGGGATCGAGTTCCAGCAGGCGGTTGAATGATTTCAGCAGCGTGGACTTCCCGCACCCCGACGGACCGATAATCACCGTGATCTTTCTGTCCGGCACGGTAAGTGAAATCTTTTCCAGTGCCGGTGTGCTGTTATAGGAAACACATAAGTCTTTTACCTGTAAATGTGCCATGTTTCGCAAAGGTTCCTCCTACAGATTATGCACCCGGTAGCGGGCCAGTTTTTTGGAAAACAGCCGGGCCGAGACCGAGACAACCAGAACCAGTATGGTAAGAATCAAAGCCGAGGCGAAAGCCCGGTCCTGCACCGCGGGAAACGGAGAGCCCAATTGAAAAAAGATGGCCAGGGGCAGGGTGGCCACCGGTTCAAACAAAGACCTGGGAATATAATCCGAAAAACCGGCGGTAAACAGCACCGCGGCCGCGTCACCGATACCCCGCCCGAAGGCCAGCAGCATGGCCGTCAGCACTCCCGGGAATACCTGGCGCACCATCACCTTCCAGGCCACCTCCCCGTTGGTGGCGCCCAGGCTTAGTACGGCGGACTGCAGGTCCGCCGGTACAAAGCGGACTACCTCGTCCACGGCACGGGCCAGAACGGGTATTTCAACAAGCGCTATTACCAGGATTCCGGCCAAGAGGGAGGCCTTGAGACCCAAAAATACCATACAGCTAAAACCAAAGGCGCCGTACACAATCGAGGGGATACCCCATAACACGTCAAAGGCAAAGCGGATCGCCTCGGCCAGACCTGAATGTCTTTTAGCATGTACGTTCAGGTAAAGCACTACCGGCAGGCTTACCAGCAGGGCTATCGCCGTGGCCCCGGCCGCTATGCAAAGCGAACCCACGATGGCGTTCAATATACCACCCTCCCCGCCCAGGTAAAACCCTCCCCGCGGGGTTTCTATGAGCATGGAAAGCTTTAACGCCGTGAAGCCTTTGACCAGGATGACGCCGATTATAAATACCAGCAGTCCAGCCAACATGAAAGCACACAGCCGCATAATGTTCTTAATCAGTTTCTCTTTCAGCACGGATTCACATCCTCCTTTCTACCCTGTGCAGCACCAGGCGGGAAATAATATTAAAAACAAGGATTACCGCGAACAAGATCAGGGCGGCAAACATCAGGGCCGAGTCATAGAGGGGAACCGAAAACATCTCACCATAATTATTGGCGATAAGCGCGGGAAGCGTATATACGGGGTCGAAGGGCGAGGTTGCTATCTGCGCCACATTTCCGGCAACCATCATCACGGCCATGGTTTCACCGAAGGCCCTGGCCAGGCCCAGGCCGCAGGCCGCGATGATGCCGGGCAGGGCCCTGCGCAGGATGACGCGCCTGATGGTCTGCCATTGGGTGGCGCCCAGCGAAAGGGCCGCCTCCCGCAGTGATAATGAAACCGATTGCAGCACCTCCAGTATGATGTGGATGATGAAGGGAAGGATCATTACCGCCAACACAAGCGCCGCGGAAAGCAGTGAATAACCGGTTGCCGGACCCCCGGGGAACAACGCAGTGAACTCCCCTACCAGCGGCACGATCACCAGCACGCCCCATAATCCGAAGATGACCGACGGAATCGAGGCCAGAATATCAATAACGGATTTAAAAAAGGCGAGAGTTCGTTTCTTTGCATATTCGGAGAGGTATATGGCGGTACAGAGAGAAAAGGGAACGGCCAGCATCAGGGCAAAGAGGGTGACCTGAAGCGTTCCCACAATGAAGGAAAGGTACCCGAATTCACCCTGAAGGGGATGCCAGTCCGTGGAAAAAAGCAGCTTGCCCAATGGTTTTACGGTGAGCAGTCCTCCGGAGTGGATGAACAACCCGCCCGCAATGGCCAGGAGCAGCACGACAACGCTCCCCGCCAGGGTTTTCATAAAGAGCGTCCCGATCTTGTTTTTTAACACCCGCCTGCTATTCATTTCAGGGAGGTAAGCGCCTTTTTAAGATCGGCCTCGGCCACCGGGATATACCCGGTCCGGTCCACATACCGCTGACCGTCGGTTAAAATCCAGGTTATAAAGGATACCAGGGCTTTTTTATCTGGTTTGCCCTTGCAGGCAAAATATAAATTACGCGCCGGCGGCGAGGGGTAGTCCCCGCACCTGATCGCCGCAAGCAGCCTGTCTTGTGTGGCATAGAAATCCTCTTCCGCCTCAATACGCCCACTGTTATCCAGGTCCAAGGGCAGGACGGCCAGTCCCCGGATTACCCTACCGCTCTGCGGATCATAGGCATAATTGATATTGTTATATCCGATCCCCAGGTTGTCCTGTTTCACGGCCTCCGCCAGGCCCGGGTCACCATACACACCCACCCCGGCAAGATCCTCCTGGTTTACGCCCAAATACTGCGCCCAGACCTGGGCCGCTCCGCAGGCATCGGAACGCGTATACACATGGATGGCGGTGTTTCCCTGCATTTGCAGCAGGGACTCCCACGAGACCGCCGATTTTTCAATCCAGATTTTTTTGAGGTTTTCCCGGGAAAGGCCCCGGACAAGAAACTCCCGTAGATACGGATTTTGCGCGTTAAGAGTGGGTACCACCGCGTCCTTGGCTACGGGGATCCACCATATGCCCCTGCCCGTCTCGGCCTCATTAATCTCCCTTGAGATCATCCCGATATCCGCCATCTGGGCCAGTACGTCTAACATGCCCTTGCCCGCCCCGCCCGCACTCACCTCGATCCGCAGGCCGGGGTTGAGTTTCATATATTCCTCGGCCCATTTGACCGTAAGGGGATACAAGGCCCAGGCCCCGGAAATACTAATCATTCCCGAATCCTCTCCCGGCCCGGTCTCGCCCTGCTTGCCGCACCCGCCGAGCGCGGCGATGATCAAGAATAGCGCACAGAATTTCTTTACCAAAGTTATTCTCCCATTTTATTGATAATATATATATTATTAGTAGAGTTTATGTTACCATATACCCTTCGCGTCTTTTTTTTCAAGTGATTTATGAAAAAAATTTATCGTCAGATCAGATCGGAAAAATGTAGGTTTTCCAGTTTCACTGAAACATAATCACGGATTTCCTTGAATACGGCAAGTAGCTTTTTTTCCTGTTCTATGGGAGTGGGCTCATAAAAATAGGTGCTTACCGAAAGGGCGGGGGCCAGGGCGCCGTCCATGAGCCGGATGATCTCGGCCAGGCTGATCTTTTCGGGCGGTTTGGCCAGTTTATATCCGCCCAAGGCGCCCTGCTTGCTTTTTACGTACCCGCTTTGTTTTAAAATAATGAGGATCTGTTCCAGAAACTTTCGCGGAATGGCTTTGCTCCGGGCAATATCGCCGATTTTCACGACCCCGCTTCCGTAATTCTTGGAGAGAAATGTAAGGGCAAGACAGGCGTATTCACATTTTGAAGACAGTTTCATAATGTACCATGCAAAAATTAATCAGGCGGTTCTGCCGCCTTTTAGTTTTTTCAGTTCCTGTGGTTTTACTATGCCTTTTTCCGTTATTATGCCGGTAATGTACTTTGCGGGTGTTACGTCAAACGCCGGATTTCTGGCGGCCGCTCCCTCCGGTACAATACAGACATTTCTGATAACATTCACTTCATCCCTTCCGGTTATGGCTAACACCTCTTCCTCGGACCTCTCCTCAATCGGAATTTCCCCGCCGTCCTTGCAGTTCCAGTCGATTGTGGCCGTGGGCGCGGCAACATAGAAGGGAATATTGTTTTCCCTGGCGAGCACAGCCTTCTCATATGTCCCGATCTTATTGGCAACATCACCGTTCTTCGCGATTCTATCGCTCCCCACGATAACCATGTCCACCTCACCCCTCTGCATATAAAAACCGGCGGCGTTATCGGCGATCACGGCAAAGGGGATGCCTTCCTCTTTAAGCTCCCAAGAGGTAAGGCGTGCGCCCTGAAACCGCGGCCTTGTTTCATCCACCCAGATAAATATGTTTTTGTTCGCCCTTTTAGCGACATACATGGGTGAAAGCGCCGTACCCCAATCGGTGAAGGCCAGCCATCCGGCGTTGCAGTGGGTAAGTATTTTAAAGTTGTCTCCGATCAGGGCCGCCCCTATCTCACCGATCCGCTTACATGCGTTAATATCCTCCAACGCGATGGATTCGGCCTCGTTCACGGCCATGACCCTGGCCTGGCTTGGATCGGACGCCTCCTGAACCTTTTCATATACACGCTTTAAACTGTAAAATAAATTCTGGGCGGTAGGCCTGGTGTGCGCCAGGCTCTCATACGCCGCGTCAATATAAGCCTTGAAATCATTCTCCGGAGCCTCGAGCACAGCCTGGGCCAGCCCATATCCGCCGGCCGAACCGATGGCGCCCGCGCCGCGAATAACCATGGTGGATATGGCGCGCGCCGTTCTCTGGTGATCGGGGCACTCCATTATCTCGAATTTATGCGGCAGTAGAGGCTGGTTAATAATATACACCGTGTTGCCTTCAAGCCATACGGTTTTATAATGTTTTCCTTTTACAATCATAGAACAGATAATAATTGTTTTAGACGGTAATGGCAATAATAATTAGGCGCCGTTTAACGTATCAATTCGGTTCTGATTGATAATCCAGCGTTTATTTTGCGGATGCTGGGAAAAATCCGCAAAACCAAGTACTAAAACACGGCCGGAATTACTGCATAACCTGATCTGATGCGTGAGTACGTTCACTTCGGTAATGATATATTCCTCATCTTTTACGGTGAACCTGGTGCCCGGATGAGGCAGTTTGTCTTTTTCAGCCTGATAAAAATCATACTCATATCCCAGGCAACACAAAAGCCGGCCGCAGGGCCCGGATATTTTTAACGAGTTAAGCGACATATTCTGTTCCTTGGCCATTTTAATGGAAACCGGATTCAGCTTATCGGAAACAGCATGGCAGCAGAGATACCTCCCGCAGATACCGATACCTCCCACCACGCGCGATTCATCGCGTACCCCAATCTGCCTCAGCTCAATCCGCATCTTGAATACCGATACAAGATCCTTGACCAGCTCACGGAAATCCACCCTGTTTTCCGCGGTAAAGAAAAAAAGTATTTTAGGTTCCTCCAATAAATAGTGGGCGGATACCAGTTTCATTTCAAGTTTATGCTGCTCGATTTTTTCTTTACAGATCTCAAAAGCCTTGTCACTGTTCTTTTTGTTGCTTTTATATTTCTCCAGGTCATCGGCGTCGGCGACCCG
>CAZWYY010000022.1:0-54989 GCA_964638895.1 uncultured Spirochaetaceae bacterium | reverse complement strand
ACCCGATTATGAATAATGAAAGAATCAAAGCCACAAGCAGTATCTTTTTCATAGCTTCCTCCTTACTATAAAAAAATTATTCGCATATTTAATTATATCCGCTCCATTTTGATATTTCCACTTTTTTAAGAAATAAAAAGTATCAGGCAAGTGTCCGATCGGGTGAATGGTCTCACCACATATGCCCTATACATTCTTTCTATTATAGGCTACATTGTGAGGGTATGACTGCGGAAACACCACCGGCCGCGGTCGCCAAGGGGGCCGCCGTATGAAAAAGGTTTTTACCTCCATGAGCACGGGCCTGAAGGAACTGGATGAAGTGTTCCAGGGAGTGCGGCCCGGGGATAATATCGTATTCCAGGTGGATATGATCGACGATTATATTCCTTTTGTGCACCCTTTTTGCGTAGAGGCCATCCGGGAGGAACGGGAGCTGATCTATTTTCGCTTCGCGGATCATGCCTGGCTCTTGCCGGAGAAAATCGAGGCCCATGTTTATGAACTGAATCCCAATGAGGGGTTTGAAAATTTTATCTCTTCCATCTTCGATGTAATCGAAAAATACGGCAAGGGGGCCTGCTATGTATTTGACTGTCTTTCGGACCTGGTCGCCGACTGGTACAGCGACCGTATGCTGGGTAATTTTTTTATGCTTACCTGCCCCTACCTGTATGATTTCGAGACCGCCACCTATTTTGCCCTGATTCGAGACCACCATATGAGTATCGCCATTAAGGCCATCCATAATACGGCCCAGGTTATCGTTGACCTGTACCACAAGAAAAACGCCTTATACCTGCATCCGCTCAAGGTGTACAAGCGCTACTCGCCCACCATGTACATGCTTCACGAATGGAAGGACCACAGCTTCAACCCGGTTTCCAGCAGCGCGGTTATCGCCGAGATCATGACCTCGCTTCCCCAGCCCTGGCTGGACTTTACCCTGCAGCCGCTTGATATCTGGACGCGTACCTTCGCCAAGGCCGCCCAGGTGTATCACAAAGCCAAAACCTCCGCCGAATGCGGTGAGCAAGAGAACCAGCTCTGCACCCAGCTGCTGCGTATGGCCATTACGCGGGAACCGGAGCTGTTGAAGCTGGCCAAAGCGTATTTTGACCTGGGCGACCTGGTCGCCGTAGGCAAGAGAATGGTGGGAACCGGGCTTATCGGCGGAAAATCCGTGGGCATGCTTCTGGCGCGGGCCATTTTAAAAAAGGAAAATCCCGCATGGGCGGAATTATTGGAACCTCATGACTCATTTTTTATCGGTTCCGACGTGTTTTATTCCTACCTTATTCAAAACGGCTGCTGGTGGCTTAGGCGAAAATTAAAGAAAGAAAAATCCTTCAGGGACCACTCCGAGCAGGTGCGAGAACGCCTGCTTCACGGCAGTTTCCCGGAGGAGATAACGGCCCAGTTTCGCGAAATGCTCGACTATTTCGGCCAGTCCCCGTTAATCGTGCGTTCCAGCAGCCTGCTGGAGGATGCCTACGGCAACTCCTTTTCCGGAAAATATGAAAGCGTGTTCTGCGCCAACCAAGGAACCCCGAATGAACGCTTGGATTCATTAATGAACGCCGTGCGCCGGGTGTATGCCAGCACCCTTACCTATGAAGCCCTGGCCTACAGGGCCCACCGCGGCCTGCTGGACAGGGACGAGCAGATGGCCCTGCTTGTCATGCGAGTATCCGGTACCACGTACCGCTCGCTCTATTACCCGCAGTTGGCCGGGGTCGGCTTTTCCTACAATCCCTTTGTGTGGAGCAGGGACATCGATCCCACGGCGGGCATGATCCGCCTGGTCTTCGGCCTGGGTACCAGGGCGGTGGAAAAAATCGATGACGATTACACCAGGCTCATCGCCCTGAACGCACCGCTGCGCAGCCCGGCCGTGGACCCGGACAATATAAAAAGATATACCCAAAAAAGGGTCGATGTGCTGGACCTGCAAGCAAACAAACAGCTTACCATGGAATTTGAAAAGGTGGTGGAGGGCAGTCCGGGGATCCCGTTGGATATCTTTGCCTCCCAGGACAGGGAAATGCAGAACCGGGCCAAAGAGCATGGAATAAAGAATATTTTCGCTTTTTACCTGAATTTTGAGAACCTGCTGCAGAAGACCGATTTTATTGAGAATATGAAAAGCATGCTTGCCTGCCTGCAAAAGGCCTATAACTACCCGGTTGACGTGGAGTTCACCGCAAATTTTTTGGACCATACCGCCTACCGTATCAATCTTGTGCAGTGCAGGCCCTTTCAAGTTAAAGGGGGAGCAAGTATCGTAGAGGCACCGAAAAACATCGACAGTACAAGGATTGTTTTCAAAACACACGGACCGGTCATCGGTACCAGCCTGGCCACTGCCATAGACCGTATTATTTATATCGTTCCCGAGACCTACAGCAAACTGAAACTCCAGGAATGCTACGCCCTCACGCGGATTATCGGTCAGCTTACCCACCTGGAGGAGCAGGACAATCAGGAGAAAAAAATCATCGCCCTTTTAGGGCCCGGACGCTGGGGTACCACCACACCCGCGCTGGGCGTACCGACCAGCTTTTCCGATATCAATACGGTTTCCGTGCTCTGCGAAGTGGCGAAAATGCACGAGGGTCTTGTGCCTGATGTTTCTTTGGGTACGCATTTTTTTAATGACCTGGTGGAGACGGACATCCTCTACCTGGCTATTCACCCGGAAAACGGCAGCTGCGTATTTAATGAGGAGTTTCTGGAACAGGCTCCCAATAAACTGCAGGAGCTTCTGCCCCAGGCCGCTTCCTGGGCCCCGGTGATCAGGGTAATTGAGGGTGCACACGGCATTCAGCTTTTCCTGCACGCCGACGCCGTGGGCCAGGAAGCTGTGTGTTACCTGAAATAGAAACAAGGAACCGCGCTCCGCGTGCAAGGATTTATCATTTGACGAAACCCTTGCATTTTACTAAATTCCTCTATATAACATATCTCAACACATACAATTATGTATATTTTTTATAAAGGTCGGATAGAATGAAAAAACAGGGGTTATATGATCCTTTTTATGAACGCTCCTCATGCGGCGTGGGTTTTGTGGTGAACATCAAGGGGCAGAAATCCCATCAGATAATTGAAGATGGTATCACCATCTTAAAAAACCTGGTGCACCGCGGCGCCATCGGCGGAGACCAGAAAACCGGTGACGGGGCGGGCATTCTGGTGCAGATTCCCCACCTGTTTTTTTCCGGCCAGACCGAACTGGAGAAGTTCAGGCTGCCGTTCCCGGGCGAATACGGGGTGGGTATGCTTTTCCTGCCCCGGCAGGAAGAAAAACGCGCAAAGATAATCGACGCCATCCGGGAGATCGTTTCCCGGAACAAGGGCGCGGTACTTGGGTTCAGGACCGTACCCACGGATTCCTCATGCCTGGGAGAGATGGCCCTGGAATCCATGCCGCACATGGCCCAGGTGTTTATGGTCTTTGAGGGTTTGAAAGACGCGGAGCTGGAAAGAAAACTCTATATAATCCGCAGGCTTCTGGAAAAAAAGGCGCTTGCCCTGCGCCTGCCCATCGAGCAGTTTTATATCGCCTCGCTGTCCTGTAAGACGATCTGTTACAAGGGTATGTTTGTGGGCCAGCAGGTGCGTGATTTTTTCCCGGACCTTACGCACGAGGATTTTATGAGCTCCCTGGCGGTGATCCACCAGCGCTACAGCACCAATACCTTTCCCTCCTGGCCCCTGGCCCAGCCCTTCCGCTACCTGGCGCACAACGGAGAGATCAACACCCTCCGGGGCAATATCAATAAAATGATGGCCAGGGAGACCACGTTGAGCTCCGCGGCGTTCGGTAAGGACATCAAGAAACTCCTGCCCATCATAAACACCGGACTCAGCGATTCGGGTATTCTGGACAACGTATTCGAGCTCTTGTCCCAGAGCGGGCGCTCGCTGGAACATTCCATGATGATGATGATCCCCGAGGCCTTCGGGCGGAAGTACCACATCAGCCAGGACAAACGCGCGTTCTACGAATACCACGCGGCGGTCATGGAACCGTGGGACGGACCGGCCGCGGTTTCCTTTACGGACGGCGTCAAGGTCGGCGCCATTCTTGACCGTAACGGCCTGCGTCCGGCCCGCTATATCGTCACCAAAAGCGGAAAGTTCGTGCTGGCTTCAGAAGTCGGGGTGCTGGACATTCAGCCGGAGGACGTGCTGCAGAAAGGCAGGCTTGCCCCCGGGAAGATGATCCTGGTGGATACGGCCCGGGAAAGAATTATCTATGATAACGAGATCAAGGCCACGATCTCACGCCGGAAACCGTACCGGCGCTGGCTGGAAAAATACAGAATCGAGCTTAAGGGACTGTTTCAGGCGCCCGGTCCCGTAGAAATCGGGTACCAATCGCTGAAAACCAGGCAGAAGGTCTTCGGCTATACCCTGGAAGACATTAATATGATCATCGCGCCCATGGCCGTAAACGCCCAGGAACCGGTCAACTCCATGGGAAACGACGTATCGCTGGCCGTGCTTTCCGAACGTCCGGTGCTGCTTTACAACTATTTCAAACAACTGTTCGCCCAGGTGACCAACCCGCCCATCGATCCCTATCGGGAAAGCCTGGTGATGTCCCTGATGAGTTTCATCGGCAGGGAGCACAACCTCATGGAAGAAACCCCACTGCACTGCCATCAGCTTAAGCTGCCCCATCCGATCCTTACCAACGAGGACATGGAAAAACTGCGCGACTGCGACATAGACGGATTCAAGGCGGCCCAGCTTTTCATGCTGTTCACGGTGCAGAGCAGTCAGACGGACCTGGAGCAGGCCCTGGCGGAACTCGGGAAACAGGCGGAGCGGAAGGTGGACGACGGGTATTCGCTGATTATCTTAAGCGATCGCGGCGTGGCTGAAGACAAGATTCCCATACCCGCGCTCTTAGCCGTTTCCGCGGTGCACCAGCACCTGATCAAGGCGGGCAAACGGCACCTGGCCGGGATCATCGTGGAAACCGGCGAGGCGCGCGAGGTCATGCATTTCGCCACCCTGATCGGGTTCGGCGCCAGCGCCATCAACCCCTACCTGGCGTTTGAGATCATCGCCGATCTTAACGAGAACGGGGACCTGCTGCCCGATCTGAAGACCGAGACCGCGTTCGACAACTACATCACGGCCGTGAAAAAGGGGCTCTTAAAAATAATGTCCAAAATGGGCGTGTCCACCATCCGCAGCTACAAGGGCGCCCAGATTTTTGAGGCCGTGGGCTTAAACTCCGCGGTTATCAACACCTATTTCCCCGGTACCCCCTCGCGCATAGAAGGTGTGGGCTTTGCGACCATCACCCGGGAGGCTGCCGGCCGCCACGGCACTGCCTTTGCGGCCGGCCGCTACAACCAACAGAACCTGGATTCGGGCGGGGACATTCATTTCCGCTCGCACTCACTCAAACATGTCATCACCCCGGAGGCCGTCACCCTGGTGCAGAAGGCGGTACGGGAAAATGATTACGAGACCTATAAACAGTACGCGGCGTGTATAGACGACTCAAGCAGGAACCTCTGTACGCTGCGCGGACTGTTCAAGTTTAAAAAGGGCAAACCCATACCGGTGGAACAGACCGAATCCGAGGACTCCATAGTGAAACGCTTTGTGACCTCGGCCATGTCCTTCGGCTCAATCAGCAAGGAGGCGCATGAGACCATGGCCATCGCTATGAACCGGCTGGGCGGCATGAGTAACTCGGGCGAAGGCGGCGAGGACGAGCGGCGCTTTACCCCCATGGCCAACGGAGACCTGGCAATGAGCCGCGTAAAACAGGTGGCGTCCGGCCGTTTCGGTGTGACCAGCAACTACCTGATTCACGCGGACGAGCTGCAGATCAAAATGGCGCAGGGCGCCAAACCCGGCGAAGGCGGACAACTCCCCGGGCACAAGGTGGATGAGATCATCGCACGGGTGCGCCATTCCACACCCGGGGTCATGCTGATCTCCCCGCCGCCCCACCATGATATCTATTCCATTGAGGACCTGGCGCAGCTTATCTATGATCTTAAGAACGCCAACCCCAAAGCCAGGATTTCGGTGAAGCTCGTGGCCGAGGTGGGCGTGGGCACCGTGGCCGCCGGGGTGGCCAAGGGCAAGGCCGATATGGTATTGATCAGCGGCCACGACGGCGGAACGGGCGCCTCCCCCATATCCTCCATCAAACACGCGGGAATTCCGTGGGAGATCGGGCTGGCCGAAACCCAGCAGACCCTGGTACTCAACAAGCTGCGGGAGCGTATCCGTGTGCAGGTGGACGGAAAAATGAAGACGGGCAGGGACGTGGTCATCGCCTCCCTGCTGGGCGCCGAGGAGTTCGGGTTCGGCACCATGTCGTTGATCACCCTGGGCTGCATTATGATGCGCAAGTGCCACCTGAACACCTGCCCGGTGGGCGTGGCCACCCAGGACCCGGAGCTGCGCAAACGGTTCCAGGGCAAGCCGGAATACCTGATTAACTTTATGCGTTTCATCGCCCGGGACATCCGGGAGCGGATGGCGGAGCTGGGATTTAAAACCATGGATGAAATGACCGGGCATGTGGAGATGCTGGAGACCGATACGGCCCTGGAGCACTGGAAGGCCAGGGGCCTGGATTTTTCCGCTATTTTTCATAAACCGAAACGTGAGAAAAACAGCGCGCTGCGCTGTGTTACCACGCAAAAGCACGATTTCAGCCTGGCCCTGGACAAGGAACTCATACTCCAGTCACAACCGGCGCTTGAAAAGCGGACCCCGGTCAAGCTTTTTGCGCCCATCCGTAACCACAACAGAACCGTGGGAGCCACACTCAGTGCCGAGGTTTCGGCGCGCTTCGGGTCCGCCGGTCTGCCGCCCGATTCCATCTACTGCAAGTTCTCCGGGTCCGCGGGCCAGAGTTTCGGCGCGTTTCTGGCGCCGGGCATCACATTTGAGTTGGAAGGCGATACCAATGACTATTTCGCCAAGGGCCTTTCCGGCGGCAAACTTATCATCTATCCGCCGCGCGGCTCCACCTTCAGGCCGCAGAACAACATCATCACGGGCAATGTGAACCTGTTCGGGGCCACCAGCGGCGAGGTGTATATAAACGGCATGGCCGGCGAGCGTTTCGCCGTGCGCAACAGCGGCGCCGTGGCCGTGGTGGAGGGCGTGGGAGACCATGCCTGCGAATATATGACCGGCGGTATTGTGGTGGTTTTGGGGAACACGGGCATCAACTTCGCCGCCGGAATGAGCGGCGGGATAGCCTATGTGCTGGACCAGGACCAGCTTTTCGACACCAAATGCAACCTGGAAATGGTGGATATCGAGCCCATAACCGATGCGGCCGAGCGGAATAAATTGCATGAGCTTATTCAGAACCACGTAAAATACACCGAGAGTGAGTACGCGGCCCGAATACTCAGGGACTGGACCGAAGTGGCCATGCAGTTTGTAAAGGTGATGCCTATCGATTACCGCCGCGCCCTGGAGCGGCTGAAGAAACAGGAATCAAAGGAAACCGAGGTTGTGGCCGTAACCGAGGAGGTGTTCGACTGATGGGAAAGGCAACCGGCTTTTTAGAGTATCAAAGAAAGAGCTTCACCTACCGCCCGGTGGCGGAGAGGCTCAAGGACTATAAAGAGTTTACGCTTCTACAGCCCGAAAAGGAACTGCAAAAACAAGGGGCACGCTGTATGGACTGCGGCATTCCCTTCTGCCATTCCATGGGCTGTCCCGTATATAACCTGATTCCCGAATGGAACGACCTGGTGTACAAGGGAAAATGGCGGGAGGCCTGGCAGAGGCTTGAGCTTACCAACAACCTACCCGAGATCACTGGAAGAATATGCCCCGCTCCTTGCGAAACATCCTGTACGCTTTCGATCAACGCGTCGCCCGTCAGTATCAAACAGATCGAGCTGGCCATTATCGAGAAGGCCTTTTCCCATGGCTGGGTGGTGCCCATGCCGCCGCCCCTGGAAACCGGGAAACGGGTCGCGGTCATCGGTTCGGGCCCGGCCGGGCTGGCCGCGGCGCAGCAGCTGCGCCGCCGGGGCCATACCGTGATTGTGTTTGAAAAAGACTCCCGTATCGGAGGTATTCTACGCTATGGTATTCCGGATTTCAAACTGGAAAAGACCGTGTTGGAGCGCCGGCTTGAGCAGATGAAAGCCGAGGGCGTGATATTCGAAACAAACGCGGATATCGGTGAGGACCTTTCCGCGCGCTATATAAGGCAGAAATACGACGCCATTCTCCTGGCCTTGGGCGCCGGGGAACCGCGCGACCTGGCCGTGCCGGGGCGCGGCCTGGAAAACATTTGTTATGCCATGGAATACCTCACCAATGTGAACAAATACCTGGAGGGCGATCTGAAAGAGCATGAGGTCATCTCGGCCAAGGGCAAAAAAGTGCTGGTCATCGGCGGCGGAGACACAGGCGCGGACTGCATCGGCACGGCCAACCGCCAGGGTGCGGCCTCGGTGCACCAGTTTGAGATCCTTCCCAAACCCCCGGTCTGGAACAAGGCATACAATCCCGAATGGCCGGCCTGGCCCAATATTTTACGCACGGGATCGTCACATGAGGAGGGCTGCGCACGCAGGTGGTCGGTGTTGACCAAACAGTTTACGGGCCGCGGCGTACGGGTTTCGCAGGCCCACTGCATGGACGTGGACTGGGAACGCGATCCGGAAAGCGGACGCTATAATATGAAAGAGATCCCGGGCTCGGAGTTTACCCTGGACACGGATCTTGTAATCCTTGCCATGGGATTTATGCATGTGAAACACAGCAAACTGCTGGAAGACCTGGGCATAAAATACGATACGCGCGGGAACATAAAAACAGACGGAAATTATGCCACTTCCGTACCTGCCGTGTTCGCGGCCGGAGACGCGGATATCGGCGCCTCACTGATCGTGCGCGCCATCTATCACGGCCGTCAGGCCGCGGAGGTTGTGGACCGGTACCTGAGTTAATACCGCTTTTTAGTTTTCTTCTTCAAGCGTCAGCTGCGAAAAAAGCAGATCCTGATTCTTGGCCATCTCCAGTAGGCTTGAGGCCGTGTCGGCCAGGTCTTTACCCTGCACCTCAATCTCCCTGATGGATTCCACGATCTCCTGGATGCTGGCCACGTTCCCCCTGTTGACCTGGTTTACCTCTCCCATGGTGGTGTTTACCAGCTTCGCCGTATTGTTTATCTCGGTCATGGATTCCCGTATAATCCCAATTTCTTCCTTGCTTTTGGTAAGCAGGCCGGAGATGTTTTCAAAGGACTGCCTGGCGGAAAAGGCGGTCTGCAGGTTGTTCTCCACCTGCGAAAGGTTGCCGCTTGACTCTTCCTTCACATAGGTCATGCTCTTCAAAATATCCTTGATTATCAACCTGATATCCTCCACGGCATCCGCCGATTGGGCGGCAAGTCCTCGCACTTCTTCGGCCACCACGGCAAAGCTTTTACCCTCGGCGCCCGCGCGCGCGGCCTGGATGGCCGCGTTTATGGCCAACACGTTGGTATTTGCCGCAAAATCCTCAATTGTTTTGATTATGGTACTGATTTTGGTAAGCCGCTCATCCAGAGTACGGATGGAGCCGTTTATCTCTGTAATGGAGGCTTTTAATCTCTCCGCCGCGGTGTTGCTTTCGGTGATGGAAACCATACCACTTTGGGACTCCCGTGTGATGGTGAGAACGGAATCCATGAAACGGTTGATAATCTCATTTATGCTGCTGATATTCCGGTTGAGCTGCTCCAGGATCCTGATGGTGGTGGAGTTTTTCCCGTCCTGAATTTCTATTCCGCTTTGAATATTGGTGATGGCGTGCGTTATTTGGGAGTTGGCCCGGGACGATTCCTCGGCCGCCGCCGCCAGATCCTGGCTTTTATTGGACAGGGTTTCGATATTATCCGATACATTGAGGATCAATTCCCTGAAGTTTAACGGCTCGGCGATATAGGTGGTTACCGGAATTCCGGCCTCCACTGCTTTATTAATTTCTGGGGTTATCCTGGGATCAAACACACAGGTCGCGATTCCGTTGTAACCCTTGGCGATCAACTCCCTGATTACCGGTCCGAATACCTCCACCTGCCCGAAATTCTCCCAGTTGTCGAAGGCCACAATAATATCAACCTTTACATTCAACGGATAAAGCACTTTGGCCGCGCTCTCACCTCCCTGCTTGCTTAAGGTGAAAATGTTCTGGTCACCAGGAAGGAGCAGGGCCAGATTGATCCTGTTCCGTGTTTTGCGTTCAACCGGAAGCGCAAACTCGCTGCGCTCATGTTCGGTTAAGAGTCTCTTCCGGCCTGTATCATCCCAGTACTGCCGGTAATTATCCAGGGTACACACCACGGGTTTTAAATTCAGTTTATGGCTGATCGGTTTCCAGCCCGCCTCAATTTTATTATAGAGATGAACCAGCGAATTATAGGTCTGGGCCGTGGCGTTCTGGCCGATAATTACCTGAATTAGTCCTTTCTTTAACCAGGTGATGTTCTCCTCGTGTATATCATGGGTCACAATTCGCAGCCGGGTGGGTTTGTTCGGGTTTTGCATGGTCCGGCACGCAACAGCAGGCGTAAACCCGTCCGTCATATACATAATGCTCGCCGCAGGATACTTTTCAACCACCCCGGGGATGAGTGCTTTCACCTTCTCCCTGTCGCCATGTCCTTCGATGACTCCCAATACCTTAATATCCGGGAAATGATCCCGCAGGAAATTCTGGCAGCCCTTGCAGCGCAGCACATGGTTTGTCTGAGAGAACATGGTTATCATAATCAGGATGTCTCCCCCGCCGCCCAGGAGTGCGGCTATCTGTTTCCCCATGATCTGGCCTTCCTGGTAGCTGTTGTTGCCCGTAAAACAAAGTCGCCTGGAGGGTACGGCCGTAATATCGTTTATCTCGGCAATAATGCTGTTAACCAGTGTTTCCTGTTTTATATTGTTCTTATCGCTTTGATGTTCCAGAAGGGGGGTGACATATACCGCCAGGTTACCGGCGCCGAAATCAGCCAGGGCCGAGGAAATGTCCTCAAGTTTTTCATCAATAATCGTATTTTTTTGCGCCGTTTTATGGAAATACCTCAGGTAAAGCCATAAGGCCGCGCCCCAGAACAAGCCAATAGTGAAGAGTACGGCGATTTTAGATAAAACCGTATTCTGATTTACAATAAAAAACAACACTATCGCGCTGAGTAGGGAAAAGAGGCATAGAATAATTAATAAAAATCGAAACTGCAGCCTGGTAAAATTAAACTGTGCTCTCATATATATATTTTACGCAAAAAGTGATTTTGATTTCAAGATAAAATCGGGAACCCACATCAAGTGCTCCTCCCGTCACTGAGTATCGGTAATAAAAAATATACTATTCCCTTTGCAGGCCAACACCGCCTTTTGGGGTTTACCCATGGCCTTCCAGATTTTGTCATTGATGTTCACGGTGCCGAAGCTGCAGTTATTGTCAAGAATAAGCAGTCCCTGCACATAGGTGTTATCTTCAATTTCATTCTTTCCCCGGGCGTTCAGGAAAAGTGCACAGGACTTTGTTTTATGGGTCAGGCCCAGGTCAAAACCGTCGTTCGGATGAATTACCACCCTGTTTTTAGGGAGCGTCATATCGGTATATACGGTTAAAGGAGCGGTCTTTTTCATATATATTCTGTTTTTTATTATAGTAAGATTCCTCCTGAAATGGTAATTTTTTTATTATTTTTTCACATCCGCCGTATGTATGCCTGTACAACCCGTAGCCGGCATGGTTGAAATTCCCGCATTTCCGCGTTAAAATATCGGTAAGGCTTTAAAAGTGCGCCTGAACATTACCGCCTGCGGGGAGGTGTAGTATGAAACACGTATTAAAAAAGACAAGCTTTGTTACGTTCGGCCTTGGCGCCTGGCTTTGCTGCCTCTTGTGTTTTTTCCCCACGGGGCAGGTACTTGGGGAAGAGCAACCCGCAACAGAGCCCATGGTCAAGGCCGAATCGGAAACGCTTCCCGTAATCAGGGGACAACGCTGCGCCGTTAAGATCAGTATTAACAATCCAACCGGAGATGTTATTATCATCGACTCAATTTATACGGACAGGGGCGCGGACGAGTCGATAAAATGTTTGCAATCACAGTACGGCCGGGTTTTCCGGGATGAATCAGGTCGGATCATCTATGATAACATGGCCCAGATAGCGTCCAGGGACGTTTTTTTCCATTCCGGGGCCGCCGTACCGCCGGGAGGCGAAGGCGCGTTCGTTATAAACACACGCTTTTTCAGGCGGCCCAGAAATATAACCGTGACCTATTACCGTATCCCGGCGGGCTCGGTGGGAGATTATATTTATAAACCGCAGAAAGATACGGCTTTTGACCGGATTTCCTACCTGCCGCTTACAAACATTCATGAGCTTGAGAACAGCACGGACATCTTTATCTTTTGGAACGGCTCACACCTCCTACGCGGGCAGACGGATGTATCCATTGAGCCGCGGCTTAACGAACCGCGTTTCAGTCTTAAAGCCGCGGGGGAAATGCTTCCGCGTAATCTATTCATACGTGAAGTCTCATTCTCCGATACCTTCGGCGCCTGGATATTCCAGGCCGACGCCTCCACCTGGCTGGTGACCGAAAAAGGCGCGGAACAGCTTGGGGGGATTGAGTCACTTGTGTTCGAAAAAATCGATTCGACCGGCGGCCAAAAAATCACCTTCAGGGTGCCCAAGGAGATTTTTGAGAACAAATTCACATTGGAACAGGGTGACGGTATGTACAGGGTAGGCACATTCCTCAGTGTGTCCGGACCTGAAATCCTGGATGTTTTCAGAATATTAAGAGAAAACGGCGTGAGCTGCCGTGTGTATTATTATTTTTTCTCCTCATATTTTATTGACACCGGAAAACCTTAATCTGGGTCGAACCTGCTTGGGGACATACACTGATACCCGGCGGTTCCTCCATACTTTAGGAATAAAATTTTTTAAATATTCTACAAATTGCAAGGCTTATCCAATAGCGATGCCGCCGGGCTTTGGCGGTGACAGGCTTTTTATGTATGGTGGAATAGGAGGTGTTCCATAATCCGTCCGTTTCCTGGTGTTCCACAAGCCAATCCAGGCCATTCAGTATATCCGGATCATCCCGGGAAAACCCTAAAGATGAAAGCGTATCCAGCGCGCTTACCAGGTTATTCCACCAAAAGGGGAAATCAAAGCGGACCCAGTTGTCCGGGTGACGATACGACGTATAGTAATCCCGGGTAAAGAAACCGGATTTAAGTATACAGCCCGCGTTCCAGGCCTCCTTGGTTTTTCCATATATAGGATGTGCGGCAAAGGCACGCAGGACCATTCCCGTCCAATGTGGTGAGGAAGGTTGGGTTTTATCGTGATCTTTTACCGGATCATGTATGCGGCTTATGAGTTCGTGTAATTTCCCGGCGGGTAAAAACAGGGTCATAAGGGGACTTGCCACCCAGCCGCCGTCCTCCTGCCTCATGGCGAGCAGCCATCTGATCCCCTTTCTGATCCTGGGGTCATTACCGTAACCGGCCCGGATCAATAAGCCTATAATGGCTCCGGTATAGTACACGGCATACTGGCCGGCCAGAAAACCGCGAAAATCACCTTCATCGGTCTGGCAGGAAAATAAAAACTCGGCCGCATTTTCAACAGCGGGCTCCTTGTTGCTGAGCCCGTATTTCTGTACAAGAAAGCGAAACTGTTTCCAGGTATCAATCAGGCTGTAGTTTATCTCGGGATAACGGGATCTGCTTTTATTCATTACGCACCACGAACCGTCGGCCCGCTGGCTCTTCAGGATTTTCACAAGTTCCGGCTGCCCGTACATATAATGAATGGCTTCGACTTTCCGGCCCAACAAATCACACCGCGTAAAATACCCAACCGCGTAATCGCCGGATTTCAACAAAGGGGTCAGCGGATCATACCTGAGACACGCGATCCAATCCATGGACATATAATATTACAGAAGTTTATTCTCGGTAAAGCTGAAATATTCGGTTTTACCCAAAATAAGGTGGTCTATTACCTCGATGCCTATGATCTCACCGGCTTCAACCAGGCGCTCGGTGACGGCCAGGTCCTCGGCGCTGGGTTTACAGTTTCCGGACGGGTGGTTGTGGATTAAAAATATACCCTTGGCCCTGTCGGCGATCGCGTTGGCAAAAACCTCGCGGGGATGTACCAAGCTTTGGTTGAGGGTTCCGATAAAGACAACCCGTTTTTTAATCAGACATGAGGCTCCGTCTACACTCACGGTGACAAAATACTCCTGTTTCTTCTCCGCCAACTCTTCCACAAAAGGTAAAAGCTTTTCCGGACCGGTGATGGGTCTCCTTTCCCTGACCAGGTACCTCTGCGACAGCTCGAACGCAGCGGTTATCTGCGCCGCCTTTACCGGGCCTATCCCCCTGATTTGCTGCAGTTCATTCGTTCTTTTGACACAACCAAGATCATCCTGGATTTTAAGCTCGATTTCCGAAGCCAGCCTGAGTACATCCTTTGCCCTTGTCCCGCTGCCTAAAAGCACGGCGATGAGTTCCCGCTCGGAAAGATACCGCGGACCCATTTTTTTTAATTTCTCACGCGGGCGTTCGAAAATCGGCATCTGTCGCATTTTTGTATATTTTTTCGTTTTTCTGGTTATACCCAACAAATGTATAGTATAATAAGATAAAATATGGAAGTCAATACAAGATTATTATTTTTTTTGAAATAAAAGTTCTTCCACCAGATTTCTCAATGCAGCTAAATTCAGCGGTTTCTCAAAAAACCGGTACACCCCAAGATGAGACAGTTTCTGTCCGTTTCCGGCAAATCCCCCGGACATTACGATCAATGGCACCTCAGGGCAGACCTTCTTCAATTCCCCGATAAGCTCTGCCTCTTTTATATCGGAAAGGTGAAAATCGGTGATGATCACATCATACCGTACCGCTTTGGCCAGAAGTAACGCATCCCGCGCCCTTGAGCTGGTATCAATTTCACAGTTTGGAAAATGAAGTTTTCTTTTTAAGAGAGATCGCATTACTTCATCGTCATCAAGTACAAGTATTCGTTTTTTCATGCGGCCTATAATTCCTCCTGTATATAAACGTATAATACTATTTTCGGTTGTAGTTGTCACTAGATAAATACAATTAATAGTTGGTGGATGTTTTATGCATTTCATAGTAAAAAGAAAACTACTATATAGAAAATTATGAATCTTTCAGATGTGGGTAACAAAATAAAACAGCTTCGAATGCAGATGGGTTTAACGCAAAGCCAGTTGGCGGAAAAAATCAATATCTCATACCAACAGATTCAAAAATACGAGAAGGGTGAATCGCAGCTTAATATCCCGCGTTTTCTGGAAATCGCGCGTGCCCTGGAAATAGCGCCCGGCCAGCTGTTCGACAAGCTGTTCAACCAAAAAATTAAGGAACCCTCCGGCCATTATCATCCCGATAAAAAACAGGAACTCAAGGTAACACCAGAGGAAAAAAAGCTTGTTGCCTATTTCAGGGGTATTAAAAAAAGCTCCTTGAGAAATCATATCCTCAAACTCTTGAAGTCAATTTCCGAAATAGAACCGAAAAATATCTCCTGACATTCCGGTTGTTTGTATTTTATGCTTTCAAGACCTGTAATCAATACATAATGTGTTAGAATTCCAGCCTTACAAACCTGTTGCCGCCGGGCTGTTTTTTCCCTATTTTTTTATTAAGAGGAGGTATGTTATGAAGAAAGCATCCACACCCCGTGAGCTTCTTGCCAAAGTTGATATTTTTAAATCCCTGGATACGGATTCACTCTCGCTTATCGTGCAAAAGATGAAACTTGTACAGTATCAAAAAGGCGACATCATCTGCCGTGAGGGGGAAACAGGTGACCGCATGTATGTTATTGTCAGTGGTGAGGTTGATGTATTGAAAAAGGGAACGGATGACGCTGAAATCAGCATTACGGTGCTTCACCCGGGCGAGGTGGCGGGGGTGATGAGCATTTTCGACAAGGATGTGCGCTCGGCAACCCTGAGGGCCGCCCGGACGGCCCGGCTGCTTGTCCTCGACAAGGACACGTTTCAACATATCCTGTCACGCAATACGGAGCTGGCAAACAAGCTGTTGGCCTTCTTAAGCCGGCAGCTGCGAGCCGAAACCCAGACCGTGGCCAACCTGCTTTCCGGGGATGTTGACAAGCGCCTGAAGGTGGCGTTTTTTGATACCAAGCCGTATACCAAGTCACCGTTTACATCCCTGAACAAGGAGCGGTTTGCCCTTTATTTTTTTGAGGCGCGCCTTAACCTGGAAACGGCGTCATTAACCTCCGGGTTTCAGGTGGTGTGCGCCTTTGTGAATGATGATTTGAGCGCAAGAGTGCTGGAACAACTGAAAAGAAACGGCGTGGAAATGATCGCCATGCGCTGCGCGGGATACAACAATGTGGATATCGAGGCCGCACACAGACTGGGAATCAGCGTTACCCGCGTGCCGGCCTATTCTCCCAATGCCGTCGCCGAGCATGCAATAGCCCTGACCCTGGCCCTGAACCGCAAGATCTACCGCGCCTACAACCGCGTACGTGAGGGTAATTTCTCATTGAACGGCCTTCTCGGTTTCGACCTGTACAAAAAAACCGCCGGGGTGATCGGCGTGGGAAAAATCGGCAAGTGCCTTGTCCGAATTCTGCGCGGTTTCGGCATGCGTGTCCTTGGGTATGACGCGTACAAGGATGAAGAGTTTGCCCGGCAATACAGCCTGGAATATGTGTCGCTTGACAGTCTGTTTACCCAGTCGGATGTGATCAGCCTGCACGCCCCGCTGCTTCCGGAAACCTTTCACATTATTAACCGGGACGCCATCAAGAAGATGAAGCCGGGTGTCATCCTGGTCAACACCAGCCGCGGCGCGCTTATCGACACCACGGCTTTGATCAACGGGCTTAAATCGGGAAAGATCGGATCCGCGGGCCTGGATGTGTACGAGGAAGAAGAGCAGTACTTTTTTGAGGACCTTTCGGACAAGATCATCACCGACGATACCCTGGCCAGGCTGATGACCTTTAATAATGTGATTATCACCAGCCACCAGGCGTTTTTCACCCGTGAGGCCCTGTCTGAAATAGCGCGCGTCACCCTGGAAGGCATCAGCCGCTACGAACAGGGCAAACGCATGGCCGACCTCCCCAACGCCGTGCTGCCAAAAAACGCGCGGTAAAAGGGTTTTCTCTTTTGTAAGGGGACTCTTGTACACAACAGGTTTTTTATATACCATGTCAAATGATGACCTCCTACGAAACCGAAGGCATACGGGAATATAAGGATTTTCACCTGCCGCTTGTATACAGGCACGATTTATTTCTGGCCGAGTTTCAACCGAACCTGTGTCAGTTTCTTTTCCTGGAGCAGGGGGAACTGATCGTAAAGGAACAGGAACGCAGCCTTCAGTTTACCGCCCCCCTGGCAATGCTTATCAATGATAAAAACAAGCTGAAAGGATTTTCCGGCAGAGCCGACCGGTGCCATAATATTATTTTTACCCCCGACGCGCTCAACACCAATTACTATCAAAAGGAGGAATGGTCGCTCGAATCCTATTTTTTCTTTTTGGCTCCGTTTCATAACCTGCCTGCCAGGGGGTACGGCTGCCGCGTGCTTCCTCCCGAATACAACCTGAAATTTTCCGGGCTTTTCCGCAAGTTGGACCTATATTTGAACCGTCAAAACATTCCAAAAGTATGGCCGTGCCTCAGCCGTTCATACCTGCTGGAGATATTAGTGCTTATAGAACGTTCCCATTACCTCTCGGAAGAACACAGGGAGCTTTCCATCCCGGAGACGGGCACAAAAATGGATGATATCCTAATGTATGTGCATACGCATTACAATGAAAAGATAACCTTACAGGAATTATGCGCCAGGTTTGCCACAAACCGGACAACATTAAACAAACTTTTTCGGGAAACATGCGGAATGAGCGCCATCAATTATCTTAATCACGTACGCCTGGAAATCGCCTTAAGCCTGCTCGTCAACACCCTGCTGCCGGTACAGGAGATCGCCGATCGTATCGGCATGGAGGATATCTCGTATTTCGCGCGGGCCGTAAAAAAGAAAACAGGGCGTTCTCCCTCGGCATTCCGCAAGGCCGTTCCGGAACCGTACAGCGTTTCTCACTGATACAAGGCCCTGCGCATTGTGCTAATTTATTTGCATAAAATCCATTCTCATTCGCCGCCCAGGCCGATATAATTAGTAATCATATAGTAAGGAGGTAAGCATGAAACTCATGCAGTCTACCCAGATATTAATTATCGGTATTTTTTTATGTATTTTTCTTTCAGCCTGTTCGAAGTGGAGTGTTTCAGCCCAGGCCGCGGTTGAGCAAAAGGTAACCCTGGCCGGATTCCAGGACCCCTTGCACGGTATTACCGTGGGTTATGCCGGACAGGTGTATTACAGTGAAGACGGGGGGAAAGATTGGAATCAAGCCGTTAACCGCTCGATGTGCCGTTTTGGTCTGGAAATAATCGACGCCGACACCGCCATTCATTGCGGAAACGGAGGGGACGTGGGGGTAACCACCGACGGCGGGAAAACCTGGCAGGCAGCGGCAAAATTCGGTGGGATGGAACCCTATCAATGCCGCTATTTAAGCTTTGCGGATTCGAAAAACGGTTGGATTGCGTCCGCCGGAAAACTCGCGTCCACCAATGACCTGGGCGGCACATGGAATGAAATCACCCTGCCCCGGGGTATCGGCGGCATCAAGGCGATCGATCTCCGGTCGGCCAAGGACGGCTGTATTCTGGACAATAACTACATTTTGTATTTCACAAATGATGGTGGAAAAACCTGGCACAATGAAAAAATCCTGGTTGAAGGGGTCAATCTGAATAAAAAAGTGGCACGGGCCCCGTCGGACGCGATGCGGTTTACGGATAAAAACCGTGGAATAATCATCACCATGGCAACATCGGGAGAGGATACGCGTCTCATAGAATTAAACACAAGCGACGGGGGAAAAACCTGGCAGAGCTCTGAGATACCGACAGCGGTCTATGAAAACAGCACACTGTACCTGTCCAAGGATACCAAGACCCTGACGATCTACGATTTCGCGGACGGCATTAAGGTTCTTACCAGGAACAACGCCTCCTGACTTAATTGGGACGGGTGGAGCTGGCGGGGGCCGGCATTTTCTCCCTTTGCAGGCCCCTTCCGTCCCGCCGCCCTCTACAGCTTTACCGGCCACGGCCTCATCGCCCTCCCCACCGGCTTCCGTACATGTCTCACAGACAAGGGAAACAAAGATATTTGCACATATTTTTTAAATATGCTAATATTGGGATAATCCGAATACATATAACCAAGGATTTTTCTTAAGATGTTCTCATTGAATATTAACGGTACAGGGGTTGAAAGGTTGTCGCTTTTAAACGAGGAAATACCATACAGAGACTTAATAGAAAACCTGGCGGACGGAATCATTATTCTAGACGAAAAAGGAAGTGTGCAATATATGAATCCCACCGCCGAACACTTGTTTAAGTATAAGGCAGACTCTCTCACCGGACAAATCCAAAATGATCTCTTAAGGCTGAAAGATAAAAAGGCTGAAATCGAGATCACCCGCCCCGGGGGAGAAAAGATTATCATTGAAACCCGATCCATCGCCAGGCATTGGAAAAATAAAACATTGTTTTTTATTTCACTGCGTGACGCCACACACACCGTGGTATTGAGGGAAAAGCTTAAGCACTACTCTTTTTACGACGAACTTACGGATCTGTATAACCGGCGTGGATTTTTTGATATGCTCGAACGTCAGATTAAACTTTCCAATCGAAAAGGTATAAAATTCTTTTTATTATTTGCCGATTTTGACGGCCTGAAGGCTATCAACGATACCTGGGGACACGTCACCGGAGACAAGGCCCTGCAGGAGTTTGCCGCAATCCTGCGCAACTGTTTTCGCGAAAGCGATATCATCGCCCGAATCGGCGGTGATGAGTTTTCGGTCTTTCCCATAGATGCGGATCATAAGATGTGTGCCATCCTGTTAAAACGGATCGACCGGGCTATTGAGGCATCCAACAACAAACATGAAGGCCCCTACCGGCTGGCGGCCAGTATGGGTACCGCTTTTTATGATCCCGCGCATCCCTGCTCTACGGATGAACTGTTGGGCAGGGCTGACGCCGAGATGTATAAAATAAAGAAAATGAAAAAAGGGGAAGCTTTATGATCAAAGGAGAAAAAATTAATTTGCGTCTTGTCGAGGAAAGGGACCTGGCCCAGTATCATAAACTCTATAATGATATCCAAAACCGGGGTGACTATTACTACATGGGGCTGGAGCCGGAGTCCGTTATAACAAGGAATTATCATGAAACGGGTTATTGGGATCGCGGCTTTGGGAGAATGTTGATTGTCGATAAAAATGATCAAATGCTTGGTTATATAAACTATTTTAAAAGCGTATCCTATTTCAGTTCATACGAAATCGGGTACCGCCTGTTTGATGTAGGCGCGCACGGAAAAGGAATTATGACCGAGGCGGTTGGTCTTTTCGTGGCCTACCTGTTCCGGGCCTATGACATCAACCGTTTGGAAATAAGAACCCATCCGAATAATAAGAGCTCGCAAAAGGTAGCCCTGAAAAACGGTTTTATTGAGGAGGGCCGGGCCAGGGGAGCGGTGCTGTATAAGAACGAGTATATCGATATGCTCCAGTATTCCCTGACCAGACAGGAGTTTTACGCCGGATCCGAATAGCCTTTTGCCCCGGACCGGAAAAGACGGACGAGCTAGTTGACATATCTTTTTTAAAGGGTATGCTTTATATATGCATAAATACCGTGTTTTTACGCTTCTGTTTTTTTGTTTTTGCGTACTCAGTTTAGGGTTCGCGGATACGAATATTGAAATCTTGTTTAAAATGATTGAACAGGGTGATCTTAATGGTGTGAAAAGGTTGGTTGCCGAGGGCATTGACGTAAACGCGCAAGGCACCTTTTTTTATAGAAAGGGCGCCACGCCGCTTCATGTGGCCTGTGCCTACAACAAACAGGATATTGTGGCCTTTTTACTTGAAAATGGCGCTTCTGTAAATAAAACAAATGAAATAAACGAAACCCCTCTCCATTGTGCCGCGGGACAGTCAGACTCAGGAATTGTCAAACTGCTGCTTCAGCGTGGCGCGGATGTAATGGCCCATAATAAATGGAATATGACGCCTCTGCACAATGCCGCTTCTTTCGGCGCGGAAGAGAACGTCCTTTTATTGCTTCAGGCAGGGGCCGATATTAATGCCACCGCGGCCAGTAACTGCACGCCGTTATATTATTGTATTGAGGGACGGCGTTTGAATACTATAAAGGTACTGGTTTCTCACGGCGCCGATGTGGATATTCCCGATGATATAGGGCGTACCCCATTAATGCTGGCGGCCACCTATGGGTATCCTGAAATTGTCAATTATCTGGCTGAACACGGCGCCATGGTCAATCACGAAGATGAAGACGGCTGGACGTCCCTGCACTGGGCGGCGCAGGAGGGCGATCTGGCTGTGATAAAGATACTTGTTATGTACAATGCGGATGTGAACGCCAAGATCAAGAAGGGCAGACGGGTTGGATATTCCGTGCTCGATATGGCCATCTTTTTTGAGCATGACGATACAGCGGTCTTCCTCAAGGATCAAGGGGCGAGAACCGCAATCTATCAGTAATTCTTATCCCGGCAGCAGTGCTTATATTTCCTGCCGCTGCCGCAGGGACAGGGATCTTTACCGCGTAATTTTTTCCCGTACGGCTTTAACATAAACTTTACGGTGGTTTCAAACCGACGCATGGTATCACGTTTATAGAGTTTTTCCAGCATTGCATAAAGCTTTGGATGTTTCTTCTGCATGGCACGGGGATTCTCAAAAAAATACTCACTTACCACGGCAAAAAACTCGGCCCTGCTGGTAAGGGCGTACGGATCTATATCCGAGTTTCCGTTCTTGATCCTTGCCGATTCCTTCTGTATCGTCTCAAGCCATTGCGTAAGGAGTTTTCTGTCCGTAATCATGGGCGGTACTCCGTCGATAAATCCGTCTTCACCGTCGATCTTGTGCGCAAATTCATGAATTCCCACATTACTGTATCCCAGGGATACCGAAAAATCACGATACAATGACGGCTTGGAAAGCACAACCGTGGAACCGCCCCTGGTGACCAACCCCAGGATATTGGGGAACACCGCGCCGAAATCATAATTTTCATCGAAATCATACGGATAGATCAGAATTTCCCCTAAAGCGGTATACTCCCAGTCCGGCATACCAAATACGGGAATAACGGCGCTGGCCGCCACAAGGATCCTGCATTTGGCGTCAACCGGGGTCTCGATTCCGGTAATTCTTTTTTCACCAAGGAAAATTTGAATCTCCTGCCTGAACATGGCTTTCTGCGCAACGCTTAATCCAGAATAAAAGGGTACCTCGGCATCCAAGACTTGTTCCCACTCCCGGGGAAATGCATTTTGGACAATTCTCCTGCGTCTTCGGTATTTTCTGGTAAAAAAAAAGTAGAGGCAAACTCCAAGCAGAAAACAACATAAACTGGCCCACAGGATATCCCAGGCCTTGTTCCGGTAGAGTATAATGATGGGTATAAGAGACGTACCCAGTATGCTCAACGCAATGACTACGGAAAAAATAAACGAGTACAGCCTAACCAATCTGTATTTTTGAGCGGTAAAAACCATAATACCCGGCTTCATCTCCGGCAAAAACCGGCGAATCCACGCCTACCATGGCAGTTTCCTGCCACGCGCATCAACATACACCGCCTTTCGGGAATGACGGTCCTTTAGTATGGTCCGGCCCACATTAAAGGCCGCCTGTCTCGGTGTGATAGGCGCATCCCCACCCCCCATATCCGAGCTGAACCAGCCGGGATGCAGGGCAAGCACCTTAATCCCCTCTCTGCGCAGCCGGTTGTCCAATATCTTTGAGGCCATGTTAAGGGCGGCTTTGGACATGCAGTAGGCATACTCACGTTCCCGCCGCATATTACCGATTGAACCGGCCTCCGAGGTTATATTTACTATGAGTCTTTTATGACCGGCCAGAATCAGGGGCAGGAAAACCTCTACTACCTTTAGGGGCGCAATCGCATTCACCTCAAGGGTCGGGGCATATACGGAGAAATCAATCTCTCCCAGATCCGACGGCTCCTGTTCATGATGAACGGCCGCATTGTTTATCAGGATATCAATCTCGGCGGTCCGCTCCTTTATACGCCGGTATGCGTCCAAAAGCAGTTGCCGGTTTGTAACATCGACCTTAAAAATAAAAAGGCTTTTTTCGTAGTTCTGCTGGAGCGTGGAAATTTCCGGACTCCGTTTTCTGAGTAATGCGTACACTTTATGACCGTTTTGTATGAAGTATTCGCTCAAGGCCAGTCCCAGTCCCCTGTTGGCGCCGCTTAACAATATCTTTAGTGTTTCCGTACCCGGCATCTTGCTCCTCTTTGGTATTAAATATAAAATAATAAAGGCTAAAAAACAACATGGGGGAAAAAGATGAAAAGAGTAACGGTATCATGTATAGTCTGCCTTGTCTTTTTTTTATCCTGCCAAAAAAGCGAAGCCATAAACCTTAAGCGGGTCTGGGCCACCCCTTCTGATTTTAAAACCCCTGAATCGGTGCTCTACGATGAATCGAACTCGGTACTATACGTATCCAATGTCAATGGAGACCCCTCCGCCAAAGACGGCAATGGGTTTATCAGCAGACTCTCACCCACAGGAAAGATTATTACCATAGAGTGGGTTGCGGGTTTGAATGGCCCTAAGGGCATGGGCATACTGAACGGTTTTCTGTACGTGGCCGACATAGACAGGATTGCCAAAATAGATATCAAGCGCGCCGTGATCGCCCGATTCTATGACATTTCCGGCGCCCGATTCTTGAACGATCTGGCGGTCGATAAGGAGGATGGAAGCGTTTTCGTGTCGGACACCATGGGACACGCCATATATGTTCTGCGCGGCGATACGGTGTCTGTTTTTTTTAAATCCGACATCCTGGACCAGCCCAACGGACTCTTTTGCAGCGATAACCGGCTTCTGGTCGGCACAAACGGCAAGATCATCGGCATTGATCTTGCCGCGCGAAGCGCCGCCGTGTTCCTGGATAATACCGGCAGTATCGACGGCCTTGCGGCCTATGAAAACGACTCGTACATTATCAGCGACTGGGCCGGGAAGGTGCAGCTTGTAAGCAAAACCCAAAGAACTGTATTATCCGATACAACGGCAAAAAAAATAAACGCCGCTGATCTCTGTGTGATTCCGCAAAAAAAACTGCTTATAATCCCGACATTTAACGACAACCGGGTTATGGCCTATGAAATAAAATAGTTACCGCCCATAATTACTGCGGCGTTACACGTTAAATAGAAAGTGGATAACGTCCCCGTCCTTGATAACATACTCCTTGCCTTCGGAACGTATCAGCCCCAACTCGCGCACCTTCTGCTCCAAACCCGCTTTCAGCAGATCATTGAAATGAAATACTTCGGCCCTGATAAAACCCTTTTCAAAATCCGTATGAATCCTGCCCGCAGCCTGCGGCGCTTTGGTGCCGTCCTGAACCGTCCAGGCCTGTAAATCCGTGGTCAGGGTGTAGAAGGTAATCAGACCTAAAAGCCCATAGGCTTCGAGGATCAGCCTTTCCAGGCCCGAGTACTCCATACCCATGGCCTTCAGGTATTCGGCGCGTTCATCCGCGGAAAGCTCGGAGATCTCCTCCTCGATTTTTCCGGCCAGCTCCATGTACCGGCCGCCGCTTTGCTCTGCGAACTCTCTCAGTTCCGTACCGTCCGCGCCGTCCGCGTCGTTCTCATCGGTATTGAGAATATAAAACATGGGCTTCGGGGTAATCAGGCCCAGCTCACCCATTAACACCGCAAGATCGTCATTCTTTTCCATGCCCGAAAGCAGATTGCCCCTGTTCAGCCGGACGAGAAGCAGCTCGATCTGCTCAAGACGCTTTTCCGTGGCCTTGTCATGCGACTTGGCCGCTTTCCTGGTTTTTTCCTGCGCGCGTTCCAGCACCTGAAGATCGGCCAACATAAGCTCGGTGTTTATTATCCCGCAGTCCCGCACGGGGTTTATTCCACCCGAGGGATGTACAACGTCCGGGTTGTGAAACCCGCGCACAACATGGATGCACGCGTCGACATTGCGGATGTGGTCCAGGAACTGGTTGCCCAGCCCCTCTCCCCGGCTCGCCCCCTCTATCAACCCGGCCACGTCGGTAAATTCAATACGGGTGGGAATGGGATTTTTTTTGGCCAGAATTTCGGAGAGTTTTTTAAGCCGTTCATCCGGTACGTTTACCACCCCGTGATTGGGATTAATGGTACAGAACGCGTATTCGGCCATGGGCGCGTGCCCGCCGGTAAGGGCGTTAAAAATGGTGGACTTCCCCGCATTGGGAAGTCCGATGATTCCGCAGCTCATTCCCATGACAACACTCCTTGCCTCACCATCATATGCGCCGGACCCCTATCTGTCAACGCAGCGAACCCGGTGCCATGGGCCCGTCGGCCCGGCCGCCCGCGTCACCAGGGAAAGCATGCGGGCGCAATGAAAGGTGTGTTGATTTGAAGCCCGGACTGCGATACACTTGGCAAAAGGGGTCCCCGTTATCGAGTATTCGGAGATTAAAAAATCAATGTATAAAAAAATCCCTGGCGTCTCCGTATACCTGTTCAATACGGGGGAGTACCGGAACCGGATGGATGAATTCTATTCTATGTTATCGCCGGATGAGATCCACAGGGCCAATCGGTTCGGCCTTACCGACCATAAAACATGTTATATAATCTGCAGAGGGATGTTACGGTGGGCACTGGGCCTGGTCATGAACATACCCCCGGACCGGCTTTCATTCACGTATAACTCCTACGGTAAACCCGGGCTTGTTACGGAACAAAATAGAAATAATATCCACTTCAACCTTTCACACGCCGGCGATTACGGACTTATCGCCCTGGCCAGCAAGGTTGAGATCGGGGCGGATCTTGAATTGATCAGGCCCATGGTAAACATACCGCATCTTGTGGAAAGGTTTTTCACTCCCCCAGAAAAGGAGATCTTTAAAAGCATACAGTCCCGGAAGCGGCGGCATGAGGCGTTTTTCAGGTGGTGGGTACAAAAGGAGGCGGTTCTTAAGGCGCTGGGAAGGGGAATCAGCCGCGGCTTTGCCGATTTTGATCTTGATTTCTTGAAATTCCGGTATTGCATTAACCTAAAGGATGAGACCGCGAGGCTGCATACCCATGTTTCACATGGTAATTTAATCTTCTGCATCTGCCTGATCCCGGCCGGATAACAAGCGCCGCATGCGGCCCGCCCTTTTTCGCACCTCCGGCCAGCCCGGCAGCGCCCGCCTGATAAGTCCGCCCCTGAGTTTGTCCGCGTATATAAAGCTCTTTTTATAGCCCTCAAGTATTTTTGCAAACAGGGGGAAAGGCATACTCAGGGTCATATACCCCAAGGGCAGGTACGGACGCGCCGCAGGATCGAACACCCCCAGCACCGCTTTTTCCACTCCCCGCCGCGCGTACATAAGCGGCCAGCTCACGATCGAAGCGCAGCCCGAGGCAAAGGGAGAGACCACCGTGGCCGCCTCATCGGTTACAAAGCGGACCAGGGCGGAAAGCGCGGAGATAAGCTCCGCATCGGCCATGAAGATCACAAGCTCGGGGTCTACGGCGGACGGCAGGTTGTCCAGCGGTGCAAAAATCATGTATCTTCCCCCTGCCTTTATTCCCCTTAACATCCCGGCATGCCGTTGGGAAGAACGCGGTGAAGGTGCGAACCGCTCACCCCGGTACAGTCCGGGAAACCCGTTCGCGATAAAATAATGGTTGAAAAGCGGCAATTCATCCGCAAAACCAAGGTAAAAGCGACAGCCCGGACAGCCGTAATTCTCATAGTCGAACACCGCCGGAAGCTGTTCCTTCCTGGTCCGGGCCAAAAAAGAGAACATACAGCGGAAGCGTTCTTTTTTTGCCTGTAAAAGACGTTTGGCCTGCGTGGCCATGGTAAGGATATCCGCGGGCTTTTTCAATTCGACCATAAATCCGCCCTGCGGCCCCACGCACTGCTCCGGTTTTATATCGCTGTAATATGCAGCCAGCGGAGGGTCGCAATGCCGCAGCACTTCCATGAACCCTCTGTATTTTTTCATTATACCGCTTTTCATCCGAACTATTCCCCGCCCTTCCTTAGTTTGGTGCGGATGAAACTTATGATGGTACCCACATCCTTGAAATTATCCTCTATTAATTCCTCCGGTTTGATGACAATATTAAAATGCTGTTCGATGAAACTCATAAGCTCTATCAATTTAAGCGAGGAGATGATACCGGAATTGTATATCCTTACCTCCGGGCCGATCTCCTGACGGGGAACATTCGCTATGCCGGCAATGTAGGTGATGAGATCTTCCTTTACATCCATATAACATTCCTTTCTTTCACGCAGGACCACGGTAATACCGGTCGAACACGAAGGCAATATGCCGGGCCAGATATTTCCCTAAACCGGTTATTATAATTTTTTCTCCACCCACGGACTCGACCAGCCCGTCCTTTTCATATTCCTTAAGCAGTAAAAGCTCCTGTTTAAAATAGTTGTCGAAATCAAGCCCGAACTTCCCGCCCGATTCTTTTTTATCTATAGAAAAATCACAAAGAATGCTTTTACAGATAATATACCGCCTGATCGCATCATCCCGGGAAAGCAGGTGGGACATGTCCGGTTGAAACGGTAGCTTGCCGGCGTCAAGCAAGTGATAATACTCCTTCAGGGAGGTCGCGTTATGAAAGTAGCCGCCCCCCATAAAACTGACGGCCGAACATCCGAAGCCCATAAGGTATCCTCTCTGCAGCACCGAATACCCCATGAAATCCTTAATGATTTTTTTACTCCGCGAGGCCCGGTACAATGGATTTTCCGGTTTTATAAAATGATCGATACCGACCTGTTTATACCCGTATCCGGTAAACAGTTCACCGGTCCGCCGGATAAGCAGCACCTTCATAAAGGAGTTGGGCAGGGCTGAAGTCGGAATACGTCTTTGCAGGGGAAACAGGAAAGGATTGTGCGCGTAGGGAAAGACCGCGATCCGCTCCGGGCTCATTTCCGCCACCAGCCGGACGGTGCGTTCCAGCTCGTTTATGCCCTGGAAGGGAAGCCCGTAACAAAGATCGATATGCACCCTGAAACCCAGGGCCCGCGCCCGTTTTGCGATCCGTTTAACGCTTTCCGCCTTACAGTCGCGGTTGATACACCTCTGGATACGCCCGTCGAAATCCTGAACGCCAAGGCTGATTTCATTAAAACCCAGGTTCCGCAGAAGACGTAGCTTTTCAAGGGGCAGCATCTCCTCGTCGGGATAGGCCTCCACGGAAATACTTGACTCCCCGCCGCTTGCCAGCTCAAGCCGCTCGGCCAGTGCATTGAAAATATGCGCGATCTGTTCCGAACTCATATACGTGGGGGTACCACCCCCCCAATGCAGGTGCCGTACATCCCTGAAACGCTCAAGGCCCAGGATGTCAAGCTTGCGCAGAAATTCCTTCTTTAAGTAATCAAGATAGAGCTGTTTTTTGGCATCACTGGATGTTACCTCTTTGTAACAACAGCAGTAGTAACAGGCCCTTTTGCAATAAGGAAAATGAAAATAGAGAAAAGGACTTCCCTGTTTCTCAGACGATGCGGCAAAAACATCATCACGGGCTTGCTGTTTCCACCAGGCTGTTGTGGGGTAACTCAAGTACAGGGGGATATTGGTCTCGTTATATTTTTTTGCCAGATATTCAAGGGCAAGAAGCTCCCGGTTCGTCATTATCAGCCTGCCGCCATTTTACGCACCTGACCGTTTATCCGGGCGGTCAACGACCTCCGGTCCGCCTTCCCGTTTGCGTTTCTGGGTATGTCCGCGATAATCTCAATACGCTCCGGAATCATATACCTGGGCAGAATTCCGGCCAGAAACTCCTTCAGTTCTATCACCTTAAACCGGATCCCGGGCCTGATGGTAACAAAGGCCGCGATCGCCGAGGCTGGCGCATTATCAGCCATATACACGGGAACCGCCACCGCCTCCCCGATGCCGCGGTATTTCAACAGCGCCTGCTCCACCTCCTCCAGCTCCACGCGGAAGCCGGCGCATTTTACCATCAGATCCCTGCGGCCCACAAAGCTGTAAGTGCCCGGCGCCGTTACGCGAACCAGATCACCGGTTTTATAATACAGCGCGCCGTGATGGCGGGTAAGGGAACTTCTTTTCCTGGCCGCACGGGTTGCCTCCGGATTTTTATGGTATCCAGGGCTCACACCCGGACCCCGCACCAACAGCTCCCCCTCCTGGCCAATGGCAGCCTCTGTGCCATCGTCCCTTAACACCAGAATCTCACTTCCTTTACACGCCCTACCGATGGGAACCGGTTCGGCCCCGATCTCATCCCTGTTCTTTATCCTGTGCCAGGTACAGACATTGGTTTCCGTAGGACCGTAGAGATTATAGAAGGCCGCTCCCGGAACAAGGCCCATCAGGGTTTTAAGCTCACGGGGCGGGAAGATCTCACCCGCAAACAAGATATGGGTGAGGTCCGGCAGGTCATCCCTGCCCGGCGCCGCGTGATTCAGGATGGAAAGCCAGACCGAGGGAACCGAATAAAAATAACTGATCCGGTTTTCCTTTATCCAGGTAAGCAGGGCGCGGGGATGCAGCGAAACCTCCCTGGGCACAAGCCCCAGGCTAGCGCCGCAGGCCAGCGAAACATAGACATCAAAAACCGAAAGATCAAAGTGCAGGGGCGCCATGTTGGCAAAAACATCATCAGGCCGCGGCCTAAAGCATTCCAGGGCCCAGTCCACAAATGTACGGGCGTTGCGATGGGTAATCATAACCCCCTTGGGCGATCCGCTTGAACCCGAGGTATAAAGGATATAGGCCGGGTCATCCGCCGCGGCGCGGTGTAAGGGGGCAACCTCCGCCGGCAGGGTATGATCATAGGCCACGATTCGGTCTGCCTCAGTAGCCTGTGGTGAAGACTCCGCCGGCCCCGCCTGCTGCTGTGCCGGTGTCTGTGGCCGATGTTTCTCCCGCACCGCGCCGTCGGTAAGCAGATTGTCCGCCAGAATAACCCTTAAATTCATGGCCGGAACGAGCCCTCCGGTATTCTGTATGGAATCAAGTGCGGCCCATTGAGTGTACGTACTGATAAGAAAACCGGCGCCGCTTTCATTAAGAATGAACCTGATGCGCGCGGGTGGGGTATGGACCTTATCCAGGGGGATATACACACCCCCGGCCCGTAAAACCGCGAACTGGGCGATAACGGCCTCCATACATTTGGGCATATAAATCCCCACAATGGCGCCGGGATCTAACCCCATAGCCTTAAGCTGGTTGGCCAGGCGGCCGCTTTTTTCCCAGATTTCCCGATAGGTGACGCTTTGTGCTCCCATGGCCAGCGCGGTCTTTTCAGGAAAACGGGAGACGGACCTCTCGAGGTAATACGGTAAAAGATACGGCTTCACAACCCGCCCCCTAGGCTTTCCGCGATGATCTTGCGCTGAATTTCGCTTGTACCGGAATAAATGGTCGCTGCGATGGAGTCACGGAGTTGTTTTTCCACCCCGCTTTCCTTTATATACCCGTAGGCACCGAAAATCTGTACGGCATCAAGGCTGTTCTTTACCTTCGCTTCCGAGGCAAGCAATTTCAGCATGGCGGCCTGGGCCATATCTATTTTCCCCGTATCATAATTCCAGCACACCTTATAAAGTAGCAGGCCGGCCGTTTCGATCCGGGTTTTCATATGCACCAGCCTGTCGCTTACGCGGTCGAATTCGATGATTTTTTGGCCGAACTGTTTGCGCAGGGAGGCGTATTTTGCCGTAAGCTCGTACTGCTGCTCCATGGCACCCACGTGGTAGGCCGCCATGATAATCCGCTCCCACAGCATGGAATGATTGAATACCTCCATTCCCCTGCGCTCCCGTCCCAACATGTGAGCTTTGGGAACGCGGCATTTTTCCAGGATCACCTCGCTCATGGGGCTGGTACGCAGCCCCATCTTTTTGAACACCTGCCCGATCCTGAAGCCCGGTGTATGGGTGTCAACCAGAAAGGCCGAGATGTCAAGCATGTTTATACCCCCGGTATGTCTGGCGTAAATAACCAGCACCCGGGCCACCGGTGCATTAGTCACAAAGATTTTTGTTCCATTGATGAGATAAGTGTCTTGTTCTTTTTCCACCCTTGTTATAATGGAGGATACATCCGAACCCGCATCCGCCTCACTGATCCCATTGCCCCCGATATACTCCCCGGCGCACAGTTTGGGCAGAAAGTCCCTTTTTTGTTCAGCACTGCCGAACCGCCAGACCGGCACAGCGCAGGTAAGCATATGAGCGCAAAGGGAGAAGATCAGCCCCTCATCCGTGCAGCCGTACCCCAGCATTCTGATCGCCAGGGCCGTGGTCAGCATGTCCCTGCCCAGGCCCCCGTACTCTTCCGGTATGGGCAGTCCGGGGATGCCGAACTCGCAGCACAGCTTCCATTTTTCCCGCGGAAACTCACCCCGCTCGTCCGCTTTGTCCGCGTTTTGACTCAGCTTACTTCTGCACAGGGCAAGCACCGACTCACGGATCTCCTCTTGTTCGGCGGTAAATGTAAAGTCCACACTCTCTCCTCTCTCCGGCCGTATCTACATTCGGCGCCGCTTGAGGCCCTGTATCAACCCCGTTTAGCCCGGGGTATCCATGGCCATGCCGCTGAACAGCAGCCTGTTTTCCTCCGGGACCCCATCACGCGCCCATTGCGCCAGCACGTTTTTCCGTACCTTGCCCGAAAGCAGGATGGGAAACTGGGAAACGAAATACACCTCATCCGGAATTTTATAATTGGCGATCCTGCCACGGCAGTATGCCTTTACCTGGCCGGCGGTCAGCTCGGCATCGGCCCTGGGGATAACGAAGGCCACCAGGCTTTCCCCCAGAACTTCATCCTCCCTGCCCACCACGGACACGTCCTCTATTTTATCAAAGGTAAGCAGGCACTCTTCGATATCAATGGGGTATACGTTAAACCCGCCCCTGATCACCATATCCTTACAGCGCCCGACAATCCTGATGTTCTTCCCGTCCTCATAGTAACACGCCATATCGCCGGTATAAAGCCAGCCCTGATCGTCGATTACGGCCGCGGTCTGTTCCGGTTGTTTATAATACCCCTGCATCAGGTACCCCCGTACCGCAAGTTCTCCGGTTTCTCCTACTGCGACCTCCCGCCTGTTTTGATCGACGATCTTGAGCTCCACGCCCGGAATGGGGCTGCCCACGGTGTTCAACCGGACATCCTCCGGATCGCCCGGTCGCGTGATGGTGACCACTCCCGTGGCCTCGATCAGCCCATAGGCATTGAGCAGCTGGGCCCCCGTGCCTTTGCTGATACGTTCGGCCAGGGCGGAAGAGCAAAGGGAGCCTGAAACCACCACCTTTTTTAACCGGTCCAGGTTGACATGGCGAAAGGCCGACAGCCCCAGCAGCAGGGTCCACATAGTGGGCTGGGTATGAAAGGCGGTTACCCCCTGCCGGGCCAGGTGGGCCAGGATGTTGTTGGGATTGAAATTGGATATCCATTTCATGGTGACTCCCGCCACCAGGTCTATGAGTACGGCGAGGAATCCCTGGGCCGCGTAAAGGGGAGCCACGGAAAAGGCCACCTCATCCCCCACCTCCCAGAGCAGGGCCGTGTGGTATGAGGTGAGCACAAGGTTTTTATGCGGGATCATCACGCCTTTGGGAGAGCCGGTGGTGCCGGAGGTATAGGCCAACAGGGCCACGTCGTCCGGATCAACATCCGTTTCCCAGGCATCATCCGCAACCTCGGCGTCCGGGGCATCATCTGAAACGTCCGGGCCACCCCCTGCCTTCCCATCCTCAAGCAGGTCCGTAAGCATATGCACATCGCTTCTACTGCTTCGGCCCAAACAGATGAAGATTTTAAGTAGGGGCAGTCCGGTTTCAAGCTCCCCCAGGATCAGGTTATAATCAAAGGTTCCCACCTTGTCCCTGTACACCACCGCGGCGGCGTCCGCGTCACCCAGGATATTCCGCAGCTCGTCCGCTTCATAGCGCGTGCTTAAGGGCACGGCCCAGGCCCCGAGCATGAACAGGGCAAAGTAGACATACATGTATTCAAGGCAGTTGGGGAGCAGGATCGCCACCTTGGTTCGCCTTTCGATACCCATCTCCCGCAGCTTGTGGGCGAGGCGGCGGGAACGGGCATAAAGCTCGTTGTAGCTGATCTTTTCATCCTCGAAAATAATTGCCGGTTTTGAGGCATAAATTGAGGCGACATGATGTAACACCCGGTCAAGGGTGGGTTTGCCGAACTTCATCCTGACCTTCCTTTTATACCAGTTCGGAAAAACTGAATCCAGGGAACCAGCGGTCCGCCTCCTCCTGGTCGCCCAACGCGCCCACACATAAAGGCCTGCCCTCCGCTCTCTGCAGGGCGGTGACGGCATGCATAATATAATTGTAATTATCGTTAAAAAGGCGAATGGCAACGGCCTGGACCAGCATACCGAGGTACGCCCCCGGATAAAGATTGCTATTAAACATCCGCACATACGTTCCGGGCAGGATCTGCCGCCGCACCTTGCCCAGGCACCGTAACAAGAACCCTGAGAGGCCGGTAAAATCATTGACCACACCATGTACACTGGAAATCCCGTTCAGACTGAAATCCGTTTCTATCCCCTTTGTGATGGTAAGTGCCCCGTTTTTAGTAAAACCGACCTTCTTTAAAATATTCTGTAACGAGGTCTTATACCTCAGTGGTTCCCTGCCCATACACACGTGCGTTCCCAGTGAGTTAAGGCTCCCGTCATCCGCGTAGCTGTCGATGACCTCCTCTTCATAGGCATACCCGCGGGCGTGGAGGTCCATAAACCCGTTCGCTTTAAGCATAGTGTAATATGAATAGAGGCCGCTTAACACCTCAAAAAGGTGGGCGCAGTGGGTATTCTCCTGTTTTACCCTGTGGATAAATGAATTGTCCAACACCCGGCCCTGAAGCAGTGTCTTCAACCGCCGGTTTAAATAGGTATGGGAGCAGATCAGCCCCTTGCTGCCCGCGAAACCGGGGTCCAGTTCTATATTCTCAATCCGCTGATCTGAGTCGACATCCATGGTGATGATGGTGGGAAGCGAAACATCCATCTTCCGCAGCCGGGAAACGTTCCTCTGCCAGCCCGTGATCTTACACCCTGTTCCCCTTTCTCCGGCCTGCACCACCGTTCCCCGGAACCGCAACGCGGGCACCAGCGGATCGGCGGCCGTATAGTTCGACTCCAAAATCCTGGATGTAAGCTGTTCGATATTGTCATAGGAATTAATCAGAAGCTGTGCCTGTTTGTCCTCAACCATCCGCGTTACGTCCTGCCTCACCATTCAATATGCATCAGCGCGTAGGAGAGGCCGCAGGCGCTGCTTAACAGCAGCACGGAATCTCCCCTGCTTACCTTACCCCGCTTTTCGGCCAGGGCAAGGTTGACGGGAATATTGGCGCTGGCCATGTTCCCATATTCCCTGAAGGTATTCACCGGGGCCTTGGCGTGATCAAGCTTCAGCCGGTCCAGTGTGGCAAAGGTCACGTTGTTTCCGAGTTGGTGCATGATAAACAGGTTAAAATCATCCAGCGACATATTCCATGCCGCCACCGTATCCGCCGCGAACGCCGGGATATCCTTGATGACCTGTGACGAGATAAGGCGCGCATCGGTGCGGAAGCCACAGTCAAGGGGCAGGGGCGTATCGCCGGGAAGCGCGATGCCGGGAACGGTCAACACAGACGCGTCCCAGTTCAGGGTTTCCCGTTTTTCCCTGTAATGAACGATTTTTCTGCCGTCACCTTCCGCGGAAAGCACCACGGCGGCCGCCCCGCAGCCGGCCAGCAGCGCACCGAACCTTGTGTCCGCTCCGGCCAGGTCGGGCACCTTATAATCAATGCCGAGTCCGGGGGCCAGTTCATATGGATTTTCGCCGGCCGCAATCAACACATTTTTATACATACCCGTGGCCATATAGCGGGCGGCCACGTCCATGCTTTTCAGAAAACCATTACAGGTATCATTAATATCGAAAAAATCCCCGGTTTTCATTCCCAGTTGTCGGGCAAGAACCAGGGCAAACGTGGGTTCACGAAAAGGGTTTGACACCCCGCATAAAATAACACAGTCAAGCTCTCCGGGCTCCAGGCGGGCCGCATCAAGCGCGTTACGTGCGGCCTTTACGGCCATGGTCACTGTATTGTCCCCGTCCTCCTGCGCACACACCGACCGGGACTCAATCCCCAGGAACTCGAACTTACGGCCACTGCCGTACACTAAAAGCTCCAGGTCCTCTTTGCCCAGGTGATGTTTGTTTGCCTCTTTCAGCCGTTCAAGTACCTCCCGGTTGGTCAACCTGCCCTGTGGGATATAATACCCGATCGATCGTATGTACGCTGTATTCATAAAACCGGACTACCCTCCCGCAACTTCTATTTTTTTCCTGAAGATTTTATACGCCTCGCCCACACTCCGGAGGTCCCATACACTGTCCATATCAATTTTGATGCCGTATTTCAACTCCAGCTTCACCACGAAATTGATAAGACTCAGAGAATCAATCCCCAGGTCATCCAGAAAAGAGGTGGCATGCTCAAGACGATCCGTCTCAAAACCGAAATGGTCAGCGATCATGTGTTTAAACCGATCAAAACTCGGGGGCGCGTGCAGGGTAAACTCCTTATCATGCTTACTGTATTCAAATATATATACATTTACATCTAAAATCAATATAAATTAATTAAATATTATGAATTATTAATTATTTTAAGTATATTATTTAATTTATGAATAATAAACTTAATTTTTCTATTTCTTTTCATTCTTCAGGCAAAAAAAAGGAGAAAACCCCGCGGAATGCGTGATTTTCTCCGTATGTATCGTCACTTGCGGCAAATTACGCGGTCATATGCCGCGGGTAAAAACTAAATCAACCCTTGAGCCAGCATGGCCCGCGCAACCTTCATGAAACCCGCGATATTGGCGCCATTGACCAGGTTGCCCGGCGTACCGTACTCCTCGGCCGCCTGACTGGCCTCAGTATGAATATTTACCATGATCTGATGTAGTTTCTTATCCACCTCATCAAAGCTCCAGGCCAGGCGTTGGGAGTTCTGGGACATCTCCAGGCCGGAGGTGGCCACACCGCCCGCGTTCGCGGCCTTGCCCGGACCGAAACTCACCTTGTTCTTGATAAATATTTCAGCGGCCTCGGGGGTACAGGGCATGTTCGCGCCTTCGGCGACCGCGATACAGCCGTTTTTCACCAACTCCTCCGCGGCTTTTTTATCCAGCTCGTTCTGAGTGGCGCAGGGCAGCGCGATATCGCATTTGATGTTCCATATATCAAAACACCCCTCGTGATACTCGGCGTTCTTGTGTTCGTTTACATAGTCCTTTATGCGCTTTCTTTCGACTTCTTTTAAACGCTTTACCGTCTGCAGGTTGATTCCGTTTTTATCATACACATACCCATTGGAATCGGACATGGCTACCACCCTGGCGCCCAGCTGCGTGGCTTTTTCATGCGCGTAAATGGCTACATTGCCCGAACCGGATACCACCACGGTCTTCCCTTCGAACGATTCCTTTCTGGCATTCAGCATTTCCTTGCAGAAATACACGCAGCCATATCCGGTGGCTTCGGTGCGGACAAGCGAACCGCCGAAATCGAGTCCTTTTCCCGTCAACACACCGGTAAACTGCTTGGTAAGCTTCTTCCACTGGCCGAACATAAACCCTACTTCACGCCCGCCGACCCCGATGTCGCCGGCCGGTACATCGGCATCCTGACCGATATGGCGGAAAAGCTCACTCATAAAGCTCTGGCAAAATCTCATGATCTCGGCATCGGATTTTCCCTTAGGATCAAAATCGGAACCTCCCTTACCTCCGCCCATCATCAGGCCGGTCAGGGAGTTTTTAAAGATCTGCTCGAACCCCAGGAATTTGATTATGGAAATATTGACCGAGGGGTGAAAACGCAGGCCTCCCTTGTAAGGTCCGAGCGCCGAATTAAACTGAATTCGAAACCCGCGGTTCACATGTATTTTTCCGCGGTCGTCCGTCCAGGGTACCCTGAAGATGATCTGCCGCTCGGGCTCGATGATTCTATCCAGAATACAATTTTCCTGTAATTCGGGATTCTTCTCAATTACAGGCTCCAAAGATTCCAACACCTCCTGAACCGCCTGCAGGAACTCAAGCTGCCCCGGATTTCTCTTTTTTGCCGTGTCATACACGCTTTGCACATACGTACATTTAATTGCCATAAATTTTCCTCCTCAATTCTTATCGGCAATTACTTGCCATTTAATTTTAAACCAAAGTAGCATTTTACAGTATTTTTGTCAATAAAATAATGATTATTAGATAAATATTGGCTTAAAGAGATATAATCTGGGCAATTTATAGTTTTTCGCGACTTTTAAAATATAATCTTATTTATTTTATCGGCAATTTTGCCGTTTAAATACTCGATCAGCTTATATTACTTGCTTTTTCCAGTAATTCTTTATAATGAAATAATTTATCATATTCGATCAAACCTGAAAGCGCACGCGAATACACCTCTATGCCGTATTCTTCCAGAATGGCCACCGGATTCAGACCGCCGATTACAATGGCGCCCGCCCTGCCCTCGGTAATGGGAATCTCAAGCAACGATTCCGCGGGCCAGCCCACCTTCATAAAACCTCCCAATCCTACCCGGTCCAATTCCGCGGCCAACTCCACCACCTTTTCCCTGCTGGAGGCGGGGATCTCCCTGAAGCTGGCCCCGATAAGGCCATTGCCGTTATAGGTGGCGCCCTTGTAATCGGTCATACCGCTTTTAATGAATATCTCCAGCGGATCCAGTGTGGTCCCGTCGTAATTAATCAGGGCGGTGAACCTGAGAGGCCGGCCGTCCTGGATCTCCAGCAGTCCCCCAAAACGCGAATACACGGGGATACCGTATTTAAGCAACACGCCGTTTAAGGTGATGGAACACACGGTCCCCACCCCCACCATGTCTTCGGGCACCACAATCTCGCCCACCTGGACCCCGGGCTCAACCAGGGTTATAAGCTGGCCCATGCTGTACCCCGCCTCAAACACGCGCGTCATATAAAGAATCGCGCCCTTTAGCTCGCTTCTTTTCACCAGGCTGATGTTTACCACAACCGTTCCCTGATGCTTTTTAAGATCGAAGTTCATACTGTAGGACATCTCGTCTATTTTTGCTGCCAGAAACCCTACCTTCTCGTATACGCGGGCCTTGGAAAGCTCCATCAACCCCTTGGCCGTGATCCTCCTGCCCTGCCTGCCGATACACTCGGTAAGGCCGTCCTTGTCCATGGCGTTCAGATGAAAGCGCACGGTCCGTTCACTGATATCGTGGCGCGAGGCCTCAAGCAGTTCGGTGATCTTCTGGCTGCCCAAGGTTTCATTGGCGTCTTTGAGAATTCGGAGGATGGCCAGTCTTTTCCGCTCGATTTTATCCTGCATATGTGTTTGTCAGAGTACGGGGACTCCTCTCTGCCTCAGGTATGCTTTAATCTGCTCCGCCGTGCAGATATTGAAATGAAATACGCTTACCGCCATAACCGCGTCTGCCCCGCCCTCGCCTACGGCCAGGTAAAAATCCTCCGGGCCGCCCGCGCCGCCCGCGGCGATTACCGGAATATCGACCGCCCCAGTTACGGATTTGATCAGGGGCAGCTCATAACCCTGCCTGGTGCCGTCGCGGTCTTTGCAGGTAAGGATTAATTCACCCACCCCAAAACCGGCCACAACCTGTGCCCACTCAACCGGTTCAAGCCCGGTTTCCTCATTCCCATCCCTGATCACAACCTCATATTGGGGTGTGTCCGCCGTTTCCTGTTTTATTATCGCGTCGATCGCCGCGATAATTTTTTCACTCCCGAATCGCTGTACGGCCTGCTTTACCAGGTCGGGCCGTACCACGGCCATAGTGCTTATAAACACCTTGTCCACATCCAGGGTAAACAGTGACTCCATGTCCTCCAGGCTTTTTATGCCGCCGCCCACTGTCAAGGGAACGCTTGCCGCTTCTTTTACCTTTTTCACCCAGTCCAGGCGGGTGGCGCGCCGCTCGGCCGTGGCCGTAATATCGCGGAACACCAACTCATCCGCCCCCTGGGCGCAGTAGGTCCGTGCCGCTTCCACCGGATCGCGGGTCTCACCGATGATATTGACGAACTGCACCCCCTTTACGGCGCGGCCTTCCTTGATGTCCAGGCAGGGAATGATTCTTACCGGTCTTATACTTCTCTCCATAAACAGTATTTCTCAATCACTTAAACACGAATACATCCCGGTGTCAAGGAAAAGACCCCATCACCGCAATCATTGGTAATAGGACGGGGTTTTGTTTATATTTGATATTTTTTATTCGCTATTCTATTTCTAAAATGAAAAGACTCCAGCTAGATTGTCTAGCATCATTCCAATGATAAAGCCATATCCTCAGCGGATTAGTACTAATCCATATCTGCGCATAGTCTTCATTCGTATTATTAAAATTATTTGGTTCATTCTTGGCCCAATACGTAAATGAGGATTCCTCTCCTGTAATCCACTCCCAATTACGTTCTTCTCTTGAGTCGGTATAACCGATCCATACGTCTTTATTTATTTTTTTTGCTTTCAAGCAGGTAATAATCGCTTCGTTTTCCTCAGTCGAAGTAATGGTAACCAGGTGTCCGCCGTTTTTCTCACATATTTCCTTTGCTTCATTCCATGTCGCAGTCTGTTTGGACATATAGTACGTATGTCCCTTATACTCTAAAATAAAGTCGAATGACGCTTTCAACTGCGGGTTTTCCTCGGTTTTTGTAGTGCTTACTGTCGTATCCTCTTTTTTAGGCGTGGTTTCCGTTTTGTTCTCCGGCGCTTCGGTTATTGAATTGTCCGTTTGCGGCCTGGTCACGCTTTTTTCCGTCAGCGACCCGGCCTTGAAGGCCACGCTTTCCGTCAGCGACGAGGAGGTCCACGGCACCTGTTCGTTTCCGGTTTGGGCCATCACGTCTTTTCTGACGTTTCGCATAAACAACTCAATGTCCATGTCGGGGGATTCTTCCAGATTCTTCAAAAACGCGCTCGTAAACACCCCGTTTCTCCCCTTGCCGTCAGCGGCAACGGAACCCGGCGCCGTGGCGTATACCACAAGCGAGCCTTTGGGCGCTTCCACGACCGTCAACCCCCGGTTGGCCGACCGGGAGCTGGAAAAGGGATTGTCCCTGCACGCGTCAAGCACAAGAATATTCACCCTGTTTCCCGCGCTCTCCATCTTGGACAGCACGAATCCCACATCCACCGCCTGGTATTCTACCTCGTCCTCCGCCTTTATCTCAGCACCCACGGGTATGAGGTAATTTGTCCCCTTTACGTTACACCCGTGCCCGGCATAGTAAAAAATGCCCATGGTGTTCCAATCCTTCATCAATTCCCTGCCGAAATCCCTGATGGCTTCCTGCATCCGCCGTTTGTCGGCGTTTATCAGCTTGGTGACCCTGAAACCCAGACTTGTCAGGCTGCTGCTGATATCGGCCGCGTCATTGGGCGGATTCTTGAGGGTGTTTGCCTTATATGCCCCGTTTCCGATGATCAGTGCGATTTTCTTGACCGGGCCGCCGTCCGCATTAATAAATACGACAAGAAATAAGCAGAAAAACGCGAGTAACGACCGAACTCCGTATTTTTTCATTCTCCACCCCTCCTTTTCCCAAGGTCTTTTAAGGGAGAAAAGACCCGATTATTATTCTCACAACTATCCATTATAACGCGTGGGTTAGAGTTTTCAAGACAAAAATTACGTATCGGGCATATACCATACGCGGGTTATTCTTCCAATGGCGTAAGATATTGCTTTAAATGGCTTTTTCAACAACCAATCTTTTACTTGACACCGGGGTTTCATTATATTACCTATGAGATAAGTAGTTGTTTTGGGGGTATCTAAATGGGCGCACAGACAATATTAATTCTTTTTTTTACTTTTTTGGGCGCAAAGCTTATCTGGGAATCAATTTTGCTTGTGCTGAACATCAATTATACAATGTCAAACCAGCCCCACATGCCTGAGTTTGCTAAAAATTACATCAACCCTGAAGAATACGCCCGTTCCGTGGAATACACTGTAATCAGGAATAAATTTGCGCTTGTCAGCGATGCCATCGGTGCGGTTTTTTTAATATCATTAATTATAAGCGGCTTTTTTGGTCTGGTGGATAATTTTTTGTATTCTTTCAATTTAGGTGAATACCTGCAGGGCTTGCTCTTCTTTTTCAGCATTGGCCTGGCTTTCGGGATTTTCTCCCTTCCCTTTTCCCTTTATTCACAGTTTGTCATCGAGGAGCGCTTCGGTTTCAATAAAATGACCGTGTCCCTGTTCTTCATAGACAGGCTGAAGGCGCTGATACTCGGGGCGGTGATCACGGCCCCACTTTATTTCGTAATCCTCTGGCTGCTGCGTATCAGCGGCGGCTGGTGGTGGCTTCTGGCATTCGGGTTTTTTACGATCTTCCAGTTATTCATTACCATCATCTATCCCTCGGTAATCGCTCCGCTTTTTAATAAATTTCGTCCCCTGGAACAAGGATCATTAAAGCAAAAGATTGAGAGTCTGCTGCAAAAGGTGAATTACACCTCAAAGGGGATTTTTATAATGGACGGAAGCAGGCGCTCGGCGCACAGCAACGCGTATTTTACCGGTATAGGCAAAACCAAACGCATTGTGCTTTTTGATACACTGGTAAACAAGCTGGAAGAAGACGAGATTACAACGGTGCTGGCCCATGAAATTGGACATCAAAAAAAGAAGCATGTTGTAAAAATGCTTATCATCTCGCTTGCGGGTACACTCGCCGGGTTTTTTATCATTAACCTACTATTGTATTACCAGCCGTTGTACACCGCCTTTGGATTTTCACGCATCAGTTTCCATGCTATTCTGGTGCTGCTTGGCCTGTGCTCAGGGGCGTTTACCTTTATGTTTACCCCGTTGTTTTCGATGCTCTCCCGCAGATATGAGTACCAAGCGGACGGCTATGCAGCCGGACAGGTAAAAAAAGGCGCCTTTTATCTTAAAAACGCGTTGATCGGCCTCTCCAAGGACAACCTTTCCAACCTTACACCCCATCCGTTTTACAGTTTCTATTATTATTCCCATCCCACACTAGCGGAACGCATAAACGCTTTGGACAAAATTCAATCCTCACCCTGAGCCGGACATATCCTCCGGCCCGGCAACAATATATTCCCGTGGAGTAGTCATACACGGCAGGAAATACCTTGGCGTTCTTATTCCTGCAGATACCAAGCGGCCGCACTGTCAATCTCCTCAGATGCCACCGGTTTTCCCTTGTAAAGGCATGTACAGGTGACTTCCGCATCCAGAATAGCCCGGTGATCAGGCAGAGAATAGATATTCTGCGAAAAAATATAACACAACCGTCCCTTTTTTTCAGGCCAAGGTTTACCGTAAACCTGTCTCCAAGCATATCCATTATATCCATATGGTGTGTTTGCGTGAAGATTGTTTTGCAAAATATCCCTGTTTGCATAATAATCTAATAGGTAAACACCCATAAGAGAAAAAGGGGTATCCTCTTGCGATCGTGTATCATAAACGGTTATATTCTTTTAATTTTTCTTCTTCCTCTGCATACCGTATGGGCCCAAGACTATAAACCGGGCCAGGTCATTGAAATCGACAAAATCCAGCAAAGCGCATGCCTCGGCACAAGCCTGATGATACTGGAGGATAAAACCAAGACCCTGAACCTGGTGCAGGTCCTGGAGGCCAGGGATAACGGCCGGTTTCGGCCCAGCCCGGGCGCGGTTCCCAGTTTCGGATACACCGACTCGGCCTATTGGGTATACTTCACGGTTAAAAACAATCTTCCCGTGGAGTATGACTGCCTGCTGGAGGTCCTTGATATGGACGAGGTCCGGCTTTACATTCCCTCGCCGCAGGGCGGGTACAATGAAAAGCGGGCCGGACAGGAGGTACCGAACCCGGACGGGCTGTTAAAATACGGGAATATCCTCATGAAGATCACCCTGCCCCCACTCGCAACCCGCACCTGTTTTATGCGTTTTGAAAACCAGGACCCCATGATTTTGCAGTCAAACCTCTGGAGTACGGAAGGGTATTTCATGTCCAACCAGGTAAAACAAATTTTTTACGGCATCTACCTGGGCATTATGGCCGCCATGATACTCTACAACCTTTTTATTTTTTTGACCTTAAAGGATATAAGCTACCTCTATTATGTACTGTATATCTTCAGTATCGGGTTCTATCACCTCTTCTCGGCCAACATCATCCAGGAATATTTCATGCCCCTTAACCCCTGGCTTATGGATCATCTGGAGACCCTGGCCATCGGCTTCATATTTATCTGGGCCATTCAGTTCGGAAGGCATTATCTGCTTACCCGCAAGAATACACCAAAGTGGGACACGGTTCTGCGCGGCGGCATGTTCTTCGGTATTGCCTTAATTATCATGTCCCTGCTTCTTCCCTTCACCCTGACCATGATCATAGCCAGTATCGGCATGCTGCTGCTTATCACCGTCATGCTGGTCTCGGCTATAATCTGTTTAAAGAAAAAATACCGACCCACAATCTTTTACCTGTCCGCCTGGTCAATCGTGGCCATAGGCGCGGTCTGTTACGTGTTACGAAACTTTTCCGTACTGCCCAGTTTTTTTCTTACGGACGAGAGTATTCTGCTCGGCTCTATCCTGGAGGCGCTGTTACTCGCCTTCGGTCTTGCCTTTCGTATCGATCTTCTGCGCAGAGAAAAAGAACAGGCCACGGCCTATGCCCTGGAAAATCTGAGAAAAGCCAATAAATTCAAACATGATTACGGGCAGTTGTTCATGCTCAACCCCCTTGGAATCGCCCTGGTAGACGGCACGGGTAATTATCTTGCCGTAAATCCCTCTTACTGTAAGATCTACGGATATGCCGATCAGGAAATTCTCGGTGAAAATTTCATACAACTGATTATCCCGGAGAGTGAGCGGGCAAAGGAAAAAACCAGATTTCTTAACCTGTTTAAAAAGCAGAAACAGCATAAGCCATTTGAGGTATTGGAACAGCAGCACCTTACCAAAAACGGGGAGACCGTCGCCATCCAGTGCTACCGGGATTATACCACCAATGAAAAGGAAGAGGTAAACGGCCTGCTTATGTGTACGGTGGACATCACGGAGCAAAAAAAACAGGCCGACCGCATCAGGGCCTCTCTGGAGGAAAAAGAGTACCTGTTAAAAGAAATCCATCACAGGGTAAAAAATAACCTGCAATTGATAATAAGCCTTATCAACTTTAAACTGCGCCACATGCATGAAGAAAAATACCTCGACCTGTTCAAATCGATCCAGAACCGCATCTACACCATCGCCCTGGTTCACAACAGGCTGTACCTTTCCAAGAATCTGGCCAAGATCTCTTTTAAAGAATATATTCAAAACCTGGTCGGCCACCTGCTGTCCATACTTAAAATAGATTCGAATAAGATCAGGATAAAGACAGAGGTAAAAGACATCTATCTTGGAATTTCGCTTGCCATCCCCTGCGGCTTGATCATAAACGAGCTTGTCATGAATGCCTTAAAGTACGCCTTTCCGGACACAGGGGGAGGTATGGTCAAGATTTCCTTTTCCAGGCAAAAAAATCATTTGGAAGATTCCAAAATACATTATATACTAGAGATAAGAGATAACGGTGCAGGATTCCCGGAAGGTTTTGATTTTCACACAGCGGAGTCTTTCGGTTTACAACTGACGGCAACCCTTGTTGAACAGCTTGAGGGAAGCATATGCCGCACAGGTAAAAAAGGAGTGGGGTTCAGGATAGATTTTTATTCTGATGATGATTAAGGAAGGTGCCTTTTAATGAGCCAGCAACAAATATTAATAGTTGAAGATGAACATATAATCGCCAAGGATATAAAGGAGAGTCTGAAAAATTTCGGGTATTCCGTGGTCGATATCGTCTACACGGGAAACGACGCCATTAAAAAAGCGGAAAAACATCACCCTGACCTGGTGCTCATGGACATCATGCTCAAAGGCAACATGAACGGCATCGAGGTAGCAAAATATATCAGGGAGAACATCCACATTCCGGTGGTATTTCTGACTGCCTATGCCGATGAAAAAACACTGCATAACGCGAAACTGACCGAGCCTTTCGGCTATATTATCAAGCCCTTCGAGGACGCGGAGCTGCACAGCACCATTCAGCTGGCGCTTTACAAATTTAAAATGGAAAGAAAACTTGTGGAGCGCGAGCAGTGGCTTACCACCATCTTAAAAAGTATCAGCGACGCCGTGATTGTAACGGACAAGAACGGAAAGATCACCTTTATCAACCCGATCGCCGAAATGCTTACCGGCTGGAACAACAACGAGGCGCTGGGCAGGGACCTGTTTGAGATCTATAAGGTAATTGATGATAAAAACATCGGCACCACGGATGAGATGATCTCCGATCTGTTAAGCCAGGACATGTTTATTTCACGCTCCAACCAACTATTGGTCTCCAAGGAAAACACGATCATCCCGGTTGATACCGTGCTTACCAACCTGGTTGACAATGACAGCGAGGTCACCGGTTCCGTGGTTGTAATCAGGGATATCACCAAACGCCTGGAGGCTGAAGAAAAAACCATCGAAAGCCTGGAAAAACTCAGAAAAGCCATGGGCGGCATTATCCAGGCCATGGCCTTTACCGTTGAAAAACGCGACCCATACACGGCCGGCCATCAGCGCCGCGTCGCCGACCTGGCTCGCACCATTGCCAAAGAGATGAAGCTTCCCCCGGATAAGATCGACGGCATCCGCCTGGCCGGGGTAATCCACGATATCGGCAAAATCGCAGTACCGTCGGAAATTCTCAGCAAGCCCGGAACCCTGAATGAGATAGAGTTCAACCTGATAAAAAGACACCCGGATACCGGCTATGACATCCTTAAAAACATCGATTTCCCCTGGCCGATCGCCGAGATCGTACGCCAGCATCATGAACGCATAGACGGCTCGGGGTACCCCCGCGGGATTAGCGGGGACGAGATCACGCTTGAGGCACGGATTCTTGCCGTGGCCGACGTGGTGGAGGCCATGGCCTCGCACCGGCCCTACAGGGCGTCTCTAGGGCTGGACAAGGCTTTGGAAGAGATCACCACCAACCAGGGCACAAAATATGACCCGGATGTAGTAAAGGTATGTGTCTCACTGTTTAATGATAAAAAATACGAGTTCCGCTGAATCTTCCGCTTAAAGACCCGGCCCAGCGTTTAACGCACCGAACACGGAATCCGCAAATCTTTTAGTTTAGCGGCCAATTCATCCAGTTCATTCTGTTCGAAGGATGTATAATTCATAAAACGGTGATCCAGGGTCTTTGACGGTACGAACCTCTGTAATATATAACGGGCCGCGCCCCTTACCAGCCCGCCGATCTCAATGATCCGGTCGGCATCTAAAAAATCCCGCACAACGGTGGTGCGAAACTCATGTTCCACCCCTGAATCCATAATCAGCCTGACGCTTTCGGTAACGGCTTCGGCAAGCCTCTCATTTGAGGAAACACCACTCACCTTTGCATAAAGACGCAGGGGAGCCTTGATGTCCATGGCAATGTAATCCAGGAGGCCCCGTTTTAAAAGCGACGACAACACCTTGGGCCGCGAACCGTTGGTATCCAGCTTTACTAAAAAGCCTATATCCTTTATTTTTTGAATAAAATCCGCAAGATCGCCCTGGATTGTAGGCTCACCGCCGGTAATGACCACCCCGTCGATTTTTTTCGTACGGGCGGCCAGAAAATCGAAAAAAACCCGGGGCATCATGACTGATGTAAACATATCGGGCAAGACCAGTTCCGGATTATGACAGTAGGGGCAGCGGAGGTTGCAACCCTGGGTAAAAACAATGCAGCTGATTTTCCCCGGAAAATCAAGGAGTGAAAACCGTTGCAGCGCCCCGATGAGCATTACAACGCCCTTATTTTGTAGGTCTTACGGAGTTTGAACTCCTCCACCTTGCCCTCGTTCCATTGATGGATCGGCCGTAAATATCCCACGATACGAGAGTATACTTCGGTTTTTTTATTGCACGTGGGGCAGACTAGGTGCTTGCCGGCGATGTACCCATGGGAGACACAAATGCTGAAGGTCGGGGAAATGGTAAAATAGGGAAGGTGGTAGTTTTCGCAGATCTTTTTTACCAAACGTTTGATACTTTCCCCCTGTTTGATCTCCTCACCGATAAACAGGTGCATCACCGTACCGCCGGTATACTTGGTCTGCAGCTCATCCTGCAGGTCCAGGGCCTCAAAAATATCATCCGTGTAGTTGACCGGCAGTTGGGAGGAGTTGGTATAAAAGGGTTTGGCGCCCGCGGCCAGGCTTTCCTGGTTGGCGCAGATAATATTTTTATACCGCTCCTTGTCGATTTTCGCCAGCCTGTAGGTGGTGCCCTCTGCCGGCGTTGCCTCCAGGTTATAGTTGTCCCCGCTTGCTTCCTGGAACTCCAGCAGCCGTTCGCGCATAAACCCCAACACGCGGGAGGCGAACTCTCTGCCCGGTTTCTCGGCAATGGAGGTTCCTAGTAAATTCAAGCAGGCCTCGTTCATGCCTACCAGCCCCACCGTGGAAAAATGGTTTTTCCAGTACTCGCCGAACCGCTCCTTTACATTGCGCAAATAGAACTTGGTATAGGGGTACAGGTTTTTATCCGTGAGTTTTTCCAACACCTTACGTTTGATCTCCAGGCTTTTTTTGGCCTGCAGCATGAGTTTTTCCAGACGTGAAATGAACTCATCCTCGTTTTTAGACAGGTAGCCCAGGCGGGGAAGGTTGACGGTGACCACGCCGATGGAACCGGTAAGCGGGTTGGCCCCAAAGAGTCCTCCTCCGCGTTTGCCCAGCTTGCGCAGGTCAAGGCGCAGCCTGCAGCACATGGAACGCGCGTCTTCGGGAGACATGTCCGAATTGACAAAATTGGAAAAGTAGGGTATGCCGTATTTGGCCGTTGTCTTCCAGAGGCGGTCAAGCTGGGGATCATCCCAGTCAAAATCCTTGACGATGTTATAGGTGGGAATAGGAAAAGTAAACACGCGTCCCTTGGCGTCACCCTGGCCCATGACCTCCAGGAAGGCCTGGTTCAATATATCCATCTCCTCCTGAAAATCGGAGTAGGTCTCATCCTTATACTCACCCCCGATGATGACCGGTTTATCCTTGAACACCGACGGCACCTTGAGGTCCATTGTGATATTGGTAAAGGGTGTTTGGAACCCCACGCGCGTAGGCACATTAATATTAAATACGAACTCCTGCAGCGCCTGCCTCACCTCCTTGGGACTCAGGCCGTCATAACGGATAAAGGGAGCCAGCAGGGTATCGAAATTGGAAAAGGCCTGGGCGCCTGCCGCCTCTCCCTGCAACGTGTAGAAAAAGTTCACAATCTGGCCCAGCGCGCTTCTGAAATGTCCGGCGGGCCTGCTTTCGATCTTGCCGGAAGCGCCCTTAAACCCTTGCAGCAGCAGGTCCTGCAGATCCCAGCCCACGCAGTATACGGAGATGATACCCAGGTCGTGGATATGCAGATCGCCGCTGTTGTGTGACTGCCTGATCTCGGGCGGATAAATCTTGTTCAGCCAGTAGATTTTACTGATTTCGGAGGAAATATAGTTATTCAGGCCCTGCAGCGAGTAGGCCATGTTGCTGTTCTCATTAACCTGCCAGTCAAGCTGCTCCAGATAGGTATCGATCAGGTCTACATCGGCATTGGATACTATTTCACGGATTTTGGCGTGCTGATCACGGTAAATAATATAGGCTTTGGCGGTTCTGATGTATTGGGAAGAAATCAGGACCTCTTCCACGATATCCTGGATTTCTTCCACCGCGGGTAGGCGATGGCTGATCAACTCATGGGCCAGGTTCAGCACCCGCAGGGTAAGACGCTTGGCCACATCCTCCCCGAACTCTCCCGTGGCCTCTCCGGCCTTGGCGATGGCATTGGAAATCTTTTCTGAAATAAACTGTACTTTATTGCCATCCCTTTTTATGATCAAATTAAACATAATTCCCCTCCTTTTACTTTGTTATATAATTAATCGTACGTTTATTCCATATATAAATTTATTCCTCTTTCTGCTTGCTGTATCGTTAAAACCGCCCTTCATTATGTTAACAAAAAGGGTACAGGCTTTTTCTAAAAAAGTAAATAATTAAATTGCGTAAATACCGGGATTGTCGGGAGATTCTCGCCGGAACTACTACTAATATTTTTAGCACTAAATTCCCCGCCCGGGCTTGACTTACCAATATATTTTATGTATAATTACTATAATTGCAAGTGATATAGTTGCAATTAAGGAGTGCTGTATGAGGCTGTCAAAAAGAACAAGGTATGGAATCAGGTTGATTATCGAGCTTGCCATGGACAGCAGAAAACAGATCAACCTTACGGAGATCGCCCGGCGTCAGGATATATCCATGAAGTACCTAAGCATGATTATTATTCCATTGAAGCGGGCGGGACTGGTGGTCTCCAGCCGCGGCGCTCACGGCGGGTACCGCCTGCTAAAACCGCCCGCACAGATCACGGTGGGAGATATTGTGAGTCTGCTGGAGGGAGATTCGGAGCCGGTTGAATGCCTGGCCCATCCGGAGATCTGTAAGCGTTCCCCGTTGTGCGCGGCCAAATGGTTATGGGAACGGCTGGCCGCCACCATTACGGATTTTTTTGAGTCCATAACGATTGAGGATCTGGTAAAACATGAACGAGCCATGAAAAGAGATTCCAACTTTGCGTACCAAATTTAAGGAGGTATTTGATCATGAAAATAGCGGAAAACATCACGAAGCTTATCGGTAATACCCCGCTGGTGAAGCTTAACAAAATGGCCGCCGGGCTGGACGCCGTGATTGCGGGGAAGCTTGAGTCCTTTAATCCCTGCGGCAGCGTAAAAGACCGGATCGGCGTATCCATGATTACGGACGCCGAAAAAAAGGGCCTGATCGGTCCAGAGACCGTCATTATCGAGCCGACCAGCGGCAACACCGGTATTGCGCTGGCGTTTGTTTGCGCCCAGAGGGGATACCGGCTTATGCTGACCATGCCCGAAAGCATGTCCATTGAGAGGCGCAAACTGCTGACCCTGTTGGGCGCGGAGCTTGTGCTTACTCCGGCCGAAGCGGGCATGAAGGGCGCGGTGCAAAAGGCCGAGGAGCTGGCCAAAGAGCAAAAGAATTCGTTTGTCCCGCAGCAGTTCAACAACCCGGCCAATCCGCAGATACATATAGAGACCACCGCCGAGGAGATCTGGCGGGATACGGACGGGAAGATTGATATATTCATCGCCGGTATCGGCACGGGCGGCACCATCACCGGGGTGGGCCGCGTACTGAAAAAACGAAAACCGGGCATCAATATAATCGGAATCGAACCGTTCGAATCCCCCATCCTGTCCGGAGGAGAGCCCGGCCCGCACAAGATACAGGGCATAGGCGCGGGTTTCGTGCCGCAGATCCTGCAAAGAGACCTGATAGACGAGGTGGCAAAGGTTGAAAGCGCCACTGCTATCGAAACAGCCAAGCGCCTGGCAAAGGAAGAAGGCATTTTGGCTGGTATTTCCAGCGGCGCGGCCGTGTATGCGGCCTTGAAAATAGGCGCCAGAAAGGAAAACCGGAACAAGCTGATTGTGGCAATCCTGCCCGACACGGGGGAAAGGTATCTCTCCGTCTGGATGGCGGAAAGTGATTAAACAACAATAAAGGAGACAACATGAACAATACATACCATTTGGAAACACTGGCCCTGCACGGCGGGCACACACCGGACAGAGCGTCCTTAAGCAGGGCCGTGCCTCTGTATCGCACCAGCTCCTACGTGTTTAACAATACGGAGCACGCGGCAAACCTCTTTGCCCTCAAAGAGTTGGGCAATATCTATACGCGGATTATGAATCCGACCCAGGAGGTACTGGAAAAACGCCTGGCCCTGTTGGAAAACGGCACCGGGGCCCTGGCGCTGGCCTCCGGCACCGCGGCCATATTCTATTCGGTTATCAACCTGTGCAAGGTCGGCGACGAGATTGTTTCGGCGAACAACCTTTACGGAGGAACCTATACCATGTTCAACGATATCCTGCCCCAGTTCGGCATCACGGTCCGTTTTGTAAAGCCGCAGGACCCTGAAAATTTCAGGAAGGCCGTTACCGCCAAGACCAAGGCCCTGTATATCGAAAGCATAGGAAACCCGGTGCTGGACTTCACCGATATACGCGCGGTGGCCGATATCGCGCACGAAAATAACATACCGCTGGTTATCGATTCAACCTTCACTACGCCCTATCTATTGCGACCCCTGGAGCATGGAGCCGATATAGTGGTGCATTCGCTTACCAAATGGCTGGGCGGGCACGGAGCGGGGATCGGCGGCATAGTCGTGGATTCAGGCAGGTTCCCCTGGAAAGACAATGCCAAGTTCCCGCTGTATAATGAACCGGACGCAAGTTATCACGATATCCGCTGGGCGCATGACCTGGGCGACCTGAATCCCCTGGCCTTCATTATGCGCATGAGGCTGGTCCCACTGCGCAACCTGGGGGCATGTATTTCCCCGGACAACGCCTGGCTGTTTTTGCAAGGTATAGAAACGCTGCACCTGCGCATGGAACGCCACAGCAGCAACGCCCTACAGGTCGCCAGATACCTGGAATCACATGCCGGGGTTGAGTGGGTTCGCTACCCCGGTCTTCCGGGTGATCCGGCTTACGCTGTGGCGAGTAAATATTTAAGCAGAGGCTTCGGCGGTATGGTTGTGTTCGGCATCAGGGGCGGAAAATCCGCGGGAGAAAAGTTTATCAATAATGTAAAACTTATCTCCCACCTGGCCAACGTGGGTGACGCCAAGACCCTGGCCATTCACCCTGCCAGCACCACCCATTCGCAGCTTTCGGAAAAACAGCAGCTTGAGGGCGGAATCACCCCGGAGCTGATCAGGCTTTCGATCGGTATTGAGAACATAGAGGATATTTTAGCGGATATCGAGCAGGCGCTTAAACTCAATAAATGAATTTTTCGGGTATTAGTGGTATATTAAATGAAACCCGGATAAGCGGCAGGCGCCGAACATGTGCCGCAGCTCATGTAAGCGGCAGGTGGACAAGGCGCCATCCGGGTGCGGGAGAATGGTGAATGAAACCCGACAAACTGGAACGGCTTAAGGAATACATAGCCGCGTTTCCACGTGTGATTATCGCGTTTTCCGGCGGGGTCGACTCGAGCCTGCTGCTGCGGGTGTGCCGTGATACCCTGGGCGCCGACAATGTCATAGCCTGCACAGGGGTTTCGCCCCTGGTGCCCCGGGCTGAGCTTACTCGCGCGCGGCGTTTCGCCCGTAGTCTCAAGATCAGCCGGGTTTTGCTTCACACCCATGAGTTTGAGGACATCAGGTTTTTAGAAAACCCACCCACGCGCTGTTATCTCTGTAAAACCGCGCTGTTCAAGCAGGTATGGGAATACGCATGTTCCCACAAAATACAAACGGTTTTTGACGGCTCAAACTTCGACGATCTTAAGGACTACCGCCCGGGCCTCTTGGCCTGCAGGGAGAACGGGGTGAAAAGCCCATTGGCGGAGGTACGGATCACCAAGCAAGAGATCAGGGAATTTTCAAGAAAACTCGGCCTTAAGGAATACGACAGGCCGGCCGGCCCGTGTCTGGCAAGCAGAATTCCGTATGGAGAGGAGATAACTCCGGAAAAACTGCGCCGCATCGAAAAAGCGGAAGAATTTCTTCGAAACCTGGGATTTTCCCCGGTACGCGTGAGGCACCACGGTGACCTGGCCCGCATAGAGTTCGCCGAAGACCAGCTATCAGGGGCGCTGGAGAACGGAACCCGGGAAAAAATACTTCAATACCTAATAAAACTGGGGTATATTTGGGTGTGCACGGACCTGGGAGGTTTCACATCAGGCAGCCTGAATCAGGGATTACAATAAGGAGTATGGCATGGTCGTTGTACCCAAGGATTACCACATAAAAACCGAACTGGAAAACGCCAATATTCAGTGTATAAGCCAGGAGCAAGCTTTAAAAGAGGATATCCGCGCCTTGAGAATCGGGATACTGAATATCATGCCCCAGGCCGAAACGTATGAGTACAGCCTGCTCTATCCGCTGGGGCAGTCGGTCATCCAGATCGAACCGGTCTGGATCCGCCTGAAAACCCACACCTATTCCAGCAGCGATCAGCAGCACCTGGACTCAGTCTATGTTACTTTTCAGGAGGCTATAAAAAAGGAGTACCTTGACGGGCTTTTGCTCACGGGCGCGCCTGTTGAGGAAATACCCTTTGAAAAGGTTACATATTGGGACGAGATTCTGCGTATCCTGAAGTACGCAACGCATAACATTGCCTCCACCCTGGGCATCTGCTGGGGGGGCCTGGCCCTGGCCAAGTTCCTGGGCATCGAAAAAGAACTGTTCCCCCGTAAGATTTTCGGCGTTTATGAAACCAGAAATCTCAGGCCAAACCACCGCATCACCGGCAATATGGACGATATCTTTTACTGCCCGCAAAGCCGGCATTCGGGCATAGCTGATGCGGTACTGGAGGACGCAAGGGACCGGGGGATCGTCATCCTCCTGGCCTACGCCGGCGAGGCCGGGTATACCATTTTTGAATGCCCGGACCACAGATTCATCATGCACCTGGGCCACCCCGAGTACGAGCCGGAACGGTTGGTTCATGAGTACCTGCGCGATAAAAAGAAGGGCAGAACCGATGTAGACCCGCCGGTAAACCTGGACATCGAACATCCCTTGAACAGGTGGCGCAGTCATAGGACGGAGCTGTTCAACCAATGGATCAAATACATTCACGAAACCACAAGTTATTGACATTTGTCTTCCGTTTCTGCTTGAATAAAAGCTCATATGCTTTTTTCAGGAATACTGACGGGCCTGGGTATGGCCTTTTTCCAATCGTGCTCATACCTGGGCTCACGCTATTTTTACAGCAAAACCCGCGGCGGCGGATTTCACCTCCTGGCCATGGCGCACGTACAGATGGGCGTCCTGGCCGCCCTGCTCATAATGATGTTTCCGCCCGGGCAGCCCCTTCCCCTGGATCAGATCGGGTACCTGGTGTGTGCAAACAGCCTGGCCTACATGACGGGCCAGGCCTTCTTCCTGCTCGCGCTTAAGGAATCCAACCCCTCGCAGGTTGCCTCATTACTGGCCCTGAAACTTATCTTCATCTCCCTGGGCAGCCTAATGGTGCTGGGCCTGGGTATTTCACCGTTACAGATCGCGGGTATTGTCCTCAGCATCGCTGGTGTACTGCTGCTCCACTCCTCAAAAGACAGGATCGCCCCCAAAGGCCTGATCTTCAGCCTGCTGGCCGTGGCGGGATACTCCGTATCTGATCTTTTAATTACGGTAATTGTGAGGCAGCTTGATCAGGCGCAGATTACCGATCCCGCATTCACCGGTACCTGCATCGTATACATCTTTAACGGCCTGATCGGCCTTTGTATGCTCCCCTTTTTACGGGACTGCTTTAAGAAGCCGGGGCTCTGGCTGTACGCGCTGCCCTTCGCGCTCACCTGGTATATTGCCATCAACCTTATTTTCCAGACCTTCCTGGTCCTGGGGCCGGACTACCTGCTCCAGTCGCTGAAGAGTCCCGTCATCCGTTCCACCTGGGAGACGGTCTGGGCGCTGATCGATGGCTACTACTCGTACGGGGTGGCGGGGGGCGTGGACC
>CAZWYY010000021.1:0-55232 GCA_964638895.1 uncultured Spirochaetaceae bacterium | reverse complement strand
AAATGATTAACGTAATTGCGTCTTGAAAATCGATTCAATTTTATATTTCTGCTTCGGACTGTTCATTTTACAACGAGTGAACCTATATAATTCAAATATCAGTTCCGAATACTTTCTTATATAAATCCGGGCCGAAACCGGTTTCAAACGGTTCGCCTTCCTTTATTTTAAAAGTACGTTTTCCGTCGGCTTTTCTTTCAGCCCGCAAAAAAAGAACATCGGCCGAATTTTTATTATAAAGATCATGGGTGAATTTAAATAAATGGGTGACAAAAAAAATTTTTACGCCGTTTTCCCGTAACGCCCCGATAATCTGTGCGGCGATTTCCGAGCCTTCTAATTCATTGGTCGCCGCTAATGATTCATTACATAACAGCAGAGACCTCGATGTTATCATATCCGCGATTTCACTCATCCGATAAAGTTCCTCATCGAATTTCCCGCTTTCTAATTCGCTATCTTCTTCCCGTTTATAGTGGGTGAAAAGAAAATCACAAATATCGGCACTGAATGATTCCGCGGATACGAACATGCCGCATTGCATCATCATCTGGGCCAAACCTACGCTTCGGAGGAAAGTGGATTTGCCTCCCTCGTTGGCTCCCGTAATAATTACCAGGTTTTTATGATTTGCCTTGAGGTCGTTGCCTATGATTCCCCGTTTCACGGTTAAAGCCAGGCAGACATCGTATAATCCCTTAAAAGAAAGCCGCCGTTCTCCGGCTTCGGCCGGAACGGGGAAACATACAGGTTCATCGATCAAGGCAAGCTGTTCGTATAAATTCACACAAGCGATATAGAAAGCCAGTTCGATCCTAAGCATTTTGTAAAAATCGTCAAAATGGTCGGCCGCCTGGGCAAGCATGTTGGCGGTATCATTTATACTTCTTTCTTTTAATTGTGTCAGAAATCTGAAGCCGCCTTCATCCCGGGGATGCAGGCGAAATACATAGACCGGTTTTTTTTTGCCGAAAAATCTTTTTAAGACGCCCTTTTTTTTCGTATTCGGCTTACGAAAAATATAATTGGAACCCTCATTGCCTTTGCCCAATTCAGCGCTGAGAAGAATTCCGTTTTGTGAGCTCAGCTCTGCCAGATTACTCTCTACGCTTGAGAGATATTCGTCATCAAGCTCTTTTTTTATCATATCGAAGAACGTCAAAAAGCCCTGTGAATCAAATTTATGGGCATGGATTTTGATGATGTTCTTCAGTTTCTTAATCAGCCCTACATACATTTGCAGCATTTCCACGGAATCTTGCAGTATCGAGCTCGGATGATGGATGAAAACGCCAAGCCAGTTTTTCTTTTTATATTCAATTGATTCTATTATAAGATTATATATATCCCGGATAACGGAAGTGTTTTTCAGACAGTCTCTCAGAACATTCTGACGGTAGATTAAGGATTCCGTATCCATTAAACCGGTTAAAACGGCTTTCTGTACGACTTCCATCAAAAATTCATCACCGTGGGCCATGGCACCGAATAGTGTGGGTAATTCCAGGTCTTTAAGCAGAATCTGTTCGTTCGGCGGTGATTTACGGTTAAGGTTGAAGTCCCTATCTTTATACATAAGAAACGCTTTCATATTTTAATGCGCTCCCGTAAAAGATCGTACGTCAGGCGATGTTTTACGGCGATAGACACGGCGCATGCAAGCCCGTCGGCGGATCTTCGTTCTATTTTATATGTCCGCAATACCGGATTTTGCGGATCTACCATAGCGGTCATGCTCACGGCTTTTTTATTTAAAGAGGCCAGTTCCACAATAAATGTTACGCATATGCAGAGCAGGTCCATGTTGATAATTTTATTCATAATCCTTCTGCTTAAAAAAACGGCGTCCTTTAACGTGGTGGAACTGAATATTTCATTAATGATTATAATGCTGTCGGTGGAAACGTTATTCAGAATATCGTGAATCCTCATCAGGTCGTCCTGTAGTTTACCGCGGAGATTTTGGATGTTTTCCTCCTTTTCAAAATGCGTAAAAATCCTGTCGTATAAAAAAAGCCGCGCTTTTGTTCCGGGAACCGGAAACCCCAGGCTTGCCAGGTAATGCAATTGGCCGAAGGTGCGGGCGAATGTCGTTTTGCCGCCCTGATTGGGCCCGGATACTATAATAATACGCTCATCGTGCTTAAGGAAGAAATCATTGCAAATGACTGATGATTTTTCGGCAATACATTTAGCTGCCAAAGCCAAATCGAATCCATCATAATCATAAATCTCCTTGCTGAGGTGGGAAATTTTCGGGTAACAAAATTTCAATCCCGCCTTTTTTAATTTTACCAGAAACTCCAGATAGGATATATAAAATTGGATTTCCCGGTAAAACCTGTTTATCTTCTTATCAAGGAAAACGGAATTTTCCTCATAATAATTATCAAGATTGGAAAATATGCCGGGGTACAGTCTGGCCACCCTGGAAATTATTTCGGCCTCCACATGGTTTATTCCCGCTTGATGTTTAAGCTCTACACTGTAATCCTTTACCGGGCCCTGGTTGAATTTGGCGAATGTCTCCTCAATGCCTACACTATACGCGATTTCGGATTCGTAGCTGCTGACTTTAATAAGACCGTCTTTCAGCAGCACACAATATTTGACGGTACCCAAATCGCCTTTGAGTTTTTTTGTTTCGCTTTTGAGTGAAACAAAACCGGCGGATGTGACGTAATCATTCAGATAGCGGCGGAAAGCCAAAAAACCGCGAGACTTCAATGTAATCCCGGATAAATCCCGGTTAAGTCGGGAGACTGCCCGGCAATAACTATCCACTGCTTCCAAAAACCAGCCTTCCTTATGGTATTTGTAATAAATCTTACCGGCCGAGTCCAAGTATTGGCGCACCAGGATCATTTTTTCACCGAATGCGTTAACACTTTTTAATAATGTTTCATTTTCAAGATCATGCATTATCTCCTGACGATACCTGATAGAGTCCGTATCCTTGAGTGGTTGTAAGAAAAAAGGATGTAAATTATATTCCGCTTTGCCTGAGGTTACTGCGTCTATGATACGGTCAAGATGTAAGTCAACAAAAAAATTAGGTATTTCAGGCATCTCATCTTTGCTATTGTCTTGGCTGTTTTTAAAAAGTATGCTGTTGAAACTCATAGAATAACTCCACGCATATCATCCGTGTATATTTATAATTATCCCATCACTCCTTTTTTTGTTGATCGATGAACTCCATTATTTTTTTTGCCTCGGTATTATCGGGTGACTCTTTTAGAATCGTTAACACAAGATCTTCGGCTTCCCCGGTTTTTTTCAATTTACAGAGAAACCAGGCCAGGTTTATTTTAAACCGTATTTCATAGGGATTAAGCCAGATCGCCCGGCGGACTTCATTTTCGGCAATCTCATACGTGCCCATTTTAAAAAGATGAATCGCGATATTATTGTGGTCATAACCCAGAAAACGGCTGGGTCGCATACGGTCTTCTTTTTTTCTCTTCTCTTCCGGACCCGTTCTGCGGTTTTTTTTCATTGTTGCTTCTCCTTTTTTAAAAAGTAACGGCATCGGTCGTCCGCTGTCTCCATATTTTTTTACCTAAAGAGACGGATAAGGCGGAAAGCTCTGCGGACAATTCGGTAAAATTATTAACTTCACCCGAGATTTCTTCGCTTCTTTTATGACGCTGTTCATGAACGGTCTTGATCGCTCCGTATGTGGCTTTTATTGTTTGTTCCAGTCTTTCGTCAAAATCGTTTGAAAAGCGCCTCAATGTTTCTTCAATATTCTGCCTGGTAGCCCAGCGGATGTTTTCGACATTGCTGATGACAATATTGGTAATCTGCCATAAAATGCGCTTCATGATTCTTTTTTTCCTTATTTTCCCAGGCATAAGTTTATCTATTACCGAGTTTGGGATGGGCGATAGGGTCGCGTTCCAATTATGGGTGACCCAATAAGGCTCCTTTTTTACCTCCATAGAATCGTACCGCGATAATGACCGGCAGGACACATGGAGGAGGTCGGATGCCGTTCTGCGGATTTTTTCTATCAGGGCATCCGCCCTCTGCCTATGTGATGAAAAAATATGCCCGGTCATGTCGTTAAAAGTCAATAATATCTCGCCGAGTTCATGCTCAAAAAATCCGGGAACGACGGAGGCCACCGTATCGCTTATATTTTTTTCGTGTACATTGTCTATGCCGTCCCGTAATTGCTCTTGCGCGGCATTTTCCAGATAAACCAGCGCCTTTTGCCGAATTTCCTCCGCATGGTTTTCCAGGTTTTCCAACAAGCGCTTTTTATCACCCTCCAGAATATCTTGCGATCTTTCTCTTTCGATTTCCGCCTCACGAACAACACTTTCCAATGTTTTGTAACTTTTATCCAATTCTACGAGCGGCATTTTAAGGGAGTTCAGGGTAAGATCAAATTGCATCTCCGCTTGTTTTACGACATCCGCGATTTTCAGGTAAACGGCCTCGCTTAATACCTCTGTTTTTTCTTTTGCGAGAAATTCAAGCAGGAATTTTTCAACCTCCCGCATGCCCGATTTTCCCCATTTTTCGGTATTGTCTTCCGCCCTTGCCGCCAAACCTTCTCGGGCGGAGATCGGAAATATCCGATCAACCGGACTGCCCTTGATCTTTTCATTCATCACGTCCCGCAGGAATTGAATTGATATTGCCGCTTCCTCCTCCGTCAGATAATCAATCTTGTTGAAAATGAATATCAGTCTTTTTACTCTTTCGCGTACTGAGTCGAGGAATTTCACCTCAACATCGGTTATCGGCGGGTCGGCCGAAACCATAAAAAAAGCGGCGTCGCATTGCGGCAGAAAATTCAGCGTGGTTTCCGTATTGTGCAGGTGAGTCGAGCCTATGCCCGGCGTATCGATTAAAACAACACCGCTAAGAAGAATCTCCTTGGGAAGAAAAACCTCCACTTGAAGAACCTGGAGTTTATTTCGCGGATTCTCCGTTTCGCTTACGAAACCTGTGATATAATCGAGTAACTCTTTATTGTTTTTTGGGCTGAACTCCACGGCGGATTTATGATTTCTGTAGCTTATTCTTACTTTTGGGCTTTCACCATAGCGGATGAATGTGGGGACCGCCGTGAGCGGAATGATCGAGGCGGGCAGCGCCTGTTCGCCGAGCAGGGCGTTTAAAAAAGTGCTTTTTCCCCTTTTAAACTGGCCTATGACGGCCAGATGAATTCTTTCAGCCGACAACCGCTGTAGAAGGTTCTGCACTGTCTCGACATATCGGGCGAAACCCGTTCCCGCCTGCTCAAGGACCTTGCAGACGGCTTTTGAAATTTCAGCAAGGATCTTTTTATCTATTTTTCGGGGAAGGAGTTCTCCTTTATGTTGCGCCGAATCCGTCATTCTTTTTCACTCCGGTAATAAAACATCAACTACAGGAGTCATCAGCTTAACCGATAAGCGGTTTTTATAGGAGGCGGACCCCTTCGCCCTCGTAATTCCTGGAAGCGGGTTCTTACTTATTCTTGAACGCTTTCAGGCCGATAAATTCTTCTTTATCGCCGAGCTCCTCCTCTATTCTCAACAGTTGATTGAATTTTGCTATTCTCTCGCCGCGGCAGCCGCTTCCTGTCTTTAAATGACCGGCTGAACTCGCGATAGTCAGGTCCGCGATTGTCGTGTCTTCCGTCTCGCCGCTTCTGTGCGAAATAAAACAGTTGTAATTGTTTTCTTTGGCTAATCTTATGGTCTCCAGGGTTTCGGTTACCGTGCCGATCTGGTTTAATTTGATTAAAATGGAATTCGCCACTTTTTCGTCGATCCCTTTTCGTAATATCTTAGGATTTGTACAGAAGATATCATCACCCACTATTTCTATTGTACCGCCCAGTTCGGCCGTCAGATTTTTCCAACCGTCCCAGTCGTTCTCCGCCATACCGTCTTCGATCAAGATTATTGGATATTGCTTCACCCAGTTAATCCAATTTTCCACCATTTGGTCGGAAGATATTTCTTTTTGCGTGGATTTGAAAAATTTATACTTTCCGTTTTCCCACATCTCGCTTGTCGCGGGATCAAGACAGATGCTTACATCTTCTCCGGGCCTGTACCCGGCCGCGGTTATGGCTTCCAAAATGTCCTCGACGGCCTCTTCGTTTGATTTGAGATTCGGCGCGAATCCGCCTTCGTCACCCACTCCCGTGTAGTACCCTTTTTGCTTTAAAACGCTTTTTAATGAATGGAAAACTTCGATCCCTTTTCTTATCGATTCCTTAAACGATGAGGCATTGTGGGGCGCGATCATAAACTCCTGGAAATCAATGTTGTTGTCGGCATGCCTGCCGCCGTTAATCACGTTAAGGCAGGGGACTGGAATGATGTAATTAGGGAGATCAACAAACTGCTTGTATAATGGTATGTTTGCGGCCGCAGCATTGGCCCTGGCAAAAGCAATCGAAACGGCCAATATCGCGTTGGCGCCCAATTTTGCTTTGTTGTTTGTGCCGTCAAGCCGTATTAACAGTTCATCAAGACTTTTCTGACCTTCAAACGCTTTGCCGGTGATATTCTGCCTGATTGTCGAATTAATGTTCCCCACCGCCCTCAGCACCCCTTTGCCGTTATACCGGCTTTTATCATTGTCTCTTAATTCAACAGCCTCCCTCTCGCCGGTACTCGCGCCCGAGGGAGAAATCGCCCTTCCGGTAAAGTTCCCTTCCAGGGTTATTTCGGCTTCAACCGTGGGATTTCCGCGGGAATCCAAAACTTCTCTTCCATGAACGTTGGTAATTCTCATTGCTGACATAAAATCCTCCTTAAATACATCATATTGTTGACGGTCTTCCTTCAAAGCCGTACAAAATCCCGACTACCTTCCTCCATTCCAGTGCCTCTTCCTGCGATAGGACAGGCCTGTTTTCTCCGATTGAAACATTGCATGATTCAATATACTTGTCTAATTTTTCCGATAATTCTTTATATTTTGTCAAATTAAAATCATGTATCCATTTTGGAAGCTTCTTTATCCTTTTCACCAGGATTTCCGTGTGCGGGATGCACAAACCCTTCGATTTCATAAACTCGTTTTTAAATTCGTCGTCGTTTACATATTTTATCATTTCCGAGATATACCTTTTTTCCGCATTTAATGCCAATTCACATACAAGGCAGTCTTTAGAGTTGTTCATTTTTCTTATAATTGTGATAGGATAGATTCCATTAAACAGCTTTATTCTCTTTAGTAATAAATCTTTATAAACCAAAGATACCGCTAAGCCGTCATTATATCTTAAAAATTTATAGGAGTGGAAATTGCAAAATCCGTTTTGCTCATTAAAACAGGTTCTAAATCCGACATCATTAATGTTTTCGTAGAGCAGACCTTCAAAATAACTTTCAATTGATTTTTTTATTAACAGGCATACAGGACACTCGCTGCCTTTTAACGCCTTTAATATGTTAAAAAAGGGAAGATGTTTTTCCTTCAAAAAAAAACTCCTACTCATTTTTAGTAGGAGTTATCAGCTTGCGGCAAGCATTTTATGGTGAACTCCATCACCTCATATAATAATAATAAAGATATTATAAAAAGTAAATATATTATCTTTTTTTCAAGTTGGCATTGAATAATTAAAATGTGTATATCCTTGCCAAGGTAAAGAATCAGCCCAAGATTTATATACAAGAGTATTCGGAAAGGATAATTGAATTATATAACCTCACTTGTTGTAAAATGAGCAGTCCGAAGCATAAATATCAAATTGAATCGATTTTAAGAAGCAATTACGTTAATCATTTCGATTATTTATTGCAGTAAGCAAAAAAAACATTCCCGATAGAGAGTGGTGCCGGTAGAGGGTAAGTGCAGTATTTTATTTTAAAACTTTCACTTTGCTTGTGTAGTGTGGCTTTCCCCCTGTGCGGGCGGGCGGGAAACCGGCTGAATGCTTTTTTAGCGATTATTTTGAAATTGAAAGCGTATAAAGGCTTTAATCTGGCAGCCATTACCAAAACAACCATCTATTCCGGCCTTTGGGTCCAATGTGTAGAAAAACTCCTCAGATTATCATCACACGGCTGCGAAAAGCATAATAAGTGCTACGTAATCTGCGGTTTCCTGATAATCTGTATTGTTTTAAAATCCGTGCCTGATCCTTGTCGATACCTGAACAATTAGAACAAAATATAGCTATTGACATAACCGGGAATCTTCGTTATTGTGTGCTCACCTCTTTATCCATTTTACAATAATCTAATGGATCAAAAGACCGTAAGGAGGAATGATGAGACAGTATGAAGCCACATTCATCTTCACACCTGAAGATGAGCTATTCAATGAAGCAAAAGCAACCGTAACCAAAGAACTGGAAACCGCGGGTGTGAAGCTTCTTTCCACAACCGACATGGGGGAACGGGAACTGGCCTATGAGATCAAGAAGAAAAGCACGGGGCATTACCTGCTTTTTACTATTGAAGCCGATCCCGAAAGCTTAAAGCCCCTGAATAAAACATTAAAACTTAAGGCCGGCATACTCAAGTACCTCTTTGTGAAAAAGGATTAATCCGCCGGTTTTTACCGAAAAGGAGGTGTAAGTAATGGCAGATATTAATCAGGTCGTACTGGTGGGCAGGTTGACGCGGGACGCGGAATTGAAATATACGAACACCGGCACCGCCGTATGCAAGATATCCCTGGCCGTGAATCGCAGAAGAAAAAGCAACGACGAATGGATAAATGAGGCAAGTTTTTTTGACGTGGTTATTTGGGGCAAGATGGGTGAGGCGGTGTCCCAGTACCTGGTAAAGGGAAAGCAGGTTGGGATTGTGGGAGAACTCAGACAAAACAAATGGGAGCAGGACGGCCAGACCAGGAGTAAGGTGGAAATAGTGGCCTCTAATCTCCAGCTTCTGGGCGGACGGACCGATGGTCCGCGGGCCGAAGCAGGGGAAACGCCTGCGGATATACCCTTTCCCACGGCAAAAAAAGACGAGTTTGAGGATGATATCCCGTTTTAAGATAAACAGGTAAAGGAAGGAGTATTTGGAGAATGCCTGAAAACAATGAAAAAAATATCGATAAGACGCCGAACAGAAATGACAAAACGCCGCGTCCCGAACGGGGACCCAGGGGTGAAAGAACGGATGCAGCAGACCGGGACCGTGATAGGGAGTACGACGATAAGCATCATTCGAGATCGAAACCGCGTTCCTTTTTTCGTAAAAAGGTATGCAAATTTTGTACGGGAAAATATAAGATGGACTATAAGGACGCCCAGGTGCTGCGTAGGTTCACTTCCGACAGGGGTAAGATCCTGCCGCGCAGAATTACGGGTACCTGTGCCAAACACCAGAGGCAGCTTTCCCGAACCATCAAGCGGGCGCGCGTATTGGCCCTGCTGCCGTTTGTGTCCAGATAAGTACGGAAGTTTTTGGAGGAGGGAGTTAACATACATGAAGATAATTATTATGCAGGACATTCCCCATTTAGGAGAAGAGGGGGATATCCGGGAAGTAGCCAGAGGGTATGCCAGGAATTACTTGTTTCCGAAAAAACTCGCGGTACCATATAACCCGCACAGTCTCCATATACTTGAGCAGCGTCAGAACGCTATTCAAAAACGCAAACAGGAAAAAAGAGAGGCGGCAAACGGTTTAAAAGAAAAACTGGAGCAGGAACAGCTTGAGTTTGTGCACACCGCCGGGGAAAACGGAAAGTTGTTCGGTGCGATCACCGGTGCGAACGTGGCCGACGAACTGGAGAAGCGCGGCTACCGGATCGAAAAAAAGAGAATCAGCGTGCCTGATCATACAATCAAACAGATCGGTGAGTATAAGGTCAAAATCCGGCTGTATGAAAATGAGGAAGCGGAAGTAAAAGTCAGCGTTAAGGCGCAGGAATAATGGCAGAAAGCAGCCTTAAAGATAAGATACCGCCGCATAACGATGAGGCGGAAATAGCGACATTGGGGGCGCTTTTGTTGGACCCCGAGTCCATTGCGGTGGTGCTGCGATATCTGCGGGCTGAGGATTTTTACAGAAGCGCTCATAAAAAAATATACCAGGCCATCCTTGACCTGTTCAGCCGCGGTGAGGCCATAGACCTGATTACGCTCACCGAAGAACTGAAAACCAAGGAGGTGCTGGATTCGTGCGGCGGGGCGGCCTATATCTCGAAGCTTACCTCGGAAGTCCCCACCAGCGCCAATGTGGAGTATTACGCTAAAATCGTACAGGGCTTAAGTATTAGGCGCAGGCTCGCCCGCATCGCTTCGGGCATCATCGCCGACTCATTCGAAGAATCCGTGGATCCCAGGCTTATTATCGAGAACGCGGAAAGGGAAATCTTTAAGATCAATGAGATGCAGGCCAGCGGTTCGTATTATATGGCCAAGGAGATCATTCCCAAAACCATTGAGGCCATTGAGCGGGGATACCACACCAAAGAAAGCTATACGGGAATACCCAGCGGTTATGAGGAGCTGGATGAATATACCAGCGGTTTTCAGAATTCGGAGTTTATCGTAATCGGCGCCCGGCCGTCGGTGGGCAAGACGGCCTTTGCCTTAAGTATCGCCGCCAACATGTCCGTACGACAGGGCAGGGCCGTGGGTTTTTTTACGCTTGAGATGTCGGGTATGGCGCTCATTCAGCGTCTGCTAAGCAGCGAGGCGCGCCTCAGCTCTTCAAAGTTACGCAGCGGGCTGCTGCGGCCCGCGGATTTTCACAGCATTACCGAAGCCGCGGGCCGGATCTATGAGGCCCCCCTTTATATCGAAGACACCCCGAATCTCAAACTGTTGGATCTCCGGGCCCTGGCCAGGAGGATGAGGTTTCAGCATAACGTACAGATTATTTTCATCGATTATATCACCCTGGTGGCCGCGGAAAACGTGGAGCTGCCCAGGCACGAGCAGATTGCCGAGATAAGCCGCTCGTTCAAGGCCCTGGCGCGTGAGCTTGATATCCCCGTGGTGGCGCTTTCCCAGGTAAAGCGTGAAACCGAGGGCAAGAAACCCACGCTGGCGGATTTGCGGGAGTCGGGCTCCATAGAGCAGGATGCCGACGTGGTGCTGTTTCTGCACAGGGAGCGGCAGATCGACCGCGGGGCCGATGAATCCACCAACGAATACGTTACGGATGTCATCATCGCCAAGCAGCGCAACGGCCCGATAGGCATGCTGAAACTGGCGTTCATTCCCAACTATACACGCTTTGAATCGTTATCAAAGGAGATTATTAACGCTTGATAATCCGGCCATGCTTTTATACTATATATACGTAAGGAGTACATGAATCCATGGCTTTAAAAGACAACTATGATTTTGAGTACCTGGTGAATGAGACCGAACACCTGGTGCTTGATGAACTGGAGAAACAACTGGCCCAGGATGATGAAATATGCAAGTGCCAGGAATGTGTTCTGGATATGACGGCGTATGCCTTAAACCATACACCCGCCAATTACCGGGTGTCATTGCTGGGAAAATTATATGCCAGCTCAACAACCGATCCCAAATATGAGGCGGCTATAAAAAAAGCCGTCACGGAAGCCATAAAGATAATTAAAAAGAATCCTTCACATGATTGACACGGGACAATAAACGCAGGAAATACGCCCGTTTATCATACCCAGGTGTACACCTTGTTTACCGAGATATAGGGGGGAATAAGGAAGTCGCAGAAGGGCTCTTCCTTTACTTTATCCTCTATGCCCTCCAGGCTTTTTCGGTAACTTTCCATGGGGATCTTAGATACGCCGATCTTATCCGTCTTCAGCCCCCTTATGTGAAAGAACAGGGTGTCGTTTTTCTTTTCCGCAAAGTACAGCATCACATCCGCTTCCTCTGAGGTCTTCCTCAGGATATGCGAGAGCAGGTGGTATTTGATATATTCAATCACCCTGTCATCCAGGCCGAGCTTCAAGATACTGAGTTTCTCCACCAACTCGGGGTAGCCGATAACAATCCTCCGGGTGGAAGCGGCCTGTTTTTGGGTCTTAATCTTTTTCAGGCTGTCTACCCTTTCGGCCTCTGGAATAAATTTGATTTCCCAGCCTCCCTGTTTATTGATCAGAGTGAAGGGGAACTCAAGCTTCAGTACCTTGCCGCAGGCAGGACAGCGCGCCGTTAAGAATTCACCGCGCAATATCAGGTCTACGGTATCTGGTTTTTCGGCCAGATCCACCGCATCCGGAAAATCGGCCTTGAACTTATGTTCACACATACAGGTCAGTTCACGCATGTAATCCGCCTTTTAAAAGAAGTATAGTATGTCGTTTGTAATGGCGAACAGCAGAATCGACAGGATTATGATCGCCCCCACAAGCTGGAACCGGTAAAGCAGTTTGAAGGTAAGGGGTTTTTTCCGCAGTGCTTCATAGGCAAACAAAAGGATAAACCCCCCATCCAGCACGGGTATCGGTAGCAGGTTCATAAACAGGATGATGATGCTGATCATACAGATAAAATAGAAGAAAGAGATAAAACCGCTGACAAGGCCGTGTTCGAACCCGGTCTTGGCGATCTTCCCTATCTCATATGTAATGCGCATGGGTCCGGCCACGGCCTTGTTAAGGTTTATGCCGCTGAAAAGAAGGCCGAACGATTTGACGGTCAAACCGATGGTGGATATTGTTTCTTCCACACCCCTGGCAAACGCCTGAAAGGGATTATAGGCCGGGGTATGGTAGGTGTTTTGACGAAAGGCAAGGTCAACGCTGGCGGAGTTGTCCGCGGTCTTTTCGTATACAAGGTTCATGGTCTCATCCATGATGGTATCGTCCTGTTTTACCTTGACCCGGTACGACGCCGGTTTCCCGCTGATTAACTGTTGGAATTCAATGCTGTTGCGAACCGGGGTGCCGTCTACGGATAGGATGGTTGTGCCCGGTTTTAGCCATGGATTTTCTTTCTGCATGGCGGGCCCCACCTGGGCGATTACCGGATCAAGCCAGGCAAAGATGCCGATGGTGCCCCTGCCGTCATCTTTATTCAGCGTGGGTATAATTGTCAGATTCAGGGTTTCCCGGTCCCGCTGTACGGTGAGATGCAGTTTTTCCCTGGGTGAAACCGCGATGATCCTGCTTAAGTCATTAAAATTCTCCGTGGGCGCGCCATTGATTGCCGTTATACGGTCCCCGGTTTTAAGACCGGCGGCTGTGGCGGGGGGCGTAGTCTGGAAGCTGGCAAGGGTATAATCACTGGCAAGAATGATTCGATTGTCCGGCGAATAAATCGGAAAACCGATCCACCAGATGACGGTAAGCACCAGTACGGCAAACACCAGGTTGGCGCCCGGACCGCAGAAGCTTACGATTATTCTTTTCCAGGGCGGAACCCCGAAATAGGTGCCTTTTTCCTGGGGAATTTCCTTTATCTCCTTTTGCAGGGCGTCGGAAAGCACGTGTTCGCCCTTCATCTTACAGTATCCGCCTAAGGGAAAAACGGCAATCTGGTAGGTTGTGCCTTTGCGCGTAAAACCAACAAGTTTTTTGCCCCAACCAAGGGAAAAGGTCTCAACCTCAATCCCAAGCAGCTTGGCCGCGATAAAATGTCCGAATTCGTGCACAAAAATTACTATGCCTAATCCCAAACCACCCCATAGGATGATCGTAATGGTGTCAATCACTCTCTGTTCCGCCTTTCTATTAGAGCCGTGGCCTTTTTGCTCGCCACATCGTTTACATGGAGGATTTCATCAACTGAATTTACTAAATTTCCCCAATCAAGTGCAAGTATTTTTTCCGTTATATAGGCGATATCCGTAAACCTGATCCGTGAATCCAGAAAGGCCCGGACCGCAATCTCGTTGGCCGCGTTATACGCCACGGGATAAGCGCCGCCTGCGCCGGCGACCTGGTACCCGAGAGTAAGCATGGGGTACTTCCGCGGATCCACCGCGGTAAACGTCATGTGGCAGTTGTCAAGATCCAGGCTGCCGTAGTCGGCCGCGCAGAGTTCGGGGTAGGTAAGGGCGTTTTGAATCGGCACACGCATATCGGGTTTGCTTATTTGCGCGTAAAAAGAGCCCTCGATTGTTTTAATAAGCGAATGGACAAAACTTTGGGGATGAATCACCACCTTGATATTGGAAACCTCAATATTGAAAAAATGATGCGCTTCAATCACCTCAAGAGCCTTATTGGCCATTGTGGCGGAATCCACGGTTATCTTGGCCCCCATATTCCAGTTGGGATGCTTAAGTACGTCTTCAATGGTCACATCCGCTAGCCGGTCAAGAGTCAGGTCCCTCAACGCCCCGCCCGAGGCTGTAAGAATGATCTCTCTGATATGCGCGGCCGGATGCGCGCGCAGCAGATGGAAAAGGGCGGAGTGCTCCGAGTCAACGGGAATAACTGCGGTCTTACGTTCCCCGGCCAGCTTGAAGAGCAAGCTACCGGCCATGACAACCGTTTCCTTATTGGCCAATGCAAGATCTTTTCCGCTCTGGATGGCGGTGAATGAGGGTAACAACCCCTGGGCGCCGCAGATGCCGTGAACCACCATGTCCGCATCGGTTTCCCGTATCATGGAAAGCAGGCCCACGGCACCCCTGTAGAGTTTATATGCGCCCGCCCGGCCGGGCAGATCGGCTTCGGGGTCTGTTACGCACACGGCTCCCGGCCCGAACTCCCCGATCTGGGCAAACAGGCTTCGGGTATTCTGATGGCAGGAAAGGGCCGCGACACTGAACATGCCTCTGTTTCTGCGAATCACATCAAGGGTGCTGCCGCCGATGGAGCCGGTGCTGCCTAAAACCATGATTCTCTTTTTTACGGAATGCCGTTTCATTACTAAAGGCCGCCCCTTACCCGACAAGCAGGGGAAACAGGAAATAAAAGATGGGAGCGCTTAACAGCAGTGAGTCGATCGTATCCATAAGGCCGCCCCTGCCGGCCATGAGTGTTCCGGAATCTTTTACTTCACACGAGCGTTTCATGACGGATTCAAGCAGGTCTCCGGCTATAGTGGAAAGGCCAATAACGCCTCCCAGTAACACGGCCGCAGGAATACTCAAGACATAGTAGTAGCGCAGCACGAGGGCGTAGAATACGGCCGCGCCGATGGAAGTGACATACCCCGTAATGAAACCCACAAGGCTTTTATTGGGACTGATAAGCAGATTAAGGTGGGAAGACCTCCCCAAAAGCATCCCTCCTACATAGGCCATAATATCATTTAAAAATACCAGGCTTAAGAACACCATGATGGCAAACTGGGGCCTGGGACCAAATATCACGGTATCGGTAAGTCTGACAATATATGAAAGAAAAAGACCGGGATATATCACTACCATAAGCGATGAGGAAAAAAAACCAAGGCGCCTGCCGAGTGTGGCCGGGGTTGAGGTAAAAATACCCCTAGTAAAAATAATGATGATGACCCCCACAATGAAAACGGCATAGTATCCTCGGGGAATAACACCTGAAATTTCCAGAAATGAATATATCGGGAGGGCCGCACCCAGGCACGGACTTACAAACCGCCAGGTGGAAATCCGTTTTTTCAGAAAAAATTTTTCAACCTCGAAAGCGGCAAGTAGGGAAACTATAATGGTGACAAGGTTAAACAGCAGGTGGTTGTACGCGGGTATGATGAACAGGATGACCCAGAGGGTGGGGAGAAAAATTATCATGGTAAGCAGGCGTAATAAAAGATTTTTCATTTTGCATCACCGAATCGTCTCTGCCGCTTTTGATAATCCGCGAGCGCTTCCAGCAGATCCTCCTTGTCCCAATCAGGCCAAAGCTTGTCGCTGAAGAAAAGCTCGGCATAGGCGCTTTCCCAAAGCAGAAAGTTACTGATTCGTTTTTCACCCCCCGTACGTATGATAAAATCCGCCTCCGGAAAATCGGGCTGGTCCAGATTGGCTTTTATGTCGGCCTCCGTAATCGGTTTGTCATGTGGAGCGCCGCGCAGCCATCGGTTTACGGAGCGGATTACCTCGTCCCTGCCGCCGTAATTGACGGCCAGATTCAGGCGCAGCCCGTCGAAATCCTTTGTTTTTTCCGCAACCCAGCCGATGGTCTTGACCACATCAGCCGGCAGCCGCTTCAGGTCTCCGCTGTGTGAAACCCTGATCCGGTTGGTTTTATAAAACCTGTATTCCTTCTTCAGATACGCCTTTATTAGGAACATCAGGTATTGAATCTCGGTTTCAGCCCTTTTCCAGTTTTCCGTGGAAAAGGTATACAGGGAAAGATACTCAAGCCCGATAGCGGACGCCGCTTTTACCACGCGTTTGGCGGCAGTAAGTCCTTCAAGATGGCCTTTCGAGCGCGCCAGGTTTCTCTCCCGTGCCCAACGGCCGTTCCCGTCCATGATGATTCCCACATGGCGCGGAAGTTTTTCTTGGTGTGCGCTAAAACCTGCGGATGGTTTCCGGGGCATTAATTATACTTCTAAAATTTCTTTTTCTTTTTCTTCCAGAAGCTTGTTTATCTCTTCGATATATTTATCAGTCAGTTTCTGAATTTCGTCAATACCGCGCTTGGCGTCGTCCTCGCTTATATCCCCGCTTTTTTGCAGCTGCTTATACTCTTCATTCGCGTCTCTCCTGATGTTGCGTACCGATACCCGCATCTGCTCGGCCTTACTCTTGGCCACTTTTACCAGTTCTTTTCTGCGCTCTTCCGTGAGGGGGGGGATATTAATACGGATCACTTTGCCGTCATTATTGGGATTGATGGACAACTCGGATTTTTGCAGTGTTTTTTCGATTTCACCCAGCACTGATTTGTCCCAGGGTTGGATCACAACCAGCCGCGCCTCGGGAACGGAGATGGTGGCCACCTGGTTAAGGGGGGTCTTCTGGCCGTAATAATCGATTTTAATGGAATCAAACAATGCCGCGGAAGCGCGTCCCGTTCTCAGGGTATTGAACTCGTGAATCAGGGAAGAGATCGCCTTCTTCATCCCGTCTTCCGAATTGGTTAATACTTTTCCCTCCATAATTAACCTCCGTTAAAACCTTATTCCTGACCGACCCTGTAATACGCGAAGTCCGCGAGGGTCAGCATTGTACCGGCTTCCTTGCCTGTCCGTTCCAATATCTGCCTGACCTTTATTTTCTCATCCTTTACGTAATTCTGTTCCAGAAAACAAATATCGGCAAGGTATTTGGCCATTTTTCCCTTTACGATACCCTCGAGTACCTTTTCGGGTTTACCCAGGCTTTGGGCCTGTTTCCAGAAGATTTCCTCCTGCTCTTTTTTATATGATTCAGGGACCATATCAGCGGAAATAAAAAGCGGGGCAAAAGCGGCGGTATGCAGGGCAAGGTTGAAGGCCAGCTCCTTTATGGCCTGGTTTTCCTTTAACGAAGCGTCACCTATGGCCAGTTTGACCACAACGCCGATTCTGCCTTCTCCGTGGATATACTCGCAAAGAAGCTCGTTCGCGGCGTTCTCCATCACCTTAAAGCGCTTGAGCATGATATTCTCTTTGATGATACCGATCGTATCCTTGACCATGTTCGTAAGTTTTTGATCAAAGGCGGACGTCAGGTTGTTTTCACTTATTACCTCACACAGTTTCTTTCCCAGCGCCTTAAAATCCTCATTTTTGGCCACAAAATCCGTTTCACACGATAACTCAAGGATTACGGAATGTCCGGATCGGGTCTCAATGAATATGCGGCCTTCGTTTGTGGTTCTGCCGGCCCTTTTAGCGGCGGCGGCCAACCCCAGACCTTTCAGATATTTTTCCGCCTTGGCAAAATCACCTCCGGATTCAACAAGCGCTTTTTTACAATCCATCATACCCGCGCCGGTTTTTTCACGCAGGTTTTTGACATCGGTTGCTGTGATTTCCAATTTAACTCTCCTTTTGCTGACTTGGTGTTTCCCCGGTTTCTTCCTCCGTACCCGCAGCGATTGCCTCTTCGCCGGATTCACTCGTATCTTGTTCCGGGGCGGGTGCGGGTTCGGCGGCAGGTTCCCCTACTGCGTTCTGTACGGGGGCTTCGACGGGTGCGGTCTCGGCGGGTTCCCCGGCTTGTACGGAAGCTTCGGTGGCCGAGGCCTCACCGGAAGCCTCCCCGATTTTTTCCTCAGCCTTTGCCGTGGATTTTGATTTTGGAGATCTCTTTGCCTTGGCGGAAGCCCGTTTCTCTTCCTCCTCCTCTTCCTCATCCTTGTCGACATACTCGAACTTGTCTTTTTTAAGCAGGGACTCAAAGTCCTCATCCTCTTTTTCGGGCTCTTCCTTCTCCTCCTCCTCTTCCTCCTCCTGCAGGGTTTCGATCACTTCGAGTCCGGCCTCGTTTTCAGCCTCGACCACCGCGTTGGCGATGATCTGGGTGAACAGGGTGATTGCCCTGATGGCGTCGTCGTTGCCGGGTATGGGATAATCGATTCCTTCGGGATTACAGTTGGTATCAACTACCGCGACAATCGGAATATTCATTTTTTTGGCTTCCTCGACCGCGATCGATTCCTTGCGCGTATCGATGATGAAAAGGATGCCGGGAAGGTCTTTCATCTCTTTGATACCGCCCAGATTTTTATCCAGCCGGTTCTTTTCCTTGACTAAAAGGGCGACCTCCTTCTTGGTCATATTATCGAATGTCCCGTCTACCTCCATTTTTTCGATCTTCTTCAGGCGCAGAATGGACTTCTGAATGGTAAAAAAATTGGTAAGCATGCCTCCCAGCCAGCGGTTGTTCACATAGAACATGCCGCAGCGCTTGGCCTCACGCTCGATGGCGGCCTGGGCCTGTTTTTTGGTGCCTACAAAAAGAATTGCCTTGTTCGCCAGCACGGTTTTACGTACCGCCTCATAGGCATCTTTTATGGATAATATGGTTTTTTGAAGGTCTATGATATGTATACCGTTTCTTTCAGCAAAGATGAAACGTTTCATGCGCGGATCCCATCTTTTTGTCTGGTGCCCGAAGTGCACACCGGATTCCAAGAGGTTTTTCATTGTTACTACTGCCAATTGCTCCTCCTTGTGATTGATCACAATACTCTTAAAAAGATTCAAAAAAGATCTAAAATTACCTGTTTTATACGATAATAGTATATAGTCATAACAGGAATATGATTTTATTTCAAGTCAACAATTTTAAATTTGTTCCTTAAGCCGTTATAAAAGGATAATCGTTCTCTTTCAGCAGGGTGTAAAATGTTTCCAGCGGCAGCCCCACGACATTGCTGTAGGAGCCTTTGATCCATTCAATAAAAAAACTGCCCTGTTCCTGTATCCGGTAGGCGCCCGCGGCACCGGACCACTCCCCGGAATCCAGATAAAAAAGTATCTCCTTGTCGGTCATCCTGCGGAATTTAACTTCCGTGGTGCACATTTTTGTTACTATGTCCTTATCCTTCTCCGCCAACAGAGCCAGTCCCGTATGGACACGATGGATACGACCGGAAAGCATACGCAGGATATGTTCGGCGTCTTCAATACTGTCCGGTTTGCCTACGCACTTTCCGGAAACCTCGATCATGGTATCCGCTCCCACAATCCAGCGCGGGGATTCCTGCTTGAAAATGGTGACTATGGCTTCCACCTTTCGCCTGGCAATTTCCTCGACCACGGTTACGGCCGCGTCTTCCGTATATATATCCTCATTGATATTGGGGTGGATTACGGTAAAGGGGACCTTTGCTTTTTGCAGCAGATCTCTCCGGCGGGGAGATCCGGAAGCCAGTATTATCGGTACCATACGTCTCTACAACACCTTGAACAGGATTACTCCGCATACCGCGCCGATGATGGTGCCGATATTGGCACGTACCCATAGGGCGAGCACATACAGGTCAAATCCTACCGGTTCCTTCATTGTAAGCGATAAGCCGCTTCCCATGGAAGCCGTTATGCGTTCTATTATCTCCCACCCCAGACTTCCTATGATCATTCCCAGGAATAAAAAACCCAACAGGACAGGAAAATTCTTCTTCTTTAAATCCATGTGATTTTCAAGAATTATAGTCATAGTTTTTTTTGTGTCAAGTAGTATGGGCAATTGACATTGCGTCAGGGAATTACTATGCTGTTGTCTTAGGGCAATTAGCTCAGCTGGATAGAGCGTTGGCCTCCGGAGCCAAAGGCCGCAGGTTCGAATCCTGTATTGCCCATTTCTTAATGCTCTAAAAAGGTTATCTGCGTATTGCCCAGGGAGATGATGTCGTTGTGGTTAAGGGCCGTGTTCTCATTGGGTTTGAGCCGGTTGTTGTTGACAAAGGTGCCGTTAGTGCTGTGTATATCCCTGATATATGCCTTGCCCTGGTTGAAGGTGACAACCGCATGAAATTTTGACACCTTTTCATCCAGAATGATCACCGCGTTGTGTTTATCCCTGCCTATACCGAAGGCCTTATTGGAAAGCTGCTTGCTTTTATTATGCGCTTCAAGACGGGGTACGCTGCCGGCATGTATAATCGCGCTTTTGATGACCACAACATCATCATCAGGATTTTGAAATACGGTCTGGTCTTTGAACGGATCGGAGTGCATCATTACTACCATGATAAATTATAGAGTTCACGATTTCAACTTAAAATTGATATTTTTTAAATAATGATATACACTATCGCAAGGAGTATTGACGTCGGTATGGGAACATTAGACACATTAATAGACCGGTTGAACGAGTACCTGAAAAAACAGGGGCTGCCCGCCTTTGCCGGCAGACCGGCGGATGTGATGAGACTTTACGCGCAGGCCCTGCGGTCGGTTTGGACCGTGGATGACGCGAAGCGCCGTGAGGCCCTGGCCGCAGAGGTTACGGATTTTCTTAAGCCGTATATAGGCGGCAAGAAGATCGAGGAGCTTTACAAGGAACTGACCCAAAAACTTAACGTCCAGAGACAGCGTGAGCAAACACGGGCAGAGGCCGCCGAACGTGAAAAACGTGCGAATACACCCGGGTATGTGCCTTCGTTTGAAGAACTTTTTCCCGATGACACCAACAAGAAGGCCTGAACCCGCGCAATCGCTTCCCGGACCCTGTACAAATCAAAAAAAAAATAATATGGTGAGGCCCTATGGAGATTGAAAAACTTATTAATCCCGGAACATACTCGATAACGCCCTATGAGCCGGGCAAGTCCGTTTCCCAGGCGGAACGGGAAACCCAGGGAACCGATTTTATCAAGCTGGCCTCGAATGAAAACCCCCTGGGCCCAAGCCCCCTGGCCCTGAAGGCGATCCGGGACAATGCGCATCTGGGCTCAGTGTATCCGGAGGTAAGCTGCGCGGCCCTGCGCGCCGCACTGTCCCGGCTGTTTAATCTTCCGGAGGACATGTTCATTGTGGGAAACGGGGCTGACGGCGTTATTTATACCCTGGGCATGGCGCTTATCGACCAGGACGACGAGGCGATTATCCCAATGATAACCTTTCCTTATTACGAGATTGTGGTAAAAACCATGCGTGGTAAGGTGGTATACAGCCGGATGAGGGAGTATGGGATTGATCTTGATGACGTGCTTGCCAAGATTACCCCCAAAACAAAGATGATCTGGATAAGCAACCCTAATAACCCCACGGGGAGCATGATAACCGCGGGGGATTTTATGCGTTTTTATAAACAGGTCCCGGAACAGGTGTTCGTGGTGCATGATGAGGTGTACGCGGATTTCGCGCGCCAGGATGCGCTGCCCGACACTCTTGGGCTTCTCAGGCAGGGACGTCCCAATCTTGTGCTGCTGCGCAGTTTTTCCAAGATCTACGGGCTGGCCGGAATGCGCCTGGGCTTCGGTATGGCCCGGTCGGAACTGATTAGGATCATGTACAAGGTGCGCCCCCCTTTTGACGTATCAACCCTGGCAGAGAAGGCCGGCTGCGCGGCCCTGAATGACCGCGAATTCTATGAAAGAACCCTTGAGCTTACCCGGCGGGGTAAGGAGTACCTGTATAAAGAGCTTGCGGCCCTGGGCCTGCGTTATCTTCCTTCCCAGACCAATTTTGTGATCATAGATATGGAGCGGGACTGCCGGGAGATTCAGCAGAGACTGCTGGCGCTGGGCGTCATTGTCCGTCCGGCCGATACCTACCGGATGCCCACGTGCATTAGGGTGACCGTGGGAACGCACGAACAAAACCGGCGCTTTGTGCAGGCACTGAAACAGGTGTTGGGATCATGACGCGGAGAATAAGCTGCGGCCTTATCCTGCTGGGCCTGCTTTTTTTATGCTCCTGTTCGGATAACCCTCCGGAAATTCTAGAGATCTCATGGCAGGTGATGTTGTTCAATAACAGGGAAGCCTCGTACGGATACCAAAAACTGAGTTTGTTTGTACATATCAGGGATGAGGACGGTATCAAGGACATCGGTGCGCTGTATATCATCAATGACGATGAGGAGCTTTTTTGGAGCCTGAATGAGGACTCATGGAAAATGGAGACCAAGGGTAGTGAAACATGGCTGGGCTCCAATGGCCTGACCATGGCGGGAGGTGAGGCCTTTCCCGTAGGCAAATACCGGGTATTGCTTGAGGACCTAAGCGGCCAAAGCGACGAGACAAGTATTTATCTCTCCGAGGATAATGTCGACACCTTTCAGACCACAATTCCCGAATCCACGTCCGATAATGAAAAAATCTATGTGCGGGGTGAGTTCAACAATTTTGAGCTCTGGGTGTACGATAAAAATAACAATTATGTGGCCGCGTTTCCGATTGACGAACAGGGCCTCAAGATCGAGGTTATCCTAAACCGGGATCCGGCGCTTAACGCGGGTTTTACCTATTACGTGTATTGTACCAATAAAAAAAACAGCTTTGGGATCTTAACCGGTCCGTATTATTATACGGTCAGTAATACGGGCGAATAATAAGCCATCCGGCCGGATCGGCCATGTCCTTGGCGATCATGCCCAGGGCCACGGCAACGGTAAGCTCGGCAAAAACATACGCTTTTCCCTCAAACGAAAGCCTGGCGCCTGGTGCGTCCAGGTCGATTCCCACTGCGCTGTGTTTGAACCGTGAAGACACCAGGATCACGGCGTCGAAGTTCATCTGTCTCAGCAGAATAAGAAAAAGCAGGGCGCGTGAATCGCAGTCACCGGCATGATCCAGTAACGCCTCAAGCGGGGGTGAGACATCCGTGAGGCTGTCATGCTTGTGATAGACGAAGGACTGAATCCAGGCCAGCACCAACGAGGCCTGTTTCACCTTGTCGCGGGCAATGTTATCCAGGTATTCGTGCAGCTTTGCGGAGAATTCACTGAAGCGGGCGTAATTGTCCCTATAAATTACGCGGTAGAACCTGGACCAGGCACGGTTGTTGACTGTGGGGTAGGTGGCCAGGATTCGCGCCTCGCGGCTGATAACCACCTCGGTGGCATCTATTTCATTTTTATCGTAACTGAAGGATATGAATGTGTCCTGGAAGGGAATGGTGGCCTTTACCTGCTGCGCGCCCGGGAATACGTAGTAAAACTGGCTTATGGGACCGGGCAGCAGCCTGTTTTGATCATCCGGCGCAAAGGAATCCAGGCTGGAAAGCAGGAAATCGTGCATGGTCGAGTACTCACCCACCTGGGTAAAGCACATCAGTACGTAATCATATTTCTTCCCATTGATGAATACAAAATAGCCGCGCACGTCGTAGCTTTTGGTGGAGAAGGTAAGGTCCGCCAGGTAGGCCTCGTTTCCCGAATAGGTAAAGGCCGCGCCGTCCCCTTTGGCGTTCAGGTGCAGGCGGATGAACTCCAGCATTTCATCGGCATTGTTAAAGTACTCGGCGGAAAAGCAGAAAAGCTGGAAGATGGTGGTATGGCCCGGATCAACGTAGGACATGGCGGCCGTATCGCGCGTGTCAAGATCCTCCCAGTCCGCGGGAAGATCAAGGTAATAACCCTTGTCCGCCGCATGGACCTCTTTGGCCGTTAACGGTATGCAGAAGAGCCCTAGGATGAAGGCTATTACAATCGGTTTCATGGTACCTGCTTATATTTCATCAGGAAATGCCCGCCTCCGCGAGCTTTTTGGTGATGACGCCGGCTTCCCGCCGCGGGTCATCACCGGCGGGAACGAACTTTGTACCGGTAATGGTCTCAAACGCCGTGATATACAGCCAGGCTACGTGCGCCCGGATGTCATTGGGAATCTCCGGCGCGGGGCCGTCTCCCATGTAGTTCCGGTCCATGAGCCATTGGCGCAGGTATTCCTTGTCCAGCTTGCGTTGCTTTTCACCCCGGTCAAAAAGCTCCCGGTAGGTGTTCGCGTACCAGTACCTGCTGGAGTCCGGTGTATGAATCTCATCTATCAGGACAAGCTCATCGTCGTGCAGGCCGAACTCGTATTTCGTATCCACCAGGATAAGGCCGTTTTCGGCGGCAAGCTTTGTTCCGCGGGCAAAAAGCTCAAGCGCCTTCTGTTCCACCAAGTTCCACACACGCTCCTCCACCAGGCCGCGGGAGATTATCTCTTGCCTGGAGATCGGCAGGTCGTGCGTACCGCGTTCTGCCTTGGTGGACGGGGTAAGCAGGGGCTTTTCAAAGCGCTGGTTGAATTTCATGCCCGCAGGCAGTTTGATACCGGACACGGTGCCTTGCTTTTGGTAATCGCGCCAGGCCGATCCGGTCAGATATCCCCTGACCACAACCTCAATGGGGAGTACGCCGCATTTTTTTACCAGGATCGTACGCGGGGAAAGTTCTTCCAGGATATGATTTTGCAGGATATCCGCAGTGTGCTTAAACCAGTACAGTGAAATCCGGTTTAACACCTGGCCTTTACAGGGGATGGTGGTAAGTACCCTGTCAAAGGCTGAAATGCGGTCTGTGGTGCAGATAAGCATATTCGGGCCCAGATCAATAATATCCCGCACCTTGCCCTTTTGGACGGTATACCCGTCAAGGGCGGGCGAATCTATACTCTCAAGGGTCCGGTCAAGAAATGTTACAAGCTCCTGCTCGTTCACGCCTGTAGCTCTTCCCTCTTAGTGATGATAGTGGAGATCAGACCATATTCCTGGGCGTCATTTGCGTTCATCCAAAAGTCCCTGTCCGTATCTTTTTCTACCTTTTTCAACGGATTACCGGTTTCATCGGCAATAAGGTGGTTTATCTTTTCTCGCAGTTTGTCCAGCTCCCGGGCGTGAATCTCTATCTCGGTGGCCACGCCGCGAATTCCGCTCAAGGGTTGGTGGATAAGGTAGTGAGAGTTGGGAAGCGCCACGCGCTGCTCCCTGGGCGCGGCTAAAAGGATTATTGCGGCCGCGCTGGCCACCAGGCCCATACCGATGGTATATACCTTGGGTTTGATGAAACGGATCATGTCGAATATGGCAAACCCGGCGTCCGCGTCGCCGCCGGGAGAATCTATAAAGATTTTTATAGGGTCGTCCCCCTCATCCTCAAGCAGAAGGATCTGGCGGATTATACGCTCGGCCAGTGACTTGTTGATCTCGCCGGACAACAGGATGGTGCGTGTTTTTAACAGCTGCTGGACGAGAATTGCCTCATGGCCGGTTTCACCTTCTTCGTTCTCTTCTTCACTTAGGTAAGTCTCTTCATATTTCATAGCATTATAATAGCTAGTTTTTATTATTCTGGCAATAAAAAAAAAGGCCAGGGAAACTGCGCCCTGGCCTCTCGCTGCTTCTGTCCTCTACTCTGTAACTAGAGGTTGTGGGGCAGAAGAACTCCCATAATGTACAATATATATCTTAGCCGGTTGATTTCCCATCTGTCAAGGATGAACTTTGGAATTTCAAAAAAAACTTCGGATTTTTAATTGCGGTAGAGGCCCTTTCTTGTTACTATAACTCCAAAAACCGTGAAGGAGAAAATTATGAAGGCGCAGTGTGCGATAATTGGGGGAAGCGGGCTGGACGATTTTGAGAGCGGCAAGACCGTAGGCAGGGCGGACATACCCACGCCCTTCGGCATGCCGTCGGATATAATCACATTGGTGGATATCGGCGGGGTGGTGACGGCGTTTTTACCGCGTCACGGCCAGGGCCACCGGATTCTGCCCCAAGATGTTCCCTCCAAGGCGAATATCTGGGCATTGAAAAGCCTGGGCGTGCAGGCGATCCTGGCCGTGAGCGCCGTGGGATCACTGCACGATGAGTACAAGCCCGGCGATTTTGTGGTGTGCGACGGGATTATAGACAGAACCCACGGCAGGGACAAAAGCTATTTCGGCGACGGCCTGGTCGGACACGTGGGCTACGCCGATCCGTTCTGCCCGGAACTGAACAAGGCGGTGCTCAAGGTATTGCAGGCGCAGGAGGAGCCGTTCCATCACACCGGTACCGTGCTTTGCATGCAGGGCCCGGCCTTCTCAACAAGGCAGGAAAGTTTTCTGTTCAAGGATTGGGGCGCCCATATCATCGGCATGACCGCATTGCCCGAGGCCCAGCTGGCGCGTGAGGCGGAGATCTGCTATGCGGGTGTGGGCATCGTTACGGACTATGACTGCTGGAGGGACAAGGAAGAAAGCGTTACGGTAGAGATGGTGCTGCAGATGATGCAGCGGAAGATCTCTGCGCTCAAGTCCATGATCCCCGCGTTCACGGCCGAGATGAGTAAGCTCACCGACTGCGCCTGCCGCCACGCGGCCCAGAACGCGCTGATGACGGATCCGTCGTTGGTCCCCTATGAAACCAAACGAAACCTGAGCCTGTTTTACGACAAGTACTGGAAGAACTGATTGTTAAAGATGCAGGTCGGCAGGCTGGACCGGAAATCCGCTTGTGACGGCGGCTTCCAGTTTGTTATTTTTTTCCTTGATAAAAAGGCCCTCGACATGCGGATAATTCTCAATAAACTCCCGCGCCTTTTCATAGCCCAGCACAAAGGCGGCTGTGGCCAGAGCGTCGGCCTGGGCGCAGGTGTCGGCGATGATGGTAACTGATACCATATCGGCCGGAGGGTACCCGGTATGGGGATCGATGATATGGTGATACCGTTTCCCTTCCACGAAAAAAAAGCGTTCGTAATCGCCGGAGGTCACCACGGCCCGGTTTTTTTGTGACGTATCCACCGGGATAATGCATACAAACTCCGGTCTTGAGGGATCTTCCGCGTAGCGCGGGTGCCTGATGCCTATCCTCCAGGGGGTTCCGTCCGGCTTGCTTCCGGCAAGCAGCAGGTCTCCGCCCGCGTCGATAATATAGCTCCGGTATCCCCGCCCGGCCAGGGAGGCGGAAAGATCGTCCACTACGGCGCCCTTGGCAATCCCTCCCAGGTCCACCCCCATGCCGGACGGCAGGCTGACCATGCCGGTATCCGAGATCCGCACCTTTTTATAGTCAACCAGGGGAAGGACGTCCGCTATCTCCCGCTGGGAAGGGAGCCTTCCCCCGGAGTCAAAGTCCCATAAACGCAGAACCTGCTCTATCGTGGGATCGAAGGCGCCGTTAGAGGCCCGCGCGATATCAAGCGCCAATTTAAATACTTCAGCCGTGCGCGGCGCGAGGGTGACATTTCCGGTGTGGTTGAGGGTGTAAAACGGGCTTTGCGGTATTCGGTGATCGTACTCATCGGCCCTGGTCTTGACCAACTGCCGAATGTCCGTCCAGTCCGGCGTACCGTTCGCATAAATGCTTAGATTCATGACGGTGGACATGGCGGCGAACTGGTTTTTATAAAGTGAAACAGATTCCCGGCAGCACGAAAAGGAAAATAACAGCGGGAGTATGAGAAAGAGTAACAATGTAACCGGTATTCGTTTGCGCATAAATAAGGAGATAACAGTAGCCCAATCGGATAGTTTTGACAAGGGTTTCCGCGACCGATATCGATTGTTCCACTGCGGGCCCGCAATGAGAATTAAACCGATACGATCATATAACATTCTAAAAAAAAGTTTTACATGACGTGGTTTAATAATTATATTAATTGCATATGAAGGCATACGGAAAATATGCGCTGGTGGTGATAACTCTTTTTTTTGTTCTCTTCAGTTTAATTTCTCTTGCCGGACAGGCTGAATATACCTTAACGGAACTCGCGAGTTTATTAATCATTTTAAGCATTCTGTATGTTTTCACGTTATCCATAACAAAGAAAAATACCCGCGGCTTTAAACATAAAACCAGAAGCCCGCCGCTTTCATAGACCGTTTCCTAAATACACGTATATATATCAAGACTCATAGTTCACATTAAAAGGAAGGTATATGAAAGATACTATCAAAAATACATTAAGCGCCAGTGACAGACTTTTCTATGCCCTCAGCAGGTATAGAGGTATCGGCATAGAAATCAAGCTTAAGCCTTATCTGCGGATGGTAAGGAATATAAAAAAATACGATTACCATGAATGCACTCAGGAAGAATTAAAAGAGCACATGCGTATTTTTCAAACCAAAATCCAGGGAGGAATATGTGCGGAAACCCTGCTTCCGGCCGTGTTTGCCCTGGTATCTGAAGCCTGCGTTCGTACTCTTGGGATTTTCCCTTATACCGAGCAGCTTATAGCGGCCACGGCACTGGCTCAAGGGAAAATGGCGCAGATGCAAAACGGGGAGGGGAAAACCCTTGCCGCAGTATTTCCCGCATGTCTTTACTCACTCGGCGGTAAGGGAGTACATATTCTCACGGCCAATGATTATCTAGCCAAGCGGGATGCCGTCTGGATGAGTAATATCTATGCGTATCTTGGAATAAATTGCGCTTACATTCAGGCAGGTATGTCCCAGACTCAGAGAAAAAAGGCATACCTGGCGGATATTACCTACCTGACAGCGGAGCAGGGTGGGTTCGATCTGTTGCGTGATGACAGGTGCCGTCATAAACATCAATATATGCACAGGGAATTCCATGCGGCGATTGTGGATGAGGGTGATTTCATAATGATAGACCAGGCCCGCTTGCCCCTGGTTATAGCGGGTCGCGCGAAAGAAGTACAATATGACCCATATGCAATAGACGCTGTTATAAAAAAGCTTATACCACAGACGGATTTCCAGGTTAATAATCACGAGCATCACATCTTTCTTACAGCGGCAGGTGAACGCAAAGTAATGACACTGCTGCGCTCAGCTGGTATGGCCGGTGGGAAAAAGCCGGACCTTTTGGCGGCTGTTAATGTCGCATTATATGCGCACTATATGTTGCATCGCGATGTGGATTATATTGTAAAAATGAGGAAAATTCTTCCTATAGATGAGATGACGGGACGTGCGGCTAGGCAAAAACGGTGGCCGTATGGTATCGGACGAGCCTTACAGGCCAAAGAGGGACTGGCGTGTCAGCCCTTGGACAGGATACTGGGAACCATTACCATTCAAAACTACCTCAAGCTTTATCCTTTTATCTGCGCCATGACCGCGACGGCCGTCCCCGCGGCAAAGGAGCTGACAAAGATTTATGGCCTTGATATCGTCGTCATTCCTCCTCATCGGACGGTAGTGAGAATAGATTTACCCGATGTGGTTTTCACCACTACAAAAGCAAAAATATCAGCCGTCATTGCCGAGATTGGGCGTGTTCATCGTACCGGACAGCCGGTCCTGGTCGGAACCTCTTCGGTGGAGGAATCCGAAAAAATTGCCGTGCTTTTAAAACGGGAAGGTGTTCCGTGCCGCACCCTTAACGCCAAAAATCCGCAGGAACAGGCCGAACTGTTGGCCTGCGCCGGTATGCCGGGTGCGGTTACCGTTTCCACCCATATGGCGGGCAGGGGTTCGGACATCAGACTGGGAGGAAAAAACGGAGAGCAGAGGAAAATGGTTGCCGATCTCGGCGGCTTATATGTTATCGGAACAAGCCGTCATTACAGCGCGCGTGTAGATAACCAGCTGCGTGGCCGCTGCGGCCGACAAGGGGATCCAGGTGTATCGCGTTTCTTTATCAGTTTGCAGGACACTATGATTTCCCGCTACGGAATACATGAGTTCATACCCAAAAAGTTTCGTTCACATCTTGATGACCGTCCTGTTACTCATCCTAAGACGGCTAAGAAGATCATGTATGCGCAGAGTATTATTGAAGAACGAAATTCATTTATGCGCAATGTTCTCCGGCGCTATAATATGCTGATCGAGCTGCAGCGTCAGCAGGTGCGGCATATCAGGTCCCGGGCGATTTTGAGAAATACTATTTCCGATAGAGTCTTGATGATTTATCTAGATAATTTCTGGGCCGATCATCTGGCCTTTGTTGAATATATAAAACAAGGCATGCATCTGCACGCCATAGCCCGTGATGAACCTCTACTGGTTTTTATAAAACAGGTAAGCACCCACTTTGTACAAGGTTCGGCACAGGCATATAAAAAAACAAAACAGGCGCTTTCTTCACGGAAAAACGGCCGCAAAATTAATGTTTTATTGCGTGATCACTCTCGTTACGAGGCTGTGTGGTCGTATGTAATCAATGAGTATCCATTGCCTGTATACAAAGTAACAAAAACCGCGGACAAGAAGTTTGCTTTTGCCCTGTTTAAAACATATATTAACTTGGTTTAAAAGTCTGGCTTTTATTCATTTATCTATATTACTGTTATAGAGAAACGGTATAATCGGATGGCCGGAAAGAAAAAAAAGCCATAATAAAAAGAATAGATCTGATTTGGATTTCTTTTTTTTAAATAGTATAAGTATAAAAAAATATCAACTGAGATACGGAAAAAGATAAAATATATTCCATGCAAAATCCAGAAAATTTATGATAATAAAACAAATGATAGTAAAATACGAAATCGAGTCAAGTGGAAAATATAGTTTTTGCTTCTCTCACCTGATTGAGGTTAACCAATAACTGCCCCAAATATAGTCTCAGGGTAGTGTATTTGACTTTTCTCCGGATTTGCAGTAAACATACGGGGAGTACACTGTATGAAATCCGCGTTTGTTGAACTTATCGGCAGGCCGTCAACCGGAAAATCGTCTCTGATAAACCGTGTCTGCGGACACAAGGTTTCGATTGTTTCGCCCGTACCGCAGACCACGCGCAACAAGATACGAGGAGTGTACACCGAGAAGCGGGGTCAGCTTGTGTTTGTGGACACGCCGGGGTTTCACAGCTCGCAACAGAAATTCAACCTGTATTTAAAGGAGCTGGCGCTTTCGGAGTTGAAACAGGTCGATCTGGTTCTCTACCTTATTGCTGTGGGCCGCGAAGCCGGGGAGGAGGAATGCGCGTTGATCTCCCTGCTGCGTAACGCAAAACAGCGCCTGGTTATCGGTCTCAATAAAATGGACCTGCCGCAAAATCATATCCGGTCTCTTTCCGCGCTTCTCCGGGCGGAACTGGGGGGGGTTCCCCTGGTCGCGCTGTCGTGCGCCACCGGCAGCGGTGTTGATGAGTTAATTACGCTGTTATTTGAAATGGCCCCGCAGGGCGAGCAGTTCTATCCGCCCGATTTCTACACTGACCAGACGCCTGAGTTCCGCATCGCGGAGATTATCAGGGAGAAGGTCATCCAAAACACGCGCCAGGAGCTGCCCCACACCGTGTATATTGATATAGCGGATTTGGAGATGAGCAGTGAGCGTGACCTGCTCTGGGTGCGTGGATTTGTCTGCGTGGAAAAGGATTCGCAGAAGGGCATAGTGATCGGGCACGGGGGTGCTTTGATAAAAAAAATCATGCAGGAGGCGGCCGCGGAGCTTGCCCACCTGTTCCCTTATCGCCTTGATCTGGATTTCAGGGTCAAGGTCAGAGCCAAATGGAAAAAGAACGATGCGCTGCTGAAGAGAATGATTACCTGATATGGTTTTAAACGTTTATATGGGGCGCGGCGCCTATAATCGCAGCCTGCACGGGTGCGGGGCTTACGGCTGTCTGTACGGGCGCCGCACTATTGCTGCGGTTAGTAAAGAGCCGGGATCTACGGCCGCCTGTGTTCGACGCTGCCGTCCTCATGCCCGATAAACAGGTGGTTCACCTTACGGCAGAACAGGCCGGACTCCACCACGCCGGGTACGGCCGCTATCTGCTTTTCCAGCCCCACGGGATCGGGGATACTTTTGAATTTTGCGTCCAGCAGAACATTACCGCGTTCGGTATACACAGGTCCGGCAAAATGTGAGGCCTGGCGCAGGGTGACCTCGGCGCCCCAGGATGCCAGTTGCCGGGTAACGATTATCAAGGCCTCGGGCACAACCTCCACGGGCAGGCTGCGCATGGTACCCAGGCAGTCGACCAGTTTTGAGGAATCAGCCACAACGGCGAACTCACGTGAAGCGTACGCGATTATTTTTTCACTTAACAACGCCCCGCCGTGCCCTTTGATCAGCCTGTACTGAGGATCGATCTCATCAGCCCCGTCAATGGTCAGATCAAGGCCGTCTGCAAGCCGTGGGTCCATGATGGTGGTCACGTCCAAGCCCATATTCAGGCATTCCATCCTGGTTTCCAGGCTGGTGGTCACCAACGTTAACCCTTCCAGTTTGCGCTGTTTTATGAGTTCGGCCACGCGATGCACGGCGTGCAGGGCCGTGGTTCCGGTTCCAAGTCCTATTTTCATACCGCTTTTAATAAGGGTATCCACGGCCGTGGAGGCAATCAGTTTTTTAAGTTGCATTTTTTCCATTTGAAATATTTCTAAGAGTGTGTGTTATATAACTTCCGGTAAAACCGAAAGACTTCCCATTCGCCGTAGCCGCTCTGTCCCGGGGAAACCGTATCCCCCCTGGACTTCAGCAGGCCGGCGGCAAGGGGCCAGCATCTGTCCATAAACAGCTCCAGTTCCGGCTTGTCGATAAGCCGTTTGAGGTCCCCGGCCTTAAGGAGTTTGGATTTCCGCAGCCTGTAAATCTTGTCGAAGTAGGCAAAGACTATCTGCCTGCTTTTATCGATTTCTTTTTCAACCTTGCGGGTGTTGCGGTTGTTGACGAAGGTTTTTACATAGTCAAAGCCGTGCTTCCGACAGGTGTCGCAATAGTTTTCCAGGTTTTTACGGGCCACAATATGTTTTTCCGTGTAGCGGGAGTCAAGCAGATCGTTCAGCATCCCACCGCGCAGGGCTTTTTTGGCCTGTTTGGAGCTTTTGAACGCCGCTATGGTGGCAAAGGCCGCAAGCAGGGCGATGGCCAGTACCAGTGTTAAAAAAATATTTGTGGTATCGGAGAAAAAAACCCTGATTGCGTTAAGGGCATCATTTATAAATTGCATCACACGTTTTCACCTTTTTACTCGTCGGGTTAATTAATCTATCGGCAAAATAGGCAAAAGAACAACCACCACGTGCATAAAAAATCACGGGCCTTATACAGGGTCTAAGCGTACGGTTTTAACAGCGGTAGTATCTTTTCCCTGCCGATGGCCAGCACAAACCCCGCCAGGCGGGGTCCCATCTCTTTATCTATAAGTATTTTGTACATTATTTTGAAAAATTCCTTGGGTTCCAGTCCGTTTTCCTGGGCCAGGGCGTAAATGCACTGGGCAAGGCTTTGCTCATCGAATCCGGCGAAATCCTGTTCCAGCCGCCTATACAGGGCCCCGACCGCTGCGGCCTGGGCCGGGCTTAAGGATACAGCCGCCACGGTTTCAGTGCGCAGGCGGAAGCGGAACTCGGGCGGCGCGTAGTTCTCAAGCCAGTTCCAGGCGCAGCGTGCCCGGGTGCGCAGACGCTTATCGTTCCCGCCGGGAATACACGCCAGGGCCGCCTCTATATCTCCCCCGTAGATCTGCAGCAGGTTGCACATATGGCGCAGGGGAATCTGCACGGGCATGTTCGGTGGAACCGAGTGGACCTGTGAAAGCTCATAGATGCGTTTTTCCTTGTCGCGGCGTTTTTCGCCCACGTCCTCGACACCGAAATAGATGCGTTCGCACTTGTCGTAGTCCTCATAGATCTTCAGCACGTCAAGGTCGAAGGAGACGGCGAACTCGCTGTTCGGACGCGTACCCGCGAACAGGTAGCGCACAATCTCCGGCTGATAGATGTCAAGCACGTCCCCAAGACTAATGACGTTTCCGCTCGACGAGGATATCTTCCCGCCCCCGCCCTTGATGCGGATGAAATCGTATTTAAAGGTCACCGGCGGCCGGTAGTCATATACCTGTTCCGCGATTTTGACGGCCGTATCAAAACTTCCCCCGGCCGAATGGTGCTCCTTGCCGCCCGGTTCAAAGTCAACCTTCTCGTAGGACCAGCGCATGGGAAAATCAATCCGCCAGAAGAGTTTGGCCGTGCGGGTGCTTCTGAGGTCCAGGGTCTCGGTATTTCCGCAGGAGGAACAGGAATAACTGATTCCATAGTTCCCGTCCCATCCTGTAATGGTGGTGGTGTCCTTGAGGCAGGAGGTGCAGAACACGGAAACCGGCCACCAGTCGGCGGCAAGCTCTTCCGTACGGTGTTCGTTTAAAATGCCCTTAATGAGCTCCTTATGTTCCAGTGCATGCCTCATGGTCTGTGCGTAGTCCCCGGCCGCGTAACGCCGGGCCTGATAGATGAATTCCGGTTCGATTCCGACCAGGGGCAGGAGTTTTTCCACCTCCCGCTCGTTGTGACGGGCATAGCTTTGTTCCTGTCCGTACGGATTGGGGACCTCGGTAATAGGTTTGCGCAGGTAGGAGGCCAGCATGTCCCGCTGCGGCATGTTGGCCGGTACCTTGCGGAATACGTCAAAATCATCCCATGAAAAGATAAAGCGTACCTTTTTGCCCATGTCGCGCAGGGCCCGTACAACCAGGTCAACGGAAATAATCTCGCGGAAATTGCCGATATGCACGGTGCCCGACGGCGTAATGCCCGCCGCGCATACGTAGAGCGGTTTTTCTCCTTTTCTTTGTATAATCTGCAGGGCGGTCGCGTCCGCCCAGTGGTTTGCCTGGGTGTTCATAGTCTGTAGAGTATAAAGAAGAAGCATCTTTTATGCAATTGCCGAATCGCAATCACTAAGTAAATGTCCGCCGCAGTCGATAATTTTATTATGAAAACGCATGTTTTGGTTCTTCTTATACTCTGTCTGGGTGTATTATGCGCGCAGGCGGATCAATGGGGCCTGGCCTCCTGGTATGGTGGGGACTTCCACGGCAAAAAGACGGCCAATGGCGAATTGTTCGACACCAATCAGCACACGGCCGCGCATAATTCCCTGCCGTTTGGTACACTGGTAAAGGTAACCAACCTCTACAACCAGAAAACCACGACCGTCCGCATAAACGACCGCGGTCCGTTTAAAAAGGGCCGCATCATCGACCTGTCGCACGCAGCGGCCGAGGATCTGGGTATGCTTGATTCGGGAGTTGTACCCGTCAGGCTTGAAGTGGTTGAAACCACCACACCGGAGGAAAACCCCGGCAATACCGGTAACATCGAGAACGCCGAGAATAGCGCGAACACCGACAACACTCTTGTCTGCCGTATCCAGGTGGGGGCCTTTAAACAGGCGGAAAACGCCGAGAGGACAAAACGGATTATAGCGGAAAAAAACCTCACGGTGGCGATTGAGACCACAAAAAACGGGTTCTACCGGGTGTATGTGGACAGGGTCCCTAAAAATTCCCTAGACCGGACCAAAAAGATCTTGCATGATCTGGGCTTTCATGATTTTATTGTCAAAGAGGAGCAGTTATGAGCGAACGGGAATGTAAAGGAGATCATCAGGGGCACCTGTGCGTACTGGCCAGCAAGGAGTTGTTCGACAGGATCAAGGAGCTTACCCGCGAGCCGCAGTATATCTGCTTTAACTGCGGCAGGGTGGCGGACTGTGAACAGAACCTGTGCAATCCCATGCCGCTGAATTAAACAGCTATGAAAACCATCGGTATAATCGGTTTCGGAAATATGGGCGGCGCCCTGTACATGGGACTTAAAACCAGGACGGACGCATACGACCTGCTGGCGGCCGAACATGACGCGGGAAAGGCGGCGCAAGCCCAAAAAGAGTCGGGTACGCGTATTGTCTCGAGCACTGAGTTGGTCTCCGGCGCCGAGATTATCATTATCGCGGTCAAACCGCAGGAGCTGCCGCGGCTTGTTTCCGAAATCGGCGGGCTTACAGAAAACAAGAAGGTCATCAGCGTGGTGGCGGGTAAGAAAACGGACTATTTCAGCAGGGCCCTGCACACCGATCAGGTGGTCAGGTTCATGCCCAACCTGGCGGCCTCGATCGGGTGCGCGGCAGTGGGCGTCAGCCCGGGCCCGAAGACGGATGTGGACTTTGGGCGCGAGTGCCTGGAGATCGCGAAGGCCGTGGGCACACCCTACCTGATTCCAGAAACACTGATGCCGGCCGTGACCGGTCTTTCCGGTTCCGGTATCGCCTATGTATTCGCCTTTATGCACGCCCTGGCCCTGGGAGGCGTGGAAAGCGGATTTAAATACGACCAGGCCCTGGACATTGCGCTTACCACAGTGGAAGGCGCGCTTGCTGTATTGAAATCCTCCAAGCGAAATCCCATCGAATGGCTAAGCAGGGTGGTCTCACCCGCAGGCACCACCATTCGCGGCATAGCCGCCCTGGAAGAGTTGGGGTTTACCCACGCGGTGATGAATGCCGTGCGTGCCGCGGACGAAAGGGCACAGGAGCTTGAAGCCTGAAAAAGCCGTATTCCTTATTCTGTTTTTTATCCTGACCCTACAGGGGCTGCACGCGGACCGGGACGGGGACTGGAAACAGACAGCAACCGAACATTTTGTATTTATCTACCGGGATTGGGATACGCCCGCGGTCAGGGAGTTGGTAACCTTTTGCGAAGATGTATACCGCACGGTGACGACCTTTTTTGATTCATATCCCGACAAGATTATCTGTGTGGTCTACGGCAATACGGATCTGGCCAACGGATATTACAGTTTCCCCCCACACCATATAGGTTTATACGTGGCCGCGCCCACGTCACCTTGGCTGGGCACCAGGCAAGAAAACTGGCTTAAAATACTGTTGACCCATGAGTTCACACACTACGTGCACCTGCGGGCGGAAAAAGGATTTTTCAAAGCCCTGTCTTATGTGTTCGGTGAAGGGGTGAAGGGCGAGGACGCCTTCTTTCTACCCGGCTGGATGATCGAGGGCATCACCACCAATACCGAAACCATGTTTACCGCCGGGGGCAGGGGCAGAAACCCGTTTTTTGAGATGTATTACAAGGCCCCCCTGCTGGAGGACCATTTTTTTACCCTGGACCAGGCCGAGTACGACTCCGACTTTCCGCCGCCGGGAAGGATATATGTGGCAGGGTATATATTTGTGCATTTCTTAATGGAAAAATTCGGTGAGGATGTGTTCCGGCGTATCAATGATGAGTACGCGAAATGGCCGCTCTTCGGTCCTTGGCGCGCCATAAAAGTGGTGACGGGCTATGAGGCAACCGAGCTGTTCGCGCAGATGAAAAAAGAGCTTACGGAAAAATACGCGCCGGACAAACTACTGCCCCAGGGTAAGACTGTCACCCCGGGCGGCATAGGCAACTATACGCTGCCGCTCATTACAGCAAAAGGGTGGATCATGTACCGCGGCAACCCAGACAACCACGCGGCGCTGGTGTCGTATAATCCGCTGACACAGGGGGAGGAGATCCTGGTAAGGACGCACCTGACCGATAACTATTCCTTTACCGCGGATGCCGCGGGAGAACGCATCGTGTACTCCGGGATCGAGGCCCGGCCGTTCTTACGGCAAATCGACTCCTCTACCGTATCCGACCTGTACCTTTGTACCACCGCCGACAAACGCCTGACCAGGCTTACCAGAAATGCCCACCTGTACCACCCGGCCCTGTCGGCAGACGGATCAAAACTTGTAGCCGTGCAGAGACGCGGCTCTTATTCGCGCCTGGTTGAGGTGGACCCGGCCACGGGCCGCTGTTTCCTGCTTTTCTGTGAACCGGGAAGCAGTGTCTATAACCCGGTATTTTCACCGGACGGACGGCAGCTCGCCTTTGTGCTGAATCGCGGGGGTATGCAGGATATATACCTGCTGCCCTATGCCCCGCAGGAGAGGCCCCTGGACCCGGATAACGGGTATGAAATGACAGATTACAACACCGAAAATAAACATGTTATTCTAGGACCGGATGAGGCCGGTGAGTATTACCCGCGCTTCGCGGACGACGACACGCTGTTGTTTTCTTCCGACAGGGACGGCAGCCTGGCCCTGTACTCCTACAGCCTTTCCACGCATGAGCTGTTTTTGGTCTGCCGGGACCCGGTGGCTGCGTTTGCCGGGCAAAAACTGGAAGGGGACATGCTTTACGCTTCGTATTCCTGGCAGGGACTCTGCGTGAAGCGCATGCCCCGGGAGAAGCTTTTGCATCAACCGCTCACTCCGCCCCGCCCACAAGGTTTTGCCCCGGCCCCGGAATGGGAGGAAGTGCGGGGCGAACCGTATCTTGACCTGCCCGTCTTCCAGTTTTGGTTTCCCTTCCCCAATATCGCTTTTCTGAATGACAGCAACGTGTTATGGGGGGCGGGGGCATACGTGCTGGGCGCATCACCGCTGCAGACCACATCGTACAGCGCCGCGCTTTCCATTTATCCCACAGTAATGCAGCCCCGGGGTACACTCACACTGCAGACAGCCCTGGGCATTGCGGACCTCAGTTATAACCTGGATTTGTATTACGACTATACGTCCGCGGGGTATTACCACCAGGCCGTCTCCAATACATTGCTGGTGGCGGTGCCTGTTATATCGCAAGCGGTTGACGATACAGGGAGCTCTATTACCGTATCCGCAGGTATGCAGTACGGCTACAACCTGTATGCACCGCGGAGTTTTCCGTTTTTGAACGGGTTTGATCCGAACAGCGTTGATCAGAAGAACGAGCTGAACCTGCTTTCCGGTGTAAGTTTTTTTTGGGGCAGGCAAGGCGGTGTTGTCGATTTTTATGATCCTCTGGCCTTCGAAGCCACCGTCATGTTGCAGGTGCCCCTGCCCGTATTTCCCGAAAGCGCCGAGGGTTTTCATTCCGTGGTAAAGTTTGAACTCAACATGCCGTTTTTCCTCCCCCACCTGGTGTTGAAACTGGGGGGCAAGGGTAGTTACACGACAGAGGAGCTATTGGGTTACCCTGTTGTCAGGCCGCGCGGCTGGTTTGACACGCAGCCGCAAAAGAACACGGGGAGGGCCCTGGCCTCGGCCGACCTGTTGTTTCCGCTGGCCCTGCTGGACCAGCCCCTGGGCGGAGGTGTGCACCTGAACGGTATGGGGGCGGGTTTTCATGCCGAGGCCATGGCCGATTTTGACCCGGACAAGGGGAGTTTCAGCCCGGACAGGTACGTGTACGTGGGCTGTGAACTTACCCTCACCATAGGCCTTGGGATGGTCAGCCTGCCGGTGGGCGTGGGAATCAGCGCGCGTCTGGATACCACACGGATCGAATCGTTCAACCCGTCGCAGGATATACGCCCCTACCTGTTTTTTGGGTTCGACAGTTTCATCTCATCCATACAGAGAAAGGAATGAATATGATCGATGTTAATGGAAAATGGGCGCTGGTCACAGGAGCAAGCCGCGGGGTGGGCAGGCAGGTGGCCCTTGGCCTGGCGGAAAAGGGGTGCAACCTGGTGCTGCACAGCCGCGCGTCCGCCCATACCGCGTCGCTGGCCGCGGAGCTGAAAAATGCGGGAATCAAGATCCGTGAACTGTCAGCCGACCTGGCGGATACTCAGGCGGCACGGCGGATGGCGGAGCAGGCCGAAACACTAAGCGGCGGGATTGATATTATTTATAACAACGCGGCCATTATGACCCCATGGCGCGAGCCGTTTACCGCGCCGCCGCAGGATTACCATGACAGTTTTACGGTGAACGTTATCTCCCCGATCATTATCTGTGACGTGATCGTCCCGCGCATGCTGGAGCGCGGTTTCGGACGGGTGATAAACGTTACTTCGGGCATACAGGACCAGCCCGAGTTAATGCCCTATGCCGTTTCCAAGGCGGCCCTTGATAAATATGTCAAAGACCTGGCGCTGCGCTTGTCCGGTACGGGCGTGGTCATGAGCCTGCTTGATCCGGGCTGGCTGCGGACCGATCTGGGCGGATCCCAGGCGCCCAACGCCGTGGAGTCTGTATTGCCCGGCGCGCTGGTGCCCGCGCTGCTTAACGATACTGCGGAGTCCGGCGGATATTACCGGGCCCAGGAGTACAGGAACGGGTAGCGGGTCTTACGACGCGGGGCTGCAGTTATCCGGTATGCATACACGCCCGGGCGCGGGTTCAATACCGCGGTTCGCGTATGAACGCCGCCGTACATTTGCGGCGGCAACACCATGGTCCGCGCATCGGCGCCGGGTTTATTCTTCTCTTATATAATACAAAAATCCCGTGGTCTTATTGTTGTCGGTGCGGGCCTCCATGATAACGCCCCTGCCGTCCGGAAGGATGTAGGCCGGGCTTGAGGTAGTGAAATCCGGAAAGCGTTTTGGCAGGCTCACGGTGTTAAGGATTTTATAGGTATTCGTGTCGACTAAAAATAAGGTGCCGTTCAAATAATAAAGCAGGGTGTTTTCATCGCGCACTGCGAGTTTGCGGTAACGGTCGTCTCCCGCGTCTCCCAGGTAAAGTTCCGCGGTTTTGGCGCCCGTGGCAAGATCGGTGGCCCAGAGTTTTCCGGTCAGGCAGGAAGCGTGATACAAGACGTTTTTGGCCGGATTGAAATCGCACCAGTAGGTGTTCCGCTGGATGGCAATCTGTTTATACGTACCGCTTGTGAGATTCACCAGAAACCCTATGGGATTCATCCTGTCCAATACCTCTCCCCGGTCCTTATAAGCAGACAAAAAAAATAGATTAAGGTCCGGATTATATATACCGGCGGAATTCCAGCTTCCGGTTTCTATGGTTGTGACCGGTGTGACATTGATCCCCTTTGCCGCATAAAATTGAAAGCTGTCATCCTTGGTGTGAATGTATTTGTTGTATTTCCCTTCCTTTTTTACCTGGATATCGGCCGCGTTTTTTATAAAATAATAGGTTTTGGTGGAATGATTGTAGCCGACGGGGTGGACGGAAACCGATGTATACGCGTATTCCCCTGTCCGGGGAATGTGCCGGTCCTCGTACAACAATACCGCCCCGGTAATACTGTTGGTGTTCAGGTCCCAATGGACGAAATAGATCCGCTGGAGTGAACCTTTTTTCATTAAAAAATAGTTAATGACGCGCAGTCCGGCCTCTCCGTTCTGCGTGTCATAATAATAACAGTCTTCTATCCAGTAATTTTTTCTTTCCTTTCCGTTTTTTAGGGTGGAATAAAGTGCACCTTCTACCAAAAGCCCGCTGTTCGCCGTAAAAAAATCTTTCAGGGGCACATCAAGCGTTATTTTTTCCATTTCAGGTATTTTTATAAGGCGTATTTTGTCTTCAAATCCCTCGTTCAGAATATCGGGTTCGCAATAGAACATCCGGCCGCGGTCAACCGGATTGTCCCAATGCGTCGTCCCATAGGTGTTTTCAGCAACCAGCTTTGCACTTTTTACGATTTTAAAGGAAAAATCCTCTGTCCATATAAAACACAGGGCACCGGCCGCTATGATGAAAATGACGGCGGTTTTTACACGGTTCATGGTCACCTCCCGCTGCACGGCATGTAATATAAATAATAGTCGAAGATTGTTGCGCGCGCAAGGAATTCTTCGGCGACCGGCCGGGTACAGAATAATTCCCGCAGGCGGCTTTTATTTTACGCCACTTTTTGCTATACTATCACGGCAAAACACGCTAAGAGATACCTATTCCCGTGCGTACGCTTCCCGCGGGTGCCGCCGGTCTCTTGCAGAATAGTGCGGTAATAAAAATATGAAACTGCGCAATAAGCTGTTTATAAGCCTGTTTTTTGTCCTGCTCATTCAAATAAGTCTGCTGGCCGCCATTGTGTATTATACCTTTCTCAACCAGATATCGGCTTCTACGGATAAGGAATTACAAGCCTCTTTTCAGGAGGCGTATATGGTGGTGGAACAGCTTAAGCACAGGATGTACCAGAATATCTATTTTCTTTCCTTCCTACTCAAGGACCTGCCGCAGCAAAGATTTACCCCGTACTACATCCACCTCACGTTGTACAAGTTTTTCAGTGAGGCGCAGACCGATAAAATATACTTTTTGGACAGGAATAAAAGATTAATGGTGCAGATCAACAATCCTACACGGATGATTCCGGATATTCTTCACCTGATCGATATGAGGAACTACCGGTTTGCCAGGAATGTATTCCTGCTTACGCAGACAAAACTGGGTGAGCGCAGGCTTTTTCTGGTTACTGGAACCACCATACGAAAGAACAACAATACCTATTACCTGATTATGGTTAATTCAATAGAGGCGCGGTTTCTGGACTCGGTGTTCAAGGACGCGGATGTATTCCTGGCCTTGTTTCTGGACGACACCTTTATCTGTTCCAATCTGCCCCGGTTCAACCTGCCGGATGATTCGGGTCGGTTGTTCAATCTTTCCATAGCCCGCACGCCCTATCGGGCATATCAGAAAAGCATCGCCTATAACCTGCCGGGCAGGCTTACGCTGGTAACCCTCAAGTCCCAGATAGAAGACCAGATCCGCCTGGATGAAATTGTCAAGCTTTTTGTCATGCTGTTTTTTGTGACCCTGGTCGCATCGTTTATTATCGCCGCGGGCATTACCACACCCGTCATATCACCGTTTTTCAAACTGAATTATTGGATGAAGCAATATATTGAAACCGGAAAAACAGAACCCTTAAACCTGCATTCCAGGGATGAAACCGGGTTTTTGGCCCGCACCGTATATTCCATGGTACGGAAACTGATAAAAGAGGAGCGGATTATAAAAAGCCAGCTTAAGGAAATCACATTCCTGAACAAGTATAACGATCTGATCGTGCGAAACCTGCAGGCCGGGGTATTGATTGTAGATCAAAACGGCCTGATCGAGTACGCCAATCCGTATTTTTATTCCCTGACGGGTACCCATGCAAATGAGTTGAGCGGCCGGAATATTGTAACGATTTTTAAAGACTATTTTAGTTTCCCCAACAATGACGGCGCCCTGCCCGCCATCAACCTGCATAAGGAAGGCCATATCAGCAATATTCATTATGACAAGCAGGGCGCCGAATTAATAAAATTCGTAGCCAAAGTAATGCCCCTGTCCGTTACCGCCGCGGAAGAAAAAACACTTATCGTGGTGGAGGATATAACAAAGACCGAACACCTGTGGCAGAAAATATTGATCTCTGAAAAAATCGCCGCCCTGGGGCTTATTTCCGCGGGCATGGCGCATGAAATAAACAATCCGCTCGGCTCGATTCTCTCGCATGTGAACTACCTTAAGGCGGTGGAAAAGAAGGCAGATAAAATTGATTCACTGGACTGGATTGAGGCGGAAACAAAGCGCATCAGCGCCATCATCGCGCAGGTATTGAATTTCGCCCGTCAAGGGGATAATTCTGAGGAGATTGACGTAAACAGCCAGATCACCCAGATTATGGAATTGCTGCGGTTTGAACACAAGAAAAAACAGATCACTGTGGCGCTTGATCTGCACAAGGACCTGCCCAGGGCGCGGATAGATTCCGATTCATTTAAACAGGTGCTGATCAATGTACTGGTGAACGCGGAGCAGGCATTGGCCGCGGGAGGAAAAATCAATGTCAGCACGACACACGAGGACGGGTATCTTCATATTTGCGTAAGGGACACGGGCCTAGGCATTTCAGAGGAGTACATCGCCAAGGTATTTGATCCTTTTTTTACCACAAAGCCCGATCAGAAGGGCCTGGGCTTGGGGCTTTCCATTTCATACAGTATAATAGAGCGTTGCGGCGGTGAAATGGATATTAAAGCTGAGCAGGGCGGGGGCACCTGCGTATCAATCAAACTGCCCGCTCTCTAGGGGATGCGAATGAATGTATTAATAATCGATGACGAAGCGGGTTTGCGCAGCGGCATAAAAAAAATACTCACCCTTCACGGGTACGCCGTGTACGAGGCTGAGAACAGGTTACAGGCGCTGGAGATTCTTGCCACCACGGCCATGCATTTGGTGCTTTTGGATTTAAGACTGGGAAAAGAAGACGGCTTTGAGTTGTTAAAGGAAATCAAGACCGGTGAGCCGTTTTTAGCGGTGATTATTGTCACCGGATACGGTGACGTAGAGAGCGCCGTGGCCTGTATGCGCGCCGGTGCGGTCAATTATATCACCAAACCCATCGACGACAATCTACTGCTGTCGGTTTTGGACAAGGAGCGGGAGGCCTTAAAACGGCAGTGGGAGAACATCAGCCTGAAGGAAGTGTTAAAGGATCATACCCCTGGTGTATTACTGGAGAGTCAGAATCCCGAGATAAGAAAAATAGAGGGAATGCTGGAAAAAATAAAGGACAAGGACGTGCCGGTGCTTATCCTTGGTGAAACGGGAACGGGCAAAGAGCTTCTTGCCAGAAAAATACATTATTCCGGGTGCTACAGTGAGAGGCCGTTCATCGGGTTGAACTGTACCGCGTTAAATGACAATCTTTTGGAAAGTGAATTGTTCGGCCATGAAAAAGGCTCGTTTACCGGGGCGTTAAAAAGAAAGCTGGGACGGTTCGAGCTTGCCCAGAACGGCACGCTTTTCCTTGATGAAATAGGCGATACCAGCATTTCCTTTCAAACCAAACTGCTGCGCATAATCCAGGAAAAAAAATATGAACGTGTGGGCGGCACCCAGACTTTGGAAAGCTCGTGCCGGATTATCGCGGCAACCAACAGGGACATTCACGGGTTGTTGAAGGCAAAGGCGTTCAGGGAGGACCTGTTTTTTCGCCTGAGTGTCATTACCTTTACCATGCCTCCGCTGCGGGAGCGTAAAGAGGATATTCCCGGATTTATCAGACTTTTTTTGGATGAGGCGAATAAGACATACAATAAGCAAATAGTCCGCGTTTCGAAACCGGTAATGGAAAAAATATTGGAGTACGACTGGCCGGGAAATATCCGGCAGTTAAAGAACTTGATCACCAACGCCGTGTTGTTGAACGACGGCGATGAGATCGAATATATTGATTTTCCGGATTACCATCAAAAGGCGCAGGTGACGGATATGGGGCAGGGACTGAAGGATACGGTGGCCGGACAGGTAAAAAGCCTGGAGAGCAATGTAATCAAGCGCGCGCTTAAACTGCACAAGGGCAATATTTCCGGGGCGGCAAAAGAATTAAAAATCACCAGAAAAACGCTGTACGAAAAAATAAAGCAATATAATCTCTGACAGGGACCGGAGGGCGTTATGACAAGAACAGCTTTGCTTTTTTTTATCTGTGTACTCTTATGTGCCGGTCTGTTTTTTTATGCCTGCGCTTCCCGGCATGCGGAACAAAAACTGGAGGTGTTCAGTTGGTGGACGGCGGGGGGTGAGGCCGAGGGTTTGGAGTCTTTGCGTAGAATATTCATGTCCAAAAATCAGAATGTGGAGTTTATTAATGCAACCGTGGCCGGGGGGGCGGGCTCAAACGCGCAGGCCGTGCTGGCTACGCGTATGCAAGGCGGAAAACCGCCCGATACCTTTCAAGTGCACGCCGGTTTGGAGCTTATCGGATCATGGGTGGCGGCGGGAGCTATGGAGCCGCTCAACTTCCTGTTTGAACGGAACAACTGGATGAGTGTGTATCCCATGGGTTTGATCGACATCATTTCGCACAACGGAAAAATATACAGCGTACCTGTGAATATTCATCGGTCCAATGTGCTTTGGTATAACAAGTCCACATTCATGGCATACGGTTTGGCACCCCCGCAGACCCTGGATGATTTTTTCAAGGTGGCCGAGGTGCTGGCGAACAACACGATAACCCCCCTTGCCCTGGGCGACAACGGGATCTGGGCGGCCACACACCTTTTTGAAAACATCTTGCTGGGCGCCCTGGGTCCGCTGAACTATAAAAATCTGTGGAACGGAAAACTGAACTGGAACAACCCAAAGGTAAAATCGGCCCTGTCCGTTTTTGTGAAGGTGCTTGACTATATCAACTCCGACCATAGTGCGTTAAGTTGGGACGGCGCGGCGCAGTATGTAATCGACGGCAAATGCGCCATGACCATTATGGGCGACTGGGCCCACGGCTATTTTAAGGCAAAGGGTCTTAAACCCGACGTGGACTACGGCTGGATCCCGTCTCCGGGCACAAAGGGTTCGTTCAATATGCTCTCGGACTCGTTCGGGCTACCTAAAAACGCGCCGCACAGGGACATAGCCATCAGGTGGCTGACCATCTGCGGTTCCAAGGAGGGGCAAGACGCGTTCAATCCCATCAAGGGCTCGATATCCGCGCGTACGGACGCGGATAGGAAGCTGTATGACGATTATTCCCTGTCTGCCATGAACGATTTTTTATCTGATATAATCGTTCCCAGTTGTACGCATGGGGCGGCCGCTTCCCAAAGTTGGGTGGCAAAGATAAATGAGATTATGAGTGTATTTGTGGCGGAACGGGATGTTGATAAAGCGGCCCGGGAGTTTCAGGAAGCCGCGGAAAGATATGTAAACAAATAAGGAGCTGGTCTGCTTTTTCTTCCCGCCGACACCCTGTGGGCGTTTTTTCCCTATCGTCGACAGCGGCTATAGTATATTGATCTAATCGGCTCTTATGTGTACAATACGCAAAAATTACCGGAGAAAGGAATGTAGTTACCATGCAGGATGTCGAATCATTACTTCCCCATAGGAAACCTTTTTTGTTTGTAGACAGAATAGAGAAAGCGGATGAGGATGAAATTATCGGGTATAAAAAGTTCGGACCCGATGAGTTTTTCTTCAAGGGCCATTTCCCGGAATATCCGGTTGTGCCTGGTGTAATCCTGGTGGAGTCCATGGCCCAGTGCGGAGGGGCGGGCGTGAGTATGTCGGGCCTGCTGAAGGACGCGCTTTTCTTCCTGGCAACCGTAGACAAGGTGAAACTGAGAAACCAGGTAAGGCCCAACGACGAGCTTAAAATGGTTGTGCAGAATATACGTGTCAGTAAAATAGCCATAAAACAGTCCGGAAAAGCGTATGTAAACGACAAACTCTGCGTAGAGGCCGAATGGCTGTGTATGGTGGGCCGGAAGGAGGACCTGCCTGCCTGAACCGGTAAATTTAAGATTGCCGGTCTTAATGAGTTTTTGATTGACAGATACATACGGTCATGGTAGCCTTTACTTAAAGGAGGCCGCTATGACTCACACCCTACCGAAAATGATCAAGGGCGTAGCTGAACGCTTTGCGCGTGAGCCGGCTCTCTATTACCGAAACAGGGATCACAAATATGTTTTTCTTACCTTTGAAAGCTTTCATAAACAGATAGAACAGATTGCCTGCGGGCTGATTGCCATGGGTGTGAAAAGGGGTGATCATATTGGAATCATATCGGATAACCGTAAGGAGTGGATCATCGCGGATTTCGCCGTTCTGGGAATCGGCGCGTCGGATGTGCCGCGGGGCACGGACGCCAGCGATGCCGAGATAACATACATTCTCAACCACTCTGAATGCGGCGTGGTGCTTGCCGAAAACGGCATTATCTGTGACCGTATCCTGGCCCATCACAAAGACCTGCCCAAATTAAAGACCATCATCGTTATGGATGAGGACTTCGGTCCGAAAGACCTCAGGTCAAAAAAGGGATTTGTGAAGATAAAACGTTTTATGGAGGTGCGGGAGGCCGGTGAAAAAAAACTTGCACGGGACCCCGGCCTGTATGACCGGGAGATGCAAAAGGGCGGCGGGTATGACCTGGCCACCATCATCTACACCTCCGGAACCACGGGGGAACCCAAGGGTGTCATGATCTGTCATGAGAATTTCCTGCACCAGGTTCGCGCCACACCCGGGGTGCTTTATGTGTATCCGCAGCATATCTGTTTAAGCGTGCTGCCGATCTGGCACTGCTTCGAGCGGGCGATTGAATATATTATTTTAAGCTATGGGGCAAAACTGGCCTATTCCAAACCCGTGGGTTCGATCATGCTTGCCGATATCGAGGCGATTGGGCCGCAATGGCTGCCGTCCGTACCGCGTATCTGGGAAGGTGTCTGGTCCGCGGTTTACCGCAAAATACGGGAAGAGGGAGGAGCACGTTTCGCGCTGTTTAACATATTCATTTCCCTGGGCAAGGCCCACACGTACTTTACGAATATGCTGCGCGGTCTTCTACCCCAGTTTAAACGGCGAATCAGGATTGTGGATATTGCCGTAAGTATTCTTCCTTTTTTATTATTGCTGCCGTTTAAGCTTTTAGGAGGGGTGCTTGTATTCAGCAAGATTAAAGAGCGGATCGGCCGTAATTTCGTCGCCGGTATTTCAGGAGGCGGAGCCCTCCCGCCTTATGTGGACAAATTTTTTCAGGCTGTGGGCATTCTGTTACTGGAAGGGTACGGCCTTACCGAGGCGGCGCCCGTGATCAGCGTCCGCCTGCAGAAACGGCCCGTACCCAACACCGTGGGGCCCTTGTTGCGGGCAACCGAAGGGAAAATCCTCGATGAAAACGGAAATGAACTGCCACCGGGAAAGATGGGCGTGTTGTATGTCAAGGGAGGCCAGGTGATGCTGGGTTACTATAAAAAACCCGCCGAAACCGATGCGGTCCTGTCTGCGGACGGCTGGCTTAACACCGGAGACTTGGCCATGTTCACCCATAAGGGTGAGCTTAAAATCGTGGGCAGGGTAAAGGATACGATCGTTCTGCGGGGCGGGGAGAATGTGGAGCCGCAGCCGATCGAGGAGACGATTGTGCAGTCGCTCTATATCGACCAGATAATCGTCCTGGGACAGGATCAGAAGTTCTTGGCCGCGCTGGTCGTGTTAAACGACGATTCCATACGCGAGTACGCGGAAAAGAACGGGATTCCATACCAGACCGTTGGTGAGCTGCGGGAGTCGCCTGAGATCTATGAGCTTGTCACCGCGGAGATTAACACCCTGGTTTCTCCTAAAACCGGTTTTAAGGTATGGGAACGGATTTTCCGTATCAAAATACTGCCCACGCATTTCGAGGTGGGCAACGAGCTAACCAGTTCGCTTAAAATGAAGCGGCAGGTGATAAACAAATTATACAAGAAACAGATTGCCGAGTTATTTCGTTAAAATTGCTATTGTTATCCACTTGACAATATAAGCGGTTTAATGGTTAGAATGAATAAAAAAAGAAAGGTGAGAAGGGCGTGAAGAAGATCTTAATTGTTGATGATGATGCCGATTTACGGGAGGCCATTAAAACGGTACTGCAAAACAGGTATGAGATGAAAGAGGCCGGGGGCAAGGAAGAGGTCCTCCAGGTACTTTCCGGATTCCGTCCGGACCTGATCATCCTCGATGTCATGATGGACACTACCAGTACTGGATTCGAGCTCGCCCGGGAGTTGCGTTCCGACAAACGCATAGCGACTACAAAGATCCTGATGTTGACCAGTGTGGATGAGGTAACCAATATAGATTTTAAATCAGCCGCGGGTGATGAGGAATGGCTGCCCGTGGATGATTATATGACAAAACCATTGGAACCAAAACTGCTTATTTCCAAGGTGGAGACGCTGCTTCGCTGATTGCAAGTCTTTTTTAATCTTTCCAGTAAAGATACCCGCCTTCCAGCACCCGTAGATTGGTAAAACCTGCGGATGTCAGGTAGCGGTAGGCCTCATACGCCCTGGATGACGTTCTGCTGTAAAGTACGATCTTCGCCTTTTTCTTAAAGGGAACGGTTTCGGTGCGCATATTCTCCAGAGGAATGCAGATGCTGCCGGGAATGGAGGCCGCGGTATGTTCCGCTGTGGGACTGCAGTCTATCACCTTTAACGACTCCTTTTCCTTTATATACTCTTTCACGGTAATTGTACGGCAGAGTCCGTCGATCTTGTTTTTTAACACCACACAGGCGGTTTGGATAATGTCGATGGGGTTGTTGAACGCCGGATAGTACCCCAGGTCAAGTTTGAACACCTCGTCCAGGGTCATGCCCTTGGCGATGGCGCAGGCCAGGATCTCTATGCGTTCGGTGACGCTGCCCCGGCCGTATCCCTGAGCGCCCAGGATAACCTGGGTTCCCTTATCGGCGATAACCTTAATGACCACGGGTTTGGCGTCGTCATAATAGTGTGTCTTATCCAAGCCGGAGACGATTGCCGTTACCGCCTCTATGCCGCTTTTTACGGCCTCCCGTTCATGAATGCCGGTTCTCACCGCGGAGATGTCGAAAATCTTGAACATAACCGTGCCCAGGTTGCCGAAGAATTTTGTTTTTTTCCCACAGATGTTGTCCGCGGCAATTCTGCCCATTTTGGTGGAGATTGAGCCAAGGGGGAAATACGTACAGGTGTGGGTGACAAGGTTGGCGATTTCCGCGCAGTCTCCCACCGCGTATATGGACCTGTCCGAGGTTTGCAGGAAATCGTTTACCCTTAACGCCCCGGTGGCGCCGGTCTCAAGCCCGGCCCTGGCCCCCAGTTTTGAGTTCGGTCTGACCCCGCAGGAAAGTATCACCAGGTCCGCGTGAAACGTCCCTTTATCCGTAACCAGAGACTGTTTGCTGTCTTCCCTGACGATTTTTTTTATATGGATGTTGGTGATAGTCTTTATACCTTTGCGGTCAAGTTCCTGCTGGAGTTTCAGTGATATGTCGGGATCGAACAGGTTGAGGATATATGACTCACGCTCCAGGATGGTGATGCGGGCCCCTATGGAAATCAGCGATTCCGCGGTCTCAACACCGATAAGCCCACCCCCAATGATATAGACGTCGCTGGCGTGCTGGGTGGCAAAGACCCTTTTCAGCTCCTCCGCATCCTCAAAACGGTAGAGCGAATAGACCCCCTTGCCGCGTATGCCTGTTATAGCCGGAATGATGGCCTCGGCGCCGGTTGCCAGAATCAGGATATCGTAGGGAACGCTGAATACGGAGTTGTTCGTCAGGTCCCTGGCCTTGACGGTTTTAAGCTGGCGATCAATGCTTAAGGCCTCCGTGTTGTTGTATATATTGATATTCTTGATGTGTTCAAAAAAGTGCAGGTCACGCAGGGTGTTGTCCGCAGAGGACATAAGCGCCTTTGGTGACGAGACCTTCCCGCTCAGGTATGAGGGCAGTCCGCAGCCCGCGTAAGACAGGAATTCGCTTTTTTCGATGATTGTGATGTCAATGCTCTCATCCAGCCGGCGCAGGCGCGCCGCCGCTTTGGGCCCCGAGGTGACGCCGCCGATGATGACGACCTTTTTCTGTTTGATGTATTTTTCCCTGGCCGCCGTAAATTTTTTATAGTGCAGGGTGACACTGAAGGTGCTTCCATGGTTGATTTGTGATGTTACCCGGATGTTTCCTTTTTGGGTCAATATAATCCTCTTGGCCAAGGAAAGACCAAGCCCCGTGCCGGACACCTGTGCTTTATGCGTGGTGGAACGGAAAAAAGGATCAAATACATGGGACAGCTCGTTTTCCGGGATGCCGTAGCCGGTATCGGTAACGTCAATCAGGAACAGTTTTTCTTTTTCCAGCACCGAGAGCTTGACGGTTATCCGGCCGTTTTCAGGCGTGTACTTCAGGGCATTGTCCATAAGGTTTTTCAGTACCAGTTCAAGGCCCGCTTTATCTGTCTCGGCGAATATCTTGACCTTTTTGGGAATCTTGGTTGAGACGGAAATGTTTTTATTGGCCGCGGCCGTTTGAAAAGAATTGACAACAGTTACCAGCAGGGCGCATATTTCAAGCTCCTCCTGTTTGACGGGCTGAATGCCCTTGGAATACTTTTCATAGCTGAGGAGATCATTGATAAGGTTCCGGGCCTCGCCGGTTTTGGCGATGGCTTTTCGCAGCATGTGCAGGGTCCTGGGGTCAAGGTCTCCGGTAAACCCTTCGGCGATTACCTTGAGCAGGGATTCTATTGAATTGATTGGTGATTTTAACTGGTGTGATAATACCCTGATGAGGGTACCATTACTGTCCGTCTGCCGGTCCGATTCTTTGTTGTCCATAGCAATCCGTCATCGTTCGCGTGCGTATTATGCTATATAATCTTCCAGCGTGGGTGCGAAAAAGTTCTTTAAGCGTTCAAGATCCTTGGCGCTTATTGTGGCCTGTTTTTCAAACAGGATCTCCTCATTCGCGCCCTTCAACTTATGCAGCAGGCTGAAGATGATGTAACCGAAGATCTTTACCCCTGCTTTGGCCGAGTTGTTTACGAAACCGATCAGATTTTCACGGGATATTTTAACCGCCTTCACGGCTCCTTTGGCCAATACGTCGGCCGTGCGTTTGACATCCAAGAAGATCGAGGCCTCTCCCACAATATCTCCCTGATCTACATGTCCTAAAAGAATTCTCTCACCCTCTTTGCTTTTTATAAAGATATCAACCCCGCCATCTAAGATGCCGTAGAGAAAATGACTAACCTCATCCTGGGCAATAATGGTTTCCCCGTCCGCGTACTCGAGAAATTCACACGAATCAAACAGGTCTTTCAGCTCATTCTGCGCCAGGTTTTCAAAGATTCGTACGGTCATCAATTTCTTGATTAATTCATCCTTTTTTTGTTGTATGGTGTTGATGGTACACCTCCTTATGGGCCAAAGATGATCTTACTGCATTGTTGCAGACAATCACACAAATATCAAGCAGTTTTTTTAAGGGACGGTAAACATGATTCCGGGTCTTTATAACATTGCCGTCAAGCCGTCATGATCGCTTATAAGATCCGCGCAGCACCCGGATAAAGGAAAGGATATAGGAAACCAGGGAGACGGCGACAAGGGCCAGGCCCGCAAGCAGGACGGCCAGTGAGACATACCAGAGGATGTCAAGCACATAGAGAAGCACGGCGAACATCAGACAAACGGTGGCGGCCTTTCCCCAGATATTTGACTCCAACACAATTTTTTTTCGGAATATTATATAGAGTCCCCCTAGAAGAATAAGGAGGTCACGCCCCAGCACCAGAAAAAGCACATACAGGGGCAGTCCGCGGTATATGTGCAGGGCAAGAATTAAAAGCAGGATCAGCAGCTTGTCAGCCAGCGGATCAAGGATGCGTCCCAGGTCGCTCTGCTGGTTAAGTTTCCGGGCCAGAAACCCGTCAAAAAAATCCGTTAAAAAAAGCAGACTTACAAACAACAGTGTGAGGACTTTTCCCTGCCAGCCGGGAAGAGTAAAAAAATAGAAGACCAGTGGAGCGCAGACAAACCTTGACAGGCTGAGAATATTCGGTATTTTAAGCAGGTCACGCGCGTGATACATGGTCGCACTGACCGTAGGCCATGCGCGCCAAAAAGTCAAGGGGGGCCGGATTCGTATTAATGCTCCGGGAGGCGGCTGTCGGCCGCGGGAGGATGGCGGTTTTGATGGTCTGCCGGGTCGGCCGCCGGCCGGGTATTGTTTTGCCGTGTTTTTTTGCTTAGCTGTACGGCTGGATTCTGAAAGCGACCACCGTTTTTTCAGATGAGTCCAGATAGATGATCGGCGCATAGGACTGCGCCGGATGGTAGATCAGAATATCCGCGTCCTTTTTTTCGGGGAAAAACCCCAGACCGGCCAGCAGGCCGTCAAGCCGGGCCAGCATTTCCGCGGCGGCTTCCGGCGTGGCGCAGGGTATGGTAAGCCCCCAGTCATAATAGCGGGTCCAGGTTCCCCCGTAATTCAGGGAAGAGAATGCCTTATCATTAAAGAAATCAAGCAACGTGGCGGGCAGCTCAGGGCAGGCGAGCCAGGGGAAAGCCTTGAGTGTTTCACGCACGGTGGGCCGGGCGCCGTTTGTCTGCATGTTGATTTCGTACAACAGTCTGCCGCCGCAGCGGGGTTCGCGTGTGCCTATAAACCTCTCTACGCCTTCCACGGTCAGATTGTGTTCCGTGTCCCGGTCTTGTTTTATAAAAACATACTCATCCACACCGTATTCGTTTTTCCCGGCGGAATGCGCGGTAAAACCCTGCTCCCGCAGAAGATCCTTAATTACACCGATCACCTGTTCCGGGGTCCCGGCGCTTCCGAACTCCGAGCAGTACCAATAGAACCGCAGGACATGTTCGGTACAAGCGACGCCGTTTACATAATCGAAGCGGAAAGGGTGTAAGGCGGACAACAGCCCGCGCCAGAGGGGTGGGGCGGGGAGGTCCGGGTTATGCTTATTACCCGCCAAAAGCCGGGAAAAATCCGGACTAGACGCGAGTGAAAGCCTTGTCTTCACGGTTTCAAGCTGCTGTATTGTCATGGCCTGCTCAGGGCTGCTTTTACAGCTTGCCAGGATTAAAAATATGAAAAAAACACATCCTGCCGGCGCTGCGCGTATTGGCATAGGTTAAATTCAAATACAATTTCACTTTATTGTCAAATACATTTTAAATTCTATGCCTGCGTCTTCCAGGTACTGCGCGCGCGCGCCAGTTCCTCGCCGCTTTTCTTTTTGTGGATCACGTGAAACCATGAGCCGGCCACCGTATCGTCCACGTGGATCGAGGAGAGAACGCTCTCTCCGAACAGCGCCTCGGCCTGGTAATTCACCTCGAGTGATGTGAGAACCTGCGAGTCCTGGGTAGACACGGGTACGGCCTCCAGCATCCATTCCAGGTAGGCCACACTGTTGACGTGCCGGTTTACGTCGATATCGCTCAAACGGACCCTGAACTCATGTTGGGCCTCATGGATAAGCGGTGGGGGCAGCTTTTCCAGGGTTTTTTCTGTTGCTCTTTTATGTACGGTGTATTCGTCCAGCATTGTACCCAGGCGCATGATACGGCGTGCCTCAAGGTCGATCATAAGCCAGCCGCTGGTGGCCCGCGCAAGCACCTCCTGCGCGCCGTCCGTTACCAGAAAATCGCGCAGGGCGAAGAACCTGTCGACCCCGCGAGGCCAGGTGTGTACGGTGATCTCATCTCCGTAACACGGATACGTATCGATCTGCAGAAAAAAACGGGAGAGCATCCAGTTGCGTTTCTGGGTAAGCAGCTGCTTTACACCCACGCCCAGATGTTCGGCATGACGCCCGGCCGCTTCCTGCAGGTAATTGAAAAGCGCCATGGGGGAAAGCCTGCCGTGGCGGTCCATCTCATCGGCCCGTATGCGAAAATGCTCCTGCCAGATACCGTTTTTTTGCATTGCGCGCTCCTGGGCACAGGGTAGTGCATATTCGGCGGTACAGTCAACCACTTTTATACCAGCCCGCCCGGCCATGACAGGGCACTGTCATGGCCGCGTAGAGGCGGCTGTCAATCACTCTTCCCCGGCCGCGTGAAGGGTAAACCGCCCGCGCCGGCCAACAGCTTGACCTGCAAATCAAAAAGTTATATATTCTAACTTCTTATCGGGATGTAGCCTAGCGGCTAAGGCGCCTGCTTTGGGAGCAGGAAACCGGAGGTTCGATTCCTCTCATCCCGATCGGGCGTCCATAGCTCAGCTGGATAGAGCAACGGCCTTCTAAGCCGTAGGTCGTGCGTTCGAATCGCACTGGACGTGATAATAACTTATTATAAGATAAAGAATTACAAAAAGTAAATATTGCACATATTTCCCACCA
>CAZWYY010000020.1:0-55248 GCA_964638895.1 uncultured Spirochaetaceae bacterium | reverse complement strand
CAGGAGGGTCAGTGAGGAACCCTTGAACAGGTCGGGCAGCTCGTTCAGTTTGGGATAACTGTAGGCAACTCCCAGCCGGTCGGGAAAATTGATTTCAAGGTCTGTCAGCACGGGCGAGCCCACCTTGTCGTAGAATCGGGCGATTTCCGTGGTGATGTCCTCTTTGGGCGAGATATAGGTCCGGTAGGCCCTGGTAAGATCCGTGATCTTATCAAGCAGATGGGTGTTGATCTCATAGCCCACACCGAAGGTGAAGATTCGGGTAGACCCGGGGTCGGCCTGTTTTATCTTGTCCAGAAGCTTGACTTCATCAGTTTCGCCGATGGTGGGCCTGCCGTCGGTGATAAAGATGATCATGTGCGGGCGGGATCGATCTCCTGCCGATTTCTTCCCGTCGGCCAGGGCGAGTTTCAGGGCCTCTTCCATATGCGTTCCGCCCACGGCCTGCAGCCCCTCGACAAACTCATAGGCCTTGTCCAGGTTGCCGCGGTCGGCCTGCCGCAGGCCACCGAACAGGGCATAGGCCTCCGTGGAAAACCGTATAAGCTCAAAACGGTCAACCGGATTAAGCCTGCTCAAACAGTAGGTAAGCGCCTTCTTGGCCTGGGTCAGTTTTTCCCCTTTCATGCTGCCCGATACGTCAAGCACAAAGGTGATGTCCTTGGCGGCCAGTGTTTTAAGGTCGTAGGCAGGACAGATATCCAGAAAAAAATACCCGTCGCTGTCCGCCTCCCGGTAGGGCAGCAGGGAAACCCCTATGTCCTCATCACTCAATGTATAATATAACCTAAAGTCAGTGTCGGGTTTGGTGTTCTGCTGTTCGTAGCTGACCAGGGCGTGGGTTCCGCTTTTGCGCACCACATCAACGTCATGGCTGGTGGAATACACGCTTTTTAAGGGCCGGCTTGTATTTATAGCAACGTTAATGGAAACAAGCTTCAGCTCCTTGGCGGAAAATTTCTCGGTATTCAGCGGGTAGAGGTAACCCACCGTGCCGTTATCCTGTGTCAGAATTTCAGTATAAGAGAGCACAACGCGCTTGGTTGAATAGGGCTCGATCGGAAATACGCGGACCTTGAACAAGGACTGCTCCCTGTATTCAAGCAATGCCGGATCAAGCCGTTTACGTACAATCTCTTCATAGATCTGTCTGGCCTTGGCCGCGTCCAGCAGCTCGGCATTTGTTTCCCGTCCATTGATATACATGCTGAATTTGTTGATCACCGCGCCCTTGGGTATGGGGAAGATGTACTCACCCTCAAGCACATACTCGGAGGGATTATAAAACTCCTGGTCTACCCTGGTCACCGCGGCGCGGTCCGTAATGGTCACATCCACCTTGTGGAAGCGAACCTCCAGCGGAAAATGTCCCATGGCCGTGCTTACGGGCAGTGGTGAATCCGGAACAACAATAAAGCCGTCCGCAAGCAGAAGAGCGGGAGCCGAAAGCAGCAGGAGAATCGCTATAAAAACCGTACGGGTGTGTTTCATGTGTCGCCTCCTATTTTATTCCTCAAAATTAAAACCGTTTTTTTCCGCCTGGGTGCGCAGGGTATCCAGCATGGCGTTGCCCAGCGAACTATCCTCCGCCTGGTTCTTCATCTGCTCATCAATATAGGTCCTGCGCTCCTTGTTTAACCGGGTCATGCGTGCTTTCAGGTCCTCGCGCTTGTTATTCATCTTGGTAATATAGGCTTTGCGCTCAGAAAGACTCATGTTCTGCATCTCCGGGGGCAGGTCCTTCTTGTCTATCTTGTCCAACTGGACCTCCTTGTTGTTGACCGCGTCCACCAGGTCCCAGCTCGAGTTCTGATACTGTGCGTTAGCCTTGGCCAGGTTGCGCTGGATAAAGGCCTCTTCATTCGCGCTTTCCGCGTTCACATCCTGTGCTTCCTGGCGTGTTTTGGACGCGGCGCCCTCGGCCCCGTAGGGAATATAAGTCTCGTTAAGCTGTTGGCCCAACTCGGCGATCTCCTTGTCTTGGGGCGCTTCTATGTACACCGTGACCAGGTTCTGATCGATATTGGCATAGTTGCCGTCGGCCAAAAGCGCGCCGTCCTTCCATCCCGTGTTCGCCCCTTCCTCAAGGCTCCCGCAAAAGATGGTGTTGATAACGATTCCCTTGCTGACGGCCTTCTTGCAGGAGATCCTGTAATCCACGGACCCCTGGGTGAACTCCTCATTGCCGGCGATAAAGATGACCTTGTATACGCCGGGATCCTTGCTCCAGGACAGCTCGCCGGCGGCCCTGTCGATGACCTCGCCGCAGTACTCGCTTCCGCCGTTGGTGGTGAGTTTGAACAGCTCCTCGGAAATCTTATCCAGATCCGTTGTCAGCTCCACCACGCGGAGGATGTAGCCCTGGTTTTGCGGCAGGCCGTCATTGCCGTATTCGTAGAGGGCCACCTGCAGTTCCGGGCTTTCGCCGTTTTGTTTAGAGAGCGCCAGCTCATTCACTATCTTCCAAAGCTGGGTCTTGGCCTGGTCGATCAGGCCGTCCATGCTGTTGCTGGTATCCAGAAGAATCCCCACCTGGATAAGCGGCTTGGCCTGGGCGGCCTGCAGCCCGCAAAACAGCATAATGGCCGCAAATGTGATTACCATAACCGGTCTTAGTTTCATTTTATGCCTCCTTGGCTTCAAATATTGCATACGCTATAAGTATATACGTAACAGGAGGCCGATATGTAACATACCTGTAAAAGAATGTAAAAAGTTGTAAAAGCCGGGGGCAGGCATGGAGCAGGTCGCTGCGTTGGGCCACGCTTGGCTGCGGCCTTTTAACGCGACCGCCGGGCAGCCGCGGGGAGCGGCCGCATACGGCAGGCGGCTGCGGCGGGCGGCCGGGTTTGGTACTGTGGGCGGCCGCGTGCAAGGCTGCGGCGGGCCGCTGTCTGTCAGGACTGTCGCGCGGGAGCCGGGTTTACTTTTTCCGATATTTGATGTCCAGAAGCTCTTCCAGGGGTACGAACCTGAAGCCCCCTCGTGCGTTCTTGAACTCAAGTGTGCGTTTGATGATCGGTTCCAGCACCGAATTGATATGCTGGAATCCATGCAGCAGGATCACCCCGCCGGTGCCGTGTTTTATCCTGTACAGGGTTTTGTCTATCACCTGCCGCGCGGAAAGGTGGCGGGAATCGCTGTACCCCAGGTTCATCTGCCAGTCCTGCGAATCGATTTCCCAGAGGATAAGCAGCTGGTTCCGCTGTTTTACGATCTTATCCACGATCCTGGTCTTGCCGCGGCTGCCGTAGGGGGGACGGATATAGCGGATGTTGTAATGAAAACCAAGGATCTCATCGATGATCTCCTCCGCCTTGGTCAGGTTGGCGACGATGGAAGAAGCCCTAGGCATCGCGGCGAAATTCGGATGCCCATATGAATGGTTGCCCAGCGTATGTCCGTTTAACAATATTTTCTGCAAGAATTCCCGGGAACGCGGGTACGGCCTGCCGCCTGAATCCGTCAGCATACTTGTTTCGATAAAAAACACGGCCTGGATATTGTATTTTTGCAGCGTGCGCAGAATGGTATCGATGTTTAAGTTGAGTTCGATATCGTCAAGCGTCAGGGTCAGCTTGTTCTGAAAATCGGTGTCAGGTTCCCGGAAGTAAAGGCCCGCCGTGATTTCTCCGGCACGCGGGGTGTAGCTCGGGCCGTTAAACCCAGGGGTTTCGGTTGCCGGCCGGGTGAAGCGCTCCGGCGTCAGGGCGGATTCGTTTATCCGCACTCCAGCAAACATGAAATAGCTGACAAAGAAGATAACCAGCAAAAGAACGGAGAAGGCCCGGAAAAAGGAGGCCTGAGGTGTGTTGCGGGGGGGTGCCTGGGCGGCGGCAGGAATTTCCGTTTCCGGCGGTACCGAACCGGCCGCCGGCGGCCCGGAAACAGGCCCGCAGGCGGGAACAGGTGGGGTAATTACCGCGCCTGCTTGGGAACCCGGCGGACCGACCTCGGCCGCCGAGGGTGTGAGAAACTGGAAGGCCTCGAGTGAAGGAGTTTTATGCCAGACCTTATACAGCAGTTCCGGATGCGTGCGGACAAACTCCTTGTCCTCCGGCGACCGTATGCGGGGCGAATAATTGATAAGGTAGGCGGCCAGGGGCAACACCCTGTACTTCAGTTCTTTCCGTCCAGGTATCGGACAGGCCGAGGCGCCGCGTGTGCCGGTATTGTCGTCGGCATCGGAGATACCGGAGACTTCGGAAGCACGGGCCGGGTCGGAGGTATCCCCCGCCAGCCTCTCCCCGATTAGTTCCAATATATAACGCTGCCTTGGGGCTATCTGAATTACCGGTCTTCCATCCGGCTTTGTGGTTAATAGGTAATACAGAAGTTTTTTTATAATAAGTATCTCATGGCCGAGGAGTACGTCTATATTCTTCTCCGCGCCGGCAACAAATCCGGAGAGGTACGATTGTCGGTTTAAGGTCATTGGAGCTTCTCTTATTTAATATCTGTCAAAAATCCACATGAGTTGACATTTTTATCCGTCGATATTCGGATGAATGAGGCGAACTCCCTCTTACTCGGCGGACGGGATGCCCATAACAAGGATGGGCTGCGGATAATCTTTTTCCTTGTTTATTGTGCTGGGTAGTGTGAGTCTGAGTTCGTAGGTTTTATCTTTCAGAAGGGGGATATGATCTCCCAGGAGGAGTGCGGCGATCTTTTTTTCCGCATGGGGCGGATTTTCCGCCGTGATGATAAATGAATGGAGGAGATCACCGTTTGAGTTGTCATATAGCTCCATGGTAAAACCATATAATAACCGGCTCAGCGATGTGACATCGACCGTCGTGGTCCCGTCTTCCTTTACCAATTCCGGATATACCAGTTCTATGCTGTAGTCCGAACCCGTGCGCTGTGCGGTGAAGTTCAATGATAATGTGTATTGTTCCTCTTTGAGTTTGAGTTTTTCTTCTATAATAACCTGCTGCAGATGGTAGCGCTGTCTGGTAATTAACTCACGATCCTGGCAGTTTTGCAGGATGGGAATCAGCAGTATTATAAAAAGTGGTATAATATAATTTTTCATCATTAATCCTCTTTTTATTTGTCGGTATGTTTGGGGTTGGGTTTAGTATTGATGTTGATCTCTTGGCGTATGAATAAAAAAAGGTCTTTTTAATTAAATGGTATTTTTATGCATTATAATTATTTACGGAATAAAAAGGAGAGACAATTATGCATACTTTTCGGAAATTAATCTTATGTATGCTTACACTGGGGACATGCGTTATCTTTTTTTCCTGTCCCGCGCCCGCGCAACTACATACTCGGTCAGAGGCTGTGACCGAACGGGACCTTGAATCGGGAAGCGCGTCTTTAACATACACAGAGGCTTTGGTTACTTATATTTGCGGGGATGTGTATGTAAAGAGTGACACGGGTTGGGAAGATGTGGAAATAGGCAATATCGTACATCCCGGAGAGATTATCAAGGTTGGGGCCGACTCTTTGTGTGAATTACAGTTCGGGGAAGAGTCCGTAATCCAAATTCAGGAAAAAACCGAGATTTCACTTGACGATTTCATGGTCGATCCGAACAAATCAAATGTGTCCATGGATCTGAAACTCGGTTCGGTGCTGTGTAAAGTTGCCAAACTTACAGGCGAGGAATCGTTCAAGGTTCGCACCAGCACCGCGGTCTGTGGTGTTCGAGGGACCGAATTTTTGGTAAGCGTTTCAGAAACCCATGAAACCTTGTTGGCGGTAAAAGAAGGCGCGGTCTCCATAGTACCGGAAAGCGCGGATGCGCAAAAAATTGAACTGGAGGCGGGTCTTGACAACCCCAGGATAAAGCAATTGATAAAAAAAATAGAGGATTCGGCCGTGATCGTGGAATCGCACCGGCAAATTACAATAGACCAACCAACCGCGCAAAAAACGGAACAACTTATAAATAGCATGCTGGCTGAAGTAGAAAAAACGGATAAGGGCCAATCCTTATCAGGGCAGGAAGAAGATGAGGTTTCGGCACTTGTCAAAAAAACGGGTGCCGAGATCAACAAAACCATACAACCGCCGATTGTCACTCCTCCCGCAAATGAAGAAAGGCTGAAAGGTCTTGATAATATAAAAATAAAAAAAATCCATATAGTTCCGGAAATAGATTCCGGGAGATCCGGGGAAACGCCCGCCGGTAAGGCGGAACCTGCTTTAATCACCCTGAAAATAAATACCGAACCGGCCGACACTGAAATCTCTCTGGATGGTTTGTATGCGGGCAAGGGTAAGTTCCGGAAAATATTTGAAGAGGGGAGAACGCTCCGTTTTACCTTCAATAAGACAGGGTTTAAAACACAGGAACTCACCATAGAAATCGATAGAACCGCCCAAAAGGAATTTACTATTATACTGGAAAAATTTACCGCCGGGGAACAGGATGCGGGGCCGGTAAACACCGAAGAGAAACAGAAGGATGAATTAAACAAGACAACGGCGTTGAAAGACATGAATAAGGAAGAAGAGAAGCGGGAAACTGTGGAGATCAAGGGAGGGGAGGAAGCGGAAAAGAACGCTGCGGATACGGCAAGCACGACATGGAACGTGACGGAGGATTTCAGTGGAGGGAATTTAAACAGCCGTTGGCATTGGAAAAGAGAGAATCGCTCAAGATGGAGTTTGCAGGAAAGGCCGGGATTTCTACTTATTAAAACCGAAAACGGGGATATCTGGGAACGAACCAACAATAACAGGAACCTACTTTATACTGAGGCGGAGCAGCCTGATTTAATGGTGGAAACCAGGCTGGAATTCAGTCCGGTCAAGAACTGGCAGCAGGCCGGTCTTATTATATATAGAAACGATGACAACTATGTAAGGATGACCTTCGGATATATTGATGGGAGAAAAATAGAGTTTTCATATGAAAACTCCGGTAAGTTTAAATTTATTCAAAAAAATTATAGAGCGGTTGTTGTGTATTTGCGTTTATTGAAAAAAGGAAATACCTGTTCAGGATATTTCAGTGAGGATGGTCAAAATTTTACTCTTATTGGTGAATATAACATTAACTTTACGGGAAAATCCAGGGTCGGGTTGATAGCGTTTAACGGAGACGGAAGCCATGATTCCGCCAAGGCTTTTTTCGATTCCATCCGTATTGCATATTGAGTTTGATTGGTCAGGCTATTGGGTTGGTACCCTTGCGCGGATCTCTCTCTTTTTTTTATTAATGAAAAAGCCGCCCCGGTAATAACCAAGGCGGCCGCATACGATCTATGAATATTCTTACATCAGTTTAAATAATACGGAAACACCCACGCTGCCGGCGGTCAGGTTGTCCTCAAAATTCTTGTAGGAAAGGCTTTCCACAAGAATAAGCCAGTAAGCGCTTATTTTAATATCCCCCAGGTTCAGATCCGCGTGAACCCTCCCATTAAAACCGAATGAAGTGGGTTCCGGAGCGTCGGGATCGGCCTGAATGATAAAATTGGGTCCGATTCCGGCTCCTATGGTCAACAGGGCAAGGTCAAGCGATACGCCTACATCTAAATAAACGTCAAACGCATTGTCAAGTTCATAGAGTACCAGGGCGGAGCCTTCAAGCAAGCTTAATTTCAAGCGCGCCTCACCGCCCAGGGCCAGGTGAAGGAGAAAAGGTTGATCGCTCGGTTGTATATCTTGAAGATACTTGGGGTCCTCCTTGTACAACGCGGAACCGCCGATATAGAACTGGGCAAACAGCCCCAAGGGAAGCGTTACCAGTAGTCCCAATAGAATTAGCTTTTTCATGTGTACCTCCTGCAAGCCATATTATCATGAATTTCAATGGCTTCACTTATTAAACGTATCACAAGCCAGGTCTGATTTCAACTCTTTTAGATGACTATTGATGTTCCACGGCCGGCTGGTATAAAATCCGTTAAGGATTGCGAATATGAAAACCGCGGCCGATATCGTTTTTTACAACGCCACCGTCTTAACCATGGAGCCGGGTTTGCCGCGGGCCGAGGCCATGGCAATCAGGCACGGCCTTGTTGCTTATGTGGGAACCTCCGCCCAGGCGCTTTCCTATGCGGATTCACGCACGAATGTCATAGACTGCCGGGGCAAGATTATTCTGCCGGGTTTTAACGACAACCATGTGCATGCGCTCGGTATGGGGAATTTTTACCTAAGACCGAACCTGTACGGGAAAAACTGCGATGAAGTAATCCGTATCCTCAGACGCGAATACGCGGGCATCAAACCCGGCCGCACTATTATGGCCCAGGCCTGGGACTATCCCTTCTGTCCGGATCCGTCCAAGGAGTTGTTGGACCGGGCCTTTCCGCATAATCCCGTTATGCTGTTTCAATACTCCGGCCACGCCGTGTGGGTGAACTCGTTGATGTTGAAGAAGATGAGGATTCACAGGCACAGCGCGGACCCCAAGGGCGGGCAGATTTTACGAAGGGCGGACGGGGAACCCACGGGTATCATACGCGGCAGCGTACTGAGTACCCAGCATAGGAACAGGATCCTGCAGCGTGTGCTTTTGCCGAAACTTCATCATAAGCTGCTGGATCTGGCGCTGGAAAAATTCCAGGCCTGCGGTGTTACCTCGGTGCAGGACAATACCTGGCAGCCGTTGACGGTCTGGCTGCTTCACCGCTACAAAAGGCGGGGAAAACTCACCTGCCGCTTTTCCTGCTGGCCCTTCGGCCAGGTACCCCTGCTGGCCCATTCCATGCGCCTGGCATATTATGATCCCCTCTGGATCCGCGGGGGACCGTGGAAATATGTGGTGGACGGGGCTTTTTCACCCCATTCGGCCTGGTTGATGGAGCCATACGAAGGCGAACCGGACAATCGCGGCAAGGCCACCCTGGAACCGCAAAAACTGGAACAGGTGGTTAAACAGGCGGCGCTGCATCGGCGGCAGCTTGCCTTTCACGCCATCGGCGATAGGGCCGTACATGAGGTGATTAATGCCACGGAAAAGACCAGCATTACCTGCCCCTGGGTAACGCGGCTGCGCCTGCGGCTGGAACACGCACAGCTCATCCAGCCTGAGGATGTCCCGCGTATAAAGAGGCTGGGCATATTGGTGGCGGCGCAGCCCACGGCCCTTTCCCAGCCGGAGAAGGATTTCAGGCTGCTGGGAAAAGAGCGCTTTAAGCTGATTTATGCCTATAAATCCCTGCTTGACGCCGGGGTGCATCTTTCGTTCGGCTCGGACATCCCCGGTGAAACAGAATACCGGCCGCTGGAGGCTATACGGAGGGCTGTCACGCGCAGTGGCGATCCCACGGCGCAGTCCGGCGGGTCTAGAAGCACCGCGGGCGGTCCGGCCGGTTATAACCTGCGGGAAAAGATATCCGTGGAGCAGGCCCTTTACTGTTATACCATGGGATCGGCCTATGCCGAGTTTATGGAAAATATTAAGGGCTCGCTTGCACCCGGCAAACTGGCAGACCTGGTTGTGCTGGCGGAAGATCCCACCCGCGGTGACCCGCAAAAAATCAGTGGAATCCCAGTGTGCATGACCATGGTGGGAGGGAGGATAGTGTATGAATATGTATAACAGATCTGTTTCGGCTGCCGGACGGATTGTTGTTTTTCTTCGGCCGGACAACCTATTGGGCGAATCGTTTTAAGTAATGATTTCTGTGGTAGATAGTTTTTAATAAAAAATGAATTCAATATCGGCGGAACGACTATTGATTCTTGCCGGATTCGGCATAAAACGTCATTCGGCCTCAAGCCAGGCTGCCGGGTTTACGGCATTGTCAACAAATATCCCCTCATCCAATATAAACGGGTTGTTTGTTTTGCATAGCAGGACATTCTTAATGACTGCATCCGTACCAAAATACTTTTTAAAATGATTAATTCCTTTAAGATCACTTTTATCGGGCAGTTCCTTGAATTTGGCTTCCATGACAATATAGCGGTTTCCTTTTTCTATGATGAAATCCACCTCTTCCCCGTCTTTTGTTCTCCAGTACCATAGAGGGGTGGTAATGAGTCCGGAATTTAAAAAATATTTGTAAATCTGGGCGAACGCATATGTTTCCCAGATGTTTCCGGCAAGCGGAGACCGTATCACCTCCCGCCACGTTGTCATCCCCAAAATGTTTGACAATAATCCCGTGTCGGTGAAATACACTTTCGGAGACTTCACCAAACGTTTCCCAATGTTTCTGTAATATGGTTCCAGCAGATAGATAAGCCCGGAACCCTGTAATATGCTCAGCCATGATTTTGCCGTATTCGGGGATATCCCCACATCCCGTGCCAGCGCGGTTAATGAAAGGATTTGTCCGTTTCTCACCGCCATCGCCCGTAAAAACCTGTTGTAGTCCCTTAGACTCGAAACGTGTATTATGTTTCTGACGTCTCGTTCAAGGTATGTCGAGATATATGACGGGTAAAAGCTTTTAGCGTTTATTTTCGTGCCCGAATATAAGGCAGGAAAACCGCCTTGTACTATGTAATCTTCCAAACTAAAGTTTGTATCCTTATGATTTATTTCTCCTGCCGATAATGTAGGGAGGTTTATTATCCCTACACGCCCTGAAAGACTTTCGGAAACATTGGACATAAGCTGAAATATTTGTGATCCCGTTAAAAAAAATTGTCCGGTTTTTTTTATGGAATCGGCGGCGATTTTAATATAACGCAATAAACCGGGCGCATACTGTACCTCGTCGATGATGGCGGGCTTTGTAAGGGAATCCAGAAAATCCCGTGGTGTGTTTTGGGCACGGGCCGCCTCGGACGGATCATCCAATGTTATATAGGTTATGTTAGGAAATAAACGCAATAAAAGGCTTGTTTTTCCTACCTGGCGCGCGCCGGTGACCAGTATGACAGGAAACTGATTTTTATATTCATTAAGGAGTTTTTCAGATATTCTTTCAATCCACATCCAGCAATTATGTAATTAAATTGCAAAATTGTCAAGAAGAGTCCCTCTTCATTTCCGTGCCTATCAACGGCAGACACTTTATCATTACGCACTGTATTGGTAAAACTGGATTCGTTGTCTTAATACGTCCATGTAACCGCTATTGTGATTCCAATCCCGGACACAACCGTTGGCCCCCACGCCGATCAATTTTGGGCCGCCGTCAGCTCCGCCGCTCAGCCGTCCTTTGCCTAGCGGCGGCCGGTCACCGGTAAAATGCCGGCCGCATCCAACCCGACCTCATGCCTCGAACAACATGGGTTTTTCGGGCACAAATGAAAACTCATTCCCCGTATCCAGCGGCACCACCAGTTCAGCCTCGGTGCCTGCCTGCTCCAGGACGCAGCGCACGATCTTTTGCCTGTTGTCATGGAAGCCCGAGTTAACCACACGCGCCTTGATGCCGCTGTCGGTATCGGCTACGCGGATCTCCTCGGCCCTGAACCCCAGGTTGTAGCTGCCGTCCGCGCGGTCGGCGCTTAGACCGAAGGGCACGGTTTTTTTCTGCCTGATTTCAACAGGGATGATATTGGTTTTAAAGCGGGAGAGAAGCTCCATGACGAACGGGGCATTGGGGTGCTCATATACATCCAGGGTCTCCCCGAACTGTACGATGCCGCCGTTTCCTAACACCGCCACATAGTCCCCCAGGGCCATGGTCAGTTCCGGATCGTTTAAGCTGATGATCGTGGTCTTCCCCATCTTGTTGATCAGCTTTTTAATGAAAACTGTCATCACCTGTTTGATGTGTTTGTCAAGCTTGCTCATGGGCTCGTCCATCAGAAACAGGTCAAGCTCGCGGATGCGCTCCTTGCCGATGGCCACAAGCTGTTTGATGCCCTCGGGCAGCTCATCCACCTGTTTGGGGAGGTACTTTTCGTCGATCTCAAACTCTTCTATAATTTCCCGCACCCTTTGGGTGATGACATCCTTTTTTTCGTGCTGCACGCTTAAGGGGAAGCCCACGTTCTGTCCGGCCCTCATGTTTTCGAACAGGGCGTAGTTCTCGAACACAAAGCCGGTCTTTCGTTCCTGTACCGGAAGCTGATCAAGACGCCGGGTGCCCAGAAACACACTGCCGGAGTCCGCTTTTTTCAGCCCGGCGATTGCCTGCAGCAGCAGCGATTTTCCCGACCCCGACGGGCCCAGTATCACCAGGAGCTTCTGCCTGGGGAATGAGAGGTTGATATCACGCAGGCCGAAGCTTCCCTGGCGGCAGCTGAGGTTGTGTACCACAAACAGCTCGTCGTTTTCGTTGACGTACTCCACGGCGCCGCCGCGAAACTCCTTTTTCTGTTCGCGGATAAACTCCATGAGGTCGGAGGACAAAATGCGAATGGCGCTCCCGATTTTAAAGGCCTTGAGTCGGCCTTGTTTTATCAGGATGTGAACCATCTGGGTCGAGATATTCAGGAATTTGGCCACGTCCTTTATGGTTAATGATTGATCGTTTAACATGATCTTCCTTCTCCTTCCCGCGCCTTGCCGGCGCGCAGGTACTTTATGTGGCGGCGAACTTCGCGCCGATGATTTCCTTGATGCCGTGAACATATTGTCGGATCACGTCGGGCCGCATAATATGATCCGAGAAAACAGCCTCCTCGAAGGTCTCGGCAATAAATAAAAGCCCCTCCCTTTTTTGGGGCAGCCTTTCCATTACCAGGTAAATGTATTCCTTGGGGCCGAGCGTGGGATGAAAAAATATCTTATGCCTTGTGCCCCAACGGATAAGGATCATAAACGCCTTGAGCACCCGGTTTCGCTGGATGCGCTTTCTGAAAGACCGCCGTTTCGCTTCCGGGCGGGGGCTGCCCACGGCTTCGGCTCCGTCCGCCTCCGCCCGTATTTTTGCGGGGGCAAAAAGCGCCAGGACCGTGGTAAAAAATTCAAGAATGGTGCGCCGTAAAAAAAATAACAGTTGTTTCAGCCGGTGGATTATTGTCCTTAAAGGATGTTTGCCTTTAAGCAGGTTTTTAAAGCCCTTTACCAGCAGGGGTTTAAACAGGAAGTACAGTACGCCGCATACCAACAGGACCGCGATAATGATCCCCATTATCTCAAATACCAGCCCCAGGTTGACGACAAAGGGATTCTCCGGGTAACGGCCGTCGGACCCGGGCACGGGCGGCGGTGGGGGAGGCGCCCCCTCGGGTTGGCGCGGCCCGGGGGGCGCCTTGAAATCAAACCTGAAAAGGGAGAACACGCTTACCAGCAGCCAGTTCAAAGCGCCGATGATATAGTCCGGAGGAAACAAAGAGCTGTCACGAAGCAGGGGCATGGTCAACACCAGGCTTAATACAATTATCATAAGCGTATACACACGGCGTCTGCGTTTCAGGCCATCGTCAATGTCCACCCCGTCGATATAAAAACGGTATTCGTCCAGGTACATGCCGAGCATTATGCTGAAGGCCAGAGAAGTAACGATAAAAGCCAAGCAGGCCAGCAGGCTGAAGAGTTTCAGTGGAATACCGGCCGTCAGCAGGGCGGTAGCGGCGCCAAAGATAATAAACTGCAGGCCGTGGACTGTCTTTCTTAGTTTTTTCAGGTTTTTATGGGATGCGTGTACCAGCAGCGCGGCAACGCGCATGCCTGCGGTCAGCTCAGACGAGGTGCGGTATTTCTGCACGAACCCCTGGAACTCCACGTAATCGCGAAAACGTGTAAAGATATAGTACGTAAGCCCCCACTGAAAAAGCAGGAGGATACCGGCGTAGATGAGGAGCTGGGGTCTGCCGTACAGAAACAGGGCCAAGAGGCCGACGGCGGGCGCATAGATAAAAAAGCTAGTGCGGATAAACGAGGCAAGCCTGTCCCTACCCATACTTAACACAGAGAGTGTGACGGAAACCGCAATGTTGCAGCCCAGGGCTACTGTTATGAACCACCAGGGAATTTGGGCGAAGAAATCCAATGTGTCCCGGACAATGCGGTCGATACTCAACAGGAAGAGACCGGGGATAAGTACCGCAAATATGGCGTATACGCCCGTCGGAGTGGAGGTAGTTGCCGCCGCCGGTTTATTAGTTACCGATTTATGATCAGGCATACTGCGATTCACCTCCTATATCCGGCAGGGTGTAGGTACGTATCTTGGGATGGCGTTCCGTTTTTTTGCCCCCACCGATCCGGACACACTCCAGGAAACTCCGCCGCCTTCTGAACGCGGCAAAGGCCTCCGCCCGGATGTCGGAAAGCGGGGGCCCTATCAGGATTATCCTTACCCCATTGGGCAGGGGCAGGTGGGACCCGTTTAACAGGTCGATGATATCGGTCTGTTCGGCGCTGCCTTTTATGACGGCCAGGTTTTCCAGAAGCAGCATACCATGTTCATGGCCGCCATGGATGGCGATGTGGGGATGAACGCCGTCCGTAAAACCCGAGGAAAGCAGGCCCACCTCCTGTTTTAGGGAGGTATAAAAGGCCACCAGCGAGGCGGAGGTCTCAATGGCCTTTTCTACATGAGCGTACCTGTGTTTCAGGGGATAATCGTCGAGGGTTAGGTTGAGCACCAGCATCACCGGTGAGTGCAGGGAGGACAGGTATTCTCTGGTGTGCAGCGCGCCCAGCCTGGCGGAGAGTTTCCAGCTGATATGACGGATGTCGTCGCCGGGAATATATTCCCGTATGGATTTGAGACGGGTCACGTCCTCGTACATGCGGTCGTTGATTTTGATGTTCCCTCCCGGGTAGCCCTCGGTAAGATTGTAGGCAACCCTGAACATGGAGGGATAGATGATCACCCTGCAATGGTCCTCTATTCTTTTCTCCCACGGGAACAGACCCAGGGGATCGCCGGATTTGATGATAATCGGCCCCAGGTAATACTCCCCGCGGGTCAGCCCCTTAATCCGGTACGTAAGTCTGACCGTCTGGCGTTTGGTCATACTCAACAGAAATCTTCCCCTGGTTACGTGAGAGAACTCACCGGGATTCTCGAACACGTAAAGATAATGAATGGGAAACAGGCTTCTGTTGGTAAGATGGAATTCGATATCGATTATCTGGAGCCTGTAGGCCCTGATGATGTGTTGTGAGCGCGTGACCCTTATATTGTTGTAGATCAGGCGGGAGTACATGAACGAAAGCACGATCACCAGCAGCACAAGGACCGCGGCGAACTGCACGAACCAGAAGGGAAAAAACATGATCAAGAGAACACTTACTGCCGCCAGGAACAGCTTCATGATGTCATCCGGCCTCTCCGCTGAATACGGGCAGATCGATCGAGTCCAGAAGTTGGCCGAGCGCGATCTCCTCGGTGACGCCTTTCATGAGTTGCTCGGGTTTGATAATCACCCGCTTGGAAAATATGGGCAGGGCCAGCTCCTTTATGTCCTCGGGAATCACGTAGTCCCTGCCCCGTAAGGCGGCCAGGGCCTGGGCGCCCTTGTAGAGGGCCAGCGACCCGCGGGGGGAGATCCCCAGTTGGAACAGGGAGTGCTTCCGGCTGGCCGTAACGATATCAAGGATATAATCCCTGATACTGTCGTCCACCTGTACGTTCACCACGGTGTTCTGGATCTCAAGCACTGAGCCCGGATTGCTTACCGGCTTCAGATCCGTGATGGGATGGGTGGTGCGCCTCTGGGTTTCCAGGATCAGCGACTCCGCGTCGCGCGGCGGGTAGCCGATTTTCAAAGCCATAAAAAACCGGTCCTTCTGTGCCTCGGGCAGGGGGAAGGTCCCCTCGAACTCGATTGGGTTCTCAGTGGCCATCAGGAAAAAGGGGGCGGGCAGGGGCATGCGTTTGCCTTCCACCGTAACCTGGTTCTCGGCCATGGCCTCCAGCAGGGCCGACTGCGTGCGCGGCGTGGCGCGGTTGATCTCGTCCACCAGCACGATGTTGGAAAGAATGGGGCCGGGATGGAATTTGAACACCGCGTCCTTGGGGTTATACACGGAGATACCGATCACGTCGGCGGGCAGCAGGTCGGGCGTGCATTGAATGCGCTTGAATTTGCCCCCCAGGCAAACGGCCACGGCACGGGCCAGGATGGTCTTGCCCACACCGGGCACGTCCTCAACCAACACGTGCCCGCCGCAGAGCAGGCTGACAAGGATTTTTTCGATCACATTGTGCTTGCCGAAAAACACCTTTTCCACGGCCCGGATCACCTCCCGTGACCAGTTGTTTATTTCAGCTATTTTCTGTTTCTGAATCATTATTCACCCGTTCCTTTCCTCATGTGCCAAAAATAAAAAAATCATACATAAATCCTAATGAAATTATACATAATATTATGGAGCGTTATAAAACTATATTCAAGCCGTTTATATGATTTCATACAAATCATTCCTTTAAACTTCCGAATGAAACACCGCTGATCAGAAATCTCTGTAAAAATATAAACACGACCACAATAGGGAATATGGAAAAAGCCACCGCCAGGTAAATTGCTCCAAAATCCCGGGCGTAAAGAGACGAGTTCAGTTGGGCAATCATAAGCGGCAGGGTGTAGTTGTCCTTGGTGGTAAGCGCGATCAGCGGCCATAAAAAATTATTCCAATTAAACACGAATGCAAAAATGGCCATGGTGGCGAGACCGGGAGACATGATGGGCAGGGCGATCCTGTGGAATATGAGCAGATCGTTGGCCCCATCGATTTGTGCCGCCTGAATTATATAAGCGGGCAGAACCGAACGGATGTACTGCCTGAGGAAATAAACGGTAAATGCCGCCGCCCCGGCTGGAAGAATCAGGGCCAGCAGGCTGTCCAGCAGATTCAGCATGAACATAAGGTTCCACAAACCGATCAACCCCAACTGCGCCGGTATCATCATGGAAGCCAGAATTATGCCGAAGAGGATTTTTTTCCCCGGAAACTGGTAGAACACCAGGCCGTACGCGGTCAGCGCCGCGATATATATGCTGAGCAAGGAGCCGGTCACGGCCACCACGGCGCTGTTTATGAACCCGAGGAAAAAATTGAGATTGGCCGTAATGATAAGGATCGTTTTCAGGTTGCCGATAACATTACTGCCGGGAATAAACGTGATGCCAAGGTTAATCTGCTCATTGGTCCTGCTTCCATTAATCATCAAAATATAAAAGGGAACAATGCATGATATGGTGAGTAGAATCAGGATTACATAGAAGATAAGCCTGGTGAGCTGTAATTTCAGTCTTGCGATATTTATCCCCATTATACTTCTCCTTTTGAAAACCTGGTAACCAGCTTCAGATAAATGATGGAAAATACACCTATAATCATAAAAAGGATATATGAAACAGCCGCGGCATACCCGAAATTGGGATTACTGAGACCGAATGCCTGTTTGTATAAGTACAACACCATGGTGGTGAGTGCTTTAGTGGATTCTCCTCCGATACCGACCAGGGTGCCAGAAGTAAAAACATAGGGTATGCCGAAGATCTGCATGCCGCCGATAAGTGAGGTGACTATGACGAAGGAAAACACCGGCATCAATAGGGGAAGGGTGATTTTAAAAAAAGCCTGTGCAGCGGAAGCGCCGTCCAGGTCAGCGGCTTCATAATATGATTTCGGTATACCCTGCATCCCGGCCATGAGCAGGATAAATGAAACCCCGAAAAACAGCCATGTCTGAATAATGGAAACCGCAAACTGCACTCTAACGGGATCCACCATTATGTTGAATTCGGGGGGATATTGCCCACCCGGAAAGTTCGCCGCCGGTCCATGGATAAGCTGGTTGATGGCCCCATGCTGCCAGTCCAGGAGCACCAGGGCCAGAATACCGATGGAGGCGGCCGTCACCAGGTTGGGAAAATAGAATATGGCCCTGAAAAATCCCACGCCCCTTATTTTTAACCGTGTGTTGGTAAATATCACGCCCAAAAACAAGGCGATAAGCAGCTGCAGGATAATATTGGGCAGCCAGATTCTCCAGGTGTTGATAAATGCCAGCCAGAACTCCCCGGGAATGTCTATTTTGTTCGCGCCCGTAAACCTGGCGCCGAGTTCGGTGAACAACCGGGCGTAATGCTGAAATCCCACGAATTCGGGTTCACCGAAACCGTCCCATTTGGTAAGACTCAGGAAAAAAGAATAAACAACCGGGTACAGATTGAAGGCGATATAAAAAATGAAAAAGGGCAGGACAAACAATAATCCGATATATTTTTTTTTCACACGCATAGGGATAATTCTCCTTTCTTATATTTATGTAAAGGTAAAATGCGAAATGGTTTAATATGAGAAGATAACAACATATATAGAATATTATAGTATATTATATAATATAATACAATATACTTTTAAAAATAAATGAAGTTACAGGCCGTTTTTATAGGGGCAGATGGTTCTGCACACGCTGCAGGTGTAGAGGGAGTAGCCCTTTTTTGTAATATATTGAGAATGGGCGCGGCAGGCCATTTGATTCACGCTGACACCGCCCAAGGCCTGCGCCGGACAGCTTTGAATACAAACACCGCAGTTTTCCGCGCATACGCAGTATGTAAGGGGCCGGTCCGGGGCCAACTCCCGGTCAAGCAGCAGGGCGCCCAAGGTAACCATGTTGCCGTACTGCGGCGTAATAAGCAGGGTGTTTTTACCCAACACTCCCAGGCCGGCCAGATAGGCTGCATGACGCAGGGAGAGAATACCCATGCCGCGTTTGTTTTCTTCATCCCAGAACTCATATGGTTCCGAAGGAACGGGTACGGCCCTGATGCCGAATTTTTCCAAGGCGTGGGTCAAGTTCACACAAAGGCCCAGCACCTGGTGAAGAACAATGTCACAGGCAGAGGTGTAAGGCACGGCCGAGGTTGCGAGGAGGGCGGTGGAGGGAAAACGTATTGCCAGCACGAACACCGTTTTCACCTCAGGGAATATATCGCGGGGATGAAATCCGCGCGGAGCGTCCGTGAACCTGTCCGCGGGGGCCAGGCCGCACAGATCCGCCCCCAGTTTTTTTGCCAGCTTTTTAAGTTTTTTTGCCGTGAACATGGAAGACTCTTTTTTTTAATCTTTATACATTACGGGTGCCCGCCCGCCGCTTCTCCATCCGTGCACAATTTGTAACAGCTTCTGTTTCAGGGCCGCGGAGATCCCTGTCAGGGGCAGCCGTACCTCGGCGCTTCTGATAAGGCCCATGTGCTGGAGGACGAACTTGATAGGGGCCGGATTAGGTTCCAGAAATAGGCTGGGGATGAAATCCAAAAGCCCGCGCCACCGGGCAAGAGCAGCATGATGATCGTTGTTTTTTATAAATCTATACATATCCACAAATCCTCCGGTCTTTAGGTGGGCCGAGGCCAGGATACCGCCGTCCGCCCCCAGCGCCAGATCGGTAAAGTAATGCGTGTCGTGGCCCGTTAGGATGGAGAAGTCCGGGGGGCGGTCAAGCAGCAGTTCCATGCTCTGCTCCAGGCTGCCGCATGAGTCCTTAAGCCCGATGATATTCGGCAGCTCGGCCAGCCTGCGGATGGTGCGGTTTTCCATATTGCGCCCGGTGCGGTAGGGAATGTTGTAGATGATGATTTTCATTTCTGTGGCTTCGGCCAGCCTTAAAAAATGCTCGTAGATCCCCTGCTGTCCCGGCAGGTTATAATAAGGAACCGGGCAGAGGATACCGTCTATACCGCATTTTTCAATCCGTGTTGCTTTCTGCAGCAGCCGCCGGGTGTTGTTGTCGCCTAAACCCGCGAATACGGGAACCCGCCCGCCCGCGTATTCAACGCACTTTTCAATTAGCATATGGACCTCGAGTTCCTCCAGGGTCGGGTACTCCCCTGTTGTGGCTGTGGGAATCAGGCCGCTGATCCCTTTGTCCAGATAAAAATAGATGAGTTTTTTGTATGATTCAAGGTCGATACTCCCCTCATGAAAAGGGGTGATAAGCGGGATATAAACTCCTTCCAGTTTCATGGGTATTGATTTTATGCGGCCAAAGATGTATTGTCCAATCGTATGTTTTAATACCCGTTATCAGCTTTTTTTATAACGGACACGCGCCATGGAATTATACCAGCTTAAATCCTTTGCCACCGTGGCCGACACGGGGAACCTGAGTCGGGCCGCGGATATTCTTCACACAAGTCAGCCCGCGGTGACTGCCCAGATAAAAGCCCTGGAGGAGGAGTTCGGTGTCACCCTGTTCGAGCGTACGGGCAGGGGGGTGCTGCTGACCCGGGACGGGAAAAAGATTAAAGACAGGATCGAGCGGATCCTTGACGCGGAGCGTGAGTTCGGCTATTTTCTGGCCGAACTCAAACGGGATATTCATGTAACCGTTTCTTTGGTCCTGAATACTGATGCCGGTGTCCTGAAAATAAAGGAGTTGTTGAATGAGGCGGCCCGTACACATCCGGAGGTCGAGTTCCGTTTTCTACACAGCTCAACAACGGAAATTGTGAAAAACATCCGCGATGGAATGATAGACGCAGGCTTTATTTTCGGCCGTCCCCGACGGGAGAATCTTGAGCTGCTGCATCTAACCGAAGTGTCGTTGGTTCTTGCCGCGCCCGCGGCCTGGCGTGAAAAATTCGAACACGCCCCGCTGCGTGATATTCTGGAACTGCCCTGGGTCATGCCCCCGGAAAACTGTCCGTTTTACGGCAAGGTTAGCGGCCTGTTCCGTGAACACTCACTTCAGCCCGTAAAATCTGTGAGTTCCGACCATGAAACAACCACCCTGCAGCTTGTGCAGTCGGGGATCGGGGTGTCGCTTCTGCCCGAGTTTATGTGCCTGTCCGGGGAGCGGCGCGGGGAACTGGTGGTATGGCGCGGCGGAAAATATGCCATAGACCTGTGTTTCGCTTATCCGGCCGCAAGCCGGCAGGCGCCTGGGATCAGCCTCATGCTGGAACTGCTGCAAAAGATCTGGCCGGGAGGGTAATTTTCGGCGTGTTCGATAATTATCGTTTTATTGTTATCTTATAGGTTTTTAAATAGCCCGATACCCGCCGTATTAGATCATTTTTCCAATATTTCAGCTTTTAAAACATCTCCGTTCTTCAGATAACAAAACGATAGATTATAAGGATGCCCAGCTCCTTACATCGTCCACGCTTACGGTTTCATTGTTTTTTCAGACTCCAATTGAAAGGAAAAATTTTAGAACTTACCTGCGTCCCACACCATAACACTGCCGTCCGCTCCTTGTCCAAAGCCGCGGCGAGACATCGAAAGAGCCCGTGTCATCGCGGCCGGCGGATTGAGTCGTGAGCGCGGACGGCGCTAGGACGCTTATCATAAGCAGTGGACATCATATTATGATAAAACAATCCTTCGCGGAAGCGGGTTGAATTATGGATCCGGCAAAACTCAAGTCTCCTGACCCGAAATCCTCCTAATCAGACGCAGGTATAGTACGGAAAAGAAAGCGATCAATACGAACAGCATATATGAGACGGCCGCCGCGTACCCAAAGCTCGGTTGGGTAAGGCCGAAGGCCTGGTTGTACATATAATATACCGAGGTGGAGAGGGCCTTGGCCGTTTCCGTGCCGAAATCAATAACCGAGCCGTGTTTGAACCTGGAAATAATAATATAGGGAATGTCGAACAGTTGCATGCCCCCAATCAGGGAGGTGATTATCACAAAGGTCAGAATGGGCAGAAGCAGGGGGAGGGTGATCCGGAAGAAAGTCCGTAATACCGAAGCCCCATCCAACTGGGCCGCTTCATAATAGGTGATGGGGATGCCCTGTAGTCCCGCCATCAGGATTATCATAGTATACCCGAACCACATCCATGTCTGGATGATGGAGATTATGAATTGGGCGGTTATCGGATCGGCAAGCCAGCTTATATAAGCCTGTTTATCGTCGCCGAACAAAAGCTGGTTTAACGCACCGTGTTGCCAGTCCAGGACCACCATGGCTAATACGCCGATGGAGGCGGCCGTAACCAGATTGGGAAAATAAAAGATACCTCTGAAAAATCCCACACCTTTCAATTTTAAGCGTGTGTTGGTAAAGGCCACGGCCACGGCCATGGCGATTACCAGTTGTAAAACGATATTGGGCAGCCATATCCTCCAAGTGTTGATAAAGGCCAACCAAAATTCTCCGGGGATGTCCAGCAGATTCGCGCCCGTTAATCGCGTGTAGAGTTCGGTAAAAATCCGCGCGTAATTGGAAAAACCTGAAAATACCGGTTCGGCGAATCCGTCCCAATCGGTAAAGCTTAAGAAAAAAGAGAACACCACCGGGTAAAACTGGAATACCAGGTAAAAAAGGAAAAAGGGCAGTACAAATAATATGCCAGTATGATTTTTTCTGATACAAAGAAGTCTATTTGAAAATTACCCCCGCGTCAAGAGAAAACATCAGGCACACCTATTGTTATAAATGCGCTTAGATCATTTGAAAAATCACGGGACATATATCATAATTTTAGTGGGGGAGTGGATGTTGCCTTGCAGAATGAAAAAAGTGAGGTAAATGACACAACTGAAAACGTTTATGCACCGGAAATGAGTACGCGCTGCATCCAAACACTGGACAGCCTGCTTGAGGGCTGCCAGATTATCGATCGCGGCTGGCGTTATATCTATGTCAACGATGCAGTGGCCAGGCATGGGAAAAAGAAAAAAGAAGAGCTTCTGGGCCATACCATGCAGGAGGTATATCCCGGTATCGAAAAAACCGCAATGTTTGCCGGGCTTGAACGCTGCATGTATGACAAGGTTCCCTGCCACATTGAGAACGAGTTTACCTATCCCAACGGGAAAAGAGCCTGGTTTGAGTTGAGTGTGCAGAGCGTGCCGGAGGGAATTTTTATTCTTTCAATCGACATAACAAGGCGCAAACGCAGTGAGGAAAAAACCCGGGGCTCCGATGCGTAAACGGCTCAGGTTGGGGGATGGCTATGCGGGCAGGGCCGCGCTGGAACAGCGCCGCATTTGCATTCCGAACCTTGTAGAGACCGGGGATTATTATATTGATAGTCCGGCCAATCAGGGAATGGATGCTTTGGTGTACTACGTGGTTCCCCTTATCGCCAAAGGCAAGGTAAACGGCGTGCTGGAAATATTCCGCCGGTCAAAGGATAAGGCCGAAGCCGAATGGCTTGATTTCCTGGACACGCTCGCCGGCCAGTCATCCATCGCCATCGACAACAGCCGTCTTTTCACCGGCCTGCAGCTGTCGCACAGCGATCTTCTCCGGGCCTATGACACCACAATCGAGGGCTGGTCAAGGGCGCTTGACCTTCGCGATAAGGAAACCGAAGGCCACTCACTGCGGGTCACGGAAATGACGGTGAGACTTGCCGGTCTGGCGGGCTTAAGCGATGAAGAGCTGGTGCATGTAAGGTACGGCGCGCTGTTACACGACATAGGCAAGATGGGCGTGCCGAACGCGGTTTTACTGAAACCCGGGAAGCTTACGGAAGAAGAATGGGAAATAATGAAAAAGCATACGACATACGCTTTTGAACTACTCTCACCCATTACCTATCTGCGCCGGGCGCTCGATATCCCTTACCGCCACCACGAAAAATGGGACGGCTCGGGGTATCCCAGGGGGCTCAAGGGCGAACAGCTCCCCCTGGTGGCGCGGCTTTTTGCGGTTGTGGACGTCTGGGACGCGCTCAGTTCGGATCGTCCCTACCGCCATGCCTGGAGCAGAGAAAATATTGAGGCGTACATCCGTGAGCAGAGCGGGAAGCACTTTGATCCGAAGGCGGTGGATATTTTATTAAATATGTTAAACGAAACGGCTTGAATGTTTTGTAATCCGTATACGGCCAAGGTGTGACAATCCGTGATGTTTTTGTTATAATTAATCTATGCCTTTTTCCGAATTTCTTCGACCCGAAAGGGTAATTATTCTCCGCAGTGAAACCAAGGAAGAGGCCTTTGCCGAACTGGTGGACCTGATCTGCAGGCAAAATTCCACCCTCATGTTCGGTACATTATTGAACGCGGTATGGGAGCGGGAGAAGCTGGTCACCACCAAGGTGGCCGAGGGTATTGCCATCCCGCACGCCAAGCTGACAACGCTGGAAACGCCCATTATTGTAGTAGGTAGGAGCACCCGCGGTATATTTTACGACACGGGAGACCAGGACAAGGTCCATCTCCTGGTGATGATCGTCAGCGACAATGAGAAATACCTGTCGATACTCAGCGGCATCGCCGCCAAACTGAACGAGGAAGACACGTATAATAAAATCATCGAAGCCAAAAACACCAGGGAGATTTATGAGCTGCTGACAACGGCATATCAAAATAAGGCCGTTCACAGGAATACAAAAAAGGTTTTACACAGTCTTTTTAATCACGCGCAGGAACTTCTTAAGGAGGTTAAGGCCAAGGCCCTTGTGCTGTACGCGGACGCCGTGGGTGATATTCGCACTCTGCTGCGCGGGCTTGACAACCAAAAGGTGTACCTGATTACCCATAACCGGGAAAAATACGAGCACCTGCAGGACCTTCCCAATGTCGAGCTTATCCAGGTGCCGTTTGAAGGATTAAGCCGGGCGGGGCAGATTGATCTGACCCATATGTTCATCGCGGCCAGGGGATTCCTTAAAAAGGGCGACAAGGTGGTGAGCCTGTACGGTAAGAAGGGCTCCGGTATGTTTGATACCGTCATGATAACGGATATCGAACGGGAGTTTGCGGGGTATTTTCTGGAGCCGCAGGTGCTGCCGCCGGACCTCCGGCAGGAGGTGTTTACCAGGGCCGTACAATTGATGAACGATTTGGCGAGCGAGGGGCGGGAGGGCAAGCCTACGGGCACCATATTCGTACTGGGTGATCACGATCAGGTGATGCGCTACTGCCAGCAGATGGTGGTCAATCCTTTTAAGGGGTTACGGGAACAGGAACGGAATATTCTTGATCCCGGCTTGGAAGAGACCATTAAGGAATTTTCCAAACTGGACGGCGCTTTTATCATCAGCGGAGACGGTATTATCGTCACCGCCGGCGCGTACCTTAGCACCCATACGCCGGAGGTGCAGTTTCTGCAGGGCCTGGGCGCCCGCCACGCGGCCGCGGCCAGCATTACCTCGGCCAGCCTGGCCATAGCCCTGGTCCTCTCCGAATCCACGCGCAAGGTCAGTATCTTTAAATCCGGGAAACGCTTTATCGTGTTCTAAATCCGCCGGTAGCCTGGATTTTTTTATCGGGCATTCAAACCTGACACAATGTTGTCACGGGAAATTCCGTAAACTGGGTGTAGATACTATTACAATCAAAGGAGTTTCGTATGGATAATAAGATTATCGCCAAGTGCGGGCTTGTCTGCTCGGAGTGCAAGGCCTATAAGGCCACCATAAAGGATGATGATGAAATGCGTAAGGAGACGGCCCGGGAATGGTCCGCCATGTTCAACGCGGACGTCGACTGGAAAACAATCAACTGTGTGGGCTGCCAGGAGTCGGACATGGAAAAAGTATTCAGTTACTGCCGGGTCTGCACAATCCGGCAGTGTGCGCTGGGAAAAGGGTATGCAACCTGCGCGGAATGCGCGGAGTTCGGCTGCGAAAAGGTACTGGGCATCTGGGAACACGACGGCGGCGCGCGAGAGCGTCTGGAGCAGATGAGAGCCTGATAATACCGGCAAATCAAACTAAACGGCTGTTTTACTCCACTTAAAAATCAGACACCGATACCTGTTGCCGCACATGTCAAGGAAAATATTTATTTCCTTGACATGTGATCTTTATATGCTATAATATTAGCAGATAATGGATGACAAAGAGGTGAATGTCGCCGTATTAAGCCTCTATTGCCGTATGTACCAGTTGCCGGGTTTTATACGCAATACTGATACATTACCGCGCGAATTTCTATATTATGGAGGTTAATCATGAAAAATACAGATGAAAGATTGGTGGGTATGTTTGCTTTATTCATGTTTATCCTAGCGGGCTTTTTACAGGATGTACTAAAGTTAAGCCGATAGAAGCATTAAGCGAGCAGGTCTCCCTGAATGGAATTCAGTTCACCATGATACATATTCCCGCAATGGAGTTTCCCGCCGACTCCAAAGGTATTATTTCTTTTCAGGAAGACAGGCCGGATGTACTGAAAGTTGAAAACAATTTCTGGCTTGCCGAAACCAATACGTCGTATGGATTATGGTCTGAGGTGTATCGGTGGGCTTTGGCGAACGGGTATTAATTTAACATGCAGGGCAGAATGGGGAGTGAAGAAAGCGGAGAGGGGATGAATATCCGGTACCCTGTTACAAATGTGGACTGGTTGTCGGTTATGGTATGGTGTAACGCGCTGACAGAATATTATAATAAGAGCAATGGAAGCGCTTTAAAACCGGTTTATGAGTATAACGGAGTTGTGGTTCGCGACGCGTCGAACAGAGAGGTAGGCGATGACATAACAGTAGCGGAAAAAGCTGACGGATTTCGGTTGCCCACGGGAACTGAATGGGAACTGATTGCATGTTATTCCTTACACAATCCTGAGAATAAGTACATTGAATATCCCGCAGGAAGCGGGATATACTGGAAGCCTTTTAATGAGATAAGCGGAGAGGTCAAAGAATCTGAAGGAGTGTGAAAGTTTCTGAAAAGGAAAATAGTTACACGTGAAGTTACTGCCGTGGAAAAAAACCAGCTTGGATTCTATGGTTTAACGGGAGAAAATGGTAATTTATGGCAATGGTGTTTAGATCTGCTGCCTGTTGATCCGCGTTCCAAAAATTATCGTTTAAAGAGAGGCGGCAGTTGGGATCCTCATTGCGGAAGGCATGATCATTGGCCCAAAAAAGAGGCCTGTCACGGGTTTTGTCAAATAACTTTTCGTGTGGCCAGAACTGCTGACGCAGAAAAAAGCAATTAAAATAACAGGTTGATAAACTCGCCGTACACAAAGCTGAATATTACTATATATGCTGTGAGGAGAACTATAATTTTTTTCCCCAATAACCGGCCGACCATTAAAAGCGAAGGAATACAGACGGAAGCCGCAGCGAGTGAAAATGAAAGAGCCGTACCCAGCGGCAGGCCGGCGTGCAGGAGGGGCTTCAGGATAAGAATGTCCGCCCCTCCGCAAATGTACAGCGGTATGCCTAAAAGAACAATGCCCGCTCTGCTGAAAACGGATTGCAGAATTTTATTCATCACATCGAGCGGATTGCCCAGCACAAGGCTGAAGACTATGCTTAACACGGCGCCGAAAAGAAAAAAGGGAATGAGGTTTTTGAATATATGTATGCCTTTTATATATGTATTTGACTTTTCCGAAACGCACACTCCCTTTTTTGAGCAGGAGAGCCTGTTTTGACCGACCGGTTCTGTCTCCGGATGAATGAAATGAATAAGGTAGCCCACAGACAGGGATAAAACAAATGCCCCCGTAATCCTCAAAAGACAGTATTTTACTCCCAATATATTCACGGCCATGAGGATAATAAAGGGATTCAGCAAGGGGGCGGCAATAAAAAATATTACCGCATTTTTTACATCAAAGACTTTACCCATACCGCCCATCAGGGAAACCGATGAACACGAACAGATGGGCAGGAGAGAGGCCGTGAAAAATGTCCGAAGCGGTCCGCCGAGCACAGTGAAATGCAGCCGGTAAAACAGCCGCTGCAAGAACAGGCCTGAAAAAATGCTTAAGAATATAATTACCGGAAGCTCGACAAGGTTTTCGAACAGAATAAATGCGGGCCCGGGAAGCATTTTATACACTATGCACTGTTCTCTGTTGGTTGGGTTTATATTCTGGATGGTTTTATAAGCAAAATCCGACAGTGCGAATACAATGCACACTATAAGCGCAATTTTTATTATGATTACTTTATTGGAGTCAGGATCGCTGTTTGTAGGTATGGATGTATTGTATTCTTTCACCGTTAATCCTCTGCCCCCGCATCCAAAAGCAGTTTTACGACCTCTTCACGTCCGTGGGATTTTACTTCATCCAAAGCGGTAGCTTCTCCGGTGGCCTGTCGTCCCTTATGGTTGATATCTATGTCGCCGCTTTCTATCAAGGCTTTGACTATATCGGTATAGCCCTTGCAGGATGCATGAATTAGTAAGGTTGAATCTTTAATGCTCTTTGCATCCGTGCCCACTTTTCTTTTGATAAGTGTTTCGACGATATCCATTTTGTTCAAAGAAATGGCTAACGGGATCGTCATGTTGTCCCAATGCTCTCCGGGCTGCTCTGGATTCTGTTCCACTCCGTTATCGAGCAGCAATTTCACCATATCATCGGTTCCGGTAAGAATTGCGTAGATAAGCGTAGGATCGCCTGCCTCGGAATTGTACGCGTTAATATCAATACTCTCATCAATTAATTTTTTAACCGTATCCAGTTCGTTGTTGTAAATGGCCCTGAAAAGACGGGTGTCGCTGTCTTCCTGATTACAGCAGCCTATCAGAACCAAACACAATAATGCCGTAATAAAAAAAACTTTTTTCATAAAATCCCCGTTCGCCAACAAATTTTTGTATTAAATGCTAAAATAATAGCATATAAATATAAGAGATGCAATATGATTGTACAGAGTTTTATATTATTATTATATATATTCACCGTAGCCCAAGATATGTTTCATAAAATCACGAGATAGTTCGTTTCAAAGTTATTCCTCTGCACCCGCCTCTGTCAGGAGTTGAACGATATCATCATGTCCTTGCGTCTTGGCCCTTTGCAGGGCGGTCTGATTATGAAATCCTCCCCTGTGATTCACATCCACCTGCCGGCCGGCAAGCAGGGCCTTAACCAGGTCCGTGTACCCCTTGCATGACGCGTAAATGAGCAGGGTGGAATTATGGATGCTTTTCGCGTCCGCTCCCATGCCGTATGTGATCAGTGTTTGGGCCATATCCAATTTATTGAGGGTGAGGGCCAGGGGAATCGCCATGTTGTCCCAATGGTCTCCGGCTTGTTTCTTATTCGGTTTAGCGCCGTTTTCCAGCAGTAGGTTCACCATGTCGCACGTTCCGGTCAGGATCGCGTAGGTAAGCGCGGAATCACCGTCATTCGAAGCATACCCGTTTACATCGATCCCTCCGGCCAGCAGTTCTTTTATGGTATCGATATTGTTGTCGTAGATGGCCTTAAACAGGCGCGTCCCGGTATCTTCCTGTTTGCCGCAGCTTATGAGTCCAAGGCATAAAAGCGCTGAAATATACATAATCTTTTTCATGCACACACTCCTTGTTTGATTTGTGTTATAAAGGTTAGACAGATAAAAACGAAGTGTGTGACAGTTTTTCAGAGATTATTGCCGGCGCGGCGGATTTTCCACGGAAAACAATGTTAACAAGGCGTCGATATTGATCAGACGGGACAGCTTTTTGTTAAAATCGGGCTGATTCTTAAACGGGTGGTCGCGAAACAGGTCGATAACCTTGGCATCGTAGACGTTGGAAAATTCCTTCAATTTACGAGGGATCATCTGTTTTACCTTTTTAACATAAGAGGAATTGAAGCGCAGGTTCCGGGGATCCACAATTCCTGCTTCTATCATGCCCTTTACCTTTCTGCCGCACCGGCAGGGGTTGCCCGGTTTCATGAGCGAACATTTATCATACATAAAGTTATATAACTGCCCACGGGACCGGGAAAGGATTTTTCTAAAATTGACCCGCGTTATCCTCAGAATTCCCGCGGCAACCGTATCTTCAAATTGAAACAGGGCGCCGAGAATAAACGCAAGACGTTGCTTTGGTTTCAGGCAGATGAGCATGCCCAGCATGCATTCGAATTTGATCTCGTTGATGATAAGGGAATTCTCTACCCCCATGGTTTTGGCGTCGGCGATTTCGGCATCCGGAATATTTTGAATCTTGTTCCAGTATCGCCTGAAGCCGGAAGCACGGGATTTTTTAACATTGAGAATGTGATTGCAGGCGACACGGTAAAGCCAGGTTTTAAATCTGCTCATTTCCTCAAATGTCCCGAGATTTGTGATGATTTTTATCAGAATGTCCTGGGTGATGTCATCCGCCTCAAGTGGATCATATACCATACGGAGCACAAGGTTATATACCCAATGCTGGTAGCGTTGGACCAGTGTTTCCAGGGCGGCAGAGTCGCCCTGCAGTGATTTTTTTACCAGCGTTTCATCCGCCGCCTTTTCAAGAATAGATGCGCTTTGCATAGAATACCCGTACCTCTTTTATAGAACTGAACATAAAACATTGCAACAGATATATTTATATACACTGGACAAAAAAAATATTTTAAGTATAATAGCCTATGGAAAAGAGAAATATTTATCTAAACCTGTCACCGCTTGACCATCGTTATTATATATCGAACCGGGAACTCCATGAAGCGCTGGCCCGCTACCTCAGCGAGGAAGCCGCGGTGGGGTATTGTGTCAAGGTTGAGATTGCCTTGCTTAAGGCGCTTATTCCCCTGGCCCAAAATCTGGACGGCAATACCAAAAAATTAATTTCCGCGTTGGATGAAGTCCCGGAAAGGGTCGATCCGGAAGAGGTGTACCGTGAGGAAGAAAAAACCAGGCACAACATCAGGGCCCTGGTGAACGTACTGAAGACCAAGGTGCCGGCGCAGGTGAGCCACCTGGTGCACGTGGGCGCCACTTCCGTTGACATTCTGGATACCGCCTTCTCGCTGCGCGTAAAGGACGCGGTGCGCAGGGTGGTGCTGCCCCTGCTGCTTGAGTTGGAAGCCGGGCTGGTAAAACTTAGCCGAGATGAGGCGCACACCATCCAGGTGGGGCGCACCCACGGCCAGCACGCGGTGCCGGTCACCTTCGGCTATGCCGTGGCCGAGTATGTGTCGCGCCTGGGGCAGTCCCTGGAGCGCATGGAGCAAAAATCACGCAACCTGCGGGGCAAACTGGCCGGGGCCGTGGGCGCCTATAACGCCGGCAGCATGATCTCTCCCGATCCGGAAAAGCTTGAGGCCGATGTGCTTTCCAGCCTGGGAATCGAACCCTCGGAGTACTCCACGCAGCTTGTGGAGCCGGAGTACCTCCTGGAGCTGCTGCTTGAGCTGAATACGGCCTTCGGCATCATCGCCAACCTGGCCGACGACCTGCGGCACCTGCAGCGCTCCGAATTGGCGGAGGTGCGGGAGTCTTTTTCCAAACAACAGGTGGGGTCGTCCACCATGCCGCAAAAACGCAACCCGTGGAACGCCGAGCATGTAAAAAGCCTGTGGAAGGCCTTCATGCCCAGGGTGATCACCATGTTCATGGACCAGATCTCCGAACACCAGCGGGACCTCTCCAACTCGGCCTCGCAGCGCTTTATCGCGGATTTTATCGCCGGATTCTGCTTCGCGGCCGGGCGCATGAAAAAGATTATTGAAGGGCTGACCGTGGACCGGGAGCGGATGAAAAAGAACCTTGAAGGCGCGGGTGACGCCGTCCTGGCCGAGGCCGCCTACATTCTTCTGGCCCTTGGCGGTGAAGCTGACGCGCACGAGGTGATACGGCGGGCCACCCTGGCGTGTGAGGAGCAGGGCAAACCCCTGGTCCAGGTGCTTAAAGACGACGCAAAATCCTGGAACACAATCAGTACACAACTGTCAAAGGTAATGAATACGGACGCGTCCCATTTTTTCTCCCATCCCGAGCTTTACCAGGGAACGGCGGCGGATAAGGCGCTGCGCCTGGCTGAAAAATATGCAGGGAAAATAAAAGAGTTACAGGAGGCATTAACGTGAACATAAAAGAAGGACTGAGTTTTGACGATATTCTTATCGTTCCCTCGTACTCGGAGGTGCTGCCGGATGAGATTAATTTGAAAACGCGGCTGGCGGGCAATATCGATCTGAACGTGCCCGTACTGTCCGCGGCTATGGATACGGTCACCGAGGAGGAGCTGGCCATCGCCCTGGCCCTGGAAGGAGGCCTGGGGGTGATTCATATGAACCTGCCGTCCCAGGAACAGGCGCGCCAGGTGGCCCATGTAAAGCGATTCCTTAACTGGATTATTGATATGCCGGTTACCGTGAACAAGAATCAGACCGTGGCCGACGCGCTTTCCATCATGAAGGAGCATGATATTTCGGGGCTTCCGGTGTTGGATGAAGGCAAACTGTGCGGCATCCTGACCAGAAGGGACATGCGCTTCTGCGACGATGAGAGCCTGACCATAGAAAAGGTCATGACCGCCGATCCCATCGTTGAAACGAACAGCGCCAGCGTGTCAAGCGCGCAGAAAAAGTTCGACAAACACCGGATTGAGAAGCTGCCCGTGGTGGATTCCCAGAACAGGCTGATCGGACTGATTACGGTGAAGGACCTTGAGAAGCACCAACGCTTCCCCAATGCGGCCCTGGATAAAAAGGGCAGGCTGCTTGTGGCGGCCGCGGTCTCGCCCTATGACTATCAGGAGCGTATGCTCCAGCTGCAGGAGGCCATGGTGGACCTGGTGGTTATCGACACCGCGCATGGTGATTCCAAAAACGTGCTTTCCGCGATTACGGCCATCAAGAAGCAGTACAAAAACATTCTCGTAATCGGCGGCAACACGGCCACCAGGGAGGGCACCAAACATCTGATAGACGCGGGCGCGGACGCGATCAAGGTGGGGGTGGGGCCCGGCTCCATTTGCACCACAAGGATTATCGCCGGCATCGGGGTGCCCCAGTTCTCCGCCATCTGGGAGTGCGCGGAAGAGGCGGACAAACAGCGCATCCCGGTAATAGCGGACGGCGGCATCAAATACTCCGGAGACATTACCAAGGCCCTGGCCGCCGGTGCGAGCACCGTGATGATCGGCAACCTGTTCGCCGGGTTGAAAGAAGCGCCCGGACACGAGATCATCTACGAGGGCAGGATGTTCAAGGAGTACCGGGGCATGGGCTCCATCGGGGCCATTGAGCAGGGCTCCGGCGGGCGCTACCAGATGAGGGCCGAAACGGAGATCGTGCCGGAAGGCATAGAGGGTCGCGTTCCCTATAAAGGCGAGCTCAAACCCTTCCTGTACCAGCTTGTGATGGGACTGTGCAAGGGCATGGGCTATTGCGGGTGCGATACCGTGGAAAAACTAAGGAACTACAAAAAATTCATAAAAATCTCCCAGGCGGGGTTAAAAGAAAGTCACGCACATGATATATATATCTCTCGAGAAACGCCGAACTATTCGGTTAAATTCGGGAGTTACCTATGAGAGTCGTCGTGATCGGCGCCCAGTGGGGCGACGAGGGCAAGGGAAAGATCGTGGATTTTTTAGCCGAGGAATCATCCCTGATTATCCGCTTTGCCGGCGGGGCCAATGCCGGGCATACCATCGTTATCGGGGACAAGACCTACAAGCTGCATCTTGTGCCCTCCGGGATCATCTCGCCCAACAAGAAGGTGATCCTGGGCATCGGCATGGTTATTGATCTTGAAGCCCTGTTTACGGAACTTACCACCCTCTCAGACCAGGGAATCCGCTGGCAGGGCAGAATATTCATCGCGGACAGGGCCCATGTGGTGCTGCCGCGCTACCGGAAGCAGGATAAGGAATGCGACGAAAAGCGCACGCGGCCCCTGGGCACCACGGGACGCGGGATCGGCATCGCCTATTCCGTGAAAGCGGCGCGGGACGGGATCAGGATCGGCGATATCTTTGAGGACGAGTTCTTTAACAGGCTTCCGGATAAGGACCGCTCCTACCTGGAGCCGTACAAAGCCAGGATCAAGGACATGGTCATAGACCTGGCCTCTTTTATGCACCAGCACAAACATGAAAACATTTTATTCGAAGGCGCCCAGGGAACGCTCCTGGATCTTGACCTGGGCACCTACCCGTATGTGTCCTCCGGCATGTCCTGCGCCGCGGGCGCGGCCATCGGCGGGGCGGTGGGGCCCAAAGGTGTTGATAGAATACTGGGGGTGTGCAAGGCTTATTCCACGCGGGTGGGCAACGGCCCGTTTCCCACCGAGTTCGATCCGCAGAGGGAGGGGGAACTGGAGAACTATATTCGTGAAACGGGCAGGGAGTACGGGGTTACCACCGGCAGGCCGCGCCGCTGCGGGTACCTGGACCTGGTGGCACTGCGCTACGCCTGTTTTACCAACTCCATAGACTACCTGGCCCTGACCCACCTGGATGTATACGATCAGGCGCGGGAGATCAAATGCTGTACGGCCTACAACATTGACGGCAAAGAGAGCAAGATCTTTCCCGCTTCCATCGAAAAACTGGAGAGGGTGAAGCCCGTACTCAAAAGTTTCAAGGGCTGGAAGAAAAGCATCAAGGAATGCCACCGTTTCGATGAGCTGCCCGTAGAGGCCCAGGAATATATCTCATTTATCGAGCAGTACACCGGAACAAAGATCGGAATTGTCTCGGTGGGGTATAAACGCGCAGAGACAATTATCAGGGACAACCCGTGGACAAAATCCTGATTCTGGATTTCGGCAGCCAGACCACACAGCTTATCGGGCGCAGGATCAGGGAGTTGGGGGTGTACTCGGAGGTGGTTCCCGGGGATTCACCGCTTACACCCGCGTTGCTCGCCGATGTCAAGGGCATAATACTTTCCGGCTCGCCTGAATCAGTATACGATGAGGACGCGCCCCGTCCCGACCCTTCCTTGTATTCGCTTGAACTGCCCCTGCTGGGAATCTGCTACGGGCTGCAGCGCATGACCTTTGACCTGGGCGGCAAGGTCACTCCTCACTCCAAAAAGGAGTACGGCCGGGCCAGGGTGTATATTAAACAGGAGTCCCCCCTGCTTAAAGGCGTGGCCGACGGCTTTGTTTCCTGGATGAGCCACGGGGATACCATCGAGCAAACGGCCGCCGGGTTCGAGGTGATCGCCCAAACCGAAAACAAGATCCCTGCAGTGGTGGGACGGCACGACAGGCCGGTGTTCGGGCTGCAGTTTCACCCGGAGGTGACCCACTGTGAGTTCGGAAACGAGATCCTTGAGAACTTCAGCGTGCGCATTTGCGGCGCGCGCAAGGAGTGGGACGTGGATGCCTACCTGCGCGCCGGCGTGGAAGAGATCAAAAACCATGTGGGCGAACACAAGGTGCTGCTTCTGATCTCCGGGGGCGTGGACTCTTCCGTGGCCGCGGGTTTGCTGCTTGAAGCCCTTGATGCGGAACGTGTGCACCTCATGTACATCGACACCGGGCTGATGCGTAAGGATGAATCGCGCGAGGTGGAGGCGGGCCTGGCCCAATTGGGGGCCGTGCACATCCACCATATTAAAGCCGAACAGGATTTTCTAAGCGCCCTGGCCGGCGTCTCCGATCCGGAGCAAAAAAGGCGCATCATCGGCGATATGTTCATCAGCGTACAGGAACGGGAGATAAAGAAGCTGGGGATTGACGACGCCTTCCTGGCCCAGGGCACCCTGTATACCGACATGATCGAATCGGGCAAGGGAGTGGGTAAAAAGGCCCATGTCATCAAATCACACCATAACGTCCGCTCACCCCTGGTGGAGGCCAAGCGCGCCCAGGGGCTGTTGGTGGAACCGCTGGCCATGCTGTATAAGGACGAGGTGCGCAGGCTGGGCATGCGGTTGGGGCTGCAGCCCGCGATCATCGGACGCCATCCGTTTCCCGGGCCGGGGCTGGCGGTGCGCATTCTGGGGGAGATAACCGCGGAAAAGCTCTCGGTGCTTAAGGAAGCGGATTATATCTATATTAATGAGTTAAAAAAACGCGGCCTTTATGACCAGATCTGGCAGGCCTTTTGCGTTCTTTTACCGCTGCGCTCCGTTGGGGTAAGCGGCGACATGCGCCGCTACGGGTACGTGCTGGCCCTGCGCGCGGTTGTATCCCGCGACGGTATGACCGCCGACGTGTTTCCCTTTTCCTCCAAAGACCTCCTGGAGATTTCCGCCATGATTACTAATTCCGTCAAAGAGATCGGGCGCGTGGTCTACGACGTGTCCAGCAAACCCCCGGCCACCATTGAGTGGGAATAAAAGAGCCTCTCCGTGTGGACGGCCCGGTAAAATGGCCGCATACTTCTTGATATTTTGAGGCGCTTGGGGCGGGCGCGGTCCCCCGCACCCTATGCACTCGACAAAGCGCGGTAATACGTGCTTCCCGCGGCAACCCCGCCGCCGCGTTTCGTTTTTAGAAACTTGCTAATAGTCATTTACATCAAAATAGGAAATTTCTTTCTTATCAAGAAAATTTATTATTTTATTCACCGCTATTTTCGGCGGATAGTAATTTGAATCATTGTGATATTTGATAATATTACTTCGCAACGCTTGGATGTTTTTCCGATATTTGACATCAGATAATATTTCGGTTATTGCATCGTGAAGCAGTTTTATCATGAACCCCGGTCTTGGAATAATAATGCCGCAATCATTTCTGGCGGCAGTTTCCAAATTCCACTGCTGTTCGGCGAACATGGGTATTCCGATAAACGGGGTGCCGCCGAATATTGTCGTATAGACGGTTCCTTGTCCGCCGTGGATGATTACAAGGTCCGCTTTTTCGGTTAACTCAATCGCGGGAAAATACTTTTCAACAAAAATGTTTTTGGGTATGTATTCCAATTCTTCCTTTGTAATGATTGATGTTGTTGCGACAAAAACGTCATAAGGTTTGTTTTCGAAGCTGTAAACAATTTGTTTGAAAATATTCGGATTACCGCTTGAACCCATTGAAAAAAAGATGACAGGACGATTTTTATTTTTTTTATATTTCTTTAAAACCTCGGGTGTCGGTATGTTCATTTCGGGTAATAATGGTCCGCAAAAATCATAATAAGGGGGAATATCCTTGAATTCAGGAAACAACTCAGGGGCGTCCGACATGAGATTAAAATCACCTTTGGTGAGTCCCATCAAATTCTTAAATTTTCGTAATTTGTGCTTTCGCATAATCTTATTCCAGGAACCGTACCATTTAGGCATTAAATAAGCATGTTTTAAAATTGATAATAATAATCTTGGATGAATAATCTTAGAAATCAGTTTCGGAGCGTTCATCGAGTTATAAAATCCATGCGGTTGTGTCTGGAGCCCGTATTTTTCAAACAGGTCGCTCACGCTCGCCGATAATATCCAGACCAGCGGCGTTTTTGTAATTTTCGTTGAGACGGACATGGTCGGCCTAAAGCCCGTAATCACGACATCGGGTTTTATATGGGTTATCAAACTCACTTCTTCCGTTACGAAAACATCCAATTCCTTGTCTGTGATAAAATCCAATCCATGCGTATCCATATCGTGTATTTGCAAAAATTTTTCTTCCGTCATCCATTCATAATCATAAGGTATCTCAACGGTTTTGAATTCGGGATTATCGAACAGGTAATCATATCTTCCTTTCCCTAAAATATATACTTCATGACCCGCGTTTATAAACGCTTTTGCAACGCTTGCCATACGATGTGATTCCGCGAGATCCGCCAGTGCGTATTCAGGCGCGATCAGAATTGTTTTTTTCATTAACAAGTCCTCCGTTCCAAAGATTTTGAAGCATTGATTCGAGATTTTTAAGCGCATCTTCCATGGTTTCAATGAACCTTTGTGAATTACGCAATATTACATAACCAATCACTAAAGCCATGGCGGCCTTATCGAAGGCAATTACTTTCTGTAAGCCGATGTTGGAGGCCGATGCCAAATTTTTGAGCATTATGCCTTTGTTGTTTAATAATCTTGAATTCTTGATTATTTCCATGACATCATTCCGTTGGATGGCGCCGAATGAATCGACAAAAATACATAAAAACGCGTTGGGATTGTTAAAACCATATTCAGCCACACTGATCATGCCGCCGACATAGATATCAATCGGGTTGGAATTTATGTTGGAGTTGCTTCTTATTTTCTCATTCAATTCCTCATGGAAGGCTAATGAAACATGCGCGATTAAATGATCAAGGCTTTGGAAATAATGATACATCGCCGCGTAATGATATCCGGTGGCTTCGGATAATTTTCTTACGGTAAGGCTTGTGGTGCCCTCGTGCCGTATTATCTCGCCCGCCTTTTTTATAAAGTTTATTTTTACCGCCTGTGATCTCTTTGACAGTTCCTTCATAGCATTTTCCCAAGTATATTAAATAATGTTTAAGAAATAAACTATGTTTAACAGTTTGTCAATAGTTATATGCAATTTTGTTGTATTGGGTATTTGTGCCAACCTCGGCTGTTTTTAACCCTGTCCGCGAAGGTATCCGGGGTATGGCCGCCCGGAAGTCCGGGCAGCTTCATTTCTTTTTGAGGTAATGCAACTATTATAATGTAATGCGATTGTATATAATGTGTATGAATAGACATGTGAAAGGGATATAACGGGATGGAATTTATGAACATACGGCGAGGCGCTTTATCGATTACAGCGGCTGCGGTTTTTTTACTTTTGTTGGCCTGCCAGGGGCAGGGGGGGAATGTCCCGGCGGCGGGCAACCAGAACACATTAACGGTGGGAGTGCCGCAGATGCCCAAATCCCTGAATTTTTTCATTGATTACGGCTCGTTCAGCATTCAGGTGGCCCAACTGCTGTATGAGCGCCTGTGCGAGCGCAACCAGGACACCTGGGAGCTTGAGGGCAGGCTGGCCAAAAGCTGGAGCATCAGCCCGGACAAGCTTACCTACACCTTTGAGTTGAACCGTGACGCGCGCTGGGCCAATGGGTCTCCCGTGACCGCGGATGACGTTATCTTCACCTACAACACGGTCATGAACCCGGATAACCTGACAACGGTTTTTCGCATGTTTTATGAGGCGGCCTTCAGGCGGGTGTACGCTAGGGACGAATACACCGTGGTTTTTGAGGCCAAAAGCCCGCGCTGGTTCAACTTCGTGCACGCTTTTTCTTTCATGGTGCTTCCCAGGTATGAGTTTGAAGGCAAGGACTTCAACAAGGACTTTAACCTGACGCTGCCGCCCGGTTCCGGGCCGTACATGATTGAGAACAGCGAACCGGACCGCTATCTTACGCTAAAGCGCCGGGACGATTACTGGTGCAGGACCCTGCCGCAGAAACAGGGTATGTACAACTTTGAGCGCATAAAATACAAGTTTATCCTGGAGGACGCCATCCGTCTGGAGGCCCTGAAAAAGGGGGAGATCGACGTGATGACCTCGCCCACGGCCAAGAATTGGATTGAATGGACCGAAACAAACACGCCCTATCAGGTAAAGCAAAACTGGATACTGGCCAGAAAGATTTTCAATTACATGCCCCAGCTTTATTCCGGGTTTCACATGAATATGCGAAAAGATTTGTTCCAGGACCTACGGGTCAGGAAGGCCCTGGCTTACCTCTTGAACGTGAAGGTCATCAATGAAAAACTTATGTACAACCAGTACATTCCCCTGCACTCGTATTTCCCCAGTTTTTTCAACAACGACAGGGACCTGCCTCATTTTGATTATGACCCGGAAAAGGCGCGCGCACTGCTGGTCCGGGCCGGCTGGGACAGGGTGGGCGGCGACGGCGTGCTTATAAACAAACAGGGCGAGCGCTTCGAGTTCGAGTTTTTATACAGCACGCCGAGCATCGAAAGACACCTCACGGTCTACAAGGAAGACTGCGCCAAGGTGGGGGTGCGCGTTAACTTGAACCTGGTCTCTGCGGCCACCTACCGCAAAAAGGTGTTTGAGGACCTGGATTTCGATATGGTCTGGGTGGCCTGGGGCACGGACCCCGGCACGCTTTTCCCCTCCATGGAAGACGGCTGGAAAAGCTCTACAGCCGATCAGCCCAACACCAACAACATCGTGGGGTATAAAAACCCGGAATTGGACAGGCTTATCGACCGCTACCTGGAGGAGTTCGACACCGGCAGGCGCGAGGCGCTCTTGAAGAAAATGGACCTGATCCTGGCAAATGACGTACCTGTGGTGCTTCTCTGGTACGCGCCCTATACGCGCGTGTTTTACTGGAACAAGTTCGCCACCCCGCCGCACCTGTTGAAAAAATACACGGACTCGGCGGCCGAGGACACCTACCTGACGGACTGGAGCATAGACCCACAGGCGCTTAAGGCCCTGCAGGAAGCGGTTGCCGGGGGTACGGCCCTGCCGGCCCGGCCTGTGGACGTGTATTACGATGAGGCCCTAAAAACGAGTTTATCCGAATAAGCATTGAGGTTATTCCCGCGTTTCAGGCAGCACTTTAGTCATAAGCAGGCGCATAAACTTTTCCGGTTCCTCGAGGATAATGATATGCGCCGATTTTTCAAACCAGATGAGTTGTTTACCCTTTTTGGCCTCAAGTTTGTTAAAATATTCTTCGGCAAGTAAAAACGGGGTCATGTAATCGTGCCTGCCCAGAAAAAAATAAACCGGTACATCCAGCGCGGGAACCTGCTTAAAAAAATCAATGGTCAACAGCTCATCCCACACACACTGCAGGGTGAATAAGCTGCCGGGTTCGATATTAAGAAGATCACCCAAAGAATATTCCGGGGAGGCTTTGGCCATTTCTATGATTTTGTTGAAGTCGGATTCGCCGTACAGTACTCCGCCGAATTTACCGAGCCATTTCCTGTGGATCATTATTTCCTCGGTGTTTCCTTCATAGGGCGGATGAATTTTATCCAGTTCGGCGATTGCCTCACGATTGCCGGATTCACTCGCTTTTTGTTCCGTAAACTCATGCGAGAGGCGCTCATTCTCGGTCATGTCGGCAATCTGTCCCACGCCGATATAAGCATAGATAAGTTCCGGATACTTCTTCGCCGTCAGCACCCCCAGCACACTGCCCCAGGAATGCCCCACCAGGTAGAGTTTTTCCTGGTTGAAGCGCGCCAGCAGCAGCATCATCAGCTCATGGGTATCGGATACGAACTGCCCGATATTCATGCTCTGCTTGGGAATTTTGCTGTTGTAGGATTTACCCGCCCCCCGCTGGTCCCAGATCACCACGGTGAAGGTTTTTTCCAGCTCGCGCATCTCATGCTCAAAGGGTATGGCCGGCGTTCCGGGACCGCCGTGCAGAAAAAGCAGGATGGGGTTGTGTGTGTTTACACCGCGGATAAGAATCCACTGCAGTACACCCCCCAGCATGATTTGTTCAAGTACCGCTATGCCGTTTTCACCGGCGATGGCGGGTGTTGACGTGCCGCAGGAAGTAAGCAGCAGAACCAATGCCGCACCGAGAAACACCAAGCGTATTCTTTTCATAGTTGAATATACCTGTTATTCTCCGGAAAGTATACCTTATTACTGCGAAAAGAGCCGCGGTCCATGCCGGCCTCGAACGCCGGTATGCTGATTTTTATGGCGCTTCCGAAACCCGGCGGGCGTTTACACCTGGAACCATTTCTTCAGATCAACCGCCTTTACCAGGCGATAATGGATATAAAGCAGGAATATGCCTATAAAGAGGATGGGGATGATCACGAATAACGACCAGGTAAGGCCTAGCATTCCGGTCAGGGCGAAATGCAGAATCAAATCCAGGCCCACGGCCATGATCCCGATCCCGAAGAGGATAAACGCGGCGAGATTGGCGCCCTTTCTTTTGACCTTTATGCATAACATGACAACTCCCGTTGTCACGATAATCGACATGATTGTGATGGGCAGGGCGATATAATAATACCAGTCGATAATCCCGTTATCCATCAGATCAATCAGGGCCAGAAACAGCATGATCGCGCACACGGACAGAATCGAGATGAGCAGGGGCTTTTTGGGCAGCAGCAGGGGAGATGTAGCCAGCAGCCAGATGAGCGCGATGGAGGCCAACGGGTAACGGGCCCAGGTAATTCCGAAGGCGGTAATAAAATTGGTGAGAGCGATAATCAGAAAGGCGGTCAGCAGTGAAACACCGACAATCTCCCAGGCCAGAAAGCGCAACACGCCTTTGTTTTTCTCAGGCACGGCTTTGTCGGGGAAACCCGTATTTTTTCCGGCTTTTATCTTTTTGGATGTAACAACAGGCGATGAGCACAAAGGGCACACCTCAACATACTCATCGAGTTCAACGCCGCACTGGCTGCAATAAGGCATACTTATTCCTTTCCGTCCGCTTTAATTTTAACATGGATTCCCAGTTTGACAAGCCTTCTGAAAAAAAGCTTTTCCACCTCTGCTTCCTTATAGATCCTGCCGAAATTGAAATAGACCCGGTCCCTGTAGCTGCAGACCGCAAGGTTTATCTTCACCGAACCGCTGGGGGGCAGGAAAAGTTGGAAGTCTTCAATCTCATGCTCCAGCGCTGCGGGCATGGTAATCGGGCCCAGGTTTGTCAACACCCCATTGTTCACGCTGGTGAAATACGCCTTCGTCGCGGTCTTCAAAACGATTTTTTTCAAAAAAAGCGGGCTGACTCTGAGCAGCGGGTGCAGTTCCGCGCGTATATTGCGTTTTATCTGCTTGTTGATGTATTTTTCATCCACTTCAACCCGCATATAATGATACACCTGCTTCAGAATATCGCTGAAACTGTAGCGGCCCAGGCGCGGATCGATTTCCGGATTAACGTACAGCGAGAAGTTTCTCATGGTGTGTGACGGGTATATATACCTGAGGTTAACCGGCACAAGTATTCTGATGGGTTTCAGGAATTTTTTTCTTTTTGACGTGGGCATGGAAAAGAGGATGTCCTGAAAGGATTCTATCAGCACGGCCGTCAGGAACTCCGTCACACGCACGCTCAATTTCTTGACAATAGGTTTAAGATCCTTGAATTCGATTATTCCCGTGGTCCGGTAAAAGGGCAGCCGGTGATCGCTTTTGAAGGGCAGGTGGAATACCCCGGATTGCATTGCCGGGGAAGGCACGGATTTTTTATAGAATCTCTTGTAGGCGTCTTCGTACTCGGACGGATCGGGGGTCTGGTCCGGTCGGAAAATTCCGTTTAAGTCGGGGGCTTTCATCCCCGTCAGACAGAGGTATTCGGCCACCAATGCCTTTAAAAATATCAACCCGCCCGCTCCGTCCGTAATGCTGTGATGAAACTCGGCCGCTATCCTGTTTTTACGCGCCCGCACCCGGAAGGGGAATATTCCCTTTTTTGTGATGGGCATCCGCTCGCAGGGGTACGCGGAATCCGCGATGATTTGCGGTGTTGAGAGATTGGTATTCCAGAAATGCCAGAACAGTCCCCGTTGTAAATTCACCCGGTAATAGGGAAATCTTTCTATTATATTATCCAGAGCCGATTGAAGTTTATTCACGGAGATCGGTTTTTTCAGGCCCGCCTCAAGCCTGAATATGCACGGTTCCCTGGAGGAGGATATCAGGCTGTATAACGTGGCGGCGTTATCCAGGCGGTACCACTCCCGGATTGTTTCCTGCTTGTCTATTTTCAGGCGCGCTTTCCTCATAATCCCCTTATGTTTTTGCCTTAAATATACCTTATAATCGGTACCGTGTCAGGTATTTATCTCCCGTAATCGCCTCCGCTCGCTTATTTTAATTTTAAACTTTGACAAACTATGGTATTTACGGTAGATTTTTTAAAGAATTCTTAGGAAAGGGAACAACCTATGAAAAAATTAGCAGGTACTGTGTCGTTGTTGCTGGCGGTTTTCTTGTTTGCCGCCTGCCAGGGGCGGGAAGGGGAGGCTGCCGCCCTGAGCGCCGAGAACTCAATCGTGATCGGCGAGGAGCAGATGCCCAAATCCCTGAATTTTTTTGTCGACTACAACACCTTCAGTATCGAGGTGGGCCAGCTTCTCTACGAGAGCCTGTGCGAGCGCAACATGGAGACTTGGGAGTTGGAGGGCAGGCTGGCCAAGAGCTGGACGATAAGCCCCGACAAGCTTACCTATACCTTTGTCATGAACCCCGATGCGAAATGGGCGGACGGCAGTCCCGTAACCTCGGATGACGTGATCTTTACCTATAAGACGATTATGGACCCTAAAAACCTCACCAGCCTGTTCCGGCTGGATTTTGAGGCCTCGTTTGCGGACGTGTACGCCCCGGACACACAGACCGTGGTGTTCAAGGCCAAAAACAAGCGCTGGTCCAATTTTATTTCGGCCTATTCCTTTACCGTGCTGCCCAAACACGAGTATGAAAAAGGGAACTTCAACAAGGATTTCAACATCTCCCTTCCCCCCGGCTCCGGGCCGTATATGATCGAGGACGTACAGCCCGAGCGATTTATCGTACTCAAGCGGCGCGACGACTACTGGGGCAAAGACCTGCCGGGGAAGAAGGGAATGTATAATTTCGAGCGCATCAAGTACAAGTTCATCCTGGATGACGAGATCCGCCTGGAGGCCCTGAAAAAGGGCGACATTGACCTGACCACCCCCCCTTCTGCCAAGAAATGGGTGGAATGGACGATGGAGAATCCGCCCTACCAGCTGAAGCAGAACTGGATTGTGGCCAAAAAAGTGTATAACTACCATCCCCTGGGCTACTCGGGCTTTCACATGAACATGCGCAGGGAGCTGTTTGGGGATGTCAGGGTGCGTAAGGCCATGGCCTACCTGCTGAACGTGAAGCTGATTAACGAGAAGCTTATGTACAATCAGTACATTCCCTTGTATTCCTACTTCCCCGATTTTTTCAATAATGATAAAGACCTGCCCCGTTTTGACTACAACCCGGAAAAGGCGCGCGCGCTTCTGGCCCAGGCGGGCTGGGACCGGGTGGACAGCGACGGGGTGCTGATAAACAGCCGGGGCAGGCGTTTCGAGGTGGAGTTTCCCTATGACAGCGCCAGCATCGAGAAGCACCTCACGGTCTACAAGGAGGACTGCGCCAAGGTGGGCATTCAGATCAATCTGAATCTAATCTCCGCGGCCGCTTTTCGCAAAAAGGTCTTCGAGGACTTCGATTTCGACATGATCTGGGGGAGTTGGGGCCGTGACTCACGTTTCCCTTCGGTGGAGGACGGCTGGCGCGGCGACCGCGCGGACGCCCCGAATACCAACAACATCGTTGGCTATAAAAACCCGGAGCTGGACGTGTTGCTCGATCCCTATTTGGAAGAGTATGATATCGATAAACGGATCCAAATACTCAAAAGAATAGACCTGATCCTGACCAACGACGTGCCCACGGTTCTGTTGTGGTACGCGCCCTATGTCAGATTTTTCTACTGGAACAAGTTTACCACGCCCCCCACGGTGTTGAAGAAATACGCGGACGTCTACTCGGAGGATTCGTACATTACCGACTGGAGCATAGACCAGGCTAAAGAACAGGCCCTGGAACAGGCCGTGCACGCCAACAGGGCGTTGCCCGCTGAGAATATAAGCGTTTATTATGACGAGGTTTTGAAAGAGAAATATGCTGCGCTATCTGATTAAGCGCCTGTTACTGATTATTCCCACGCTGATCGGGGTCAGTATCGCCTGCTTCCTGTTGACCAGGATCCTGCCCGGCGGCCCCATCGAGCAGGCCATCATGCGCCTGACCGCGGGCGGTGAGCACATGCACAGCCGCACCGTGGAAAGCGCCGAGGTGGAGCGCCTGAAAAAGATCTACGGCTTCGACAAGCCCGTGGTTCAGCAGTATGTCTCTTGGGTATGGAAACTTGCGCAGGGTGATTTCGGGGAGTCGTTCCGTACCTTCCGCCCGGTGCTTGACGAAATTCTCGCGCGTTTGCCAATCTCCCTTACCTTCGGACTGACCGGCTTCCTGCTTTCATACCTGATCTGCATTCCCTTGGGCATAAAAAAGGCGCTGTCCCACCGCAGCCTGTTCGATACGGTTTCCAGCGTGGTGGTGTACGTGGGCTACGCCATTCCCGGTTTCGCCCTGGGCGTGCTCCTGCTGGTGTTCCTGGGGGGCGGAAGTTTCTTAAACCTCTTTCCTTTAAGCGGCATCGTCTCGGATAACTTCGAGTACCTGCCCTGGTACCTGCAGATCCTGGATTTTCTGCACCATATGGTGCTGCCCGTATTGTGTTACAGCATTGGGGGGTACGCCATCCTGACCACCCTGATGAAAAACTCATTAATGGAGGAGCTGAACAAGGACTACATCCGCACGGCCCTGGCCAAGGGGCTGTCCTATAACAGGGTGGTGTACCGCCATGCCCTGCGCAATGCCTTTATCCCCATCCTTACCGGCATGGGCAGCCTGTTCACCCTGTTTTTCGCGGGTTCCATCCTCATCGAAAAGGTGTTTTCCATTCCCGGTATGGGGCTCTTGAGCTACGAGGCCATGCTGAACAGGGACTATCCCGTGGTCCTGGGCATCATCATCATCCAGACCCTATTCAACCTGCTGGGAAGGCTGGTCTCCGATTTTTCCCTGGCCGTGGCCGATCCGCGGATAAGCTTTGAATGATGAAACTTAGATTGTCACCGCTTACCAAAAGAAGACTCAAACGCTTCGTACGGATAAAGAGGGCCTTTGTCTCGCTTTTAATCCTGGGCGGCCTGTTCGTCATCTCACTGGGAAGCGAGCTGATCGCCAATGACAAGCCCCTGCTTATCGGGTACGACGGGAAACTGTATTTTTTCGCGGCCTATAATTTCTACGCGGACAAGGAGTTCGGCGGTAAGTACGATACCGAGGCCCTGTACCGTGAGCTGGCCCGGAGCCCACGCTTTAAAGACAATCCCCCGAATTTTATGCTCTTTCCCCTGATCCCCTACAGCCCCTACACCTCCACGCTGGCCGAGCTCAAGGGCACCCCGCCCACCGCGCCGGACGCCCTGCACCTGCTAGGCACGGACGACAGGGGCAGAGATGTGTTCGCGCGCCTGTTGTACGGGTTTCGCATCTCCCTCAGTTTCGCCCTGGTGCTGCTGCTGTTGGAGATCGTGATAGGGTGTATTATCGGCGCACTGCAGGGGTATGCCGGGGGCGCGACCGACCTCGTGATGCAGCGCTTCATTGAAGTGCTCTCGGCCCTACCGTTTTAGTACGTGGTTAGCCTGATCGGCAGCGTGCTGGGGCAGAGTTTTTCCACACTGATTATCATCATGGCCGTATTCAACTGGATCGGGCTTTCGTATTATATCAGGGCGGAGTTTTTGCGCATCAAAAAATACCAGTTCGTGGACGCGGCCAGGGTGCTGGGCGTAAAACGGTACAAGATCCTTTTTTCGGAAATTCTGCCTAATGCCCTGACTCCTATCGTCACCTTCATGCCCTTTTCCCTGATCAGCGCGGTCTTTACCCTGACCGCGCTGGATTACCTGGGCTTCGGGCTGCCCGCGCCCACGCCCAGTTGGGGCGAGCTGATCCGCCAGGGGCTGGAGAACCTGCCCAGCTACTGGCTTTCGGTCTATCCCTTTATCGCCCTGTTTCTGACCCTGCTCCTTCTGACCTTCATCGGCGAGGGGGTGCGGGAGGCCATGGACCCCAAAGAATACGCGAGGATGGAGTAGGCAAGCATGGCGGACAAACAACCCCTGGTACGGGTGGAAAACCTCTCAATCGGCTTTACCGTGGAGAACGCCGCCATCCAGGCGGTGGATTCGATTTCCTTTGAGCTGGCACAGGGCGAGAGCCTGGGCCTGGTGGGGGAATCGGGCTGCGGCAAGACCGTAAGCGTCATGTCCATCCTCAAGCTGCTGCCCATGCCCCCGGCGCGGATTGAAAGCGGACGCATCCGGTTTAACGGCCGGGACGTGCTGCGGCTTACCCCGGCCGAGCTTAACGCCGTGCGGGGCAGGGAGATCGGCGTGATCTTCCAAGAGCCCATGACCAGCCTCAACCCGGTAAAGCGCATCGGCGAGCAGGTGTCCGAGGCCCTGACCACGCATTTCCCGGGCATGCCGCCGGATAAGCTGGCGCGCCGCACGGCCGAGCTGCTCAAGGTCGTGGGCCTGCCCGATCCGGAACATACCCTGGGCCTCTACCCGCACAGCCTGTCCGGGGGCATGCGCCAACGCGTGGTCATCGCCATGGCCGTGGCCTGCAATCCCAAGCTGCTGATCGCCGACGAGCCCACCACCGCCCTTGACGTCACCATCCAGGCCCAGATCATGGAGCTGATCAAATCCCTGAAGGACACCTACGGCATGTCGCTTATCCTGATAACCCATAACATGGGGCTGGTTACCACCACCTGCGATAAGGTGATTGTGATGTACGCGGGCAGGTTCGCGGAGATCGCATCGGTTAAGGGGCTTTTTGAACAGCCGCTGCACCCCTACACGCAGGGGCTGATGCAGTCCATTCCCACCCTGCGCTCCGGACGCAGGGAGCTTGTTTCCATCAAGGGCACCGTGCCCCATCCCAGCGAGTTTCTGCTCGGCTGTCGCTTCGCCCCGCGCTGCCCGCACCGCTTTGCCAAATGCGATGAGCCGATCCCGCCGCCGCTCTTTGAGCGCGGCCGGGGACACCGGGTCTCGTGCTGGCTGTACGAAAAGGGGGGGAAACATGGCTCATGAGTTTCTGGCCGTATCCGGCCTGAAAAAACACTTTCCCCTGCAAAAAAGCCTGCTTGCCCGGCGCAAGACCTATGTGCACGCGGTGGACGGGGTATCGTTCAGCCTGGGCAGGAAACAGACCGTCGGGTTGGTGGGGGAGTCGGGCTGCGGCAAGACCACGTTGGGCAGGCTGCTGGTGAACCTGGAGAAGCCCACATCAGGGGAGATTATGTATAAGGGCAGGCCCACGGCGGATTTCTCGGGAAAAGACTGGCATGCCTACCGCAGGGCCGTGCAGTTCATCTTTCAGGACCCCTATTCGTCGCTCAACCCGCGGAAAACAGTATACGATATTATTACCACCGGCATTCGCTCGTTCGGCCTGCTGCGCACCGGCAAAGAACGCACAGAGCGCGCGGCCGAGCTCTTGGAGCTGGTAGGGCTTTCCGCGCAGTATCTCCACCATTATCCGCATGAGTTCTCCGGCGGACAAAGGCAGCGCCTCTCAATCGCCAGGGCCCTGGCCCTGTCCCCTGAGCTTTTAATCTGCGACGAGCCGGTTTCCGCCCTGGACGTCTCCATCCAGGCCCAGATATTGAACCTGCTGGACGGGCTGAAAAAACGCCTGGGGCTTTCCCTGGTTTTTATCTCGCACGACCTGGCCGTGGTCAAATACGTGGCCGACCTGATATTCGTGATGTACCGGGGCAAGATCATGGAAAAGGCGCCCGCCTCCCGCTTATTCTCCCATACCGCGCATCCCTATTCTATGGCGTTGATTTCGGCCATCCCGCAGCCCGTACTGACAAAGCAGAAGCAAAGGATCATCCTGCAGGGTGACGTGACCACGCCCGTGGGCGCGATTTCGGGCTGTTGTTTCCGCGAAAGGTGCTATATGGCGCAGGAGATCTGCGTGCGGGTGGAACCGCCCTGCAAACAAATGGCGGCCGGGCACTATTCAAGCTGCCATTTCGCGGATCAGGTGGCGGATAATGTTGACAGGTGACCGGTTTTAGGAGTATATACTCTATAAGGATAAAAAAAGTAAGAGGAGCCTTTCAAGCGCATGAAAAAAATCAAATACCTGCTTTATTCCATCCTACTGAGCACACTGGTTCTGTTCTCGCTCACCGCGGAATCCACGCAGATCGCGGGACTGCACCACTACCGTCTCGACAACGGCATGGAGGTATTCATCTTTGAGAACCACGTGGTGCCGCTGGTGAAGATTCAGATCACCTTCCGCTGCGGGGCCATCGCCCAGACCGCGAAAAACGCCGGGCTGTTTCACTTATATGAGCACATGCTCTTCAAGGGGAATGAAGTTTTTAAAAGCGACAGCGATTTCCAGGCGGCCATGAAAGAGATCGGCGTTACCTCCTGGAACGGAGGCACGTCCACAGAGTATGTTGAATACCATTTTACCGTACCGGCGGACAAGCTGGCCAAGGGTGTGGCGTTCTGGGCCAATGCCGTACGCTACCCGCTGTTCCGCGAGGATGAGCTTACCACGGAGAAGCAGGTGGTGATCAACGAGATCCGGGGCTCGCATAATGAGCCGGCACGCATCTATGAAGGAGCCATGGACAAGGTGTTGTACTACAAGTATCCCTGGCGCAGGGACGTCACGGGACCGGAAGAGAACGTCCGCAACGCCACCAGGCAGGACCTGCTGTATATCCAGGCCCACTACTATATTCCCAACAACGCGGCCCTGTTCATCGGCGGTGATGTTGATCCCGAGGCGGCCCTGGAGATCGTAAAAACCTATTTCGGCGACTGGCAGGAGGGGCCCGACCCCTGGAAGGCACCGCCGCCCGCCCATCCCTTTTTAAATAACGATGTGTTTTTGTCGTATCCAGACCCGTCCATGTACCAGGGCCTGATGTCCGTAGACCTGCGCCTGCGCGGGCCTGATGTGCTGGCCGATCCGCGGTCCACCTACGCGGCCGATGTCTGGCTCTTTTTGCTGGAGGACCCGAACGGGCGGTTTAGAAACGATATTTATAATAAAGTCCAGGGAATATATAAAAAAGAATATATTACTGCCTCTTATTTTACCCAGCGGGACGGGGGGGCGATCTATTTTCGCACCTACCTGACGACCCAGCCCTCAGGCGGGAACGTCGAGCGCGCGCTGTTATTTAAAAAAGCCGTTCTGGAAGAGATGCAGGCCATTCTGGACGATCCGAACTATTTCAGCAAAGAGGATTTTGCCTTGGTAAAAACACGGCTGGAAGACAAGCAGCTCCTGGATATGGAGACCGCGGACCAGCTGATCTCCTCGCTCTCCTTCTGGTGGGCCTCGGCAAGCACGGAATATTACCTGGGGTATATCGATAACATGAAAAAGGTGATGATTGAGGATGTGAGGGCGTTTATCCGAAAATACATCAGCGGCCGCGATATGCTCACGGGAGCGGTGATGAACCCCGCGGATTACGCAAAAAACAAGGAAGAGTTCGGCAAAACCGGTTTTACTGAGATACGGAAGTCCACCGCTTTCTGGTGGTCACAATCCGGGAAAGGCGGCGCCCAGTGAAAATACGCTTTGGTTTTGTGATCCTTGTCATCGTTATCTTCGGTTTTTTATATTGCAAGAGCACGGAAGGATTTGTCGAACAGAACAGGGAGAGCATCAGCCGTCACACTCTTGATAACGGCATCCCCCTGGTGATCAAGCAGAACCCCAACAACCGTGTCTACTCCCTGCTCATCGGCATCAAGGGAAACGTGATGTATACGCCGCCCGGTAAGGCGGGCATTGAGGGGGTCACCCTGCAGGTACTGTCCAAGGGTTCGGAGAAATACGATTACCGGACCCTGCAGGATATTCTGTTTCAGAAAAGCTCTTCCATAAGCGCCTTCTATAACTCGTTCGACTATTCGGCCTTCAACCTGTTTACCCTGGATAAGTATTTTGACGAGCTTTTCCCCATCTATATGGATTGTTTTCTGCATCCGGCCTTTGACCAGGAACAGTTCGGGTTCGTGTTGAATGATATGCGGATAGCGCTGCAGCAGGAGATGTCCGATCCGTATTCCAGGCTGGTGATGAAGCTGCACGACCGTTTTTTCGACGGGCATCCGTACAAGGAATATTTCGGCGGCACCGAGGAATCACTGAATAATATTACCCTGGAAGATGTAAAAAAATACTACACGGAATGCCTGACCCCGGATCGCATGTACGTCGTGGCCGTTGGTGATTTCGACCCGCAAAGCCTTTACAATCGTCTGAACGACACACTGGGCCGGCTGCCCCGGTCCGCGGCCCCGGCCCCGGCGCCTGCAGTACCCGCGTTTGCGTCCCTGAAACAACCGGAGCTGTACCTGGAACCCTTTGCCGCGTCCCAGGGGCTGGCGTATGTGCGCGCCGATTTCCCGGTACCCGGGCGCAGCAATCCGGACTACCCGGCCCTGGTGCTGGCCTCAGCCATGTTGAATGATCTGCTGTTTGAGATCGTACGCATTCAGCACGGGGCGGCCTACGGCATGTGGTCTTACGTGTTCGGGTTTGAAAGGAACTACGCAAGCATCGTGATCTTTAAAACAACCGTTCCTCAGGATGTAAAAAAATATATTGACGAGTCGCTGGCACATATGGCCCAAGGTCAGTGCATGGGCGCCAAGGTCTCGGCGTCGGCCGCGGGCAAGGGGGGTATCGGCCAGGCCCAAAACCCCGAGCTTGAACAGGGTGAGTTTGTTCCCATCGCCGATGCCATTGATTTTTACAAATCACAGTTTATCACCGCGTATTACGGGACCCAGGAAACGAACTATTCGATTGCTTCCCAGATTTTAACCTCGCTCATTTATACGGGAGATCCCTCCGACTACCTGTATTTCGTGAATAAAATAAACGCGGTGACACCGCAAGATATTGTACGCGTGATAAACACGTATTTCGTGGATCAGCCCAAGATGTGGATGGTGTTAAGCTCGGATGATCTTTTACAGAAGATCAATAAGCAGGATTACCTGGGGTTTTTGCGGAAATAAAAAAATAAAAACACAGCAAGTTGTTTGTTCGTTCAAAAGGATATATAATTCATAATTAATGACCTCTGTAATCGGCCAGGATAAGAAACAGCTAATCATTACAGCCGTACAGGAACTATTAGCGGAAAAGGGGTATACGGCAACGACAATCAATGAAATCGCCCACAAGGCCAAAATAAGCCGAGGACTCATGCATTATTACTTCAAGAGCAAGGAGGAGATGATTGTTGAGGCCCTGCGGGCTGCCATGCAGACCAGCATTTCGCAAGGGCGGGAACTGTTTGTGCAGGCAAAGGATGCAAAAATCCTGGCCGCGGGCATAACCATGCTTTTAAAACGGCTGGTTTTGGAGTATCCCGGTTTTTTTCGCCTGCTTTTCGAAGGATGGAGCGCATCGTTACAAAGCAGTATAATCAAGGATGAGGTTGGATTCCTTTATCAACAGTTTATAGATATTATTAAAGACGGGCTAGATTTCCTAAAAAATCGCGGCATAATCGCCGCCGGAATCGATACTATACAGACCGCGTTGCTGTTGACCGGCCTGTTTGACGGCCTTGGGATGCTTGCCCTTAATAGACACAAACAGGTTAACACACGGCAGTTCTGGGAGAAGGTCGAAAAAACCATGCATATGATCTTGCTTTGATGTTTTTTTTATGATAAATTAAGTTGGACGGCCAACCAATTATGTTGAAGGAGGTATGAATGTTCTTAATCCAAAATCCACTGTTCTGGGCTTGCCTGAGCATGCTGGGCTTAGTGGGGGCATGCCTGGTCGTGGGTACAAACCGGGTGGGTAGGCACACGGTTCTGGGTGGTATGATTGTGGCTGTTTTCTTTTTAGGACGCTTTATTATGGCCCTCCCGTATCTGCCTCAGCCCAGGTTTTATTTTGGTCCTGCGCAAACAGCAATCGGCGGTGTGATTTTTATATGCGGACTGTTTCTTTGCCTGGCTCCCTGTTTTTCAATCAGGTCTTTAAACACTACGGAAAAAGACACAAGGCTTGAGACACACGGATTTTACGGATTCGTGCGTAATCCCATTTACCTCGGCGAACTGTTGTGGTACGCGGGCTGGTCATTACTGCATGGTTCGATATGCGCGCTTCTGCTCATTCCTTTTTGGTGGATCGGGCTGCTGCTGCTGATCTTGCTGGAGGAAGAACGTTTGGAAAAAATCCTGGGTCGGGAATACACGGAATATAAAGCCAGAGTACGCGGCCGGATTCTTCCGGGACTCCCGTTTTAGAAAGTTTGAGGTACTGGATGAATACACTTTATTTTGTGAACGGTGCTTCCGGGCATATCGGGAATAACCTTGTCCGCGCATTGGCGTATCAAGGAAGAAAAGTCAGGGCCGGTTTGAGAAAAAAGGATGGTTTTCATACTCTCAAAGGGGTTGGCTGTGAGATCGTATATTCAGACTTCTTAGATCACGTATCGCTTGGCAAAGCCCTTGTGGGTGTGGATATTCTTTTTTGTGTTGCAGCGGCGCGGGAACATTGGGCATTACATTTGGAAAAAAATATTGTTAGACCAAATCTCATCGGAACTGAACCTGCCCTTGATCACAGTGCTTCCATCGTCTGTTTTAGGCACACGGATTTGGGGGAAACTGAGGCCGGCCATGGAGTTCTTGTTTAAAATTTTATCCGCTCGTATTCCGTTTGATCCTGATTTAGGTTTTTGCTATGTCGACGTGCAGGATGTAGTCCAAGCCTTAATTGCTGCGGCTCACTCAGGCAGGATTGGTGAGCGTTATATTATTGCCAACTCCGCTTCGACAAGCTCGAGTGAACTGTTTCTGTTGGCACGTGAAATAGATCCTACAATTGAAATTCCAAAAAAAATATCCAAATTTTCATTTTGGACCCTGGCGGCGATAATGGAGCTGACAAGTTTTTTTACCCATAAGCGTCCCGAACTGACGCGAAGTATGTTGAAGGTCTATTGGCGCAAGAAGCTGACTCTGGATATCTCACGAACCCAGGAGGATTTGGGTTTCTTGCCTAAACCTCCATATCAGGTGATAAAAGACGCAATACATTATCTAAAACAAAATTGGCTCAAGACATCCCCGGCTTGAGATTATGATGCCGTGCTTTGCATATAGAGATCAATACCACCTTCTTATAATACCGCGGCTGGAATAAAATGACCCTGACCGCGGGCATTATTCCAATCCGGAGCTTAGTGAAAAACTTACCGCAACGGACCTGTGATTTTTATTTTTACGGGTGAAAGCGCGCCGTATATACTTTTCCGCAAACGCCCTCACAAACATATTCACGGGAAATATATCATTCGCGTGCGCCCGGGCAAGGATTAAAACCCCCTCATAGAACTCCACCGCTTTATTTCGTTTATCAAGCAGATCGTAACAGATTCCGATAAGCAACAGGCTGTGGGCCTTCTCATTTACTGACTGCGATATTGAAAACGTTTTTTGCATAAGGAATAGGGCTGCTTCAATCTCATCGTCATGGATATATAATTTGCAGAGAATATGATAAAATATGATTTCTTCCTTATCCTGGGCCATGGCCTTGGATAATAATGTTTTAATCTCCGGTTTCCGGTCAGGGTGTTCTTCGTAAAGAACATGGGCACGGCGGAAGATTCTCATGGCCGATTTTTTTCTGTTATCCAAAAAGTGATAACCGGTTAATTTAGGATTCCCGAGTGCTGAAAGCCTCCATTCACTGATGGATTTGAAATCAAATCGAATATAGAGGTTGTTGCTTGCTGGCGTCTGACCTGCGGCGACCCAGAATTGCATGCGCTCGGGCTCGAAGATCACACTGCTTATATTATTTGGTGCGGCTAAAATATTCGATACGCTTCTTTCGGTGTCGGTTGCCTGGTGGATGTGGTCGCCCAAAAAGCAGGCGGCGCGTTCGGGATCAATGGTGCCTTCATGGCTGCGGATCAATTGCCGCAAGCGCAGGTAACGAGCTTTCGCGGATTCACTTACACAAAAGTTGCGCAGAAAATCAACCTGTTGCAGCTGCGGCGTCAGGGCCGTATTGGTGAGCACAAGCCTGTCCTCCCGCATGGGGGTAACGGCGACCTGACGGGAGTTAAACTCAACCACCACCGCCCGCCTTGTTTCGGGCTCGGCCAGCAGCAGCGCGCCGCAGAACCCGCGTTTATGGGTTTTTATTAAAGACACGGCTTGCTTGATGTTTCCCGCCTTCCGTAAAATCATTGTGCTCAATGTCAAAAAACTCCAACCCCGCGGATGAACGTGATCCAGGAACAGGTTGTGGCCGCACAGCACAAGTC
>CAZWYY010000019.1:0-56368 GCA_964638895.1 uncultured Spirochaetaceae bacterium | reverse complement strand
AATCGGGTCGGCCGGTGCGGAGGGAAGGTTGGATATAAATGTGAGTGTCCCTTTTTATAATGGTATCCAAGTAGAAGGGGGTGAGGGAGTCGGTGATTTTTCCGATTACGCGTTCTTAATCCCTGATTTAATGCTTAGTTATGTCTTCGATTTTCAAATGATTAAAGTAGGGGTCGGAGTGCGTATGGTGACATTTATTGTTGAATCCGTATTGTGGCCGAATGCGTTTGTTGAGCTTGATTTGAATCCATTGGTGCTGAATGTCAGTTGCGGTGGCGGGGTATATGTTTATTTTGGTGGATTAAGCGGCATGGATGCTTCATCCTTGATAATCCCGGACTTAAGTGCGTATTTTAAATTTAATGATTGGTTCCAAGCCGGTGTGGGCGTGGTTCTTTTCGTCGGAGCGGAAATATTCGGCACGGATATACTTCCCTATTCAATTTACGCCAGGGCGCGTTTCAGTTTTACGCTTTAATCGGGGTATTTAATTGACAATTTAAAACCTCCAATATACTCTGGAATACATTAAAAAAAAGGGGGATATATAAAAAAATGTCTTTCTCTTTTGCTTGTCATCATGATTCTATGATGCGTCAGTGGGCCCCGATTTGGTGCAACCGGCGAAGGAATAAAACTTGTCGGCAACAAAATTCTGGTTCCCCCGCCAATAAAAAGCGGACCAATAATCCAGGAAGGGAATTGGAAGAATTTTCGGGAGGATACTTGCCTGATAAGTATTAGATACAAGGATTTGATAGAAAATAAAGTTTATGAATTCAAATACAAAAGCACTCCCTATTTTGAGGAAATTTCACCCTCTGACGAATACCGAAAACTTTATCCTGAATCTCACTGGATAAAACATTTTCTGTTGCCTCTTCCCATGGATGACAAAAAGGATATTTTCCGCTACGTCTTATCGTTCTATTTCGAATACTATTACTATGCAGCAAACCCGGATATAATTGGCCCACCCTCGGGATGGATGTTGACAGGATCAATGATCCTTTATACCGTCAATAACGCAAACCTCGGCAATATGAAACTGACGGACAGGGAGTTGGCAAAGGACGAGGATAAAATACACGTCAGGTTTTATGAGGCTGATCCAAAACTAAATTCGCACTCCTTTTTTTCTGTCGATTTTAATTATTATGTATTGGTTCCCGATGATTCGCATCCTGTTCTGGAAATTTACAGCGGTTCGAATTTCAAATTATCGGAGTCACCCAAATAACGATCCCCACAAAAGAATTGCGGTCTTTTTTCAAGAAATATTATGCTTTTTCCTGATTACAACGTCATAATTATTTTTCAGCATTAGTTGACTTTTCTTCTCCATATTATGAATATTCGCGTCATTCGCGAAAATCAGTGGTCACCTATCCCTATTGATCCGGCATACCGGCAGTACACAATCCACGGCTCCTATATCGTATTTATGTCAATAGATGTCCAAGTTCCCTGAAGGAAGCTACTTTACGATACCGACCGTCATGCCGGCCATACCTGTCCAAAAGCAGGGTCTTCATACCCAGCGAACGGGGTACGACGATATCATTATGGATGTCGTCACCGATAAAGAGGATCTCTTCTACGCGGACACGGCTTTTACGGATCGCTTCTCGGTATATATCCGGGTGCGGCTTGCGCCTGCCGAAATTGATGGAAACCAGCACAAACCTGAAATACGCAGTAAGCCCGTGTGTTTTAAGCAGATATTCAATACCGCCCCGTGACTTGAAATTGGAGACTATGCCCAGACGATACCTGTCCGCCAGCCGGGGGAGAACACTTTGTAAATCCTCGTGTACAAAGCAGCGGCTGTAATAAAAACGAAGTAAGTTATCATGGAGCCGCGCGACCACTCTCCGGGGCGCCATTTTTGCAGCGTTTATCCGTGGATTTTGCGTGCACATAATTACAAAGCGGTCGGAAAAGCTGTCTTCGGTTAAATCGCTGTGCCGGCGGAGAAGCTGCTCCCTGGCTTTGTTGTATTCCATCAGGAACTCCGGGTAGTCCGGCCATAGCTGTTCCACCCCGGAGCCGTGATAAGCCCAGAGCGCGTAATCGTCACTTGTGGGCAGCGGATCAAGGTCTATCAGGGTTTCCATACAATCAAAAAAAATGTATTTTATATTACGCATCTTGTTACACTATTCCCAATTTTTCCAGCCCTTCCTTTACCAGCAGCAGGGAGAACACCAGCAGCACCAGGCCCATGATGCGGACAATATACACGTATGTGTTTCCCGACAGAAAAATCCTGGTTCCCGCGGCAAGCAGGGCGATAGTGATTTTCACCCCCACTATGGCAACGTAAAACCCGGCCAGAAAAAATAACACACCCAGCCAATGCGCCCCGGCCGCGGCCACAAGCAGGGGAGTGCCCACCGTAATCCAGAACAGGTAAGGATGCGGATTGAGCAGGTTGGTGATAATGCCTTTGCGCAGGGAATGGACCGGCGCCGGGCCTGAGGCGGGTGCGGTTTTCCTGAATCTGATATTTTCTATTCCCAGAAAAACAAGATACCCGGCCCCAGTAATTGAGAGAAGACCGAGAATGAAATCCAAACGGCCGAGCTGATGGAGGATCAACACACACAGTAAAATAACGGGCGCGTCCGTGAACAGGGGGGAGAGGGCCACCTTTATGCCCTGACCCCTGCCGTGGGCCAGGGACTCGCTGATGACCAGGGTCAAAAGCGGACCCGGGGCAATGCCCGCGGCCAGACCAAGCACCATACCCTCGGCCAGATAGGCAAAACTGTCCGTGATCATGTACTCCATTATATAAACATATAAAAACTGTGAAAACCGTATATAATGGCAACGGAATTTTTATTTCATACCTAAGTATGATTGTGCCGGCTTGTACGCCGCGCTATGATATATACAAAACACAATCAACCAAAGGAGGAGATTATGGCTGAACTATTTACATGGGGATTGGGATCGGTTCTATATCCCCTGGTTATGTACTTTACGTTTTCTATTATACCCCTGGTTTTTATTCTGATTAAATGGCGTATGGATCATGATAAAAACACAAAAGACCCCCAGGTGGGACTTAAGGTCATACTTTATTACTTCAAAATTATGGCCCTGCAGGTCCTGCTCGTTGACGCGGCGATTACCGTGCACGGCATTTTTATGGGCAATATATTTGAAAGTTTTTCCGTTCAATTGGCCTTTTTAGTGGTGGGGGGAGTCATTTACGGCATTCACGCGGTTCTGATTATTTTTTTTACCAACAGGAGCGGGTATCCCGGCGTTGCCCGGTATTTTACGGCCTACAACATCTTCATCTCAGGGATCGCTTCCATGGCGTCCTGCGTAATGAGTATTGTGTTTCTGGCGGAAAACAACCTGGATTCATTTCATATTACGGCCGCTATTGCGCTTGTATATACCATAACCTGGGCGGCGCAGCTGTTTATTCTATTTAAACTCCCGCTGTTCGCCGGGTTGAAAAAAAGGTAGGCCGTCTATGCGGGGGCGTCGTCCGGTGCGCCGTGCGGCCGCTGCCCTCACGGCCTACGCCTCGCTCGGTTTGAAGACCAGGGTCTCGTGTACCTTGGGCATCAGTTCGCTGATTCTGATGCCCTGCGGACATTTTTCCTCACACAGGGCGCATTCGGTGCAGGAAGAGGCGCGTTCGTTTTCGTCCGTGTGCCAATTGTAATGGGCCTTGCCCATAAACAGGTTGTTGTAGGTGATAGCCTGGTTGTACAGGTCGAAATTGCGCGGAATATTTACCCCATTCGGACAGGGCAGACAGTATTCGCATTTTGTGCAGGGTATGGGACTCAGCTCGTTGAAGGCGGTAAGGGCCTGTTTGATGACATCAAGATCCTCCGGGGCCAGGCTGTTGGCGTTTCCTGAAGAAGCAATGGCCACATTCTGCCTGACCTGCTCCATGCTGCTCATGCCGCTCAGGACAGTGGCCACCTCCGGTTTGTTCCACAGCCAGCGCAGGGCCACGTCAATTGGATCAAGGCCCGAGGCGTCCCAGATCTCCTTCATGCGCCCCTTGGGCACGGCCAGGATTCCGCCCAGGAGGGGTTCCATGACCACCACGGCAATGCCATTCCGATGTGCGTACCGCAGGCCTTTGGTGCCGGCCTGGAACTCCTCGTTCATGTAATTATACTGAATCTGGCAAAAGTCCCAGTCATAGTGATCGATTATCTTTTCAAATATGGGGTAGGTCCCGTGAAAAGAAAATCCAATGTGGCCGATTCTCCCGTCCTTCCGCGCCTCCCGGGCCCAATCCAGGATGCCCGTCTTGAGAATATGCTCCCAGCGCGAGCCGAATAGCCCGTGCAGCAGGTAAAACTCGATATGATCGGTCTGTAATCTCTTTAACTGCTCGTTCAGGTACTTGTCGCAGTCGCTTTTTTTCTCGATCAGCCAGCAGGGCTGCTTGGTGGCCAGTTTTACCTTTTCGCGGTATCCGTCTTTCAATGCCCTGCCCACGAAGGGCTCGCTCAGCTCCCTGTGGTACGGCCAGGCCGTATCGATATAATTGACGCCGTTATCGATCGCGTAGCGCAGCATCCGCCCCGCCTCCTGTTCATCGATTACACCGTTTTTTTCAGGCAGGCGCATGGCGCCGAAGCCCAAAGCCGAAACCTTGAAATCCAGTTTTCCGAAACGCCGGTAATTCATGACATTACTCCTTTGTGTGGGGGGTTTTCTTTCATATTAATGTAAGAAAAATAAACGGGAACGGCTACCGGGTTTTTTCTTTTTCTCAGAATTAAGGTTACGTCCCCGCCGTGATAAGTAAAGTCATAATCGCGTGCGTCGGGATTTCACTCTCGGCGGTAGCTCCACACAGGCGCACCTGAAAGGGTACGGCGTTGGGGCCGCGATTTAAAATTACCAAGACGATGCCGCCGTCCGGATTTCTGGCGGCCGTAGCTTCAAGCGTGTCATGAGAAACCGCAGTGCGTATACGTACGGCTTCCGGTCTGATGTATTTGCTGAAATGCCCCATATAGTAAAAAGAACTCTGGTAATGAATTTCACCGCTGTCTTGATCGACAATAACCGGGGCGTCGCAATAATTGCGCGCATGATTCGGCCCGCCTTGCGCATTAAGCACCATGTTCCAGTCGATCCATCCGCCCGCCCCATTATTCAGATCGTTGATGATATTATGAGCATATATTTCTCCCCTGTCCCACAGGCCCGGTTTTACTCCTCCTTCAATAGAGGCCTCGGTAAGCAGAAGCTGCTTGTCGGGATACGCGCGGTGGGTCCTGGCCACATTATCAAACTGATCGCCGGAATACCAATGGAAACCCACGCCCCAGACATATCCCGCGGCTTTATTGTCGGAAAGCACGGTTTTCGCGCGTTTATACAGCAGGTCGCGGTTATGGTCCCAGATGATTATTTTGATATGCCCCAGATTCTCCCGGACCAGGCACGGACCCAGATAATCCCGTACGAAATCCCGTTCCTGCTTCGCCGAATAAAGGCAGGAATCCCATATCTGCGCCGCCTCCGGTTCGTTCTGGACCGTTATGCCCCAGATTGGAACGCCTGCGTCTTTATACGCTTTAATATATTTTGCATAAAACAGCGCCCAGGTTGATCTGTATTCCGGCCTCAATGTACCGCCGTTATTCATCTGCCGGTTGGTCTTCATCCAGGACGGCGGACTCCATGGAGAGGCAAGCAGCCGGAACCGCGCGCCTTCTGTGCTTAAAGCGGAGCGGATGAAGGGGATCAGGTATTGCTTGTCGCGTTTAATGGAAAAGTTATCAAGCTTTATATCTCCCTCAATGTCGTCACACGAGTAATTGCCCAGGGAAAAATCACAACTATTAATATGGGTTCTGCAGAGGGAATAGGCGATTCCCCTTTGTTGGTGAAAATAGCGCTCGATTATTCCGTTTCGCTGTTCCGGGGTGAGGCTTCCCAGTACCGCGGCCCCGGCCTCGGTAAACGCCCCACCGAAACCGTGAATTTTCTGGTAGCGGGTATCGGGATCACAAACGATACTGATCCTGTTCCCGGTTTTTGCCGTTTCCGCGGAAAATGTAATATAGTTTTGCGGTGAAAGTCGGTCCGGTGTGTATTGCGCGGTTCGGATGACTCCTGCCTTATGCATCATTCGTTTATTCTCCTCTGTGATATGTAGTATTATCCTTTTACGGCACCGGCCGTAATCCCTTTGACGATATGTCGCTGAAAGAGCATATAGACAACGACGATCGGGATGCAGGTGATAATCACCGCGGCAAGTATTTTTGACCATTCCACATAATACTTGCCGCGGAACATCACTGTGGAAAGGATTAATGTATAGTGTTTGGAATTGGTCAGCATCAGCAGGGGCAACAAAAAATCATTCCAGATCCAGATTATCTGCAGTATAGTCACGGTGATATTAATCGGCTTTAACAGGGGGAAGATGATTTTAAAAAAGATCTGGTACTCATTACACCCGTCGATTCTGGCCGCGTCTTCCAGTTCCACGGGGATCGATTTGACGAATCCGTGATATAAAAAAATAGGGAAGTTGACGCCGACCCCGATATATACAAACGGCAGCCCCCACACCGAATTATGGATCCGCAGCAGTTTGGCCATATTGACCAATGAAATCATAATGGAATGGAAGGGAATAAGCATTGATGAGATAAGAAGAAGGTAAATGAAAAAACTAAGGCGGCTTTTTGTCCTTGACAATTTAAATCCCGCCATTGAGGCAAAAATAACGATACCGGTCACACTTGCACAGGTAATAAAGGCGGTATTGAAAAATACTCTGAAAAAATCTATTTCCCGTAATGCTTCAGTGTAGTTATCCAGGGAAAAGGTCTCCGGGAAAGTCAGAACGGATTTCATGATTTGTGCCTGGGGTTTAAAGGAGTTTACTACAGTGATGAACAGCGGAAACAAAGAAAAAATACATACCAGGCATAACAATATATATATGGCTATGGTGGTTTTATGTTTTCTCAATCCGTTGGATATTACCGAGATGCCTTTCATCATAGTTGAATCTCTCTTTTTTTAAAGATTTTCAGCTGGATTAAGGTAATAATAAGCACAAAAGCAAACAGGATGATTGCCTTTGCGTTGGCGTACCCGTAGCGGTAATTTGATGAGAAGGCCTCCAGATAAATATCCAAGGCCAGCACCCGTGTGCTTTTACCCGGGCCTCCGTTTGTCAAAGCGTAGATCAGATCAAACTGCTTGAAAGCGCCGTTTAAGGTTAGGAAAAAGCATACGGTGACGGCGGGCACAATCATGGGCAGGGTTATATGGAAAAATCTCTTAAACGAGTTCGCCCCGTCTATTTTGGATTGCTCTATTATTTCTTTGGGTATATTCTGCAAGGCCGCAAGATATATGATCATCATGTAACCGATACCCGTCCATAATGAAACGACAACAATAGCCCAAAATGCCAGCGTGGAATCGCCCAGCCATGACTGGTCTAAAAAATGCAGCACGGTCACGCTCTTTGCCACCGTGGGCAGGACATTTAAAAAGATAAACGACCAGATAAAGGCGCCGATAACAAAGCTGATCATATTGGGCATGAAAAGCGCGGTTCTAAGCAGCGTTTTTCCCTTTTTTATGCGGTCTATGAATACGGCAAGTAAAAGCGCAATCACATTTTGCAGAACAACCAAAATAAACGCGTATTTTAAGGTAAAAAAAATTGAGTCTCTGAAACCGTAGTCGTCGACAAACGCTTCGATGAAATTATCAAACCCGACAATCTTGAATCCGGGGTCCAACCCGTTCCAGTTTGTCAAGCTGTAAAAAAAGGTGATACACATCGGGATAAGCATAATCAGAACAAAGGAAATCAGCGCCGGTGCCGTGAAAATAAGCAAATGTCTGATCCGTCCGTTCAATCTCTTCTTCATAACGCCGTCCTCAATAACGGTGATATATCCCCCCGAAAGGGGATATATCACAAAAAGGTTTTGGGAGGTATAAGTTATTTAAGGCTTGATTTCCAGGCATTATCCAAAGCCTTAATCACGTCGGCCTTTGACATGTCGCCAAGGAAATAACTTTGAAAAACCGCCCCTGATTCATCCTTAACCGCCTGGGGGATTTTCGGGTCAATATAGCCCTTACCCTGTTCTATGTATGTCATGGCGGTTTTTACCCAGGGATAGGTGGCAAACTTATGTGTTTTCGACACGGGGTTGAATTTCAGGCTTTCATAGAAAGCGTCCGAATCGTTTTTATCAAGAATGTAATTGATTAACGCCAGGGCCACGTCTTTATGTTCCGATTTTGGATTCACGCAAAGAGAGGTGGAGACGGCGATGTTGATCAGTGCGGTTTTAGGATTTTCATTCAACGGGAGGGGAGCGACTCCGAATTGAAAATCCTTATCCTGGTCCAAAAACCCCTGCGCCATCCATGGCCCCTGAACATACATGGCGTATTTTCCTGAGGCGAACTCGACATTGCCCCGGTTTGCATCGACATCAAGCGCCCGTTTGTTTCCGTTCGCGTTCAGCAAATCGATAATCGTAAAAAAATCCTTTAAATCGGCGAATGAACCGCGGCCGTTGTTCATATTGTCAATGAAATCAGGATTTTGTGAATTCAGAAAACCGCCGACTATTAATGGAAGCAGAAGTTGCGGAATCCACTGGTCTTTATAGGCCAGAAGAAACGGCGTATACCCGGCGGCCTTTATTTTTTTTACGTTGTCCTTTAATTCCGAGATGGTGAGCGCGGGTTTGATGTTCAGTTCATCAAATATTTTTTTATTGTACACAATCCCCCAGAACAAACTCTCCAGCGGGACGGCGCGCACCTTGCCGTCTATGGTTATTACCGGCTTGATATTGTCAAGCAAAAGGTTCACAAACGGTTGTGATGACAGGTCTTCCGTATACCCCGCCTTGGTATATTCCGGAAGTTCGTTGATCGCGTGGCAGGAAAAAACATCTATGCCCTCTTCGGAAGCGAATCTGGTCCGTAACAACTGTGAGTTGTTTTCGTCCGGCATCTCCAGGTTGTATGTTACTTCCACACCGGTCTGGTTTTTGTACTGGTCCGCAAACTGATTTAAATAGACGGTGTACTGTTTACGGAACCTGGGTTGTGAGATAAAGATTTTTAATTCTACCTGCTTGGGACCGCTTCCCTCGCAGCTTGTTACTATTGCCGATAACAGTATGACTGCGATAAAAACGGCAGTGAAAAAATAACATAATTTTTTCATTTTTTTATTCCTCCTTTCCGCATAGTGTGAGGAATTGCCGTTTTACTGTCTACTCGAAATTTTTGCCTTTCACTGTAAATTTTTATGTTCTTCGAAATTGGGTGGGGGTACGGCCGAACGCTTCCTTGAAAATCTTATAAAAATAGTTGGGATCATGGTACCCGACAAAGCGGGCTATTTCACTGGTTTTAAGGCCGGTGTTTTGCAGCAGCGAACAGGCCTTTTCAAGCCTGAGGCCGGTGAGATACTCAAGGAAACCTTTACCGCACACCTGCTTAAATACCCTTGAAAAATATGTCTCCGCCATAAACGCTCTATTGGCCGCGTCTTTTAGATTTATATCCGTGTTATACCTCTCATTGATAAAATCCACTGCTCTTTGAATACGCAGATCGGGGAGTTTCTCTTTTGATCCCATGGTCGCGGCAAGGAGCGGGGAGCGGTGGTTGTCATACAACTCAAGATCTGATGCCATATTCTTCATTTTGGCGGAAAGCAATGCATTTTTTATGGCGCTGCTTAAGATCATCCGGAGGTCTTCATACGGGTTGGGAGCCCAGCCGAAAAAGTTATAGAGGATAAAACCCAACTGTTCCTCCCCGTAAAAGAGTGAACTGACGATCATTGTGGTGCGCGCGTCCCCATGAATGAAATTTTTCCCCGGTACCAGTTTGGAAGAAGTAAAAACCGATTCATCCTCCTTTAACGGCAACTGTTTCCCGTTTTTACAGGCCAGCATCAGTCGAGCGATGTTTAAGGGTTCCGTGGGGTTGACAAAAAGGGAAAGAAAACAGTCCCTGATTCCTATGTTAAGCAGCCCGATGAAAATACGGTTCATCTGCTGTGAAAGATTGTGAACGGTTTGCAGTTCTTCATAGAGTTCCCTGAGTTTTACCTCCATATCCATATTCCGGATTTTTTGATCCATTTCCCACTCCAGAAAAACGTTCTCTAGAATTTCTTCGGTTTCGGCATTCAGTTCGTACAACTCTGAAGGCTTGTCGGCCTTATAAAGCAGGGGAAACAGGTGTTCCTGCAGCATATGATATAAACGGTGAATGATGCTGAAATTATACTGCCGCACTCCCGCCGTCTGAAGGAAATTTTTCCAGGAACTCAAGAAGGATCTCTTGTTTCTGATAATCGTATCATCATTGAAGAAGTAATCCAGGATATGTTTTGAAAGGTCCTGCCCGGCCTCCCCCAAGCCGTACTTGTTACTCAGATTCAGGTCTTTAAACTCTTTGATAATCAACCTTTTAGCGCCGGCCATACAATTTTTTTCGTTATTCTTCACCAAGTTGGTTATTCTCTCATTATAGGAGCAGCCGCAGGATTCACGAATAACGATCTCTGTGGGCAGTTTCGTAAGAAGCTTGGTCTTTTTTCCGGTAATGATATTATAAAGCGTGGAACAGGCCATATGTCCAATGCGATAAATCGGCTGATGGACCGTTGTCAATTTTGGAATAAAGGAACGGCTGTCTATAATATCATCAAATCCAGCCACCTTTATCCGGCCGGGCACCGGAATACCGCGCCGTTTCAATTCTTCGATCACACCCAACGCGGTGTCGTCGTTTGAGGATATAACGGCGTCAAATGTAGTATTACGGTTATCCAGCAGCGCTTTTACCGCTTTTATTCCGAAGTTTGACCCATAGGGCCCCTGAAGGATGAGTTCATTAATCAGGGGAAGATGACAGTGTTTCAGGATTTCCTTGAATACCATAAACCGTTCTTCCGCATCAGGTACATGGGCGGGTCCGCGGACACAGGCAAAACGTTTGCACCCGTGTGTTTCAATCAGATGCACAAGTAATTCTCTCATGCCTTTTTTATTGTCGATAACAACCGAGGTGATATCCGGAAGACGTGTGGCAATACTGACCACGGGTAAGGGAGAGAAAGATTGCAGTATTTTTCGCATACCCCGCGGTCCGATATTAAGACCCAGGGTCGGGGTGAGCACCAGGAGTCCGTCCACATTGTTCGTATTCACCAGAAAATACAGTTTATTCCGGTCGTACTCATAGATATTCGCCGATTGGAGCACACCGCCGACAAAGATAAACAGATCAATATCATGCTCCCGCACAAAATCGGTTATTCCTGAAAGGATATCGATATGGTAGGAGGATTCCGTGGAATCCGTTAACAGGCCGAACCTGATCCGCTTTTTTTCATGCTGTGTGCCCGTATTCAAAACAGTTGCTTCATCTCTGTTTAACACTCATACACTTCATACACACGCCGCCAGCTTGCGGTTTCTCCGGGGCTCACCGTAAATTTATAGAATATCTCCGGGCTTACCACGTGTTTTTTGCCCCACAGATTGATCAGGTCGATGGGGAAATCGCAGGTCTCCTTGATGCCCACCTTATGGCCCGTATGTTCCACGGCCCAGAACCCTCCTGCAAGAGGACCGGGATTCAAGCGCCGGATAAAAAATTCTTTTTTCGGGGTTTCTTTCCAGGCAAGCCGGTTTTCCCGTATCCTGAGTAACGCGCCGGGATCGATAATCACGGTAAACGCGGCGGGAGTAAGCTGAAAGGGGAATTTCAACACGTATTCGGGTCCGATATATTCATTATTTATGGATATAAAATTATGATTATATTCATTGGTGCTTATGACTTTGGCGCCGGTGTTCTTCAATGTATAGTCTACCATGAACCTGTTTTTGGTCAGGGTGATTGTTTTTGTATATTCTACGGCATAACCCCGCGTTTCCAACGCCTCAGCCTTAAAACTCAGCGAATCGTTTTTACGATTCGTTGAGAAGGGGAAGGGGTGATTGTTGTAATTCTTGAAAAAACGATAGTTTTTTTCAGGCTTCTTCAATAAAAGGCCAACGCCGATTTTCGGAAAGCGCTCTCCTGTTTTGCAGTCCGCATACCCCACGGCCCGCTCAATACCAAACTCATTACTTAAGCCGATGCCGCGTTTGGTTATCCGCCAGGGATTGCGTGTTTCGGTGGTACAGAAGGTATGTCTGCCTTTATACGTAACCTGGGAAATCAGTCCCATCCAGTCGAATCTGGGCCAGGTGTATACTGTACCCGGATTGAGGATCTCTAGTGTAAGCAGTTCGTTTTTTAAGATAAATGTCATTCTTACTGTTTATATCTCATAAACTTAGGGTAAGTCAAATGGAAATTCGATCGTCAAAGCAGAAAGATGTCGGCAGTTCTCATTTTGAAAGTTATACCGGACTGCGGCTTTGCCGGCATGCGTTGACATATCAGACGGAAATACATACTATTTTATGGGGGAAATAATCGTATGATATCATCAGAACCGCATCCGGCATTAAAGGAGTTTACACCACACAAAGAATTCTTTATCGGCGTTGATTCGGATGGGTGCGCGTTTGATACCATGGAAATCAAACACAAAGAGTGCTTTTGCCCTAATGCCATAAAGTTTCTGGGGCTGCAAACCATTTCCAGGTACGCTCGGGAGGCTTGGGATTTTGTGAACCTGTATTCAAAAACACGCGGCTGTAACAGGTTTCTTGCTCTTATCTATATCATAGACCTGCTGCGCGAGCGCGCGGAGGTGATCGCACGCAAGCCGAGCCTTCCCGATATGACGCCGCTTGTGGAATGGACAAAACGTGAGTCCAAACTCAGCAACACGATGCTGAGACGCTATGCGAACCGGGCCCCGCACCCCCTTCTGGATACGGCATTTAACTGGTCCCTGGCCGTGAATGAATCCATCAGCGATATGGTACATAACATACCGCCATTTCCCTTTGTACGGGACTCATTGGAGGTTATAAGTAAAAGGGCGGATATAATGGTTGTCTCTTCAGCGCCGCAGGACTCACTCCGGAGGGAATGGGGAGATAACCTGCTGGACGCTCATGTGCGCCTGTTGGCGGGCCAGGAGTTGGGCACCAAGACAGAACAGGTACGCTTCGCCGCCTCCGGCAAATACGAAACGCAGAACATACTTTTAATAGGTGACGCGCCGGGAGATTTGCAGGCGGCCGCACAAAACGGCGCGCTTTTTTACCCGATTCTCCCCGGCCGTGAGGAAGCGTCCTGGGAGCGTTTTTATACCCAGGCCGTAGATAAATTCTTTAACGGAACGTACGCGGGGGAATATCAAAATCAATTGTTGCGTGAGTTTGATGACTGCCTGCCCGCCGTACCCCCCTGGAAAGTATAGATGCTTCTGTATGCGAATGGTGCCGTAGACCTGGAGCTGACTCGTACCGACCTGGAACAGGCTCTGCGCAGTGCGCTGACGGTCCTTGGTAAAAAAAACAAGGTATTGCTTCTGCCGCCCGATTATACGCGCCGGGGGTCCCGCGCCGGGGAATTGACCCGTATAGCCTATAACTATTACGGCAAGGCGGTCGCCGCGGTTATGCCGGCCACGGGCACGCATTTCCCAATGTCCCGGGAGGAGCGTTCGGTCATGTTTGCGGGTATCCCCGGATCACTCTTTCGTGATCATGACTGGAGGGGAGGGGTAACGCACCTGGGTGCGGTGCCTCTTGATTTTATTAAACATGTTACCGCGGGCGCCTATGCAGCCTCCTGGCCCGTACAGGTCAACCGCCTGCTTGTGGAAGGTGGGTTCGACCTGGTACTGTCCATCGGCCAGGTTGTGCCACACGAGGTAACGGGCATGGCCAATTACAATAAAAATATTTTAATCGGTGCGGGCGGGGCGCAAAGCATTCACCAGAGTCATTTTATGGGCGCGGTTTACGGTATTGAGCGTATACTGGGACAAACGGATACGCCGGTGCGCCGTGTGCTGAATTACGCGGCGGAGAAATACCTGGGGCGGCTGCCGGTCATCTATGTGCTCAGCGTGGTGCAGGGGGTATCATCGAACCGCAGTGTGGTAAGGGGGCTTTTTATCGGGGATGATGATGAGTGCTTTGTAAAGGCGGCGAAGCTTTCGGCAAAGGTGAATATCATCTATGTGGATAAGCCTTTAAGGAATGTCGTTGTGTATCTTGATCCTAAAAAGTATAAAAGCACCTGGCTGGGCAACAAGAGTATTTACCGTACGCGCCTGGCCCTCGCCGATCAGGCCAGACTGCTGATTTTGGCCCCGGGCCTCCGTTGTTTCGCGGAAGACCTCGTACTGGACGGGTTGATCCGTAAGTACGGTTACAGCGGCAGGGCGGAAATAATCCGCCATACGGCTGAAAATCCCGATCTCAAGGAAAACCTGGCCGCGGCCGCTCACCTGATCCACGGCTCAAGCGAGGGGTGTTTCAGGGTAAGTTATTGCCCGGGCTTTCTTACCCGCCATGAGCTTGAGGGCGTGAATTTGGAGTTTAAGAACCTGAAACAGGCGCTGTCCGTGTATGACCCTGCCAAGTTAAAATGCGGTTTTAACAGACTGCCCTCCGGTGAAGAGGTATATTATATTGACGATCCGGCATTGGGGCTGTGGACGCAGGGGGATCTTCATAAGGAGTAGATGACAATGAAAGAAAAGGCTGATATCGGTGTGGTGGGTCTGGCGGTAATGGGTGAGAACCTGATTTTAAACATGGAAAGCAGGGGGTATACGGTCGCGGTCTTCAACCGTACGCTGGCCAAGGTTGACGCCTTTATCGCGGGCAGGGCCGCCGGCAGGAATATCAAAGGCGCGCACAGCCTGCAGGAATTTACGGCCTCCGTCTCCCGACCCCGTAAGATCATGCTGATGATCAAGGCGGGAAGGGCCGTGGATGAATTTATTGAGTTGCTCCTGCCCCTGCTTGACCCCGGAGACATCATAATCGACGGGGGCAACTCGTATTTCGGCGATACGGCGAGGCGTACCGCCTATGTGGAGAGCAAGGGGCTGCTTTATGTGGGTACGGGTATCTCCGGCGGGGAGCAGGGGGCCCTGCATGGGCCGTCCATCATGCCCGGGGGCTCAGACCGGGCCTGGCCGGAGGTTAAAAACATTTTCCGCGATATCGCGGCCCGGTTGGATGACGGCACCCCATGCTGTAACTGGATGGGAAGCGGTGGGGCCGGGCATTTTGTGAAGATGGTTCACAATGGCATCGAGTACGGGGATATGCAGCTCATTGCCGAGTCCTACCAGATTATGCGTGAGCTGCTTAAGATGTCGCCGGATGAGATAGGGGCGGTATTTATGGAGTGGAATGCGGGTGAGCTGGAAAGCTACCTTATTGAAATCACGGGACATATTCTGATTTTTAAGGATCAGGACGGGCTGCCACTGATCGATAAAATATTGGATAAGGCGGGCCAGAAGGGAACAGGCAAGTGGACGGCCGTACAGGCCCTTGATATCGGTATCCCCCTGACCCTGATCGCCGAGGCCGTGTTCGCGCGCTGCCTCTCGGCACAGAAAGAGGAGAGGGTCCGGGCCGCAAAACTGCTTCCGGGGCCGGCCCCGTTTTTCACCGGTGACAAAAAGGCTTTTTGCGGGGATCTGATGCAGGCGCTCTATGCCTCCAAGATAATCTCTTACACACAGGGCTATGCGTTGCTGCGCGCCACGGCCGCGGAGTATAACTGGAAGCCGGATTACGGCGGCATCGCCACCATCTGGAGAAACGGCTGCATCATCCGCTCGGCGTTCTTAAGCAGGATCAAAGAAGCATATGACCGGAACCCGGGGCTTGCAAATTTGCTTTTTGATCCCTTCTTTAAACGGAGCGTGCTTTCCGCGCAGGCCGCCTGGCGCAGGGTGACTGCCGCGGCCATTGCGCAGGGGCTGCCCGTGCCGGCCATGGTCTCGGCCATATGCTATTTTGACGGGTACCGTTCCCCCACCCTTCCCGCCAACCTGACTCAGGCACAGCGTGATTATTTCGGCGCCCACACCTACCGGCGTACGGACAGGCCGGAGCAGGAGTCGTTTCATACGAACTGGACCGGCATGGGGGGAGGAACGGCCGCGTCCGTGTATACGGTCTGAATACGAAAATGCCGCCACCCGGCAATTTAAAAGTGGAAAGGTCTAAAATAAGAATTGCTAAGCGCCGCCCGGAGTGTGTTGATTTTTTAACCGATACATGCTATAACCCTAGGGCATTTTACGGGAATTGCCATGAATACAATAATAGAAAAAACCGCATTGGCGGAAAACATCATCAAACTCCGGGTTAAAGCGCCCCTGATTGCTGAGGAAAGTAAGCCCGGCCAGTTTGTAATTGTACAGATAGACAGCAGTTACGCGGAGCGTATACCGTTGACAATCGCGGATGCTGATACCGCGGAGGGCGCCATCACCCTGATCTTCCAGGTGGTGGGCGGAACCACGCATAAGCTGGCCCTACTTGAGCCGGGGGACGCCATACAAAACATACTCGGTCCGCTGGGCACGCCCACGCACATCGAACGGTTCGGCACTGTGGTATGTGTGGGCGGGGGCATTGGTATCGCGCCCCTGCATCCTATTGCCAGGGCCTTGAAAGAAAGCGGGAACAGGGTGATCATTATCCTGGGCGCGCGTACAAAAGATCTACTTATCCTGGAACAGGAGATGCGCGCCATCGCGGATGAGCTTTATATCTGTACGGACGACGGCTCGTACGGTAGAAAGGCCCTGGTTACCGTTCCCCTAAAAGAGCTTTGTGAGCGGCAGCCCGCTCCGGACAAGGTGGTGGCCATCGGACCGGCCATTATGATGAAGTTTTGCGCACAGACCACGCGGCCTTTTTCCATTCCCACCATTGTGTCCCTGAACACCATCATGATAGACGGTACAGGCATGTGCGGAGGGTGCAGGGTGAGCGTGGGTGGAGAAACAAAATTCGTCTGCGTGGACGGTCCCGAGTTTGACGGCCACCTTGTGGATTTCGACAACATGATGATGCGGCTGCGGGCCTATGCGGATTTTGAGCACAAGGCCTTTGAGCAGTGCCGCCTGGAGGCGGAGATTCAGAAGGCAGAGGAAACACGGTAATGAGTTATATTCCCGCAGAGGAGCTTAGGCAGAAAGCGGCACGGTTATACAACGAGCTGAAGGGCAAAGAGCTCAGTAATAAAGAACGCTTGAGCATCCCCCCTCAGGAGATGCCTTCCCAGGACCCCGGAGAGCGTGTAAAAAATATGCGGGAGGTAACCCACGGTTACACGCCCGAGCAGGCGTACGTGGAGGCCATGCGCTGCCTGCAGTGTAAAAAAGCACCCTGCATCGCCGGCTGCCCGGTGGGTATCGACATCCCGGGGTTTATCAAGGCCATTACCCTGGAGGATTACAGGCAGGCGATATCTATTATTAAAAAAGACAGCCTGCTTCCCGCCATCTGCGGCCGGGTCTGTCCCCAGGAGAGCCAGTGCCAGGCCCCGTGTACCCTGGGCAAGGCCTTAAAGGACGTCAACAAGGCCGTATCAATCGGAAGGCTTGAGCGTTTTGTGGCCGATTGGGAGAGGGATCAGGGCAAGGTATCGGTTCCCAATGTCGCCGCCCCTACCGGGAAGCGGGTGGCCGTGGTGGGAAGCGGCCCTGCCGGGATTACCGTGGCCGCGGACGTAAGGCGCAGGGGCCACGAGGTGGTGCTGTTTGAGGCCTTTCACAAACCGGGCGGGGTGATGGTATATGGAATCCCCGAATTCCGTCTGCCCAAGGCCATTGTGCAGGCAGAGATCGACCTGCTTACCCGGATGGGGGTAACAATCAGGACCAACTTTCTGGTGGGCAGAACGCGCAGCCTGATTAACCTGCTTAAACAGGACGGCTTTGACGCCATCTTTGTCGGAACGGGCGCCGGGCTGCCCAAATTCATGCATATCGAGGGTGAGAACCTGGTCGGTGTTTTTTCGGCCAACGAGTACCTGACCCGTACCAACCTCATGAAGGCCTATGATAGGGAAAAGGCCCACACGCCTATATTCCGCTCCCGCAAGGTGGCGGTATTCGGCGGGGGAAACGTGGCCATGGACGCCGCGCGTATGGCCAAGCGCCTTGGCGCCGAAGAGGTGAACATCATCTACCGCCGCACCGAGGTGGAAATGCCGGCGCGTGTGGAGGAGGTGGCCCATGCCAAGGAGGAAGGGATTATCTTTCACCTTTTGAAAAACGCGCAGAGGATTTTGGGTGACGAGCACGGCAGGGTAAAGGCTGTCGAATGCCTGAGCTATGAACTGGGCGAGCCCGATGAATCGGGCAGGCGCAGGCCCGTGCCCATAAAGGGTAGTGAGAGTATGGTAGGGGTTGATACGGTAATCGTCGCCATCGGCAATGATTCCAATCCGTTGATCAAGCAGACCACCGCCGAACTGGAAACAAACAAATGGGGTAATATTATTGTGGACGAAAACTGTAAAACCTCGATCCACGGCGTGTATGCGGGCGGTGATATTGTCCTGGGAGCGGCCACGGTAATCTTGGCTATGGGCCAGGGAAGAACGGCGGCCCGGGCCGTCAATGAGCAACTTCATCTTGAAAATAATGGCCCGAGGTAATAGAATAAAGTTTAGTGGAGGTGTCCGCTTGAAAAAGTCTAAGGGAAATACATTAAAAAGAGTAAAAGGCGTTATCACCCTTAAAAAGAAAAGCATGCTGGTAAAACTGGAAGAATTCAAACAGGCTATGTATTTTTCCAGGAAGTTCCTGTATAACTGGATGAAGATCAAAACCAATCATCCGGCGGAGTTGGATCCCATTTTCGCGCTTTACCTGGTAACCAAGAGGTGCAACTTCCGCTGTAAATACTGCTATGCCGAGACGAATGATCGGATCAATTCAATTGCGCCTGATGATCTTGATTTTGCCCAGAATGTGGAGCTTTTGAGAATAATGCGCAAGGATGTATCAAACATCTATTTTTCCGGCGGCGAACCGCTTCTGCGTAATGATATGGTCGATATTCTTAAAACATGCAGGGAGCTTAACTACCATGTGCTGTCCCTGACCACCAATGGAATCCTTTTGCCCAAAAAGCCGGAGGTTGCGGACTACCTGGATTACCTGACCATCAGCCTGGATACACTGGATGAAGCCAAGAACGATGAACTCAGCGGGGTGCGCGCCGGCACCACCGCCAAACTCATCGGAATTATAAAGGAGTTTGCCGCCGTGCAGAAAGAAAAGGGTTTTACCCTGCTTATCAATGCGGTCATCGGGGAACATAATATTCCGGATATCTATGACCTGATGGAATTTTGCTTTAAATATGACATAGGCCTTTCAGTGATCGGGCAGATGGAAAATTTTCATCCCATACCCTACCTGCGCGATAATCCGGAGTATTTTAAACTGGTTGATCACATCCTGGATTGTAATCGAAAAGGATATCCCGTTTTGGGCATGCCTCAATTCAATGAGACCATGCTTATGTTCAGGGACCATTCCTGTTTTCCGCTGCTGATTCCCACCGTCTATCCCAACGGTGATCTGCTTTACCCCTGCGAGGTATTGAACCGACGTCGCTACAACCTGCTTGAGACCGGTTCCATCCGCGAGGCCTACCGGCGCGGACAAGAGGACGTGGGCGCCAAAATAGAGTGTCCGGGCGAATGCTACCTGCCCGCCTTCATTATGGCGTCGTGTTTTATGGAGCAGCCGTTTTCGGCTATCAAACAAGGTATAAAATTGAAGATGGGGAATTGTTATAACCAGCATATAACCGAAAACAAAGCAAAAGCCATTGAACAAAAAACGGCCAGCTCCAAGCAAGCAGTATGAAACCCCCGGCGTCCAAGCACTTTGTTCACGTATGTATATCCCTGCTCTGCGTTTGTGTTCTATTTTCCTTCTATTGCTCTCCGCATGGACGGAAGACCGACCACCCCTCACCCCGGCCTTCCGCCGTTCCAGTTACGGCCGAGGATATTGCGCAAAACATTTCCTGGTACGGCAACGCGGCGGTGAAGCTGGTATCAGCGCACACGGTTATTTTCTTCGATCCGTTTGAGGTTCCCCGGCAGGCGCCGGCGGATATTGTGTTGATCAGCCACCCGCATTTTGATCACCTTTCGGCCGCGGATTTAATGAAGGTGGTGGGAGAAAACACGGTGTTTATTACCCCTCGGGACAAAACCTGTATCAACACGATCAGGGCGTTGTTTCATAAAGACCCGATCGCCCTGAAACCCGGTGAGCAAAAAAGCGTGGCGGGTATCACCATAGAGGCCGTGCCCGCCTATAACCTGGATGAGACAAAAGGTCACCCGCGGGCCATGGGCTGGGTGGGCTATATTGTAACCGTGGACGGCATCCGGGTGTATCACGCGGGCGATACCGCGCACATCCCAGAGATGAAAACCTTGGCCTGCGATATCGCGCTGCTGCCACTGGGGCAACTCTATACCATGCAAAGCGTGGAGGACGCGGCCCAGGCGGCGCTGGATGTGCGGGCGATTATCGCCATTCCCATGCATTACGGATCGTATGAAGGCACGGAGAAGGACGCCTACCGGTTTAAGGAGCTTTTGGCAGGCAGGGTACGGGTAATCATAAAGCAAAAGGAGCGCTGACGGACTTATGATTCTAAAAAACAAGCCCGTTATGCTTGTAATGGGTCTGGCGGACACGGTTCTGGGGCTGTGTATGATGGTTCTGCCCCGCCTGTTGCCGCTGCTGGTCCCGGGATACGCCGATTCGTCCCTGTTCAGTGAATCCATGCTGATTTCACTGGCTTTACCCTTCCTGGTGCTGCTGGTGGGGGTGGGCATTCTACTCAAGCGTGATTGGGCCCGGGTTATGGGGTTTTTTCTGGCTTTAATTGCCGTTATCAGCGCGGTTGCGGAATTTATGATGACCCGGCCGGGGCCCGAGATCGTTCATACACAGCCGCAGGTCCAGGTTGTTTTTTCCATTGTGCTTCCGGTAGTAAGTATTGCGTATTTTGCCGCGCATAGTGTGCTGCTTCTTCTTTTCAGCCGGGCGGAGAATCCTTCTATGGGCGGGGAGTCAACGGAAGAGCGGGATGTGCGGCGGCTGATGAACCAGGCGGAATATTACTGCGCCAACTGTACCAAAAGCGTGTCTCCCGATGATGAGATCTGCCCGGAGTGCGGCGCGGTGCTTAAGGGACTACAGTGTCCTGTATGTAACTATGAGGACGCGGTAAGTAAATTCAAGGGCGGACGCTGTCCCCGCTGCGGCGCAGAGGTGAAAGAAGCGGATAATGACTAGGCCTTGGGCATAAAATAATCAGGGTAATATTTACGCGCGCAATCCGGGCAGATTCCGTGACTGAGCGCGACATGAAGGTACTGCAGGTTGGATAGTTCAATTGTGAACCATGAGCCCTTGGGGCTGCGCACCCGCTTGCAGTGTGAACAGACCGGCAACACGTTTTTCAATCCGTTAAGTTTAACAAACTGCATATCATCACCACCAACCTCTAATATCGGTATGCGGTAATTTTAATTTAGGTTTTTTGGGGCCGAACCATAATATTTGCAAAATACATAAACATATACTATGCTCTAGGCGGAGAATTATAATGAAGATATTGCATATAACCGCAAGCGCGGTATTTTTTTTCCTGTGCGCTATAATACTGTGCTGCCAGAATGATGCCGTGAATAACGGCGAAGCGGATTACACCCGCTTGACCCGGGAAGACAGGATCTTAAGAATAGTGCAGTCAGTGCGCAGGGAGCCGCTGGGCCGCACGGTCCTGGCCCTTTACAAGTCCACCGAAGAGCAGACGGAACAGGAAAATGAAATCCGCTATCACCTGCAGGATATTCTGGTGAGTATGGGTTTACGCCTTGAATACTGGGACATAGACGCCGGGATTCCCGGCGCCGATAAGCTGCAAAACGTGCGCGCCGTTATAAGCTGGTTCAGGGGCGCGAGCATGGCTGACCCCGAGGCATACCTTGATTTTATTGACCGTGTTATTTCCTCCGGCATCAAGTTTGTGGTAATAGGGAATTTCGGCGCCTTTCAATACCGCCTGGAACAGGACAAGTTCGTGGAACCGGCGCGGCTGAACCTGACCCTGTCGCGCCTGGGGCTGTGGTACGCCGGCAACTGGACCGATGATCCCTCGCTTTTGGAAATCGCGACAAAGGACCCGGAGGTTGTAGAGGCCAATGGAAGGCAGGATGTCAATGTTTCGGCCTTTTATTATTTTTTCCAGATCATAGACATGGACCTGGATGTGTACCTCTCCGTAAGGCGAACGGACAAGGACCTGCCCCCCAGCCCCTTTGTGGTTACCAACCGCAACGGCGGATTTGCGCTTTCCAATTATATTTACCATATGGTAAACGGACAGCCTGTGATGTTGATCGATTTCAGGCTTTTTTTGCGCCATGCCCTGTTTCCGCAGGCAAAGCAGGAGAGAATCGGGATCCTGGCCGACCTTACAAATAAATACACAAAAAAAATCTGTCTAAATATCGTCGAGCAATTAAAACGTACACAATGCACCTTTGAAGTCATTGAGAAACAGGACTTTGCCAAACTGGTACCCGGCGACCTGGCGTATTATACCGCCGTAGCCCTGGTCATCCCCAATGCCCAGGCTCTGAACCCCGAGGTGATCGCTGATTATTACAATAACGGCGGTTCCCTAGTCTCACTCTATGGGGGGTATTTTGTGAATATCGCCCCCTACCTGGCCTCCGTGCCCAGTGAAGAGGAGGAGGCGGGTGACGGTCTCGGGTATCACCTGAGCCCTGACCTGCTGTTGAGCCGGGGATTCGTTATGCAGAACAAGGACCTTGGCTGGGGGCGGGGCAACCTGCTGCCTGCCTCGGACGCGGTTGTCCTGGGCACGGGCAATGACAAATCGCAACCTATTGTCTGGGCGTCAAGGGACGGGCGGGTGCTTACCTGGAACTGGCACTCCTTTGTCAATCCGGAGTTTGTGGGGCTGGCCTTTGAGTCATTCCTGCGTGTGCGCCCGGTGGGGGCCGCCGCCACCCTGGGGTTTGCCCACCTGTTCATAGACGACTGTCCCCTGCCCATGTACAACGTGAAGAAGGAGCCGCTTGACGATGTTACCGACACGGATTTTTATCTAAACACCTGGTGGCCGGAAACAAAACAGATTCTGGACGAGTACGGAATCCCGGCAAGCACCTATATTATTTTTAATTATAACGCCAGGGTGGATCCGCCGTTTACCGGGGCCGAGTTTTTCGCCGCCGAAAACCTGGCCTCCCTGGAGCTGGCTAAAACCTTGTTCACGGAAGGGGTGGATATGGGACTGCACGGATATAACCACATGTCGCTTACCCGTGAAAAAACCGAGGTCAACCAGTTCAAGTGGGCTTCTATTGCTAATATGGCGGACGCCTTAAAGGAGGGAAAACGCTACTGGACCTTTATGCTGCCCCGGGCCTCGATGCCCTTTTCATACGTGGCGCCGAACAACATAATCTCACAGGAGGGGGTAATTGCGCTGCACCGGGTGTTCCCGACCATTAAGGTGATCTCCTGCATGTACTGGAGTGAGAGTCAGGTGGTCACCACCGAGATGGGGCCCAATCCGCAGTTTCCCGAACTCTATTACTTTCCGCGAATTTCTTCGGGGTACCTTGATACCTATAACCAGCAGAAGCTGATCGCGGCTGGGGCGGGCACCCTGGGTGTGGTAAGCCACTTTATTCATCCGGATGACGTGTATGATGAAGACCGCTCCGCGGGCAGGTCCTGGCCGGAGCTGAAAGCGGGGCTTAAGCACATCCTTGACTTTATTTCCTACAACTATCCGTGGATCAGGTGGGTAAACATCAGACAGGCCTATTACCGCCTGGTGGCCCAGGATGAGGCGCAGTTCAGTTTCAGATGGCTTCCCGGCGTGGGAGGTGCGGACCGGGCGGAGCTTATTGTCAGGACCGTACCGGGCCAATTGTTCCGCATCCGGCCCAATACCTACGCCTTAAGCCGGGCGGACGGCGCGGAAATTGTTTACAGGTATGAAAATATGCCCGCGGTCATCTTGAAGGCCGACAAAGAAGAGTGCATATTGACTTTTCAAAAAAAGCAATAGGTTGCGCGAAGCAGGACTTGTCCCGCTTCATACACATTAAAAAACATCCGGAGGAACGACATGAAAAGAATTCCGATTTTGCTGTTTTGTTTTTACTGTTTTTGTTTTTCCGCAAGTACGGATTCCGCACCGATCATACCGGTTCCGGGAGGCACCGTTGTGCCGCAGGGCAATAATGATATCACGTTAAAAAGCGAGATCATAAACATTCACCTGGATAGGGATAACTATAATGTGGCGGTGGATTATGTTTTTGAAAATAATGGTGATGCCCGGGAAGTGGTGATGGGATTTCCCAATGAAGAGGGCATGGAGATGGAGGGTATCAAAGACTTCAAAGCCTTTGACGAAGGAAAACAGTTACAAGTTGAAAAAAAGCTGTCCGAAGAAGCCGAATATTATAAGAAGTATTTTGAGTGCTTTAATGTTAATTTCAATAAAGGACAAACCAAGCACATAAAAAACACCTATTCTCATTTTTATGAACACGATTATAACGATACCATGCGCAGGATGAAATATATTCTCAATACCGGCAGTTTATGGAAAGGAAAAATCGAATCGGTTGAAGTGAATATAATTTTGGAAAAGGTTACACCCCATGAAATCAATCAAACCTCTCCATATTTTAAAATGCCCGGCGGAAAAAGCTTTAAGGGAATTGAAATCAGTCCGGCTTCTTATAAAAAGACCCCGCACGGCTATACAATGGATTTTAAAAACATCGAACCGGATTTTGACATCGTTATTACCATGCCGCCTTTGTTGTATAATGACGTCAAAGCCAGTTCGGTTCTGAAAGACAGCTCGTTTGATTATTCACCTGTAAATGTGTTTGACGGAGACCCCGCCACGGCATGGGTCGAGGGCGTTAGCGGTCCGGGTGTCGGGCAGTCGCTTACTATTGATATCACCCCGTATACGGCAGGGGGGAAGATCAGCGGATACTACATGGTGGATAAAATCGGTATTATTAACGGGTACGCGTCGACTCCCGATATCTTTTATAAAAACAATCGTATTAAACACCTGAAGGTTGATTATGAAAGCCAGTATTTTGATAACGGAGAGTTTATCGACAAGCGTGAAAGTAAAGTATTCGCGCTGCGGGACACCATGGAAATGCAATATATGGAATTCCCCGATCCCGTCAGAATCGCAAGTTTTTCCCTGACCGTGTTAGACGTGTATAAAGGCAGCCGCTACGACGATACCTGTATTTCGGAAATACAGGTGTTCACGCGGGATATGGGGTTTGTGGACTGGTAAACGTATGAATGACGCGCAAAATCAGGGCACGCCTGTCTACACAAGATCGTCAGAGAGCGATACCTTCACCATTTTCCTGACCGAATTGCACATATATATTTCTTCCGCGGCCTTGAGCCTCGGTAAGCTAATTACGTCTTCCGTAACGCTGTGCTCTACTTCAATCAGGTAACGGCGCATGGTTCCCGCAAGCAGTCCGCAGGAGACCGGGGGAGTGAACAGGCCGCCCTTTTCTTTTATGATAATATTACTCCTGCAGCCCTCGGTAATTTCTCCGCGTTCATTACAAAAAGTAACGTCCCAAAAACCCTTTGCCTGCGCTTTTTTCAATACCTTATTATATAAATCCCGTTTGGTGGTTTTGTGGTAGAGAAACGGATCGCTTGAAGAGACATGCCGTCCGCACAGGGCGATGCGCAGACCGTTTTGTTTTGTGGATTCGATTCTTTCATTGGTAATGGTAAACAGCCCTTTCCTGTCCAGTAAAATCTTGACCTTATATGCCGAACCGTTATTGAGGGTGTTCAGGTTTTCTTCCAGTTTCTTGTGATAGAGATCTTCATCAAACGAAAAGGAAAAATAAGCCGCGCCGGCGGCCATTCTTTGCGCGTGGTAGTCACGCAGAAAATAGGCGCCGCCGTCCCATAACAACGACTCATAGATGTGGAAATCCTGCTGTTTCGCTTTAAGAAAATCCATTTTTAACAAACACTCCCGGTATTCATCCTGCGGATCGGAATCCCATACTATTCCGCTTCCCACTCCCATAACCGCAGTCTGATTATATATAACCGGTGTACGAATTGCAACACTAAAAACCGCCACAGCATCAGGAGAAATATAACCGATGGAACCGGTGTATACACCCCTGTTTTCCTCTTCCAACTCGCGGATAATCCGCATTGAACTGATTTTCGGCGCACCGGTAACCGAACCGCAGGGGAAAAGGCCTTTAAAAATGTCAGTATAGGTCACATGCTTTTTAAGCACGGCTTCAATGGTGGATGTCATTTGGAAAAGTGACGGATAAGACTCGATGTTAAAAAGTTCGCTTACGCGCACCGAACCGGGTTCGGCGATTTTGCCCAGGTCGTTTCGCAGCAGGTCTACAATCATCAGGTTTTCGGCCCTGTTTTTTTCACTGTCCGCGAGTATTTGCCGAAGCTCCTTGTCATGACACTCATCCCGCCCACGCGCAATTGTGCCCTTCATGGGCCTGGTAACGATACGCCTCCCGCTGAGTTTGAAAAAAAGTTCGGGAGAAAAGGAAAGTATGCGGGCCTCCCCGCAGGTAATATAGGCCGCATAACTTACCGGCTGCAGGTGTTTAGTGTAATGATAGAAGGCGAACGGCGAGCCTTGAAATTCAAATACCTCGTTCCATGTCAAATTTATCTGGTACGTGTTTCCCTGCCGGATATGGTCCTTGACACGGATAAGTTTTGAACGATAACGCGTGCCGTTCATACGTCTTTTGGCAGGCACCAGCATAGAAGCCCGCTTTATGCCGTCCCCTAGCCGGTTACGCAAAACAAAAGGTGAAACAGCGTACGGAGGGTGTTGTATACGCGGGTCCCAGACATACGGCTTCGGATATATCCCGAACCACACAAGGGGGAGATCAGGACGCAGGCCATTATAGAGTGCAGCCAATGAAGGGACAAAGGCATACCCCGCTTCGTAACTCACATAACCCGCCGCGTACCATCCCCGCTTGGTAAAGTGATCGAGTTCGCGCAGCAGTTCGGGAACATCACCCAGGTTGTATGTACTCAATATAGTATATGGATTCGAAAAAAGCAGGGAATATCGGTTCCGGGAGTCGAACCTGAGGGTTTCCAACAGTACCGTGTTCTGTGCAAGATCAGGGGGTGCGGTTCCGTGTTTTTTATCTGGATTCATGTTCCCGCAGGATTTCCGTCATTTTCTTGCGGCACGCGCGTAAATCGGTTTTCAGGTAAACAAGTCCGGACTCACGTGATATTATTTTCGCGTCAAACCTGTGAAACAATCTGAGCATGGCGGTATTCTCCGCCCGGACGTAGCCGCAAAGATAGGAGATTCGGTTTTGCAATGCGTAACGGGCCAGTAAACAGAAAAGTACGGTCCCCAGACCCTGTGATTGATAGTCGTCCATAACCGTAATCGCGATTTCCGCGCAGTTTCGCTTTTTAGGAAGGCGGATATAGCGGCCCACTCCCATGCCCGGGTATCCGGCATCCAAACCGAACCGGTGCCTCGCGGCTATGGCCAGGTGATTTTCATTATCGATATCGGTAAGATAGTGTAATTCCTGCGGCGAAAACTCTTTAAAGGAAAAATTGAAGCGGGTGCGCCTTGACGCCGGTAAAAGCAGGGCCAAACCCTGTTCCAGGCACCATTTGCAGCCTGTATCAATAAGGTAACAGTATGCCTGGGTGCCGTTCCTAAGTACGGCCGAATAAATAATCTCTTTCCGCTTTTCCGGGGCAATATCGCATTGGATACGTTGTTTTTCACTTTTAAACATATGATCTCCCTTTGTCGACTATAGCACATTCCGCTTAAAAATGTTGAGTCATTGTAAGCATTATTCGGAAAAGTTTACTATAATTGATAGCGGAAGGAGTCACAAGGATATGAAAGCAAAGAGGATTGGTATCGTATCTCTAATCGTTTTATGCCTATTAAGTGGGAAAACATACGCGGCGGATAACCTGGAAGATCTGCTTTTAAACGGGCCGGCCCAGAAAAGGGAGACCAAACAGGGACTCCAGGATTTGCTGCGGGAGTTGGAAACAAAACTCAAAACCGAACCCGGGGATTACGAAGCAAATTGGATGTACGCGACGCTTTGTTATTTCTATGGCGCCTTCTATGCCGCGGATAAAAAGGTTAAAAAACGCTATTTCACCCTCTGTAAAGACTACGCGGACAAGGCCGTGCATATAAATCCAACGGGTACGGCCGCGCACTACTGGCTGGGGGTCGGCATGGCCATGTGGGCCGAAGCCAACGGTATACTCTACAGCCTGTTTACCGCGGATGATATTGCTAATGAAATGACCAAAGTCATACAGTTAAACCCGGCTTTTTTCAAGGGCATGCCCTGGGCCATAAGGGCTTCGGTCTATGCCTATGCCCCGGCCGTGATCAGCGTCGGCGATAAACAGAAGGCCGAGCAGGACATTACACAGGCGCTTTTTTACGGGAAGACCTACCGGCAGACATATCAGTTGGTGGCGGATATATATATTTATTGGAAGGAATGGGAAAACGCGAAACAGGTCATAGATACGGCCCTGTGCCTGCCCTTCAACAACCTGATGGCCGTGGAAGAGAGCGATTGCATTCGTAAACTCAATGAGGCAAAACTCAAGGTCAATCAGGAACTGGCAAAAAAATAAGATTCAGGTAGTCTATACGGGCGGAGACGTTGTGGACCTGTTATAGACTACAACCCGGTTTCTGCCCCGTTTTTTTGCCTCGTACAGGGCTTTGTCCGCCTTGGCGATGAGCTGTTCCGGCTTTTCACCAACCGCGTAAAATCCGACCCCGATGCTTACCGTAATAGAAAGCCCCGTAATATCAGGGGAGCGTGTCTCGATCATGTGCCGGATCTTTTCGGCTATTTTAATGCTTTCATCGGATTTCATCTCAGGGATAACGACCGCGATCTCCTCTCCCCCGTAACGCGCCGCCAGGTCATTCACGCGGGTATTATTGCGGATCACGGCCGCCACGGCAGCCAGCACGCGGTCGCCTTTTTGATGTCCCTGTTCGTCATTGACACGCTTAAAATGATCGATATCTATAAGCAGGAAGGAGAGTATGTAACGATAGCGTTTCGCCCGCTCCAGTTCCTTTTCAAGTTCCTCGTCCAGGTAGCGCCTGTTATAAAGCAGGGTAAGCCGGTCACGGTTGGCGAGCGCGTGCAGCTTGGTCTTGGCGTTGTTGATGGTACGCTTCAGGTTCAACAAGCGCTTGTATGTTTTTTGATCGGAGGCGTCCTGCAGCAGCTCCGCCATCTGGTGTTCTATAAGCAGGGTATCGGTAAGCTCACGCTCGAACTCTTGCTTAAGCCGTACCTCAACGAACTCTTTGTACACAAGAAAACAGGTTCCGATGCTGATATGATCACCGTCAAACAGAACATGTGTCCGTGTTCTTTTGCCGTTTACGAAAAGCCCGTTTGTGCTGTTTGTGTCCTCTATTAAAAAACGATTGTTCCTGAAGATGATTCTGGCGTGTTTGCGTGAGGTCGTACTGCCGGGGATGCGAATTACCGCATCGCGGTCCCTACCTATGGTATACTCGACACCGCTTTTAAGTTCGATTTTCTTATCCAGGAAATACAGGCGGTAGTGCAAAACGTTCCTTTTTAGTTTTTCAGTATCAATTATTATCAATTATTTATTATTACGGGCTTGAGGTCAATAAATATCGCAGGTGGATATTCAGGCGTGCGATTGGGAACGGGAAGGATGCATTTTTTTAAAAATTATTTTTGTATCTATGCTTTCCCGGTGTTATAATTTATAATAGCTCATATTAATGAGTATTTTCGAGAGGGGGACACTATGAAAAAAATGAAATTGATCTTTTTAGGCGTGGTAGTATTGTGGATTTTGTTTTTTGCCGCGTGCGCGGGCGATGATGCGGTTCAAAAGGTATATACCTATATGGATAAGACCTTATCTCTGGTTGATGCGAATAAAAATGACCCGAACAAGGCCGCTGATGAGGTACATTCGTATATTTCCAGCATACAGAGCCAGCTTGACAGCCTTGTTAACAAGTTCGAAAACGACCCTGAGAAAACCAAACAGCTTGCCGAAAAACTGAAGCCCCTGTTTGACAAGCAGGAGCGTATACTAAAAAGTAACCCGGCATTGAGGAAAAATATTCGCCTGCAGCAATCGCTGGTGATATTCGAGGTATTGACCTACACGGATTAAGGTAAGATAGATACCCGGCTTGTTTTTCATTAGGTTATTTATCAATATCCTAATATTTCATTTAGACCTTCTATCGCTTGATTTACTATTTCAGAATCCGCGCGTGCAATCTTTTTCCCTATTCTATCTACCGAGAGAGTTCTAATTTGGCTGATTTTTAACCAGGCCGGTTTTTTTAATTTTTCAATATTAAGTTCAAGTGTGAGTGGAAAAGAAGCCTTTTGCGGCTGGCTGGTAATCGCCATGGCTATTATTGTTCCTGATCGTTCATTAAATACATCATACTTTATAATTTGTCAACAACTATTGGTTCAGTGGAGATGATATCTGAAAGCTGCGTCTTACCGCTTCAAACCATAGCCGCCCCGGCCAGATAACTCTTGACAGCCGCGTCTATTGATTTACTGTCTTTATGCTTTTTCATGAAGGGCGCGAGTGCGGTCTTGAGTTTCGCCACATTTCCAAAGCGGTTTTCCTTTACATTGCACATGGCTTTTTTGATTACGGCGCACAGCTTGGACGGGATGGCGGAGTTGAGTTTTTCCGGTTTGAGATACCGGCCCTTGTAGATATTGACCAGCGTTTCACTTGAAAAGTTGGGCTTGAAGGGCCTTGCGCCGGTCAGCATTTCATAAAACGTCACACCCATGGAATACACATCAGACCTCTCATCCACGTGCTTTGAACTCTCTATCTGTTCCGGGGACATATAAGACGCGGTACCGAAGGAGGCCCCGGTTTTGGTAAGCCTTTCTCCCTCATCGGTGTCATCCGCCATGGCGATGCCGAAGTCGGTAAGTTTTACCCGGCCGTTCTTGCCGATGAGTATGTTGGCGGGCTTGATGTCGCGGTGGATGATGCCCTTGGCGTGGGCGTATTCCAGGGCGCAGCATACCTGGTAAAATATCAAAATCCCGGGCAGCGGGTCGATTGTTTTTTTCCGCTGAATGAGTTTGTCAAGCGACAACCCGTCCACAAACTCCATGGCCATATAGTAAGACCGGCCAGAAGTAAAAAAATCAAGCACCTTTACAATATGCGGATTTTTAAGCATGTGCATGATGTGCGCTTCCCGCTCGAAGCGTTGTTTGAACTCTTTTTTGTTTACAAGGGTAAGCTTTTTCAGGATTACCTGCTGTTTTAGTCCTCGGCACTTGGCAAGATATATGTGCGCCATGCCGCCCTTTTCCAGGCTGCGGATAACGGTATATTTCCCGATTTTCTGCTGCGCCATAACTACCTAAGTTTATAACAGCAGCGGGCCCCGGTCAATGCTTACATGTAAAAATCTGTTGTATTGTTCCGGTTTTTGATTATCATATTAATAAATGGAGGTTTAATTATGGAAAGTTTTACGAATTTAACGGATTTAAAAAAAAGCATCCCCCCAAAGGTGCAAACCCATCTTGCCGGATTGTTAAAAGAAACGGGCCTTACGGACGACAAAGAAGCCATGAAAAAGCTGATGGAGGCCTGGCTGTTAAAGAAAGCATTGTTTCATAAAATGACGGAACATGAGCAGTTTTCCAGGGCCGACAGCATGGCCAAGAACGGAAAGAACGGATGTATTGCCATCACCTACTCGGGTTCGATTGTTTCCGTCGGCCCCCTGCTTGATAACAAAAGGGAGATCAAGTACACGAGTATCGGGATGCGCACGGATGTGCCGGAGGCCGTATCATTTCCGCAGGGGGAGCTGGCCGCTGATGTGGCCTGCGACAAGTCCATAGTGTTTAAAAAGGGGCCCATAGAAAAAACATCGCCCATTATGGACCTGGCCATAGTGCCGGCGCATGAAAACCATGAGGAACAGCTTGTCTCCATAAAAAAGGCAACCAAAAAGCTGAAGGATGATTTCATCAAGGTGAACAGGGACACCCTGGCCAAAGAGGCCAAAACCGATAGCTTCGGCGCGCGCAATGACCTGTTCCGGAAATGGATTATCGTCACATGGTTTCTGTTGGGCGGCATGGAAAAACATATTTTTATGGCCCGCGCCAAGCTGTTGTGGCTTGAACTGTTCGGCGGAGTGTATAAGGCTTTGAGTAAAAAAATCAAAAGCGCGGACCAGAGGGATGCGGTGTTTTTAGATTTTACCAACAACCGTTTTGCCAAATTCATCGATGACTACAAATGGTACGAATCCGAAAAAAAGAACTTCGATATCGGGCTGATGAAAGCCCTGGAAGGGCTTCCGGAATACCGGCCATATCTTGATTTCGCCGCCGCCGTGTAAACGCGCCATAGCGGCAAGCTATGATACACTGAATTCTTCTTGTAGGGGACGGGGCAAACCGATATAATAGGAGTGGCATGGAAGACATAATTAAGTTTTTACGCTCCCACGTTCCATTGTGCCAGGGATTTCCCGATGAACAGCTTTATAACCTGATTTTAGGCTCACGCCTGGAAAGTTTCGAGCCTCAGGAGGCGATTATCGAGTTCGGCCAGACGGGGAATTTCCTGGGTGTTCTAGTGGAAGGCAAGGCCCAGGTTTCGGTAACCGACGACAACGGCGATACCCACCAGATAGCGGTACTGGAGCCGGGCAGTATTTTCGGGGAGATGTCGCTTATGACCGGCGATAAAACCATGGCCGATGTCACCGGCCTGACACCCTGCAAGGCGGTGCTGATTCCGCAGGCCCTGTTTTCGGAAATGATCATCACCCACCCGCCGGCCATTAAAATAATCTCCAAGACGATTTCCGAACGGCTGAAGGAACTTTCTACTTATGAAAGACGGGGGAACGGGGACCTGGCCGCGTCGGCCCTGAAAAAAAGCGGGGACCCTTACGGGCTGCAGCTTAAAAGCGGAGAGCCGTTGAAGCTGCTTGTGCTTGACTGCGGAAGCACGTGGCTGCGTTACGGTCTGTTCAATACGGAAAACGAGGCTTTGAATGTGGAGGGCCTCATAGAACATATCGGGGATACCAAGTCCCCGCACCGTTACAGGACAAGGGACGTGGAGCAGAAGGCCGAGGAACCGCTGGCCGACCTGGACGCTGCGCTGCAGGCCATGCTGAATATGCTTATCGCGCCCAGGTTCGGGGTGTTAAGCGCGGCCGACCAAGTTTCCGCGATCGGACACCGCGTTATGCACGGCGGCGAACGGTTCGTCAATGCGGTCATGGTAACCGATAAGGTGATTAAGGATATTAAAGCCCTGGTTGGGTTCGCGCCCCTGCATAACCCCATGAACCTCGCCGGCATAGAGGAGGCACGGAAGCTGTTTCCGGACAAGCCCCATGTGGCCGTATTCGATACCGCCTTCCACTCGACCCTGGCCCCCTATGCCTACCTTTATGGGCTGCCTTATGAATATTTTGAAAAACAGAAGATACGGCGCTACGGTTTCCACGGGTTATCCCATGCCTATGCGTCATTGAAGGCCGCTGAATTTTTGAAGCTCCCCTATAATGCCCTGGAGATCGCCACCTGCCACCTTGGCAATGGTTCTTCGATTTGTGCCGTGGATCACGGGCGCTCCGTGGACACGTCCATGGGATTCTCACCCGTGGACGGCCTGCTGATGGGCACACGCTCCGGCAGCCTTGATCCCAGCCTGCTGGTCCACCTGATGCGGACCGATAACATGTCCGCACAGGATTTGGAGAACCTTATTACTGAAAAAAGCGGACTCCTGGGGTTGTCGGGGGTTTCGGCCGACATGCGGAAGGTTGAGGCGGCCGCCGATAAGGGCAACCAGCGCGCTGTGCTGGCCGTCAAGACCTACTGCTACGGGATACGCAAGTATATAGGCGCCTATATGGCGGCCATGGGCGGTCTGGATGTGCTTGTTTTTACCGGAAGCACAGGCAGGCAAAGCGCGGGGGTACGCAGCCTGAGCTGCCAGGGCCTGCAGTGCATGGGAATCTGTATCGACGAGGAAAAAAACCGGAAGGCCGCGGCCGCCGACACGGTGAAGGACATATCGGCCGACACCTCCGCAGTGCGTGTGCTGGTGGTCCCGCCCCGTGAGGAGTTGATGATCGCCCGGGAGATGATCCGTACCCTGAACATGAATTACGTGTCCAGGATCATAGACCAAAAAGAACCCCTGCCCATACCGCTGGAAATTTCCGCGCATCACGTGCACCTGTCCGCTGAGCACCTGGAGGCGTTGTTCGGCAAGGGGTATGAGCTTACGAATGAGTATGAGCTTTCCCAGCCCGGGCAGTACGCGTGCAAGGAGAAGGTGGAGCTGGTCGGGCCCAAGGGCAGTATAGACCGTGTACGTGTTCTGGGGCCGGTCAGGTCCCAAACCCAGGTGGAGATCGCCATGACCGAACAGTTCAAACTGGGTATCCACCCGCCAATCCGCCAGTCCGGTGATATCGAAAACAGCCCGGGTATTACCATCCGTGGACCCAAGGCCGAGGTTGTGCTGGAAAAGGGGGTAATCTGCGCTATGCGGCATATCCACATGTCGCCGGAAGAGGCCCTGGGCTTCGGCCTGCATGACAAGGACCTGGTGCGGGTACGGATTCAGGGTGACCGGGAGTTGATATTCGGCGATGTGCTGGTGCGCGTAAATCCGAACTACCGCTTGGCCATGCACATCGATACGGATGAGGCCAACGCGGCCAACATTACCGCAAAGGCCGTGGGTTATCTCGACGGCATCCAAAGCAGGGGGTGATACATTGTTTTATAAAGATCCTTTTATCTGGATTTATCAGCCCGCGCAAAAGCCGGTGTTTGCCGTCGCCCTGGTTCTTATGCTGGCGCTTATGGTTGTACTTTATGTGGCCGACCTACCCCTGATGACAAGGGTGGCGCCCGCGGGTATCCTTTCCTATGAGTTCGCGTTCACCCTTGATAACGCCCAGGCCATGATAGAGTCGTGGGGCACGGAGGGCCGCACGGTCGCGGCCCTGAACCTGGGCCTAGACTATCTTTACCTTGTCTGCTACGGCCTGGCCATCGGCCTGGGCTGTATGCTGGTCGCGCGGGGATTTTTTGAGCGGAGCAGGTTCCTGCTTAAACTGGGGATTGTCCTGGCCTGGGCGCTGGTGGGAGCGGCATTAGCCGACGCTACGGAGAACCTGGCCCTGCTGCAGGTTCTGTTTGGCTCGGCCGAAGCCGCCTGGCCGGTCCTGGCCGCGGTCTGCGCCTCACTCAAGTTCCTGGCCGTTACCGCCGGGGTGCTGTATATTCTCCTTGGATTCTTGGTATTAATCCTGATCAGAATAGTTATACAAAAAAAGGTCGGTAACAAGGAGTTTAACCGTTTCCAGATATCCATTTTCAGCAGTCCACATTAAAGCAGTGGAGCCTCCCATATCGGTCACCTAAATCAGTCAAATTCACATCGGCACCTTCCGCTATAAGTAGTTTAACAATTTCCGGACAGCCCCCATGAGCGGCCATCATTAATGCCGTCCAGCCGCCAACACCTTCCCGTATATTAACCTTTGCCCCGTTCTGCAAGAGTAATCTTGCTATCTCCACATGATTTCCGCTGCTGGCCACCATTAAGGGAGTATTGCTTTGAAAAAAGTCCTTTGCATTGACATTTGCTTTTCTTTGAATGAGGATTTTCACTATTTCCAGGCGGCCTGAAAGACAAGCCCACATCAGTGCGGTCCTTCTATTCTGATCTCCTGCGTTAACATCCGCCCCGATATCCGCCGGTTTTGTTAATTCACCGATGGTATTTTCTTTCGTTGTTTTGATAAAAAGTCTGTCGATTTGGGTTTGACTCATAATATGAAAATTTCCGTTAAGGCACCAGCCGATCTCATTATTTTCAGTTTTTACCTTTATCCATACGGGTTTTTTTTATCACCTCGTATAAATACTTTAAATGTGCCTCAATTTTGTCCCGCGCCGTAAACTCCAAATTAAAGTCATGCGTTATTTTATTCACACGGTAATATAGGGGGTTGGCCACAGAGTCTTTGTCCCGCAGTACTATCCTGCTTTCAGAATCGGCTAATGCAATCGCCTGAACCGCGATCTCTTCCCATGTTATATATTCCCGTCCCAGGCCCAGGTAAATCTGCTTGTTCACGCCGGAATCGAGGATTGCCGTATATAGTTTCGCCAGGTCGGCGGCGTGTATAAACTGTGTGCCGTCATACCTGGTAAGTTCTATATCCCGGCCGCGTAAGGCTTTTTCCACAATATCATGAAAACGTCTGTCAGGTTGGGTCACGGCGCCCTCCGTAACCGGGTTACCGAAAGTATAGCCTGGCCGGATGATATTACCCCGCAATCCGGAGCGGGAGGCCAGCGCGAACAAGAAGTTCTCGCTTGACGCTTTGGTGGCCCCATAAAAATCAATGGGCTTTGTTTTTGTCTCCTCGTCCACGTTCGTGTAAAGCCGGCCCAAAGCCGCGGTGGACGAGGTATAAATAAAATGTTTTACCCCCGCTTCCGCGGCATGTTGCATAAGGGCTACCGAGGGCAGGGTGTCGTTTTTCAACATGTCAACGGCCGTATCCCCCCAGCCCAGCGCCATATGGACCACTGCGTCCTTACCCCGCAGATGTTCGTTGATTATACTGTAATCGGTCAGGGTGCCGTTGATTATACTGACGCCGTGCTGCCCTGACAGATTGGCCGTTTTCCGCGGATTACGCACCAGCACGCTGAGTGTGTGTCCGGCGCCCAGCAGGGCTTCGGCTACATAGGAGCCTATAAATCCCGTACCGCCGGTAAGGAATATGTTCATGGTCTCACTTAATCTAACCTTTTCTTTTTTACCATAATAAACATAATTAATTTAGACAACCTGGTTCCGTCATATATTTTCTTGACGCGGCCGTAAAAAGTGAATATGCTTTTATTAATACGCAATCAGAAGGGAGGTACAGATGAAAAGGTACTTTCTTTATGTTTTCGCGATACTCCTGCTTCTGAACATCGGGCAGGCCGCGCTTTATGCGCAATCTACCAACAAAGATACGGACCTGGAAATATGGGCGTACATGCTGCGCCAGAGCCAGGTCTGGTTTGAGAACATGATCAAACAGTACGGGGAGGTTTCCCCCGGTGACTGGCGGGAGCCCCTGGAGGCCGCGTTCCTTCGACTCTCACGCTTCTCCGGGGAAAAGGGGTTTCAGATTCAGTACTCCATCCTCAACACGGAAGATTTTAACGCCGCGGCCTTCCCTGGCGGACAGTTTGTGGTTTTCAAAGGCACTCTCACCTTCCTTGACCGGGTACTGGAGCTTTACAGCGGGAAGACCCTTGACCGGATTCCCGCGGCCGAACTGCAGGTCATGCGTCAGAACCTGATCGCGCCTGTCATCGCCCACGAACTGGGTCATTATTACGGCAGGCACGCTTTCAAATCCATGAAGAGAGGCTGGGATTTGAGCGAAACCGTTTCTGAATCCCTTGATCTGCGTATGATTCAGTATACACAAGACAATGAGTTTGAGGCTGACAGAACCGGCTACCTGCTTTTGCAGAAGGCGGGGTACAATCCCGATTCCATGATAGCGATGCTTGAGATTTTAAACGCCCTGCACCAAGATCAGCTTAAAGGTATCCCGGCTTCGTCCATTAATACCTACCTGGAAACACACCCATCGCCCCACCAGCGAATCGCCCAGTTCAAATCAGAGGGGCAGGAATGGCATAAATGGGCGGCCAGACTGGAACAGGCCATTTCCGATATCTCATTGGGTATTAACCTGGACAGGGCCGTAACCACCCTGGATCAGGGCCTGAAGAAGTCGCCGGCAAATGTGTACCTGCTTAAGGCGCGGGCCGTGGCCTGCCATAAGCGCTGGTTGTCCACGGTTTTTTTAAAGGATCAGAAGCTGCGCGGTATCATAGATCTTCCCGCGTTCAGGGACGACCTGGTTTTTTCCGTCGGCAGGAGAAGCAACCCCAAAGAAATCCCCGGTGATAAAAATCTCTACAGACAAGCCCGCGAGACCTATGAAAAGGTGTACAAACAGGCGGTGGATCCGGGATTTTATTCCAATTACGCCCTGCTTTTGGCCTACTCTCCGGATAAGAATGATGAACAGCAAAGCCTGGCTTTGGCCAATCAGGCGTGTCAGCTGCAACCCACCTACGCCACCTTCTCCAATCTGGGTGTGGTGTATTTTTTGCTGGATATGAAAAAGGAATCGTTGGAGCTGTTCGGCCAGCTCGCCGCCGACTATCACAGTGAGTATTCCTCTTTTCTGGGGGCTGCCGGCTTGGACGAGCAGGTATATGCCGCTTTGCAGAACATGCGCCAGCGCCTCAAGGTGACCCAGATGCTCAACCCTGAGTTCGTATATAGTGATTTCACCCCGGTGCTCAATTACGCCCTGGTGCTGCTTTTAACCGGAGACAAGAAAAACGCGCAGGCCGTGGCCGCGGACTACCTGAACATGTACGAATCCCGCTCACTGTGGGCGTATCACCTTTCGTCCATGACAGCCGTGCCCATGCCCAAAGAACCCGAGAAGGAGTACATGGCCGTCAACGGTGTTCGGGTGGGTGCGACTCTGAAACTGGTGCTGGACCAATGGGGCAAGGCCACGGATATCGCCGCGTATGAAAGCGGTGAGGAGGTGTGGTACTACAAGGAGATGAAGGCCAAGCTGTATATATCAGACGGGAAGGTGGTGAGTATCGAACTGGCGGCCGCTGAAAGCCCTAAAGTGGAAAACACCATCGGTGTGGGATCAACAAAAAGCGACATAGAGAAATCGTTCGGTCCGCATAAACGCATAGCGGACAAGTACTACCTCTACGAGGGCCGGCAGGATCTGGCCGTATTGTATAATAACAATATCGCGATCAGTATCGTGCTGTATTAAGGGGCGTTTTTTAAACAAACGGGGCACCCCTGCATCATCAGCGGTTTCTTCAGGTGGCTGGATTTTAAAATTCTATTATCGTTAAAAACCTCAAGTGGAGCGGCGTCCGCCGTCAGTTTTCCGTTGCAGAGTACGAGCGTCCTCCCGCACACCTCCAGAACCATATCCAGGTCGTGTGTGGCTATTATTTTAGTATGCTTAAACGACCGCAGCAGGCGGATGAGTTTCCGGCGGGCCAGTGGGTCAAGACTGGATGACGGCTCATCCATCACCAGGATGGCGGGCCGCATTACCAGAGTTGAAAATGTTACAGCTGGAAAAAAACAGAGAGAAAACAATCAAAAAAAACGAGAATGGGGTCAGCGCGCAGGCGTGGAATTTCCATTATAAACAAAATAGAAGAGTGGGGTAGCGATGAGAACAAAAACGTATCATCAAAAGTATATTCATGCCTCCGAAACCGAGGAAAACGGGCGGGGCGGGGCGGTGATTCGTAAGCGTGAGAATAATGAGGTTCAGGCGGCCGGGTCCGGCGGTGACGAGGTGTTTGCGCTGCCGGGCGCCGACCAGACCTACCGCAGTATTTTGGAAACCCTGAATGAAGGGGTTGCCGTAATCACTCCGCGGGGAAAGGTGCTGTACTGTAACCGCTGCCTTGCCGAAATCCTCTGTCTGCCCGCAGAGAAAATACTGGGCGGCAAGATCACCGATTTCTGCCAGAGTGAGTATCATCCTGCATTAACCTCCCTGATGGAGAAAGGCCTTGGCGGTAGGTGTAAAGGGGAGATCGGCCTCCGGGATGAAGGAGACGGGATGATCCCCGTACAAGTTTCCTGCAACAGCCTTTACCTGGAATCCCCCGTGCTTTGTTTGATTTTTACGGATCTTCGTGGGGTCAAGGACGCTCAACTCAACCTGGAAACGGCCAGGGCGCAGCTTGAAAAAAAGAAAACCATTGAGGTTCTGGTTAAAAAAAGGACGAATGAGTTGCTGAACGCCCAGGCTGAGTTAAAGAAAAAAGAGCGGTTGTCCGAGATCGGGACCCTGGCCGCCACCGTGGCCCATGAGCTGCGTAATCCGCTTGCCGTGATCGGGATTATTGCGTACAATCTAAAAAGGGAAACGAGGAATCAACCGGAATTGGCCAAATACATCGAAGATATTGACAAGAAAATAAGTCAAAGCAGCCAGATCATCGACAACCTGTTAAGCTATTCAAGGATAAAACCGCCCCGGTACGAGGATGTGCCGGTGTATGAACTCATCAATAATTGCCTGCTTGAAACAAAAGAGAATTTTAAAGATAAGGAAGTTGAGCTTTCGACAAACGTTTCCTCATTGAGACAGCAAACGCTGCGCGCAGACCTGTTCCAGGTCAACCAGATATTAAATAACGTGCTCCGGAACGCCTGGGAGGCGGCGCCGCGCAGTGGGGGCAAAATCGGTGTTTCCGGCAAATTCGAAAAAGGGCATATTGTGATTAAAATCAGGGATAACGGCAATGGTATCCCCCCCGAACACATTGAGAATGTGTTCAAGCCCTTTTTTACCCTCAAATCCAAGGGAACCGGATTGGGACTGGCCGTGTGCCGTGAAATGATCCGCCTGCATGACGGCAAGATTGAGTTGGCCAGCGTACAAGGCAAAGGTACAACCGTCACACTTTTTTTACCTCAAGGAGCACCCCATGAGTAAAAAGACCATCCTGGTCATCGATGACGATCAGGAGCTGCGTGAGAACCTTGCAGAAATCCTTGAGAGTGAAGGGTATAAAACCCTGACCACCTACAATGGATTGGAGGGGCTGTCACTGCTGCGCGAAAGTGAGGTTGATCTTATTTTGCTGGACCTTAAAATCCCGGGCATGCCGGGCACCGAGGTGTTGAAGAATATAAAGAGGGATCATCCGGCGGTTAAGGTGGTTGTGATTACGGGCAGGCCCATGAATTGGCATTTGGAGGACTCGGGCGAGTTTTCGGAAAGGGATGAAAAAGACCTGGCCGTAAGCGACGCGCTTATCAACAAACCGTTTAAGATACCCTTTTTACTGGATACCATAAAGGGAATACTGGAAAACTAAAGTCCTTAACAATCCTTTTTAAAATACCAAAAATAACCCACTTTTTTCATACTTTTTTCACGGCGGGGTTTTAGTATTGTAGAAAAACCACAGGAGGTTTACTATGAAGAGAAAAATACTTGTACTTACGGCCATCGGGCTGTTGGTTGCTTCCGGCCTGTTCGCGGACCGCGGATTTGGTCCCTGGAACCCTGATCAGAACAACGGCTTTCCCGGCGGCGGATATTTCCGCTACCGTGACACCGGCCAAACCGTAGAAGTGAGTGGAACCGTACGGGTGGAACAAGGTAAGATTCCCGTTCTCGGGTCCGGCGGCCAGGTGTATGTGCTGATGTACCCCTGGTTCAGGGAAAAGGACTTGAAACTGGAAAACGGGATGCAGGTAACGGTGGAAGGATATGTCACTGATTCCGTGATTACGGGCGATACGAACAAGATCATGCATGCGGTAAAAATCACGGTGGGTGATAAAACCTATGAGCCCCCCCGGGATTTTCCGGGAGCACCGCGCGGCGGCGATGATAACTATTTTCATCATCATCACAGACACATGAGATTCGGCAGATAATGTTTACAAGATGTTTGGGTTCCGGGCCATGGGGCCCGGAACCTTGTTAAGGAGCAGGCGGTGGAGCGACAGGTCCTCATTGTGGAGGATGAGAAGGAACTCAACAGAATGATCTGTGATTACCTCAAGGCCTCGGGATTTTCCGTGCTTTCGGCTTACGCGGCAAGGACCGCACTGGAACTGTTAAAAAGAAATCCGGTAGATCTTATTATCGTCGATATCATGCTTCCCGACCTGGACGGATTTGAACTTACCAGGCAGGTGAGGGCCGGGTCTGCGGTACCGATCCTGATTCTTACGGCGCTTTCCGGCGAGGGAGACAGGGTCCTGGGACTGGAGATCGGGGCCGATGATTACCTTACAAAACCGTTCAGTATGAAAGAGCTGGGCGCCAGGGTCAGGGCATTGATCCGGCGGACTTACGTGCTGGGCAGGGAGAATGAACAACCCGGCGGGGTGCTGCGTTATAAGACCCTGGGTCTGGATATGCAGAGCCGCAAACTCCTGGTCGGCGAAGAAAAAAAAGATCTTACGGCCACACAGTTTCGGATAATGCGGAAGTTTCTTTCCCAGCCCGGACGCGTTTTTTCCCGCATGGACTTACTACGAAGTTTCCAGGATGATCCCTACGAGGGGTATGAGCGCACCATAGACGCCCATATAAAAAACTTAAGAAAACTTATGGAAACCGACCCCCTGCATCCGCGATGGCTTATTACGGTCTGGGGTCAGGGGTATAAATTAGGCGATGAATAACAGGGAAATCTCGGCAAAACCGTCGTTAAGCTTCCAGATTCTGCTGGTGTTCGTGATTATCATCCTAGTGGGCAACCTGACGGTGGTGGGGCTGGTGAACCTTTTTCTGACCGCGAACTTCAGGGCCATTGCCTACGATAACGGCTTACAGCAGGCCCAGGCCATCTCATACCTGCTGGGCGATTTTTACGACAGAAACGGACAGAGCTGGCTCGGGGTGGAGCGTTTTCTGGAAAACCTGTCCGCCCACGGAAGAATGGCGCGTCGCCATTTACCCATGCAGAGGATGAATCCGCCCCCCGGACCAGGGACCGAACAGCGAGTGGAGTTCATATTAACCGATGAGCAAGGGGAGATATTGTTCGATTCCGTGGGTTCGGAGATCAAACGGATCAATGTGGCCGAACGGCCGGGCGCGCCCGTTCGGTACGGTACACAAAGCGTGGGCTATGTGTATACCGCGCCGATGATATTTCCGTACATCCCGCGCCGGGAACTCTTTTTTTTAAGCTCATTAAACCTGACGGTGCTGCTTATCGTCCTGTGTACCGCCGCCCTTTTTATCGGCGTGGGGTTTTTTATCATCAGGAAATTCCTTGCACCCATCCGCCTGACCGCCGCGGCCGCGCGTAAAATCGCGGGCGGCGATTATTCGGTGCGCGTATCCGCCGGCCGAAGGGGGGAATCCGCCTTCCTGGCCGCCCAGTTCAACTCCATGGCCGAAGCCTTGGAAAAATCCGAGGCCTGGAAGAAGCGGCTTATTCGCGATACGGCCCACGAGCTGCGTACGCCGGTGAGCTTGATCGCCGCGAACATCGAAATGATCCGCGATGGGATTTATAAGCCTGAGCCCGGCCGCCTGGATGAGTTGTACAACAAGGTTACCCGGCTTTCCTCACTTATTGAGGAGATGGAAGAACTTTCGGCCCTTGAGTCCGATACGCTTATGCTGACAAAAGAAGATTTCCCGGTCTCCGTCCTGTTTGAAGGCCTGGTGAAAGAGTTTGAGGCCGTTTCCTCCAAAAAGAATGTCCGCTTGGAGGCCGATTCCGGCGGGGACATCCGCCTTTTTGCGGATTTTGGCAAGATGGAGCAGGTTTTCAGAAACCTTTTGGCCAATGCCCTTGATTTCTGCCCGGAGGGGGGCAAGATCGGGTTAACCGCAGCAGCCGTGAATAAAGGTGTCAGAATGGAAGTGAGGGACACCGGCCCCGGTGTGCCCGAGGGTGAGGAGGAGCTTATTTTCAACCGCTTTTACAGGAGTGAAAAGACTTCCGGGCGCGACTACGGCGGGCGGGGTTTGGGCCTGGCCATCACACGGGCAATCATAAACGCGCACGGGGGTAGAGTTTTTCTTAACAGCAGTTATAAAAAAGGCGCCTGTTTTACGGTAATAATGCCGTCTTAAAAAATAGTGGGCCCGGCAACACGGGCGCGCACCTACACCTCTCGGGCATATTAATAAGGTTAATCAAATAATTGCGCCAGGCGTTCGGCCTTGTCTTTCCGGCAGTCGCTATTGCAAACGAATGTGAGAATAAGGTTTATATACCGTAATGTGATAGGTAATATCGACCGCGGTCTTTTTTTCAGCTTTCTCGGTTTGCCTCGGATCAAAGACCTCAGCCACAATAAGCTTCATCCCCTTCTTTTGTCTTAGATATAATATCGTCTTAACACCTGAACAATAATTCTTGACTTTGACGCGCAAAGGGTTTAACACTTTAGTATTCCTGGTTTGCCGAATATATGAGACAACGGTGGAACATGTAGTAAAAAACATCAATGACCCGAATATCAGAAAGGCCCTGCGGCTCTCTATCTTTGAGGGGGTGCTTTGGGCGCTGATGTTCGGCAGTTCGGAAAATTATATCGTACCCTTCGCCCTGCTGTTCGGAGCGTCCGTGTTCCAGGTCAGCCTGCTGCAGGGACTGGGACAGGTCGGTGTGGGGCTGTCCCAGTTGTTCGGCTCCTTCCTGGTGCACCATACGGAACACAGAAAGGGTCTGTGCCTGCTGGGCAACACGCTTCATGCCTCTTCCTGGCTCTTCGTGTTTTTTATCACCCTGATTACACGGCAGGTGTGGTTCGCGATTCTGTTCTTCGGGCTGGGGCTTACCTTTACCAACCTGGGCGGGCCGGGTTGGATCTCCTGGATGAACGACCTGGTTCCGCAAGAGGTTCGCGGACGGTTCTGGGGTATAAGAAACCGGATTCTCGGGGTGGCGCAGTTTGTCGCTATTCTAGCGGCGGGCTTAAGCCTATTCTGGGCCCAGCAATGGCACAGCGAGCTTGTTGCCTATGGTGTGTTGTTCTCTTTCGGCTTTGCGGCACGGTTTTCAGGTGTTTTTCTACTGAAAAGGCAGTATGAACCCCGGGCGCAGATACCTGCGGAAAAAAGCCCCATGAAATTCCGTAAATTCATTCCCAGGCTGGCAACTACGAATTTCGGGCGCTTTGTTTTTTTTGTGATTTTGATGACATTTTCCATCAACCTGATGGCGCCTCTCATTCCAGTGTACCTGCTGCAGGAACTCGGTTTCAACTACCTACAGTTTACCGTGTTGATCATGACCTCCACCATTTTTACCTTTATCTTCATGACATATTGGGGACCGTTATCGGATAAGTACGGAAACCATCGCATTCTCACGGTTACGGCATTGGTTATGCCCCTTTTACCCTTTGCCTGGATTTTTATCCGCAATTTTTATCTGCTGATTCCCCTTCAGATATTTTCCGGGTTTATCTGGGCGGGTTTTAACCTTTCTGTGCTGAACTATATTTTTGACGCGGTACGCCGCGAAAATATTTCCAAGATAAGCGGATATTACACCTTTTTAAACACCTCCTGCGCCTTCCTGGGTTCACTCTGCGGAGGCTTTATGGCCTTTCTTTTGGGGGAATGGAAGGTTGCCTTTTTATTTTTCAACCCGTTTACAATAGTGTTTGCCATGTCTTTTATATTGCGTGTGGTAATACTGATGATATTTCATAACAAATTCAAGGAGATCCGGGAGGTGGCGGTATCACCCGGCCTGCGCTATTTTTTTATCTATAAACCCGCCACAAACGTCATCAACCGGTTTATGGTGCTGCGGGCGCGTTTTCGCAGGTAGCATGCTGGGGGATGCGGACCGCTGCCTCCTCATATATGAAGACAAGAGAGTGAAACCGTGTTTTACAGTAAATTCGGGGGTGGGTGTTTAATGCTCTGAGGAAAGGGTTCCCATACAATCGAGATCGGTTCCGGGGAATTCTTTTCTGAACACCGTGAGGTGAACCTGATTACCGATAAAATCATAGAAGTATTCAACCTTTTCTATGAGTCTCGGCACTCGGCACATTCGATACAGATTGTCCAGACCGACGGGTATGGTTATAATTCTCTCCTTATATTCCAGCGTCAAAGCGGCCTCTTTAGTATCGGTAAACACCAGTCGCAAAGATTTCAGGTTGCTGGCATTAGGCTGTAGATAATAGGTTTTGTTTGAGATTTTGGAGGCTGTCAGGGGTAAAATTTCGGAGGGTGTTCCGTGTGGGTTTTCGGACTCCCGGCAGACGTCGAATAATTCGGCCATACCTTCTGTATTTTCCGGCACCACGGCGATTATCTGACCGCCATAGCCGTCCGCGGAGAAATAGCCGGGCTTGTTATTACTTTCAGCGTTCCACCATAAAAAACCGTACCCAAGGCTTTCCCCGGGCCTGTCCCATGGAGGCTTGATCTGGTTTTTGGTGGATTCCGCCACCCAGGCGGCGGGGACAACTTGCCTGCCTTCCCAGTTGCCCCCGTGCAAGTACAGAAGGCCGAGTTTCAGCATATCGATCGGTTTTAAAAAAAGCAGGTTTCCGCCCGTAGATACGCCATCCGCGGCGACTTTCCAGTCAAAATCAGTTATACCCAGCGGTTCAAAGAGATATTTTTGCGCAAACTCACTCGTCGGCATTCCCGAGGCCATAGTAAGTACTACGGACAACAAATGGGCCCCGCCAGAATTATAATTGAATACCGTACCGGGTTTTTCCGTAAGCGGCCGGCTTAACACATATCCGGCGCAATCGCTTCTTGCCATCATTTCCGCCTGGTCCGTACCGTCATTCCAGGACATCCCTGAACTCATGGTCAGAAGATGTTTTATGGAAATCTCCCGCTTTCCACCTTTCCCTTGTTTAAAATTAATTTCCGGGAAAAAGTCGCTTATGTTCTGGTTCTCATCCTTTATAATACCCTTTTCTATGGCTATACCGATCAGTGCCGAGGTTATGCTTTTAACCACAGAAGCTACAAGCGTTTTATCCTTCCGGCTGAAGGGATGGAAATATGCTTCCAGCACGATACTGTCATTCCGTGCAACAATTATACTTCTGATATCGAGTTTGTTCTTTTTGATATGACTGATTAATTTCCCGAGTTTATCCGAATCTACTCCCTGATCCTCCGGAGGCGAATAATTCATAAGTATCATTCCTCTCTCATACGCCCCTTCACAACCTCGTGTTCCAGTTCGTCAGTATTTGGAGCAAAAGTAATCTCAATGTCAGTGCCGTTAAATACCATTGTTATTTCTTCTTTTAATGTGGTGCCGATTGGGGACTATAAAAACTTAAAGGGAAAAAACTCTACGCGCTAGTTATACCGGCGGGATTAATAGGGGTATTACGCCGCTTTTACGGCGAAGGTTTTTACCACACTCATAAATTTCTCTACTATGACCTTGGCATCCGCCTTTCTCAGCCTCAGGCTGTCCTTCAGAACGAGCGTAAAGTTATCCTGAATGAAAGGCACTACCTTTCCTTCAATATCACTATCGAATATTTCGTAGAGAATACAGAGGTCGCCTTTCATGGGGAACTCAATGGTGAATGAATCATGACAGTCATAGGGCTGATGAGGAATAACAACCCTGTAGTTATAATCCCTGGTAAAGAAGGTTTCACACTCGTCGAACCTGAAGGGCATATGACTCGTAGATCCTGTGGGGCGCAAAGCCGGTTCTTCATATTTTCGGGGGAAATTCGCGGGTTCTATCAATGTGTACATCTTTTTTCCCTGGGCCTGAAATTTGACTCCGTTGTTTAAGGGCAAAATGCTTTTTAAGCCGCTGAAGTTGACCATTTCCAGTCGGAATGGATCCAGCTTTTTCTGAACATCCTCTACGTCCGGCGTGGTGATTGAGAGAATATAGCCGTCGGTTATTTCAGACATTAAGCCTTTTTTATAGGCCTCTTCAAAGAAAATCGCTTTTGTCATATTTTCCTCCCGAATATACCGTGGGGTATTGTTTCTTGCCGTACTTATAAGTATAGGGATCAAATAGGAAAAATCAGATTTTCTTTCTCCCGATAGGGGCGATATTACAAGCTGTCCGGGTATTATATGGTCGGCCGCATTGCTGTAACAATAATCTTGCTAAAAATGGGTAATCGTGCGAAAATTAATCATATAAACATATGCAGTACACACCCATAGAACAGGAGAAGCATAAATTCGTAAATGCATTACTCAAAATATTAAGTATTGTCGGTTTTATCGCTTATGTGCCCAGCATGTACCTTTCCATAGTTGAAAAGATCTGGGTAATCGCCGTACTAGACACCCTGTGCTATTTCTATGTAGTATTTATTACCCTGGTAAAACGAGTGAATATGACTTTAAAAATACTCAGTCTGTCCGCACTGGCATATGTGCTGGGCGTTCTGCTGCTTTTATTCACCGGACCTTTTGGGGCCGGTATTGTGTACCTGTTTGCCTTTATTTTTATCACGGCTCTTTTTTATCCTCCGCGTGTTACGCTGGGCGCCAATCTTCTGGTTGTGTTTACGTTTGTAGGATTCGGTCTGCTCAACCGACTGGGTGTTTTGCACTGGAAACAAAGCCTTGAATCGGTTCTTGTAATCATGGTGAATTTTGTACTGGTGGCATTGATTCTTTCGTACGGGGTCTCACTGCTGATAAAAAAACTGAACACGCATATTTCCAGCCAGGCCAGGCTGCAGGAACAGCTTCAAAGAGAAGTTGAACAAAAGGAGGCACAAACCCTCAGGGCGGAGCAGTCCTTGACCACTCAAACGCACCTGGTTAAGGAGCTGCACCACCGGGTAAAAAACAACCTGCAGCTCATATCCAGCCTTATTAATCTGCACCTGCACAGGCCGTCAGAAAACAGTGACAGGCTGGAGGGGCTTAAAGAGCGTGTACTGGCCATATCCAGGGTCCACTGGCTGCTGTATACCGATAACCAGATCGCGTCCGTGGATCTGAAACACATGCTGGATCATATTCTGGACAACCTCATTGTAACGCTGCGTTCCGATAGTATACGCTTTAAAAAAAATGTAGATGTGCCCGAGATGCAGATCGCCGCGGACAAGGCTACCCTGATCTCCCTGGTGTTGAACGAGATTCTTACGAACTCGGCGAAACACGCCTTTCCCGACGAGCGCAAAGGGGAGATCCTGATCGACATCTTGCGGGAAGGCCGGAGCCTGAAACTTGTTGTGGCCGATAACGGGGTTGGATTTGAAAGCGGGCAGTGGGAAGATAAAAAAAACTTCGGCATGGAAATCCTTTCCGTTTTATTCAAGCAACTCAAGGCCGAGTTCACGCTTGACAGTGCCAACGGTGTGCGCTTTGAAATAATTATTCCCCTGGAATAAACGGTCGATGACCCGGTACTGCATGAGTGAAGAATATGTTAAAAAATATCTGGCCGCTCGGCTGCATTTTTATTATTATATAATAATAAAATGTTAATATTTTAGCACAAATACCATTATGAATGGAAGGGGAGGAATAAATGATACAAAGAAGAATGAGGTGGTTATTTATGGTGTTGGAGGTCGCCTTCCTGGCCGTAAGTTGCGGCCAGGATCCCATGATTTCCGAAAGCAGGCGGGACGGCCACCTGGATGAGCTGACCGTCAAATCGTTTGCGCTGGCGGGGAAAAACGCCGAAGAGCCGGTATTAAAGACCATATACGTGTTTCTGCCCCCCGGGTACGATACGTCAACCGACAGGTACCCGGTAATCTACTACCTGCATGGTCACTCCGCGGATTCCGGCGAGCTACTCAGTTTTGAGGCGCCGCTGTACGGGGCCATGGAGCAAGGCGCAGAAGCCCCGTTTATTCTTGTGGCCGTAAACGGAGACAACCGCCTGGGAGGAAGTTTTTATGTAAACGCCAAAAACGGGGGCAGGTGGGAGGACCATTTCATCCGGGAACTGCTGCCGCTTATAGACCGGCGTTACCGGACCCTTGCCTCAGGCCGGAGTAGGGGTCTTATGGGTTTTTCCATGGGGGGATTCGGGGTTTTGCATCTGGGGCTCGCCCATCCCGAGCTGTTCGGCGCAGTATGGGCCCTGTGCCCCGGCGTCTTTGTTCCGGACAAGGGTTTAAAGGACGCCATACCCATCTGGAAACGCTTCGGCGACAGTTTTATGGAAAGCTATGCGGCCGCCTTCAGTACGGAAGCGAAAATACCCAAGCTTGACGGCTCGACCGAAGACCAGGCGGTACTTGCGGAATGGGAGGCCGGTTTCGGCGGCTGGGAGTCACGGATTAAGGCCTACAATCAACAGGAGCACAAACTGCGGGGTATAAGGATCGTCTACGGTGAGGCCGATATGTTTCCATGGATCACGGAGGGATCAAAGTACCTGGCTGATCTGATGCAAAAACAGGGGATTCCGGTGGAAATCCAGGGTTACCCCATAGGTCATACAATTCGGGCCGGTACGGTTAAGGATGACGCGCTGCCTTTTTTCCGGCAGACCCTTTTTCTGAGATAATATACAAGCCGCGCGGCATGCCGTGATCAGGCGGCCGCGCGGTATGCAGCTATCCGGCGCCAGCCCAACCGGCTTGAGTGCGGCGCCCGCGCGGTTTTTTCCCCATAAACGGAAATCAGTCAATAGAAAACGGAAAACAGCCGGTTACTCTTTACCGTAATCCTATTAAATTTTACGCAATTCAGGGAATGGAATAATGGAAATATTTACGGTCCGCGAACCTGCGGATAAAAAACTTGAGCTTGAAAACACCGGCGGACTTTCCTTGTTTTTTATCGGTGTAGGCGACGCGTTTGCCAGGACACTCTACCAGACAAACCTCCTTATCATAAAGGGTGAAGATCACCTTTTGGTGGACTGCGGAACCAAGACGCCGCAGGCCCTGTATGAACTGGGAGTGGAAATAACGGAAATAAAAAACGTTTTTATCACCCATTCTCACTCGGACCACATCGGCGGCATGGAAGAGCTGATCCTGAAGAACCGTTATATTACAAAAACAAAACCGAACATAATCATTAATGAGACCTATCAGCATCTTCTCTGGGACATGTCCCTGCGCGGGGGCTGCGCGTTTAACGAGAAGAATGCGAATGATGTCCTGGCCTTTCACGATTTTTTTAACATAGTTCGTCCCAGGTACCTGCACCGCTATCCGCGTGAAACCATGGAGGCCCAGATCGGCGGGATCAATCTAAAAATTATGCGCACAAAACATATTCCTAATACGTCCAACAGTTGGGAGTCCTCCTTTTGGAGCTGCGGCATTATAATCGACAACAGGGTGCTGTTCACCGCGGATACCAGGTTTGATTCGGACCTGCTGCATGATTACGACACGCTTTTTTCTTTTGAAATGATTTTCCATGACTGCCAGTTTTATACCGGCGGCATCCACGCCTCGCTTGAGGAATTAAGCGGGCTCCCCCGGGAGTTTAAACAGAAAATACTGCTGACTCATTACGGGGATGATTGGCGCGACTTTACGGATGAAATTGAAAGGCAGGGCTTTAAGGGACTGACGCGTCAGCAGGTGTATTATGATTTTAACAGACCGGGTTGACTGAGAGGCGGTACGCGCGGCCCGGCAGGTATATGGTGATAATTCCTGTCATGCTACAGTTCATCCCCTGAGAAAAGTCTGCTGAAACGAAGCGGGTAGATCAGATAACCAAGACCCCAGAGGATGGCACTGAGGCCGAGAAACCAGGCCAGGGCCACGACGGCCGTATCAGGGTAAAGATACAGCCATGCAACCAGGAAAAGCCCGAATATAATCGAAATCATGCTGAATATGACGATATAGCGGCGCTTGGTCAGAATTTCTTTATAATGGCTGGAGATGATGATTTCTATGATCCCCACGTATATGTACCAGCCAGCCAAAATATAGAGCAAAACGATGGCGGAAATACCCGGGATAATAAGAATGATGATGCCGGTTATAATACCGGCCGCGCTTCTCAAAATCCTACTCCATTTTTTCGGCAGCGCGCGTGAAAACCGAATGATATTGATTACATGTAAAATCCCGTCCGCAATAAAAAAACCGGCCAGGATAAAAAGGAATAACGGCAATGATATCCAGGGGATTATCAACAATATAACACCGAAGACCATGGCTAAAACAGCGTTATATACATAAAAATGAAAAAAGGGCTTATATGCGTCGTCCTTCATTTGCTTTTTAATATATTTTGTAATTAGGAAAGAATACATGCCCTCTTTCCTTATTTTACTGACCTAAATCCTTTAACCATTTCTTCAAAGAGGCTTTCTTAAGGCCGCTTTCCCTCATATGCATTATCCGGTATAATAGAAACCGGCTTTATAGGTATGCAAAACGGAGAAAATTATTATCAACTGCTGAATGTAAGCGAGACCGCGTCACAACAGGAGATTAAATCGGCGTTCAGGAAACTGGCCCTGCGGCACCATCCCGATAAAAACAAAAACTCCCCGGAATCCGCCAGCTATTTCAAGGTGCTGCACAACGCTTATGAGGTTTTGACGCATAAAGACAGAAAAAAACAGTATGACCTTTTCCTCCGGGCCCGCCGCGGACAGGATGGTAAAACCCGCGACAGGAGTCCGGGTTTTGCGTCTCCCGAACCCAAGAGGGAGAATTCGATTCAAAACCTGTATTCCCAACTCAATATGTTTTTATGGGATATAGAAGATTTTTTACGCGATCTTGATCCCGTGCTGCTGTTCAGGGAATATGAGGGCACGCCCCTGTGGCTGTACCTGGAAAAGCTGCTTAAGTACATGGACAAATGGATCTTTGATTCCCGCGAATTTGATGACCGCCTGTTTTCGCTCCACTCAAGATCCAAACTGGCTTTTTTAAATTATTTCTATACCATCCGCGTCAGGGCGGACAAATACTTCAAGGAGCTTACCTTTGATGATGTGGTGCGCCTGGTTCCGGGACTTAATATTATGAAAATAGACGTTCTTTTTGAGGTGTTTAAACACACCACCTATTACTTAACGAACCTTAAACTGTTGTTGTCCGGGGAAATTTCCCGGATTCCGGATTATCCTTACTGTGAATTAAGCCTCGTATGATCTCACATTCACCCACAGGCAGGCGGCGATAATCAGTTCGCAGCTCAACACCAGGATCCAGGTGGCAAAATCCGGGAGAAATATGATTCCGGCTGCCGTGAGGCGAAATCCCCAGACGAGTTTGGTGAGGATAATCCGCGCGCCCCAGAAAACCAGAATTATCATACTCATGGTATATTTGATTTTTTTAGTAAAAAAAGTGAAGATGCTTGCCAGAATGAACGCCCCGCAGGCGATTTCCACCACCCCGAAGATAACCTCCAGGTACAGGTACTGATCCGTAAGCGAAAATACACTTTCCTGCACGGTCGGCAAAACGCCCATGAGGCCGATCAATACAAAGAATATTCCTATGCTGATCTTAACCGCCAATGTAGGGGAAAATTTCGGTGACGCGGTCTTTCTTTTCATGCGATGATTCCTCCTTTTTGTTGACCTGTCTCGATTTTATCGGTAAAAAGGCCGGATGTAAAGAAAAAAGCGCGGTCCGCCCCCGATTTTTATCCGGTTACAAAACAGCCCGGGATACCGGGATGAAGAGACGTCGCCTATTTGTTTTTTTCCAAAGATTTCAGGCGTTTGGCCGCCACACCCGCGTAGTAGCTGATTGCCGAGTCCCTGGAACCGGTATACTGGGCGGCCCGGGAAAACCAGTCCCTGGCTTTGTCGCTATCTCCAAGTTGGGCGTAAATTTCGGCTGCATTATAACTGAGGTACACACGGTACCAGTCCCTATTTTTCCCCTGTGTGTCGGCCAGGGCATAAAGACCCGTAAAGATCTTTGCGGCCCGCTCAAACTGCTCGCCGCTTTTATAACAATGGGCAAGGTACACGGGGAAGATATTCAGCCTCTGGCTGGCAATGGCCCAGGTTTTTAGGGCCTGCTTCCAGGTTTTTTGGGTGCCCGTATCCATGCCGTACTGCTGTCCCACATAATTACGCACATCGTCTTCGTTACTCAGTGTCGTGGGGACATCCACCTGGACCGAATCCCACCAAGAGGGAAGCTGGAAGGTATAGCCGGCGATGACCATGGTTGTCTGTGTTGTTTCAGCCGTAGAGCCGGAAGCGTATCCCGTGGCCGGTGTGGTTTTACAGGAGGCAAATAACAGGCTTACGAGGCCAAAACCAAAAATAATCAGCATAGCTACTTTGTTTTTTAACATTTTTAACACCTCCGAAGTTTAAATTATAAATATACTATACTTATCCGCTGCTGATTCGGCAAAGAAAAAAAGGAGGATGTATTATCCTTTATTATCCGGGTTGCAGGGGGGTATCCTATATTCCTACAACGGTTCTGAAGGCAAAGCCCAGGAATACCAGCAGGGCGGCGCGTTCCCAGTTTTCACCCAGCAGCAATATTCCCATCGCTCCGATCAGGATGATAATCGTACCAATGTATTGCAAAATATATTTGTCTGAGACCACAGCGGACTTTAATTCCTGCAGTTTTATCTCGGAATCAAGCTCCCGTTTTTGCGGCTGCAGACTGTAGGCTTCCTTGCTTTTATAATAGGTATTGAGTTTTCTCAGGTAGTCCTGCTGCCTGGCCAGTAGTTCGTAATTCTTCTCCCGGGCCGCGTAATCCTCCTGCTCCTGTTTGACCAGCGCTTGGTATTCGCTGAGGCGGTTCGCATAGCTTTGCTTCTCCGCGGTATCGACCGCTTCAGGGGGTTTTACGGGTTCCGGCAGAAGGTTGGAAAAATCAAACGGCTTATCGAGGGTTTTTGCCTTGTATTTCTCGTCCAACTCCGTATCCAATAATGAGCGTTTTGCCTTTAATGAGTTAAGAGAAGAGCCATTATAGTTAAGAAGAAACACGGCAGTGGCAAACAATAAAATACCGGCGATGAAAAGGCTTCTTGAGCCGATAAGTAATATTTTGTTCATCATGTTTCCTCCGGGTTCTTTTTATTATCATTGGCAGAATTCATGTTTTGTTTTATAAAAAAACGAATAATGCTTGACGACTTCAAAGTTGTTGAATGGATCAAGCACCAGAAAGGGCGGGAGCCCGTTGGCAATCGCCATGTCGTAAAGAGAGGTGAAGGTTGACAATAGAATAAGCGCCCGCAGCTCGCGGCGTTCGGCCAGGGCGCACACCACCGCGCCCCCGAACGAGTATCCGAAACCGTAGATATGTGCGGTATCAACAGTACATAATATAACCGTCAAAGGAAACCAGGACTGTTATAAAAAGGATGCGGCCGATCAGCTTTGCCTTGATCATCATTATTTATACAAGAATATTTAATGAAATAATAGATAACAGCCGCTTTATTTATTACCCCCCGTTTTTTATTCCCGTGATACTCAAGCCGAACGGATTTTCCGTAACATTGAAATCTCTCAATCTGCTTTGCCGTAAAAGTTCGATTATTTCATACTTCAAATACGCCGCGTGCAGGGAGGTGATCAATCCCTGTTTCATGGATTTCTGTTTGACCATCATTTTCATAATAAAAACGAGTAAAGGGTTGACGTTTCGTTTTAAATCGCCGATAAAGTATTTTCCGTTCGTTTTCAACACCCGGTAAATCTCGTTGAAGGTCTGCACCGGATTCGCCCATTCGTGAAGGGAGCCCGCCGAAAAAACCGCGTCAAAGCTGTTCTGTTCAAAAGGAAACCGTTTTGTGGCGTCGGAAACGGTTGTGGTAATCCTTGCCGTCAGGTGGTATTCATGTGCGTTCTTCATTTCGATCTTCCGCATATCCTCGCTTATTTCCAGCCAATGCAGGTTTGTATTCTTTGTTTTTTTCAGCCATTCAAGCCCCAGGTATCCCGGGCCAGGCCCGATCTCCAGGGCCGTGCCTGCGGTAATCCCGAATTTAATGATCTCATTGGTTTCGATCAGTCCCTTGTCCCGCATCATCCTCTGGAACCCATCGTAATCAATTACCTCGGACTCCCCGGTGATTCCGTCATAGGTTTCCGGAATCCGTTGTTTTAGTGCCATGTTATTCCTCCAATATATTAAATATAGAATATACAAACTTGTATATTAACTTAATAAAAAATTACGGTAAGTGATTATTCTCAAATTCCGCCAAGGTCTCCTTCAGCCAGTCAAGTTCGGCCTTAAAATGGTGCATGGAATGCGAAAAAATTGCGCCGGCGATCTTCGGCACCTCCGGCCGGGATGTCTGTTCCCGGCCGTGCTCCTCGATATGGCGTAAGATACTTTCGATAAGACTAATACGCTGTGTCAGATAGCCGATTACTTCTTCCCTGGGAAGGGCGTCGCAAAAGGCCAGCGCGATGTCCAGGGAATGATACTCACGTTCATAGTTGCTCCATGACTCCCTCAATAACGCCAGGAATTCATTTTTACCTTTATCGGTAATCTTATAGACGCATCTCGACGGCCGGTTGCCGATCCTCTCTTCCCCGGCCATTTCCACAAACCCTTCAGCTTTGAGTTTGTTCAGGGCGAAATAAATTGAACCGAAGGCGATATTCGTCCAATCGCCCATGTGCTCCTCTATGATATGCTTTAACT
>CAZWYY010000018.1:10417-57144 GCA_964638895.1 uncultured Spirochaetaceae bacterium | reverse complement strand
ACCGGCGGGGGAATTAAAGAGAACCTGAACCGGATTTTGCCTGCGGATAAAAACGCGAACATAGATCTTAACGCTTATAAAATCCCGGAAATATTTGCGTGTATTAAATCAGAATCGGGTATTGCGGATGAATCGATGCTGCGGACATTTAATATGGGGATCGGCATGGCTCTTGTGTGTGATAAAAATGATGTGGATTATCTTATCAACAACCTGGCGGAGAATGGGGAAGATTCCTATATAATCGGTGAAATCAGCGCAGGGGAACAAAATGTCGTCTGCACCGGCGGGTTGAACTATTAGATAAAGGAAAAGAGACGTAAATAGGAGGATCCAATGGAATTAAATCTTAGCGAATCACGGTGGAAACTACTCTATAGAATCGGGGCGGTATGCGCCATTGCTGCCCTGGCGGTGATGGTTGCGGAGATTCTCCTGACCGCGGTACCCGGCGGATCAAAAGCAACGGTGGATACGTCGACCATCACCGGCTGGTTTGATCTGTTCGAACAAAACCGGTTTATGGCCATGCGCAATCTGGGCCTTATCAATATCATCGCCACTACGCTGACAATCCCGGTATTTTTATCTCTTTTTGGATTGCATCGCAAGGAAAACAGCGCCTTCGCCGGGCTCAGCCTTATCCTGTTCCTGGCGGCTTATGTTATTTTTATGGCGGACAATAGCGCTTTCCCGATGTTGGCCTTAAGCAAAAAGTATCTGGCGTCTGATTCGGAAGGTCAACGGGTTATGTTAAAAGCGGCGGGAGAGGCCCTAATCGCCAGGGGCGCCAGCCATACTCCGGGGACTTTCCCCGGCTTCTTTTTATCGGAGCTGGCCAATATCTTCATCTGTATTGTTATCTTAAAAGGCAAGGTATTTAACAAAATAACCGGTTGGATGGGGATTATCGCCTTCGGATTCCTGTTGATTTTTGAAATAGTATCATCGTTTTTCCCTGCGTTGTTTGATGCGGCCATGATTTTCGCCATGATCGGCGGGATTGCCGCTCTTGCCTGGTACGTCATGCTGGCCCGGGGATTTTTAAAGGCTTCGAAATGAAATTAAAATAATGAAGACTCTTTAGCAAACCATGAAGCAAAGCATAATGGAGAGTCTGTCATGAAAAAGAGTATTTCATTATTAATTATTTTATTTACTTTGTGCATTACGGTATGGGCCGATACCGGGACTGAGTTTATCCGGGCCGCCAAGGACGGAGACCTGAATAAGGTGCAGCAACTTTTAAAGGCGGGAACGGATATCAACACCAAAGATGGAAACGGCGCCACGGCCCTGACATGGGCCGCCAAATACGGACATCTTGAAGTGGTCAGGCTGCTGCTTCAAAATGGCATCGAACTGGATACCAAAAGTGAAAAGAATTGTTATACGCCGCTTATACAGGCCATCGGCAACAAACACACGGAGGTCGCGGAGCTGCTTATCGCCGCGGGTATGGACGTGAACGCCGTAACCACGGCGGACAGCAACCTCAAGGGTGTGAACCTGGGCTGGAAGAAGGGACAAACCGCGCTTTCCATGGCGCGGGAAGGGCAGGCGCAGGAAGAAATGACACAACTGCTTATAGGGGCCGGCGCCCATAAATAGTTTTTGTAAGCCTCCACACCATTCTCACTGCATTAAATATGACATACGGTTGTCAAACACCTTTGGTATAATTTGATAAAAATAAGGAGCAAATCACTATGGAAATTTTAATCCTGCAGGCCAGTCCGCATAACAACGGAAATACTGCCACCATGGTTCAAACATTCATTAACAACTTTGCCCCGAACGCGAACGCCCGAATAAACAGGTTCGATCTGAATGACATGCGGATAGGTCCCTGCCGGGGATGTTTTAAGTGCTCTTCCGGGCATTGCGTGATTGACGATGACATGCAGAATATATATCCGAAATTTGAAACAGCTGATGTTATTGTGTTCGCCACACCAATATTCTGGTGGCACATGGCCGCGCAGATGAAATTATTGATTGATCGCATGACGGCGCTGCTCGGACCCGATGATTCAATCCCGGTATTACACGGCAAGCATGTGGTGTTATGTATTGCGTATAAGCATAAACAAACCGCGGAAGCCACTGTAAACATGTTTAAGGATTTTATTGCATGGGCGAAAATCGAACTTGATATTATAGAATACTGTTCGATGGAACGGCATGTGAGGGAGTGTCAGATGAAACTTGACGAAATTACTGATCTGGCCTTAAATATAATAAAAGCAAATAGCTGAATACTTGCCTGAATTGAAAAATTTTTTTCCGAAATAAGGTATTATTTTGCCAACCATTCTTATAACGGGAGCGACACAAGGGCTGGGACTGCGGATCGTAAAGAATTTGTCTTTGAAGCAAGATGTAAACATCATTATGGCTGTCAGGGATGTTGATAAAGGAAATGAAATTACTGGAGCACTGGGGAAAAACGTCTCTGCGGTACAACTTGATCTTTCAAACTTGAGAAATATAAAAAAATTTATCAATAACTGGAATATTAAGCTTGACGGCCTGATAAATAACGCCGGTGTTCAATTTGCGTCAAAAAACAGTTTCACCTCAGACGGTTTTGAAGAAACCATTGCCGTCAACCATTTGGCGGCTTTTCTTTTGACAATCGGAATGGAGAAACACCTGGGGAACGGCCGCGTGTTATTCATCGGCAGCGGAACGCATGATCCCCGTCACCCTCTTGCCAAAATGTTCGGTTTCAGGGGAGCTCAATACACATCAATAGCGGAGCTTGCGGCAGGATCGGGCAATGCTCAGGATATTTCACAATTAAATCGTGACAGATATGCCACGTCAAAACTTTTAAATACAATTACCGTAGTAGAGTTTTCGAGAAGATACAGCACGTTTTCCTCTTTTATGCTTGACCCGGGATTGATGGCCGGAACAGGATTGGCGCGGGATCATAACGGGATTATGCGGTTTTTATGGCGCTTTCTCATGCCGCCGGTCGGTATATTTTTGCCGGATACATCAAGTCCCGGTCGCAGCGGGAGAACAGCAGGTTGGATCATGACGGAAAATAACCTGCCTTTTAAATCGGGCGCAATTATTTCTTATGATAAAAAGCCAAGTAAATATATTTGGGAAGAAGTCGTTTTTAATGAAAAGATCGGGAAGGAAGTATTTGAGGATTCATTATCCATAGTAAAGAAATATGTATAATTATTTAAGCCGGGCGAAGCGCCTGACCATAAAAATATAGTATTAATCGCTTATATTTTACTGTATTATTCGGTGCGGCGGCGGCTTGTTCGGATTTATCCGTGGTTTGTACCTCCCCTGATAACGGGAGCAACCAATACCTGTACTCTTTGGATGAGTATGCTTAGCAGGAGACTGATGCCCAAACCGGCCGAAAATACGGCCGCGGCTTTTATATACAAGGGCGCATCCAATTCAACCAGCAACAGCTGCGCGGCGATCACCGGTACGGCGTGAATGACATAGATCCTGTAAGAATTGGTTACAAGGAAGCCAGGCAGACGCCTGCCCGCCTCACCCGCCTTGTGAAAAATAAATAACAGGGAAAGCAGCCAGGCCAGGCACACATACGAATGCAGCAGGGCGTTGATGAGTTTAACAACAATATCTCCCGGATTTGGAGCCAGCGCCCTGAAGATAATAATCAGCATGGTTAAAAAAACCGCCGTAAAAACATAAAGCCGGCCGTGCCTGTAGATGCGGTTTCCCGCAAGCCAGTCCCGCTTATAGGCGGCCGCTCCCAGAAAGAAATAGGATACATAAAAAACCGCGCGGGTGACCTGAAACGCAAAGAATCCCCCGATTCCGAACCAATACCCGTCATTAATAAAAACAGTGGCCGAAAAATATAAAAGCGCCGTGACAAAACCGAAGGCAAGAAAAAATACAGGCGAGCCGCTTTCCCCGCGCGTCTTCTCGCCGGCCGGCTTCCCACTCAGTTTTTGCCTGATGATAAAAAGCGGGACGCAAAGCAGGAAGAGCAAAAATAAAAATGAAAGAAACCACAGGTGGTGCGGCTCAACCTCCTGCGGAAGATACACTGAAAAATAATAGCTGAAAAAATCTAAGGTGTAATCTCCTCTGGCCATGTGGCCCAGATATGATATGAACGGTGATACAAGGAGGAATACCCCGCCTAACAGGGGCAGCAGGATCCTTAAGATCTTTTTTTTAAGAAAGGAAGCAATGCCGTGGCGCATTGATAAAAGCACAAAAAAACCGGCGATAAAAAACATGGCGGGCATCATGAAAATGTCGTTTATCAGGATAACGCCGTCGACAAATATGGTTGTTTCCGGATTGGCCACGTACCAGGAAGGGGACGCGGCCGTGGAGTATGCCAGTAAAGCATGGTGCAGTACCACGATAATAATAATGAACGCCCGCAGGCTGTCAAGGTAATCGATCCTGTGACCGTTGTTCGCCATCGTTATATTCTTCATTATGGTGTGTAACCCTTTTCCCCGTGAGGGCCGACGGTATTGCTATCGGTAATAACATCGCGTAGATTCGTGTTATCCAGTTCGGCCCCGGTAAGATCGGCGCCCCGTAAATCGGAACCGCGGAGGTCCGAAAAACTGAAATCCGTGTAGCGCAAATCGGAGTTGAAGAAACTCGAATCCCTCAGATCCGAATATTTGATCACGCATTTTACCACCCGGGCAAAGCGGAACTGCGCTTTTTTCAGGCCTGCTTTATGAAAAACAACCTGTCTGAGCCGGGCGGAAGAAAAATCCGCGGATGAAAGATCGGACTCCGTAATTTGACAAGAGTTTATATCAGCGCGGGTAAAATCAGTCCTGACAAGCAATGAGAAGCTTAAGTCAGTAAACTCAAGCCGGGAATCGACGAATTTTGTATTGCTTAGATTGGAATGGCTGAGATCGGTATGTAATAACGATATTCCCGAAAAATCCAGGTTACTGAGATCGATCTCTTTAAGATCGCAGTATGAACAGGAGAGGGTTTTCCTTAACCTCTCCAGATCATCATTATTATACGGATAAATGCTGACACAAATAAATGGGATAGAAACCGTTAGAAAAATCCATTTCCCTTTTTGCATTATCAGCAACCCTCTGCGTCTGAAATATACCGCATTTTAAAGAAAAACCATTATTATTTTATATGGGAGAATATGACCCATCTTTGTATATTATTTAAAGAGGATAAAACAATGAAAAAACGTATATTAGGTAACAGCGGCCTTGAGGTTTCGGCCCTGGGGCTGGGCTGCATGGGAATGAGTTTTTCCTACAAACCGTTCCCTGACAGGAAGGAGATGATCTCCCTTATCCGCAAGGCCGTGGAACTCGGGATTACATTTTTCGACACCGCCGAAGTCTACGGCCCGTTCATCAATGAGGAGCTGGTGGGCGAGGCCCTGGCCCCCTTTGCCGGGCAGGTGGTGATCGCCACCAAATTCGGATTCAAACCGGGTCCCGAGAGGGACTCGCGCTGGACCGGGCTGGACAGTCGGCCGGAGCACATCAGGGAGGTGGCCGAGGCGTCACTGGGGCGGCTCCGGGTCGAGGCCATTGATCTGTTTTACCAGCACCGGGTAGACCCGGAGGTGCCGATTGAAGACGTGGCCGGCGCGGTACGGGATTTGATCAGGGAAGGGAAGGTAAAACATTTCGGGCTTTCCGAGGCGGGCGCCGGGACCATCCGCCGCGCGCACGCGGCGCAGCCTGTAACCGCGGTGCAGAGCGAATATTCGCTGTGGACCAGGGGTCCGGAAGCCGAGGTGCTGCCGACGCTTGAAGAACTCGGAATCGGATTTGTTCCGTACAGCCCGCTGGGCAAGGGATTTCTCACCGGGAAAATCAATGAGAACACCGAATTCGAAAAGGACGACTTTCGCATGGCCATACCGCGTTTTACAGTTGAGGCGCGCAGGGCCAATCAGGCCCTGGTAGACCTGTTGGCGCGGATTGCGGATCGTAAGGGGGCTACACCAGCCCAGATCGCGCTTGCCTGGCTGCTGGCCCAGAAGCCGTGGATCGTCCCCATTCCGGGCACCACAAAACTGAAGCGCCTGGAAGAAAACCTGGGGGCGGCTGACGTGGAGCTTACGCCGGACGACCTGGGTGAAATCCAGAGCGCCGCGGCCGAAATCAGGATTGAAGGGGCCCGCTACCCGGAAAGCCTGGAAAAGATGACCGGGCGATGATCGGCCACTGGCCGGGCGTTGATATGGGATAAGGGACCGTATATAGTTCGGGTCGGCCATACATCGGCGCCTGTCGACTATGCATCTGCCTTCGCTTTCCCTTATGTCGCCTTGACACATCAAAGAGACGCGAATAGAGTATTTTTTATGGAAATAGTAATCAGAAAAGCAAAATTATCCGATTTAAATGAGATTTTTAATTTAGTGCTAAAATTTTCTACTTCATTCGAACCAGCATTGGATTCATTTAAATTGAGTTTCTCAAATATAGTAAAGAATGATAATTTTCTGCTTGCCATTGCGGAAACGGACAATAAGGTTATAGGATATTCTTTGGGGTTATGCCATGATACTTTTTACGCAAACGGAAAAGTCTCATGGTTGGAAGAACTAATGGTGGATGAACACTTTCGTAATTTGCGTATAGGATCAAAATTAATAAAAGAATTTGAAACCTGGTCCAAAAATCATAATTGCAAACTGACAGCATTGGCCACCAGAAGGGCCGCCGGATTTTATAAAAAAAATAATTATGAGGAATCGGCGGTTTATTTCAGGAAACTATTATAAATAGACGCAAAACGGAACGGCCTGTAACCGGTCGAGGACCGAATTTGGGAAACCGATAATGTATAAAATAGTATTTTTTTTATTCTTACATCGTGTATCTATTCCCCGAAGCCAATTGACAAACAGTATGATGTGTTAAGCAATTTGGATTTTCAACAGATGAGATATGGATTTCTTATACGTTTTTTTATATGATCAGGTTGAAAAAGTACAATGAGAAGTGGATCATAGTATCCATCGACCTGATAAGATGATTTCCCGGACATACGGCCGCATCCCCTTGGGCCTGCGTCCAATTGGGGCCCGCCTCCCCTCGGGCCGCAGATCGTTCGGCAAGAGGCCATTTAAAGAAGAAAAGGATTGAAAACAATGAAAAAAATCAATTTTAACGGACTTGAACACCTTGATAAAAAACAAATACCGCAGGTCGTTTCATTATTAAGCGGCGCGTTTTCCGAAGACCCCTGTTTAAAGTACCTTTTGGATTCGGATGAATATGATTATGACAAGGTAAAATACCTTCATGAATACTCCATTAAAATAGGGTTTTTGTACGGGCTTGTATTAACAACAAGCGAGAATATCGAGGGTGTCGGTATCTGGATGCCTCCCAAACGGGTTGATACCACCCCCCTTATGTTTATTAGGGCTGGCGGCCTTAATTTGAAAAAAACCATTGGATGTGAAAATAATCGATAGAATTCAAAAATACGGCGATTATTCAAAAGAGATACACCATAAATATGCAAACAGGGCGCATTGGTATCTGCTGTCGATTGCCGTCGATAAAAAGGAGCAGGGGAAAGGGCATGCCCATAAATTATTGAAACCCGTTTTGGATTATTTAGATAAAAAGTGATGGAAATCGATGAAATACCGGGAACGAGAAAACGCCACTGGGCCATGCTGCGGAATCCCCGGTGAAATTTTACGGCTTGATTAAAATAAGAATATATGCTAAATAAATAGCATATATTCTTATTTTAGCCGATGATCAATTAAAGCATGATGCTGGACGTCATGATCAAATCCGGAGGATAACATGATAGCATTAAAAATTACGGTATTAAAAAGGGCCTTACACACCGATCTGGTGAAAACTCTCAGTAACCAGGATGTAAAGATGTGTGAGCTTTTCACTGAAGGGCAGGAATTTATAACCGGTATCAACGCGCCCGAGGGATTCTGCCAATGGGCATGGAATGATATCTCAAGAATGGCGCTGGCGGTTTATACGGGAGGGCAATTCAACCATGGGATTTTTAAAAATTGGATGAAACAGACCAATACGGCTGTGGCTTGCTGTACGGACGGACTGCGTCCCGTTACCTTCAAGCTTGAACGGATAGACACAAAATCGCTTTTGGATGTATCCGGGGTCGAACGTCCCGCGCCTTTGGAAGTATATGACTCCGAACGCTGGGGCGAGTTCTCCTATGCTTTTCCGGAACTCAAACCGGGGGAACATTATAAGATCAGGTTGCATTTTTGTGAGACCTATCATGCAAGTGCCGGTAGGCGCTGTTTTAATGTGAAACTGGGAGACAAACCGATATTGGAAAACTATGATATCATTGCCGACACCGGCGGCCGGTACAAGGTGGTGGTAAAGGAGTTCGAGGCCGCTGCGGATAAAAACGGCTTACTGGTCATAGGCTTCGTAAAGGGTACGGCGGACTATCCTAAAGTAAGCGTGATTGAAATTGTAAAATCCGCAACAGGTTCGGCCGGTGAATCGGTCTATTCGGTGAATGCGGGCGGAAACGCCAGCGGACCTTTTTCCGCGGATAAATTTTTTACAGGCGGAAACGCGGTGACCGACTAGGTATGGGAACGCGTATTATCTTAAAAAACCTCCGGGCCCGTATATCCCGGCTATACAGGGCCGTGGAGGTTAAGAAACGGCGGACAGGACATGCGGGTATATGCCTAATTTCCTGTCCGCACGCCGTTGGTGGCATAGGTCATTATCTTATCCTCGGTAAGCTCGTCACGGTTTAAAATTCCGGTTACCCTCCCTTCATGCAGTACAACCACGCGGTCCGACATTAATATGATTTCAGGGAGTTCGGAAGAGATTAAAATAATACTGATGCCCTCCGAGGTCAATTTATGCATCAGTTTGTAGATTTCCGCCTTGGTCCCCACATCGATACCATGGGTGGGTTCATCGAGTATTAGAAGTTTGGGATCGGTGGCAAGCCAGCGTGACAACACCACCTTCTGCTGGTTGCCGCCGCTTAAGCTGGAAACCGGGTAATCCTCGGAAACCATCTTTATCTTTAATAAATCCCTAAACCTTTTGATCAATGCCTTTACCTTGGCGGGATTGATGATGCCGTTTTTGCTTTTTCGCGAAAGTTGGGTGATCGACATATTCAGGCCTATGGACAACTGCGTAAACAAAGAAAGCTCTTTTCTGTCCTCCGGTACCATGGCAATGCCGCTTTTAATAGCTTCGATGGGAGATTTAAACTGTACGGGTTTTTGATACCAGAGAATGCTGCCGGCGGAGATGGGGGCAAGCCCGAAGATGGCGTTTGCGACCTCGGTCCGTCCCGCGCCCACCAGGCCCGATAAGCCGACGATTTCTCCTTTGCGTACGGTAAAGCTTACGTTTGTAAACTGCTCACCCGTAATGCCCTGTACATCCAGCATAACCTCGCCTTTTTCGCGGTTCCCGTACATATCACCGCCGTCAAGCTCACGGCCCACCATCATTTTGATCACCTTATCAACAGTGGCCTGTTTTTTATCCAGGGTCCCAATGTAATGCCCGTCACGCAACACGCTGATCCGATCGGATATGGCCAGCACCTCGTCTATTTTATGCGACACGTATAAAATGGAGACCCCGCTTTGCTTCAAATCCCGGATCACCTTGAATAACTGTTCTGTTTCGCTCTTGGTTAATGATGAATTCGGTTCATCCATAATAATCAGACTCGCCTTTAAACCAAGCGCTTTGGCGATCTCCACCAGCTGCCGGTCTGAAATGCTTAACTCACTTACCAGTGTGTACGGATTTATATTCAAACCAACTTGGCCAAGCAGGGCCAGCGCTTTTTTTTCAAGCGTTTTCCATAATACAAAACCGAACCTGGAATCCATATGCCCCATAAACAAATTTTCAATAACATTCAGGGACGGCAGCATGGAAAGCTCCTGGTGGATCACGGCGATACCGGCCTTAATGGAATCGATGGGGGAATCGAACTCCACGCGTTCGCCCTTGTAGACGATCTCTCCCGCGTCACGTTTGATGATTCCGCCCAAGATATTCATCAATGTCGATTTACCGGCCCCGTTCTCGCCCACCACGGCATGGACCTCCCGGTAACGCAGATTCAAATGCACATTATCAACAGCGACCAGACTCCCGTAATGTTTGGATATGTTTTCAATATTTAAAATCAAGTCATTTGAACCGGTATTCATATCAATCATCCTTTTATAGACCAAGGATACCGGTGTAAACCGGTATCCTTGGATTAATTAGGAGGTATTTTGAAAAACCCTCTAAAACCCGAACTGCGCCATATTGTCTTTAGTCACAACATCAGCCCGGGTATAGAGCAACCCTGCCGGAGGTACCACTCCGCCGACCAGGTAGTTGTATAACCTGATAACGGGGTCATGACCCTGTGCGTAAGGATCCTGTCCGACCGTACCGTAGATCACTCCCTTTTTCACGAATGCCATGGTCTCATCCACAAAATCATAGCAGATGATCTTGATTTTTCCGCCCTTGCCGGCGTCTTCAACCGCTGATGCTGCCCCGAAAGGCCCGCCGGCTGTGACGTATATCCCGGCCAGATCAGGATTCGAATTCATGAAATCCTGGGCCTGCGTGTAGGCAATGTCGGCCTTATCGGTGTTTTCCACTTCTCCGACAATCTGGATATTCGGGGCATTCTTTTTAATATAGTCCACGAAGCCCTTTCTGCGCAGCTCGTGGGCTTCAACCGCGAAAAATCCGGTGATGATCGCGACCTTTCCGCCCTTATCGCCCAATGATTCAATCATGGCCTTGGCAGCCGCTTCTCCCTGCAAATAACTGTTAGCGCCCACGAAAAAGACCCGCTTGTTCGGGGCGGCGGTTTCCGAATTGAATGTCGCCACCGGGATACCGGCGTCTACCGCCCTGTTTATAAAGGGAACAATTCCCTCTTCACCGGCGATTGTGGCGATGGCGTCATACTCCTGCGCCACCCCGGCATCTATGGCGTTGCCGAAAACATCGGTTGTATGCTGATCACCGGGGATTACCCAGTCTACCACACAGTTTTTGGATGCAAGTTCTTTTGCCGCGTCCATGACCCCTTGTTTCACGGGAATCCAGAACGGATTATTCTCAAGCCCGATTACCAGAATCCTGATTTGCTTGTCCGGTTTTTTATCAACCGGCGCAACCTTTCCTTCATCCGGCGGCGCGGCCAGCACGCTGTCGAAAGCCGGCGGCGCGGGGAGTTCTTTCTTTGCCGCGGCTCCGCATCCTCCCAGAAGCATGAGGCCTATCACCAGGACTGAAAGGAGAGTAAATAGACAAATACTCTCTGATTTACACTTCATTTTTTTCCTCCTTTATTTTTATCTTATAGGATCTACGATCCTATGTTTACCCTTTTATGTTAAATTTCCCGTATGTTTCCGTAAACGATCGGTGGCCACAGCCAGGATGATTACGGCCCCGATGGTCAATGTCTGCATGTAAATGGGAAGTTTCAGCAGCACAAACGCGTTTCTGATTACCGCCATAATGGCCGCGCCGATCATCGCGCCTTTGATGGTGCCTTCCCCGCCCATCAGGCTGGCGCCCCCGATTACCACGGCGGCGATCACATTCAGCTCTTCACCCATCCCGTAATTGGTGGCGGCCGTACCCAACAGCCCGGCGGTCATGATCCCGGCCAAAGCGCACAGTCCGCCCGTTAAGGCGTAGGTGAATATCCTTACCAGGTCCACGTCTATGCCCGACAGTTGGGCGGCCTTGATATTGCTGCCCGTGGCGTATATCTGCCTGCCCAGCACCGTATGCCGTAAAAACAAACTGAAGATGACAGCCAGGATAAAAAGCTCGATCACCGGAAAGGGAATGGGTCCTATATACCCGTCGCCCAGGAAATTAACCGCCTTGTCCGGCATGGGGATATTGCTTGATACGGTGCCCTGGATGCCGGTAGAAAGCAGGAAGGTCAGGCCGCGCGCCATGCTGAGCATGCCCAATGTGACGACAAACGCCGTTACCCGTACCTTGGTGATAACCACTCCATTGAAAATGCCGAGCCCCAGGCCGAACAGTATTCCCAGGGCAAGGCATAAAAACGGAGGCAGGCCTATAAAGATCAGGCGTGCGGTGAGCATGGAACATACGCCCAACAATGATCCCACCGAGAGATCGATGCCGCCGGTGATAATGACCATGGTCATCCCGATGGCCATGATTCCGATGGTGGACATACTGCGTAAAATATTGAAGATATTCTGCGGTTTAAGGAAAAATTGATTGGCCAGACTCATTATAACACAAATTACTATTAGGGCTATAAAAACACCCAGTTCGCGTGAATGTAAAAATCGTTCCAGCAGGCTTGCCCTGCCGTAGCTTTTCTTTATTATTGCAATATGCGGCTCCAATGCGCCGATCTCATTTTGCGTATCCGGACCTGTTTTCACTTCACAATCTCCTTTGCGAATGATTCTCGTTTGTCACATGAAAACATTTTTCGGGGTTTAAATCCTTAAATTTCGGATGTAAAATATCTTAAAAATTATACGGTTCTTGGAATTTGTATCCGGAATTTCTTTGATATTGTATTATTCTGGCTGGTTTTTTTTGTTATAAAAATAATGCAGCGGCTCGGTTTTGACTTTTTTTCTGTACTCCCGCGGAGAGACGCCTTCCACATTTTTAAAGACCGTACTGAAGTAATTGGAGTCATTATACCCGATATCAAAGGCGATTTCCGTAATGGACTTCCTGGATTTGAGTAAAAGTTCCTTTGCCTTCTGTATGCGGAGCATATTCAGATAATTGCTGAAGGTGTACCCCAGGTCACGTTTAAAGATCTTTTTAAAATGGGAGGCGCTTACGCTCATTTCCCGCGCCACATCCTCCACCATCAACTGATACTGGTAATTACTTTCCAGGTAGATGCGCGCCTTGTTGATAATTCTGTGGCTGTGGGGTGTTTTTTTAATGGTGTCCAGCAGGCCGGCCTGCAGCTTCATTTCATTCAGGAGGTTTTCGATGGAGATGGCCGCGTAATCGGCGAACGCCTTCAGGTGCGTAAAGTCCAGATCGGTTAAAAAAGAATCCTTTCCCGTTGAGAGGATTGAGATGACCCCCAAAATCCTCTGGTGCACCTTAAGTGGGACCGCGATTATGGAATTAACCGAATTGTCGTCGAAAATATCCTGGTTGGAGTTGCGTTGTATGGTATTATCCTTGATAAAAATCGTGGTGTCTTTTTCCACGGCCTCGCCGAATATGGTTTTTCCGGTTTCGATGCGCATGGTTTTAAAGTAATCCGCCGCGTCTTTTTCCTTTGCTTTAATGGTTTCCGGCAGTTTGTAGGGCAGGGAGTCGTTACCGCTGATGGCCTCAATTTTCAGGAATTTTTTTTCTTCGTCCAGCATCAGGATAACGGCCGCGTCAGCGTTCGTGTCGTCAACCGCGGAGTCCGCGATAAGCTGCAGCAGGCGGGGTATGTTAAGCCGGTTTGAGACGGCCGCATCAATATCGGACATAAAATCGAGCACCGACTCCACATTGTCCTTTAACGCTTTAATAAACTTGTTAAAATCATTTGACAACACCTCAAACTCATCGTTTGTCTTGATATTGAGTTTCGTGGAAAAGTCGCCTGTGGAAACCCGTTCCACGGAGCTGCCTACCAGGCGTATCCTGCTTGCGATCCGGGTTGAGAAGATCCATGAAAAAAGCAGGGAAAAACTCATAAGCACTATGGAGATTAGCAGCGCGATTAACAAGTAGCGGTTTTTCAAAAGTTCAATCTGCGTGCTGACGGCTCCGGCCGCGTAGGTCAGGGTACTGGTAAAGATCACCTGTGATTTCTGGAAATTAAGGATGACCCTGTTCAGCTCACTTAACTGGTAGAAGTTTTCCCGTTCTTCCTCCTTGGTGTAATAATAGCCGTATAAAAACAGAAGCGGGCGCTGGGAATAGGTTACCTTTTTTGAAACATACGCATCCAACTGGGTTTCGATCTGCTCCAGGTTTTTTTCTATCAACTGCCAGGCCGACTGAATGGTGTCGCACTTTTTATTAATACCGTCGCTGAGCTCCCGCAACAACCTGGAACCGGTAATATTATTAAGCGACTCCCCGAAATCGTTAATGGCCTTTTTCCAGATTACTGCCAGGTCATCGATTTTCCAATCGTTTATCAGCAGGTTATTGGTAAGGTTGATAAGGTTACCCCATTCAATACCAAGCAGCACCGTATCCTTTTCTTTATTGAACAGGACGGTTGTCCGGTTGATGGTGAAATAGAACAGGGAGATGACGATAACGAACGTGAACAAAATAAACAGGATGATCAAGGTAAGTTTGCTCTGTATGCGCATTTTTATTATGCTATCTATTTAAGGAGTCTTTATCAAGACACTTATAAAAAAACCTACCGCCGGTTATCGCCTCTGATTACCTGACCCGGCGCAGCCACAGGCTGCCGCCGCCATTGAAGCTGCCGCCCGGCCAGTCGACGTCCTCCTCCCCGGTTTGGCCGAGATGCATCCTCTCCCTGACGGCCTTTTTGTGCACGTTTCCCAGATAAGAATTGAAAAACAGAATTTCAAAGCTGTCATTGTATTGCAAAAACGCGCGCAGGCCGTATGATTCGTTCCATGAACGGCCCACCTCCACCCACTCCTGCGGGTACTCGAAGGGCCAGAATACGTCATGGAAGTGGATCATGACACCGGGTTTCAGTCGCGGCATGATCTCAAAAAAGATATGGAGCACTTCGCTCCCCACTTTCATCTGGTGAGAGGTGTCCACGAAGATCATGTCATTTTTACTTAGCTCGGTAAAATAGGACAACTTTACATCCTGGAGGGGCCGTTCGATAATGGCGCAGTTTTGTCGGTCTTCATCCCTGATCAACGTGTTAAGCCGCCCGGGATACGGTTCTATAAAGATGAACTCCGTACCGATTTCGGGAAAAGCCTGCCTGGTGTCAAGCATAAGAGCTGAGGAAAAACCGGAGCCGATCTCCACCACCCGCCCCGGTTTGAACCGGCGCAGCAGAGAGTAGAGCAGAATGGCGTCCGCACCGGTAAAAAAGAAGTTATCGAAGCTGTAGCGCAGACCGCTTGTCGGCTGCTCCCAGGGCGGCATGTCACGCCTGTACCGGGCCAGGGCGTTCAAGAGGGCAAGCTGGGCCTCGGTATTGAGATTAACGCCGGGGATCTCGGTGACACCGGCCCGGTAGATGGTACCGGCCCGCCTCCTCACCCCGTTCAGATCGGGAACGGGAGACATGGGATGCCCGAGGGGATATTTATGCAGAAAGGGGGAGCCAAACCTCCTTTTCTGCGCCAGGCCGAAAACAAGGCCGCCGGCGCCGGCCAGAATGCCGATGATACAAAAGATGATAATGGTGACTTGTTCCATGGATACCTCCGGGCTATACTTATACCAGGAATAGCAAAAACTTAGAAGGCGAAATTATATATGATGATTGTAACAGAGGAATATATAAAATTCGAGGCCTACACAATAGGGTACAGGATATACCGCGCCCGGAATATGCGTTCGGACAGGGGCTTTTTATTCTTTCATGGGCGGGGCGTGCACAGTAAATACCTGGAACATCTTATCGATGATACACTGATTAACGGGTATACATTTTTCTCCTTTGATTATCCGGGCCATGGCAGGTCGTCCGGGTCCAGGTGTGACGTGGACCTGTTTAAGGTTCTTCCCGCTTTAATTAAATATTTCGTTGAGCGGGTTGTTCTGAAAAATGGTGTAAAAAAGATCTTTATTATCGGTGAAAGCCTGGGCGCGGTTGTGGGGTTCCTTGCGCAGCGCCTTATAAAGACAAAAATCGAATGTAAGGGGTTGATATTCATGCCCGGTATCTATGAGGTCGACAGGTTCAACCGAAAGACCGGGGTGTTTATCCTGTATGTATTAAGATTCCTGGTGCCGTGGCTGCGCATAAAAAACAAGCGTTCATTACATGGGTTGACGGATGTTCCGGAGTTTCAGGACCTTGTCATGAATGACCCCTACCTTTATAGATTCGGAACGATCAGATACCTGTTCAGTATTTACAGGTTTGTACGATATATGCAAAAGAATCTGAACGCCGCCGACCTACCTTTACTCATTTTTAATTCCACACGTGATTATTATACGGATAAAAAACTTGTCACCGATTACTTCCATACTAAGTACCCGCCCGGCCCCCATAAGCGGCTTGTTATGCTCGAGAACAGCATACATTGGCTATTGATCGGCGGGGATCTGGATATTATTAAAAAGCAGTTATATCGGTGGTGTGAGAGCATACCTTGATCTTCATCTTTTACCCGCAGTGTGAAAAATAGTGTTGATGCATCCCGGTAAAAAATATTATGTTAAGACAGCATGCAATGGAAAAAAGACCGGAGGAGGCCGCGTGGAAAAACGGAAGAACGTGTTGACGTTGTATAATACCCTTACCAAAAAAAAGGAGAGGTTCGAGCCCAAAGAGACCGATATAGTCCGCATATTCACCTGCGGGCCGTCCGTGTACAGGAAACCGCACATCGGCAATTACCGGACCTTTCTTTATGAGGACATACTGCAGCGCTACCTTGAGCTTCTATGCTACCGGGTAAAGCGGGTAATCAATTTCACCGACGTGGAAGACAAGGCCATCCAGGAGGCCGAGGAGAAGGGGATCACCCTGGATGAGCTGACCCGGCCGGTGATTGAGCAGTTCTACCGGGACTGTAAAAACCTCCACATAAAGCTTCCTTCTTCCATTCCCAGGTCATCCACAAGCGTAGCCGAGGCGGCCGGGCTGATCAAAATTCTGCTGGACAAGGGCATGGCCTACCGTCACGGGGGAAACATCTATTTTGACCCGTTAAAATATCCCCGTTTCGGTGAGCTGTTCGGTCTGGATATGACCAAATGGCCCCGGAAAAAGGTGCGCTTTAGTAAGGATACCTATAACGGGCTGCGCTGGAACCTGGGGGATTTCATCCTCTGGCACGGGTATCGTGAGGGGGACAAGGTGTTCTGGGATACGGAGATCGGGCGCGGCCGGCCCGCCTGGAATGTGCAGGACGCGGCCATGATCTACCAGGAACACGGCACACGGGCCGATATCTGCTGCGGCGGGATTGATAACCTGTACCGGCATCATGATTACAACCGGGCCATCATGGAGGCGGTTTCAGACGGCGAGTTCGCCCATTACTGGCTTCACGGCGAGCACGTGGTGTATGACGGAAAAAAGATGTCCAAGAGCAGGGGAAACGTGGTCTACCCTCGGGATTTTTTTGACAAGGGCTACTCGGCCGAGGAGCTGCGCTTTTTTCTCATTTCCGGCCACTACCGCAGACGGCTGAACTACACGGCAAATAATTTCAAGAAGGCAGTGTCCATATTGGGGCGGCTTAGGGACAATATCCGGGAGATTCTTGCTGCGGCCGAAAAAAGCGCAGAGGGGGCAGCTGCCGGAGGCGGCAAAGGCACTGCGGCGGAGAAGAGTGGGACGGCGGCGGCCGCAGGGGCAAAGGCCGGGATGGGGGCGGCCGCAGATCGCAGCCGCGCGCGGACGGCCAAACCGGAAGCGGGCTTGCTTCCGCTTTTTTATGAATGCATGAACGACGATTTTCAGCTTGAAGCATTCCTCCGTGAGTTTGACAAAAAGCTGATGCGGCTGCGTACGGATACGGCCGGACTGAGGCGGCTTTCCGCCGGGGCCATGCGCAAAGAAATAAGCGCCATCGACTCGGTGCTGCAGGTTGGGTTAAGCGGCATTATATCAAGCTGAAAGGCGGATACGATGACCGGGAGCATAAAACTGATGAACAAAACCGCCTCGCTCTTCTTTTGCGGCGCGGGCTACCTGTGCGCTTTTACGGCGGCGGCCGCGGTTGTGCTTTTCCTACCGGCCGGGTCCCTGATCGGGGCCGTGGCCCTGGCCGACCTGGCCGCGACGCTCGTCATTTTTATCTTCAGTGCTGTAAGCGATAATTCCAGTTTTTACGATCCCTACTGGAGCCTTGCTCCCGTGCCCATTGTCCTTTTCCTGGGCCTCTCCGCGCCGGGTCTCCCGGTCCGCGGGGTGATTGTTATGGCCCTGGTTCTGGTATGGGCCGTACGCCTGACCTGGAATTGGATGAGGCGCTGGAAGGGGTTCAAGGATGAGGATTGGCGTTACGCCGATTTCAGGAAAAAGTCCGGGCGACTGTATTGGGTGGTAAGCTTTTTCGGGTTTCATGTGTTTCCCACTATTATAGTGTTCCTGGGCCTGCTGCCGCTTTTTTTTGTGTTCGGGCAGGGAGGGGCTGCTTTTAATATCGTTGACATTATTGCGTTGCTTGTTACCGCAGGCGCGATTTTAATTGAGACGGTGACCGACCGGCAGCTATGGAAATTCAGGAGTCAAAGCAGGGGAAAGGGACGGCTGCTGGAAAAGGGCCTGTGGAGCTGGTCCCGGCACCCGAACTATTTCGGGGAGGTCCTTTTCTGGTGCGGCCTGTTCCTGTTCGCCGCGTCCTCCGGAAATTTCCGGCCCTGGATGCTCGCGGGACCGGCCGCCATGCTCCTGCTTTTTACCTTTGTTAGTGTGCCCCTGGCGGACCGGCGCATGCTGAGCGGCCGGCCGTTCTATAAAGAGAGGATGCAAAGCGTTTCCGCCCTGGTGCCACTTCCTCCGCAGCATCTCCGGGACGGCGAAACCGTGATTCCCCTACGGGGACGCCCCCTTGATATTATCATCCTGGCCTACCTGCTGTTCAATCTGTTGTTTGTTTCTTACATCATCAGTATTGAGCAGATCGCCATCCCCGGCCCCGTTATTTTACACCCGGCTAATTTTAACTACCCGGCCTGGCCTCCGCGTATATTCGTTGATATTGTCCATTGGTGGGAAGGAAATTTCGATCGCCTGCTCCTGGCCCGTCCCGTCTGGTACAAAGCCACGATCTGGATCGATGTGCTGCTCTTTGGTCCGTTTTCCCTGGTTGCGGCCTACGCATTTATCCGCAGGAGAAACTGGATCAGGCTGCCCGCCGTCATTTATGCGGCGGTTATGTTTACGAATGTGTTTATCATCCTCTCCGAGGAGATCTGGGGTTCGCACGCGGCCGCCAATCCCTTGATTCCGGTGCTGGCCAATGCCTCCTGGTTTATTTTCCCCTTTATCATCATCGCCAGGATGTGGAAGAGCGATCATCCGTTCACCGAGTGGAAATCAGAAAAATAAAAAGGCGTGGCTTTGGTGAGGAAACGTGCGCGCGGCGGCGGGGGGAAACCAAAGTGATTCCGGCGGCGGTGATGGCCGACTTCACTTGATCATAAACCAGTACTCATAGTTCTTGGGCCCGGCCTTGGTCTTTACGTTTTTCACCGCTACTGTGTACCGGACTCCCTGCTGCAGCCCTTTCACCTTCCAGGCCAGCAGATTCGGCACCCCGAAGCCCTGGTTATCATGTTTCAGGGATCTGACGGCAAACTTGCCGCCCCCCTCCGAGGTTACGGTGACCGTTGCCGATGAAAAATCAACGCTCACGTTGTTCCCAGAATTTGTCCTGTCTTGTACCACGGAAAAGGAAAGGTACCAGTTCTTGTTGAACAACAGCGCCGGGTATTCCCGGAAGGGGTAGGCCACAAAATCGGTGCTTGATGTCTGGTGCTTGTCGCCGACCACCTTGAGTGTTCCTCCGCAGCGGTTGGATATAACGGCGTGGCCATAGGCCACGGTTTTCAGGAACGGATCCAGTATCCATCTCCTGTGTCCCAGGCTTTCCACGTTCGTATCGGTCAGCCAGTACACGACCGCCTGGCACGGCGAAAACGGCGCGTTGGTCCCGCCGATGATATTGCTTGTATTGCAGCCTTTGTATCCCTCTTCCGACCAGCAGCGCCAGGACCTGGGAGGATTGTGGCTTAAGGTGCCGTTTATCGCGATAAGAAACGCCCCCTTCTGGGCGTATTTGTCATCTTCATAATTATAGGTTACAGGCTTAAGACCATGAAGTTCTCTTATGTAATTTACAAAATTCAATACGTCCATTTTGGTCTCTTCAGCAAGCTCTCCTTCGAAACATGAGTCTGCGGATGGTTGTTTTTTAAATTTCACGGGCTCATTGAGGGTGCAGAAACGCAGATCAAGAGAGCCGGCGGGGCCGGCGACTTTTGGTTGTTCCGTTCCAAGTTCCTTGATAAACGCGTTGAAATCCAGGCAGGAAACAAGCATGGCGCCGATAGCAAATACAAGAAGGATGATTTTCTTCACGGTTCGCTCCTTATACCGGCTGTGGCCGGCATTATGTGTTATGCTTTGAGTTAGATCATAGGACACCATATTCTGGAATACAAGGGGAAAAACGCTGAAGAGCGCATGCCTGAATAATTAATTTAAAGACGGACTCCCTTGACCGACGACGTTACATTTTCTATCATTTGATATTAATATCCTCAAATTGCCTGCGGGGAGGCTTGTGCCGTCTGTACCTGGAGGGCAAGCTGTTGGAGCTTCTTTCGCTGCGCCTGGAGCAGTTTTGCCCGGACAGCGGACCGTCGCGCGGTATAAGCGGCATCCGCATGACGAGTGCGGAACGGGAAAGTACTCATGAAGCGGCGCGGATTTTGCAGTCAGACCTGCGCGATTCGCCCTCCATTTCGCGGCTTTCCCGCCTGGTGGGCATGAACACCACCAAACTGAAGCGGTACTTCAAAGCGGAGACGGGATACTCAAAAGGCTGGCAACCGATACCTCTTCAACGGAAATCTACAGTGACAGCGAACGCGCAACCGCGTTTCTGGTCGGGCCCCTTTACAACATCGGTAAGATGACGGAAAAGGCGGGTGCGGCCTGGGATACGACGGCCGTCAATTCCATAGGGGAATTGATAGAGATCATAACGCGGGTATTAACCGCCGGCCGTGCTATTTCTGCATATCCGGGTATGCTTCGCCGGTGGCGCCGGAAATTCTATCAGTCTTAGGATTTTACTTTTTGTTATTCCTTCCGAAAAATAATAAGTTTTTTCATTAACATACTGATGATTTCCCTTTTCATGGAGGCCGGGCTCTGTTTTATATGATCATAGATTGCTTCCCAGGCCGCGTATTCCTGTTCCTTGTAATGATGCGGTTCAAGGTGTTTTGTTTTACTGGCCATGTGTGTGCCCTCCTTTTACAATTTTTATACAAATACATTTCCTATTGCGCTACGATAATATGCCCAAAGGGGAACCAGTCCAAAGCCGTGGGGCTGGTCCCGATAAAGACCCGGCCGTCCGTAAGTACGCTTATAAGACCGAACTGATTGGCATAGCCGTTAAGAGTAACTCCGAAATACTGGTCGTGCGACGGTCTGTAACCCGCGGGCAAGGTGAAAACCACAGCCGGCGGGCTTATGACGGAGTTTGCCGGAGTGTAATCGGCCACCCCCATAATATGGATATTGCCGTCATTATCAATTCCAAAAGCCACATGCTGGCTGCTGCCTCCCCGATCCGCGAAATCAACGGCAAACCCCGGGCCGTCCGCCCCGGCTACTTCGATATATTTCATTGCCTCATCTTCCACCGGAGGCGTGCATGAGAAAAATGAGAATAAAAATAATGTTAAAAATGTTACTATTATGATGAATAGTTTCATTTTTTATACCCCCATTCATATTGATGTATGCTTAATTAATGGATCATTTACAAAAAAAATTCTGTATGCCGTTCGGTATGTTTTTTTGCCTCCCCTGCGGTGCCGCCCAAATCAAGATCATGACGCCCCCTCGCCGCGTATTGACAGAAAAAAGGCAAAAGCGTACCCTTAAACAAGCGGAATGCTGAAATCACAAGGCAGTGCCACCAAATTCTGGTTTCTCGAGGGCAGATTAAGCGACGGCAATACCATTTTCATAAAACTTACCACCTTTCCCTTTGTCATAGGCCGTGATAAAAAGTGCAACCTTTTTCTTTCATCTAAAAACGTCTCTCGACGGCATTCGGAGATTTTCATGCAGGGTGAACACCCGGCCGTCCGTGATTTGAAGAGCATGAACGGTACATTCGTGAACGGCAGGCGTGTGGCCGGCAGTATCCCGTTGCGGGCTGAAGACACGCTGGGTTTTGCCGACCAGGAGTTTAAGGTGTATTTCACGGACAACAAAACCGCGGACGGGATAAAAAAAACCAATCTTTTCCGCGGTCCCAAAAAAAAGGAGACCTTTGCCGAATTTTATAAACTCAGCAAGCGGGAAGAGGAAGTGCTTTTTTTTCTGCTTAAAGGCAAGTCCTCAAAATCGATCGCCGGTAAGCTGTTCATCGCGGAGGGCACGGCCAAGAACCATGTATTAAATATATTTAAAAAAACCGGGACCCATTCCCGCTTTGAATTATTGACGCTTTTCAATACATATCCCGCGCGGGGAAAGAAAAAATGATCTTCCCGTTATGTGCCGTTTTATCGTAAAAAATTATCCCCAACCTGTCACAGCACGCAGGTTTTACCTGTATAATTATATGTATGGCGCAGAACAATTACCATAAACGAGAAACCGCACTGAGGAGGCCGGATGCTGCTGAAGCATAATACGCGGCGGAACTGGGGGCAGGCGACGCAGGGAGACCACGGGCAGGCAACTAAACGGACAACGCCGCGGGATGAGTGCCTGGTCTCACAGGCCCTGGAGGGCAGCAGGCGTGCTTTGGAATCACTGATCTCACGGTATCGTGACTGGATATACAACCTGGCGATCCGCATGGTCATAGTGCCCGAAGACGCCGAGGATGTTACCCAGGAAATTTTGATTAAGATCATCACGCGACTTAAGCAGTATGATCCCGCCAGGGCAGCGTTTAAAACTTGGCTTTACCGGGTGACGGTAAATCATATCATAAACATGAAAACGCGGGGCCTGGAAAAGGCGGGCTTCACCTTTGGGAACTACTACGAGCGGATGGACGACATTCCGGACAGGGAGCCGGAGGACAGCCGGGAGATCAGGGCCCTGGTGCACGATACCATGATAAATTGCGTAATGGCCACGCTGATCTGTCTGAACCGGACACAGCGGCTTGTCATCATCCTGGGAGTGATCTTTAGCGTCGGTTCCGCCATGGGGGCCGGGCTTTTAAACATGAGCAGGTCCAATTTCAGAAAGATTTTATCCCGCTCACGCGCGAGGTTGAAAAGGTTTATGGGGCAGACCTGCAGCCTGGTAAATAAACGGGCGCGTTGCAGGTGCCGTCTGAAAATCTCCGGTCTGATTGAACAGGGCTACAGGGACCCCGGCCGCCTGGTGTATGACGGTCTTACGTATACACACCCGGTAAGGGATATGGTCGCGGGCCGGGTGAAAAGGTTTATGAACGGTTATTTTTATCGGTTTAAAAACCTCTTTCAGTCACAGCCATTTTGGGAATCCCCCGGCGTCATGGAATGGTTGTCCGAGACCATTGCAAGCAGGGAGTTTAAGGAGATATTCGACCTGAACCGGGAACCGGGCGGGAATTGACGTTCCACCACAGATAATAACAAACCATATATGATAGGAGAAAACCATGAGAAAAGATTTTTTCAATATATTTGTCATCCCCTTGTTTTTATTTTCGGCCTGCGGGCATAACATGGAGGAATACGGAGCGGCGGTCCTGTTCCGGGGCGATCCGCAGCGGCAGGGCAGGTCGGAAACACCGGGGCCGCTTACCAAGCCCGGTAGTAAATGGAAGTTTCAGACCAATGGGGAGATTTGGTCCACCCCGGTCCCGGCCCAAGGGATGCTGTTTTTCGGGAGCAACGATAAATGCTTCTATGCCGTGGACGCCGGAAGCGGAAAGGAGAGATGGCGTTTTGAAACCGGGGGCATGGTCCGCAGCTCGGCGGCCGTCGTGTACGGCATGGTGTTTTTTGACAGCTATGACGGGTATGTCTATGCCCTGGACGCCGGAACCGGAAAACAGGTATGGAGGTTCGATCTGCTTAAGGATGCGGGGCAGGAAAATCATAATGCGCAGTTTTTTCAATGGGACGATTATACCTCATCACCGCTTGTGGACAATGGCATGTTGTACATCGGCGCGCGCAATAACGCGCACTGCCTGTTCGCGCTGGACGCGTTTTCCGGAAATCTGAAATGGAGTTTCGATCCGGATGAGGTTAATCTTATCCGTTCCTCACCCGCCGTCTTCGGAGATACGCTGTATGTGGGCAGTGAGTATAATAAATTCTACGCGCTGGACAAAAACAACGGATCGCTGAAATGGGAGGTCAAAACCGACGGGATTGTCAACTACGGGCCCGCGATTGACAACAAGGGTACGGTCTATTTCGCCTGCAAAGACCGGCGTTGTTACGCGGTAAACGGCAGTTCCGGAGAGGTGATCTGGAAAAGTCTCCTGGCCCCGGAAAACGCCACCTGGCTGACCGGATTTCCGGCCCTGGGTGACAAAGGCCTGCTTTATGTGGGTTCGTCGGATTACCACAGGCTGCTGGCTCTGGAGGCCGGAACCGGCAAAACGGCCTGGGAGTTTGACGCGCACGGCTGGGTCTGGTCTTCCCCGCTTTACGCGCAGGGTATCGTCTACTTGGCAGGAGGGGATACGGACAAGGTGTTCGCCCTGGACGCGGGTTCGGGAAAAGAACTATGGAACTTTGAAACCGGCGGCGCCCTCTACGGAAGCCCGGCCGTGGCGGACGGCGTGCTTTATATCGGGAGTGCGGACGGCACCATGTACGCCCTGGAATAAGGCGGTACGTTACTGGATATTTTCCAGCCGGGGGTGTTATACTATTCTTAACATGCGTAAAAGAATAGTGTTTTTTTTACTCCTTGTATTTCTCCCGGCCTTCTTCCTGGCCGCTGAGACTCCAGAACTGTTTATACAACTGGGACATGCGGATTTTATTTTTTCCGCTGTTTTTTCTCCGGACGGGAAATACGTTCTTACCGGCAGCCGCGATAAAACCCTGAAGCTTTGGGATGCGGCCTCCGGCAGGGAGATCAGAACCTTTACCGGGCACAGCGAAATGGTGCGCTCTGTGGCCTTCTCACCGGACGGCAGGTTCGCACTGTCCGGCAGCTGGGACCATACCCTTAAACTTTGGGATATCGCAAGCGGCCGGGAGGTACGCACATTTAAGGGACATATGGATTTTGTCGAAGCGGTGGCCTTCGCACCGGACGGCAGGTACGCGCTTTCGGGGGGAGGGGATAATACCGTCAGGTTGTGGGACACGGAAACGGGAGCGCAGCTCAAGGTGTTTGTGGGGCATGAGGCCCAGGTCACCTGTGTGGCTTTCTCACCGGACGGCAGGTACGCGCTTTCCGGTAGTTGGGATACAACCGTACGCCTGTGGGACGTGGGGAGCGGGGAACAGGTGCGGATGTTGCAGGGGCATAACTATACGGTCAACACGGTGGCCTTCTCGCCCGACGGCCGCCGGGCGATATCCGCGGGATGGGATGAAAACATTATACTCTGGGATGTTGCTACCGGCAGAGAAGTGAAGAGATTTCAAGGACACCGGAACGTGATTTCCTGTGCCGCTTTTTCCGCGGACGGCGGATATATTGTTTCCGGTGACTGGGATAAAAATATAAAGCTTTGGGACGCGGCAAGCGGAAGACAGATCGGCGGCCTTCAGGGGCACGAGGGCAAGATCACCTCTGTGGCCTTCTCCCCGGACGGCCGGTTTGTGCTTTCAGCGGCACAGGACCTTAGCGCCAGGCTCTGGGACGCGCGCTCGGGAAAACTTATAAGAAGCTTCAGGGGGTATTCGGCTGAGATAAAAACACTTGCCTTCTCTCCGGACGGCAAAAGGCTGTATGCGGCCGGAGTGGACAACACCGTCAGGGTCTGGGACTTAAGCGGCGGCGGATTGCTGCAAAGTATCAAGGGCAGGTGGGAGTATATCCGGTCCCTGGCGGTTTCTCCGGACGGAAACCGGCTTCTGGTCGGCGGCAGCGGCGGCCTGCTTGAGCTGCTGGATGCGCACAGCGGAAAGCTCTTGCGCGAGTTCGGCGGTCACGCTAATGTTGTTTCATGTATAGCATTTTTGCCCGACGGGAAACGTATTGTGTCAGGCAGTTATGATACCACCCTAAAATTATGGGATACGGAAAACGGAAAGGCAATAACCACCTTCAGCGGACACAAGGGGTATATCAGCTCGCTTGCCGTTTCCCCTGACGGCGCTTACCTGCTTTCGGGCAGTCTGGATAGAACCATGCGCTTGTGGAATATTGCCGCGGGAAAAGAGGTGAGACAGTTCCGGGGCCATTTCGATTGGGTGAGTTCCGTGGCCTTTTCCCCGGACGGGAAATACGCGCTTTCGGGCAGTTGGGACAATTCCATAAAATTATGGAGCATAGCGGACGGCGCCCTGCTGAAAACCTTTCTGGGCCATTCCTACTACGTTTCCGGCGTTACCTTTACGCCGGACGGCAAAAGAATCCTTTCCGCAAGCGGCGATCACACCGTAAAACTTTGGGATATCGCTGTGGGAAGTGAGGTAAAAACCTACCGGGGGCATACCAATGCGGTGAACGTTGTCAAGGTTAATCCCGCCGGCACTCTTGCATTTTCCGCGGGCGCGGATACAAGCATAAAAATTTGGCGTCTTACCGCCAAAAAGCCGTTGAAGACCTTTATAGGGCATACGGATGTGGTTTCCGCTGCGGTCTTTTCTGCGGATGGAACGCGGCTGCTTTCGGGAAGCTGGGACAACACCCTGAAATTATGGGACACGGCGACGGCCACGGTGGTACGGACCTTTTCCGGCCATTCCGCTTATGTGACATCGGTTGACCTTTCAAATGACGGAAGGTATGCCCTGTCCGGAAGCTATGACGCCACCGTGAAACTGTGGGAGGTTTCCACGGGCAAGGCGCTTCATACCTTCAGGGGTCATACCAACACGGTCTCGTGTGTGAGGTTTGCCGAAGACGGCGGGTTCGCCGTCTCCGGTGGTTGGGATAAAAGCCTCAGGTTGTGGAATCTTCACACGGGGACCCAGGTGTGCGTTATGGAAGGACACACCGAGCCCATAATCTGTGCGGATGTATCGGCGGACGGCACACTGGCGGTCTCCGGCGGGTGGGACAAAACAATCAAACTGTGGTCGTTGCCGGACGGGAAGCTCCTGAAGAATCTGGAAGGAAACAATGACCTGGTGTCGTCGGTGAAATATTTTGCCGGAGGCACACGACTGCTTTCCACGGGCTACGACGGTACAATCAGGATGTGGGACCTGGAAACGGGCGCGCAGATCAGAAGCTTTTACATTCACGAAGGGATTATAAACTCCGCGGACCTTTCTGCGGACCGGAGATACGTTGTCTCCTGCGCGGGAAACACGATTACCCTCTGGGACACGGCTTCGGGCGACAGGCTTCTGGGCATTACCGGGCATGATGATTATATAACGCGCGTGATCTTTTCCCCGGACGGCCGTTTTGTTCTCTCGGCAAGCGCGGACGCCATGATGAAACTTTGGGAGGTGACCCCTGAAAAGGAGGTTCTCACCTTGGTGGGATTTACGGATGGCGAATGGGCCATCCTCAGTCCGGAGGGGTATTATCATGCCTCACCCGGCGGGCTCCGCTACCTGAACGCGCGCGTGGGTAATGAGGTATTCCCCGCGGACAATTACCGCGGGGCTCATTATAAACCTGATGCAATCAGAGATATGTTTTTACGATGACCGGTTATATCGTCAGGCCTTCTTGAGTTTAATCCACGAGAAATGTTATATTTATTTCAAACGGGGGGTAATCCATGTTCATGAAATCCAATTACATTATCTTTCCCGAGGGTGATGTCCAGGAGATCGGGCACAGCCTGACCATAAACCAACTGGTGGATCTGAACGGATTCCCTCTGCCCTTGCCCATACCCACCGTGAAGATGATCGTATACCGTGTGTATAAGATAAATGTCAAGACACCCACCGGACAGGAGATCCGCGAGCACTTCCTTGAGCTGGTAAACGTAAATGAACTTACCGCATTCGTAGACTAAAACCGATAAAATATTTGCAATCTCACAGATAATCTCCTAAATTTATAGGTATAAGACCTTGTGTCGCCCGGTTACATATGCATAACAATTTAAAACCGTTGATTATAAAAGACGCCAAGAGAAATACGCGAGAAGAAAAGCTGATCCGCATAAACAATATGTTATATTCCATCCGCCGCATAAACCGGCTTATTACACGGGAAAAAAGCAGCGAGCAACTGGTCAGGGCCTGCTGTGAGGATCTGGTAAAACTTAGGGGGTATCTCCATGTTTGCGTTTTATTGCTGGATACGACCCGGAATAGCGTCTCCTGCATCTCCGCGGGGCCGGAAGGAGTGGAGTCCGGTGGAGAAAGAGCGATCAAACCGAACATGCCGACCGCCTGTTATCGCGAGGTCCTCCGTAATAAGGATGCGCAAATGATAGAGGAATCTTCTGCGGAATGCGGCTTTTGTTTTCCGCGGAATGAGGATGAAGGTTCAGTTGTTGTGAGTATCCGGCTTCAGTACGGGAATTCCCTTTACGGCATACTCAATGTAACCATGAATCGGGACAGCATAATTGAACATGAGGAACGTGATCTTTTAAAGCGGCTGGCCTCCGATCTGTCGATTGCGATTAACAAGCTTGATATGGAAAAAAAACAGCAGGGGTTCATGCTGTGTTTGCGGCAAAACGAACGGAAATTCAACTGTCTGCTTGAGAGCTTGAATGAAGGCATCTGGGTGATAGATAAAAACTCGGTTTCCACGTATGTGAGTCAGCGGATGGCCGATATGTTAGGATATAACCCGGACCAGATGACGGGCAAAAGGATTACGGATTTTTTGGAACACGGCCAACAGGACATGTGGGACCGGCTGCTTTCACCGCACACACGGGAAAATAAGAGACAGCACGTTCTTAAGTTTTTAAAGAAGGACGGGTCGGTAATATACGCCAGGGTAATTGCGGTGCTTCTTCTGGGCACGGGGGGAACATATGAGGGCGCGATCGCCGGAGTACAGGATATTACCGAACAGCGGAACCTGGAACGGGAACTGTTGGAACTGAGTAAAAACGAGCAGGAGAGGCTGGGACAGGCCTTGCACGACAGCCTGGGCCAACTACTCACGGGCATAGCTTTAAAAAATAAGGCCGTTGAACACAGGCTGCGGGAACTTAATTTGCCTGAGTGGAGGGAGACGGAACGCATAACAAATCTTATTAATCGGGCAATTGAGCAGACGCGGATGCTGGCCAATGGGCTGCTTCATTTGAAGCTGGAGCCTGATTCCTTCATTTCCGGCATTAAGGAACTGATTACCAATACTGAAAATATGTTCGATGTGAGGTGCCTTTTGGAATGCAGCGGTTCAATTGAAGTGAAGGACAGGATCGCCGCGGTAGAGCTTTACATGATAGCCCGGGAGGCCATTCATAATGCCTTGAAACACGGGTGTGCAACGGAGATTAAAATATCGATCGTTCGCGGGCAAAGCGGTATTGTGCTTGAGATAATTGATAACGGTTCGGGCAAACTGGAAGATTTATACGGGCACAAGGGGCTTGGTTTGGGTATCATGCGTAATCGCGCCCACGCCATAAACGCCGCCCTTGATTTTTACGAGAATTCCGAAAGGGGATTGAAACTCAGGTGCGTCTTACCGGTTTAGAATTATCTATGGACAGGCGGAGGCATTATTGTGGCGGAAAAAATGAAGAAGAAGATATTTATTGTTGATGATCATCCCATCATCCGGGAAGGCCTGCGGCAGCTTATCTCAAAACAGGATGATATGGCGGTCTGCGGCGAGGCGGAGGACGCGTTCCAGGCCTTAAAGAATATAGAAAAAACACAGCCCCATCTGGTTATCGTGGATATTTCCTTAAGCCGCGGTAACGGACTTGAGTTGATTAAAAATATAAAAGCACAGTTTCCAGGCGTATTGATCATCGTTATTTCCATGCACGATGAATCGGTGTATGCGGAAAGATCCATACATGCCGGAGCCAGGGGATATATCATGAAGTCGGAGGCTTCGGAAAAGGTGCTTGCGGCCATCAGAAGCACACTGGTGGGAAATATTTATCTAAGCGAGGGGATAAGGAACTCCATCCTGGAAAAGATCTTTTATAATAAGAAGAGCGCCCGCACACCGCTTCAAAGTCTGAGTGACAGGGAGATGCAGGTTTTTCAATATATCGCCGAAGGATACAAGCGAAATACCATTGCCGGCAAATTGCATACAAGCGTGAACACGATTGACACACATTACGCGCATATAAAAAAGAAGCTTGGATTAAAGAACGGCAACGAACTGACCAAATACGCCATAAATTATTTTATAAACAAGCATGCCTAATGGTTCTCACCATACGGTTTTCATAAAAATATACGTGTAACTTAATAGTTCTCATGATTGTAAACCGTCCCGCCTGTTATACACTTTTTAAGAGTAAATAGAGAAATTGGAAGAATTGGTCAAAATATAAAATGAAAGGGGGTTAAAACGATCAGTCGGGGAATGGCGGATACACCCGCCGGGTAAGCATATGTACATAATTTTAAAAGGAGATAAGATATGGCAGGCTTAAAAAAAATGAAAATAGGTACTAAAATATTGGGTACGATCATTATTATTATCGTCCTGCTGGCCGTGGCCAGTATTTTCGGTATAATAATGATGGTGGGGATCGGTAATGAGATGCAGCAGATCGCCGATGAGGACATCCCGCTTACCGAATATATCACAACTGTTGACAATTACAAATTGGAACAGGCGATTGCCCTTGAACAGGCCTTCCGTTTCGCCGGGGTTACTTCCACCGCCGAAGACCACAGCGCGGAGATCAGCAAGGCCGAAGAAAACTTCAACAAATATATGAAACTTGTGGATGAAAACCTGAAAACCGCGGAAGACCTGGCGCAGGCGGCGTATAAAAAGGTTCAGAATCAAGCCGCAAGGGAAGAGTACAAAAAGGTAATCGATCAATTGGAGACCATCAAAAAAGAGCACTCGGATTTTGATGATGCGGTGGAGAGCGCGTTCGGTTTTATCGCCAAAGGCCAGCTTGCCGAGGCGGAAAAACTGGCCGCGAAAATAGATGAGCAGGATACTCAATTGGATACCGAAATCGAGGAGTTTCTGAAAGGGGTGGAGAAGTTCACCGAGGACTCCCTGATTACCGCGGATCAGAACGAACAAGCAGCCTTAATGGGCATGATCGTAATCAGTGTGTTCGCGTTGTTTATCGGGCTTTCACTGGGTATCTTTATTACCAGGAGCCTGTTGACCCAGTTGGGCGGGGAGCCGTGGTATATTGAGAACCTGGCCAAGCAGGTGTCCGAGGGTGACCTGACCATGAAGTTGGAAAGCCAGCGGAAAACCGAGAGCGGGGTGTTTGCCGCCATTAAGAACATGATCGTCAACCTGACCTCAATTGTTAAGAACGTGATTAGTGCGTCGGACAATGTATCATCCGGCAGCCAGGAGATGAGTTCCACGGCCCAGCAGTTGTCGCAGGGCGCCACCGAGCAGGCCGCCTCGGCCGAGGAGGTTTCGTCTTCTATTGAGGAAATGGGGGCCAATATCCGCCAGAACGCGGATAATGCCATGCAGACCGAAAAGATCGCCCTGAAAGCGGCGGAAGACGCGGCCAAGGGCGGTGAGGCTGTTTCCAAGACGGTGGAGGCCATGAAGGAAATAGCGGACAAGATATCGATTATCGAAGAGATTGCGGGGCAGACAAACCTCCTGGCCTTGAACGCGGCGATTGAAGCGGCCCGTGCCGGCGAACACGGCAAAGGGTTTGCCGTAGTGGCCGCGGAGGTGAGGAAACTGGCCGAGCGCAGCCAGAAGGCGGCGGGGGAGATCAGCGAGTTGTCCAAATCCAGCGTTTCCATAGCGGAAAGCGCCGGTGAGCTTCTGGTGCGCATTGTGCCCGATATTCAGAAAACTTCGGAACTGGTACAGGAGATCAGCGCGGCCAGCGGCGAACAGAAATCAGGTACCGAGCAGATAAACAAGGCGATTATGCAGTTGGACACGGTTATTCAACAGAACGCCTCCGCCTCCGAAGAGATGGCGTCCATGGCCGAAGAGCTTTCCAGCCAGGCCGAGCAGTTACAGGCCGTGATCTCGTTCTTTAAAACCAACGGAAACGGCAGTGGAAGCAGCAAAAAGCTGGAGTTGGCCACGCCCGTGCAAAAAGCCGCCTTTCCGCACCATCATAATCTCTCCATAGGGCATATTAAAAACATGCAGCACCCGGCAACGGTCGCGGAGCATACGCTGCCGTCACCGCATGGAAAAAAGCCTCAAGCGGATGAAAAAGAAAAAGGCGTCGACATAAAAATGGAAGAGGATAAGCACGATAAGATCGACGCCGATTTTGAAAAATATTAATCTGTAAAGGAGAAAGAAGATGGGTACGGAAGTGTTAAATAAATTAGCCACCTACCTCACATTCAACATCATGCAGGAAGTATACGCCCTTGACGTATTGAAGGTGAAAGAGGTTTTGGAACTCACCAAAATTACAAAAGTACCTAAGACCCCGCGTTTTATGCGCGGGGTCATCAACCTGCGTGGAAGTGTTGTCCCGGTAGTGGATTTAAAATATAAGTTCGGGATGGGCGATACTGAAGAGACAATTCATACCTGCATTATTGTGATGGAAGTAGCCATAGACAATGAGGTCAAGGTTATCGGCGCCATGGCCGACGCGGTAAAGGAGGTCATCAACCTTGAGCCGGACCAGATTGAGCCCTCACCTTATCTGGGTACCAAGGTAGACATAGAGTTTATCCAGGGTGTGGGCAAGGTCGGCGAGGAGTTCGTGATCATTCTTGACATCGATAAAATATTTTCAGACGAAGAATTCGAGGCCGTGAGCAGCACCGCTGTAAGCGTAGGAGAAGATAAACAAAAAGAAAAATAAAATAAGTATACGTCTTTCCATGGCGGATATCCAAGGTGTCCGCGCATCCGGTGCCGTCCGAGGTCGGCAGCCTCTGCTACTTCGGGCGGCTTGTTTTCAGCCGATCCGTACGGGTGTTTCCATGTGTAATAACCCACGTGCTTAAAAACCGAACCACGCAATAAAGATCCCTGCCCGCGGCGGGGAGTTCTGCCGGGGGCGGGTTTACACCCCCCTGCGCCGCTGAATCAGGGGGGAGCTCAATGGTAAACGCAACCGTACCGTAGGTGCCGTACAGGTAATCCATGAGTGTGCCCGTGGGCAGCCCGGCCGGGTAAATCCGGCTCATCCGTGACGGGGTGTAAGAGCCCCCGCCCCCGGCCGAAATCGCGCCGGCCATATCAGCGGCCAGCGCGCGGAAAAGCCGGTCCAGGGCGCACGGAGTGCGCGTGTGCCCCCAGGGGAAAAGGATGCGTCGGCCGTAACTGTGTACATCGACGGCCGCCGTGAAGAACATGCGCGCGGCCAGGTCCTGCAGGGCGCGCGTTTCGGGCTCGGAAGCGGGCCCCGGACCCATGTAGAAGCGGGAATCCGGATCACGGCTGAACCCGCCCCGCGCGTTCCACATAAAATCGAAGTTGCGGTTGATGTCCACGCCCACGGCGTGTTCCCCATGAACGGCCCGGTTTTTCCGCCAGGCGCGGTCGGTTTCGCGGGCGTAGGCATACCCGTCGGGATTCACCACCGGTACAAACCAGAGTTCGGCATTATCCAGGATCCGCCGGATTTCGGCATCATGATCATAACCGCTTACCAGCATATGGATTGTGTACAGCACGGCCGGCGGGGAGATCCATTCGTCGCTGTGCGTGAGCGCGGTGAACAGCAACCGCGGTTTATTACTATCGGCCGGCGCAGGGTCGGGGTTGAGGCCCGAGCCTGTGCCGCTTAGACGCAGCGCCCATATGGTTCTGCTTTGCGCCGTGACCCCCAGCGCGTAAAGTTCGGCCAACCGGGGGTAGGCGGCGCATTCCTGCTTTAAGAACAGCTCAACGCCGGCAAGATCGGGATAACCGGAAAAAACAGCGGAGAGATCATGAAACGCGGCGCATGAAAAAAGCGTAAAAAAAAGCAGGCCCGCTGCCGGCAGCCGCGCCCGGGTTATAAGGCCCCGGCTCAATCTATGGCGTCTTTTTTGCACACGATTTTATTCAATGGGTATTCGACTATGCCGTCCGCGCCCTCAGAGATCAGCCTGGGGATGATCTCCCTGACGATGGATTCGGTGATCACGGTTTCCGCGGAAACCCACTGCGGGTCGTGCAGGGCCGAGATGGTGGGGGCGGTGATGCTGGGAAGAATTTTCATGATCGCCTCAAGCCTGTTTTTTGGTATGTTCATCTTCAGGCCCACCATGTTTTCGGCGTTCAGCGCCCCCTGCAGCAGCAGGGCTATCTGGCGTATTTTGGAGCGTTTCCAAGGGTCCTGCACGCTTTTTTTGTTGGCGATCAGTTTGGTGTTTGTCTCTAAGAGCGTATGAATTATTTTCAGGCTGTGGGCCCTGATGGTGCTGCCTGTTTCAGTGACCTCCACAATACCGTCAACCAGGCCTTCCACCACCTTGGCCTCGGTGGCTCCCCAGGAAAACTCGATGTCCACCGGGACGTTTCTTTCCTGAAAATACTTGCGGGTAAAGTTTACCAGTTCCGTGGAAATACGCTTGTTTTTACAGTCTTCGATGGAGTGTATTTCGGAATCATTGGGCACTGCTAACACCCAGCGGGCCTTATTGGTGCTGACCTTGGAGTATATCAGGTCGGCCACCACCTCAACGTCGGATTCGTTTTCCAACACCCAGTCGATCCCCGTAAGACCCATGTCCAGGGTGCCCATCTCAACGTAGCGCGACATCTCCTGGGCGCGCACCAGGGCGCAGGAAAGCTCCCCGTCATCAATGGCCGGAAAGTAGTTCCGGGAAGAAACCGTGATTCTCCAGCCCGCCTTGCCGAAAAGCTCAATGGTGGCGTTTTCCAGGCTGCCCTTGGGTATCCCGATTTTTAATATGTTTTTTGGCATGATTATACTCCCCCCGGCTAATCCTTTTGTATATCCTCAACCAACAGCCCGTCCTTTACCACCCGGTAGAAACAGCTTCTGTTACCCGTGTGGCAGGCGATACCGCCCTTTTGGATGATTCGCAGCAGCACGCAATCATTGTCGCAATCCACCCTGATTTCCTTTACAATTTGAATATTCCCGGAGGTTTCTCCCTTTTTCCACAGCGTATTGCGCGACCTGCTGTGATAGTGGGCGATGCCGGTTTCCAGGGTCATCCGCCAGGCGTCTTCGTCCATATAGGCCTGCATGAGAATTTCATTGGTTTCATAGTCCTGGGCGATAGCCGGTACCAAACCGTCAAGTTTGCCGAAGTCGAGCTTTATCATTTTTACTCCTTGAATATTGGAAATATAAATGGGTTGGTATAAATAGTCAAGCCGAAATAAAAATTGTTGCCGGCTATTTGCGCCGGCGGGTAAAATAAAAATTACACAAATTGTTGGTTTGCTTTTTGGCAAACTGTCCGTTAATATGTATAGGGAGAGCCATGGAAAGAGACGAAATGCTTACCACAATCGAGATTTTGTGCGCCGAGCACGGCAAACTGAACGCGATTGTGGAGGCCAGTTTTGACGGCATATTCGAGATTAACAACCAGGCGAATTTTACCTTTGTCAACCCCATCTTCTGCGGCATGTTCCATATGGACTATCAGAACTTCAAGGAATACAATCTGCTGAAGGTAATCGACTCCCCTAAAATCAAAAAGGCCTTGAAACAATTGTTCGGAGGCCAGAGGCGCCTGAGTGAGTTTTATTTTGAGTATACCGACCATGAACGGGAAAAAAGGCATTTTGAATTAAAGATGATGTTCTTTACCCTGCGCGAAACCCCGCTTGTGGTGGGCATAGTGAGGGATCGTACGGAGATAATCCGCGCGGTGAAAAACAGGGAGTATTATATCGCCACCCTGTTCAAGATCATCAAGGAAATGAAGATAGAAACCAAGGATACCATTTACAGCCTGGCCAAACTTGTGGAAATCCACGACCATTCCACGGGTAAGCACCTTGAGCGTATCGAGCATTATGCCAGGGCCCTGGCAGCCAAGTATTACGTGGTGTATAAGGAGCGCGATACTCACCTGAACGAAAAATATATCGAGGATATCGCCATCGCCTCGGTTCTGCATGACATTGGCAAGGTCAGCGTGGCCGATACTATCCTGTTGAAACCCGACAAACTCACCGCGGAAGAATACGAACGGGTGAAAAAACATACATTGATTGTGGGAAAGGCCTTAGAGGTCTTTAAGGGGAAAAAGGATATTTTGAGCCTGGGCAGGGAGATCGCCATGTCTCATCATGAAAAATGGGACGGCAGCGGGTATCCCGCGGGCCTGTACGGCGAGAAGATCCCGCTTTCCGCCCGCCTGATCGCCCTGTGTGACGTGTACGATGCCCTGGTTTCTCATCGGCCCTATAAAGAGGGGGTGTCGCACGAAGAGGCGGTCAAGATTATTACCGGCGAAAAGGGTAAATCTTTCGATCCTGAAGTTGTAGATGTGTTTATGAAAATCCATTCCCAATTCAGTAAAATCAAGGAAAGATTCGACGATCATTCATGAAGCACGGCGCGGCAGTCAGCCAAAAACCGGCGGATATGGGCGCGCCTTACATGGGGCATGCATACCACCCTGATGTGTTCAGGAAAAAGGGAAAGCGCCCATCCCCCGGTGCGCAGGCGCGCGGCCAGCTCATGCACCGGGAGTTTCCGTGAGGCCACACCCACCACGTTAAGCACCGGATCACAGGGCAGGAAGAGGCCGTCGATCTCGCGTATACCCTGCGCCAGAAAAGCGGTATTCTCCATACAGCGCTTCACCACCTTCGTGTAGCCCCTGCGGCCCAGATGCCTGAGCATGGCCCAGGCGGCCAGCACCGAGGCCCCGGAGCGCGTTCCCACCACGGTTGCCTGCGCGGTCTCGCCGCCCGCCAGGTAGGGGACTACCACGTGAACCGTGGCGGCCAACTCCGCCGAGCGGTAGAGAATCCCCCCGCCGGGTATTACGGACATGCCCATCTTATGCGGATCGATGGTGATCGATGAAACCCCCGGCAGCCTGAAGTCAAACTCCGGGGCGCTCCGCCCGAGTGCGGGCAGAAAGGGCAAAATGAACCCGCCCAGGGCCGCGTCCACGTGCAGGTAGAGCCCGTGTTCCACGGCTATCCGGGAGAGCTCGGCTATGGGGTCCACCACGCCCAAGGGGGTTGTGCCCGCAATTCCCACAATGGCGATGGTGCGCGCCGTAATCCGTTTTTCAAGTTCGCCGACATCAACCGTGAAATCATTTTGCAGAGGAACCTTGGTCAGTTTCAGCTCAAGCAGGGAAGCGGCCTTGTCGAAGCTGAAATGCGCTGATTCGGGGACAAGTACCTCGTTGCCCTTGTTTTTGTGCATGAGTTTGGCGGTCCACAGGGCCACGATATTGGCTTCGCTGCCGCCCGTAAGGATAAAACCTGAGGCCGTTTCATTGGAGAGCAGGCGGCCCAGCATGGCCACGGCCCGGCCTTCCAACTCGGTGGTGGCGGGGAACAGACCCGGATCACCGACGTTTTTATAGATGTACCGTGAGAATATTTTTCGGGCCAAGGGGTGGGGAGAGGTGCACATGGACCCCATAATGCTTCCCCCGGCGTATGAGTGATCATTTTGCAGAAGTCTCTTAAGCTCCCGTTTTATGCGGCGCGGCGACTGACCGGCGTTTTCCATGTGGTATCCCTTAATGATAGGTATGCGAAGAATCGGGGAAAAGCCCCTCCCGTACCTCCCCCGCAAACGTATTTACGGCTGTTTCAATGATGCGGCCCAGCTCCGCGTAGTGTTTTACAAACTTGGGCATATACTCGCCCTCCATGCCCAGCATATCGTTGATCACAAGCACCTGCCCGTCGCAATGTACCCCGGCGCCGATGCCGATGGTGGGCGCGGCAACGGTCCGCGTGATGTTTTGGGCCAGGGTTTCGGGTACGCATTCCAGCACAAGGGCAAAGACGCCCGCGGCGTCAAGCTGCCGTGCCTCTTCCATGATCCGCTGCGCGTCCGCTTGGGTTTTGCCCTGCACCCGGTAGGCTTCCGCGGTCTGGGGCAGAAGCCCCAGGTGTCCCATCACGGGAATTCCGTGTCCGGCCAGCGCGCGTACGATATCCGGTTTGTTGCCTTCTATTTTTATGGCCGCGGTGCCGGCGGCCATAAAACGCTGCGCGTTGCGCAGGGCGTGTTCCGGCGTGTCAAAGGAGCCCGCCGGCATGTCGCCGATCACGGGTTTGGCGCCCGCGCCCCTGCGCACAATGGTTATGTGGTAGACCATCTCGTCCATGGTCACCTGTTTGGTGGTCTTAAGGCCCTGGAATACAACCCCCAGGCTGTCTCCCACCAGAATAAGATCAACGTTCGCCTTGCTTAAGATATGCGCGACCTGGGCGTCATACGCGGTAAGCATCACCAGTTTTTTTTGGCCCTTAAAGGTTTTCATCTCCCGTTCAAACGAGGTCATTACAGGAACACTCCTTTTTTGGCAAGCGTTTGCAGCCGCTTGTGGATGAGACGCATGGATGCGCCCAGCACGGTCTTATTATTATATGCTTTTACGATTTTTTCCAAGCCCGCCGTATCAATTTTTTTTCGGCGCAGGTCCTGCGCACAAGATATGAGCGCGGGCAGCACCCGCACCAGGTTGTCCACGATACTGATCTGCGCGTACTGGGCGGTGCGCGAGAACGGATTCAGGTCCACGGCGATCACCTTTTTGCCCATTTGGGCCAGGTGTTCGGTGCGGTCGCCGTCCTCCAGGCAGACCAGGACCACATCCGCCCGCTCTATGCCGCGCGGGTCCACGTGCCGCCGTTCGCTTTCCAGGTTGGGGACCGAACCGCTGGCCGCACTGCCCACTCCAAGCACCTCCCCGGCCCCGGCCCGGCGCAGGGCGCCGGCGATGGCCTCCTCCCTCTGCTTTGAGCGGTAGAACAGGTTCACCTCCAGGGCCGCGCCGGTGAGCGCGGACAGCTCCACCACTTCCCGCGGGGTGAGAGCGGCCACGTTCCCATTTACGGAGATCACGGCGTGTTCCGCGCTCAGAAGCAGGGCGGCCGCGGCCCTGACGGCGGTCAGGGCCGCGGCGCTCGTGCGCTCGCCGATCAGGTAATCGAAGGCCTCGCCGCGTCCCTGGGCAATCAGCCCGGCCGTGGCGGTCAGCCCTTGTTCGAAGCCGTTGATCAGTTTTTCCCTGGTAAGCAGGGAGACCCGCCGTGGGTGTGATTCCGGGATTTCATGCTGCATTGATGATCCTTCCTCCTTGGGTATCGAGCCGGCTCCGTATTATAACGCCGCCTCCCTTGTGTTGTGTCAGTATATCTTTCGCGCGCTCAAGCAGCGGCCCGGACAACAGGGTGAAGATTCCCTCCCCGAACATGGGCATGCTGCAGGTAATCCCTTCCGAGTCGAGCGCCTCCATGACCGCGCGTACGCGCGGCGTGATCAGCCCGCTGTGCTCCGCGAACTCTCGTGAATATTCAAGGAAGCGCGCGGCCGTGGGCCGGGCCCGAAATTTTTCCATCAACGCCGAACCCAGCTCGTTTATTTTCGCGCGAGTTTCCGGGTCGCCCAGCACCCTGCTCGTGGAAAGGGGGCCGAAGATCAGGCACAGCGCCCGCATAGCGGCGGGTACGGGCACCGTCGTCACCGCGCCCACGCCGGGCGCGCCCGCCCGGGTGCGGATCTCCAAACCGCCCACGGTCTCCGCGATCACCGTGCCCAGCCCTGTCCTGCATCGCACGTCCGCGCGATGGGCCAGGCGGGCCGCCTGCTCCTGAGTGAGTTGAAGGCCGTACAGCCGGTTGAGCGCGTAGGCCAGGCTCAGGGCCCCGGCCCCGCTTGTGCCCAGGCCCGCGCCCATGGGGACGTCGATTTGGTGTTCGATCCGCAGGGCGGGGCGGCTGTTTCGCGGGGCGGAAGGAATGCTTCCCGGCATGGGTGGGTTGCCCCCCCGGGCCTCAAGGCCGATGGCGGAAAAAAACAGCTCCAGGACCTGGGCTGATACCGGCGCCTCCCCGGCGGGTGCGCCGTTTATAAAAACGCGTGTCGCGGAATCGGGCCCGCCCGCCCGCCGCACCGTGGTGGTTACCCCCCGCGCCAGGGAAAACCCGGCGCCCAGTGAGCCTTTGCGCAGCTCGTTCGGGTCGGAGTCGCAGATATGGAAAAATCCCGTGATGTGCGCCGGGCAAAAGGCGGCGCCGTGAAGCGGTTCAGGCATAAAAAACCCTTGCGTTACGGCGCGGTTCCCAACTGCCTGACCAGGTTGGCCATTTCCAGCGCGCCCTGCGCCGCCTGGAAACCCTTATTGCCCGCCTTTGTGCCCGCCCGGTTGACGGCCTGCTCCACGGTATCCGTGGTAAGCACGCCGTACATCACGGGCAGCCCGTTGGCAAGCATGGTATGGGCGATGCCTTTGGTCACCTCCGAGGCAATGTAGTTGAAGTGGGGCGTCTCGCCGCGAATGAGTGTGCCCAGGCAGATCACCGCCTGGTAGCGCCCGGATTTGGCCAATTTGTCCGCAGCCAGGGGAATCTCGAACGAGCCGGGCACCCAGGCCACGGTAATATCGCCCTCGGTGACGTTGTGACGCAGCAAGCAGTCCATGGCCCCCTCCAGGAGTTTCTGGGTGATGAACTCGTTGAAACGCGAGGCCACAATAGCAATCTTTAAGCCCTTGCCCTCGAAGTTGCCTTCGAGAACGGTTGTGTTACTTGTACTCATGCACTGTTCCTTCCTTTATTTCCGGTATTGACAATATATGTCCCATTTTATCCCGTTTAGTGCGCAGATAGAAAATGTTCTGGGCACTGGGTTTGATTTCCAGCGGAACGCGTTTGGTGATCTGCAGCCCGTAGCCGGAGAGGCCGGCTACCTTGCGTGGGTTATTGGTAAGCAGGTGTATCGAGGAAAGCCCCAGGTCAACCAGGATCTGGGCCCCGATCCCGTAGTCCCTTAAGTCCGGGGCAAAGCCGAGCTGCCGGTTGGCCTCCACCGTATCGTGTCCCTGTTCCTGCAGCTCGTAGGCCCTCATCTTGTTCACGAACCCGATGCCGCGGCCCTCCTGGCGCATATACAGCAGCACGCCGCAGCCCTTTTTCTGAATCAGGCGGGCGGCCTCGGCGAACTGTTCCCCGCAGTCGCAGCGCAACGAGCCGAATACATCGCCCGTCAGGCACTCGGAGTGCACCCGCACCAGCACGTCCTTTTTCCCCCTTGCGTCCCCTTTGACCAGGGCAATGTGGTGCTGCGCGTCCAATTCCGACTCGTACACAAAGGCCTTGAACTCGCCGTATTTGGTGGGCAGATTGACCTCGGCCGCCCTGCGGATCAGGTGCTGGGTGCGCATGCGGTACTTGATCAGGTCCGCGATGCTGGCGATTTCCAGGTGGTGCTTGGCCGCGAACTCCCGCAGCTCGGGCAGGCGGGCCATGGTCCCGTCCTCGGCCATGATCTCGCAGATCACCCCCGCCGGGTACACCCCGGCCAGCGCGGCCAGGTCAAGCGAGGCCTCGGTATGGCCGGCCCGCTTCAGCACCCCGCCCTTGTGCGCGCGTAGGGGGAAGATATGCCCGGGGCGGACCAGATCTTCGGCCGTGGTACGAGGATCGATCAGGGCCTTTATGGTCTGACAGCGCTCGAACGCGGAGATTCCGGTTTTACAGCTGCGCGCGTCCACGGAAACGCTGAACGCGGTTTTATGCGGATCGGTATTGGCCGTAACCATGGGCGGCAGCTCAAGCCGGTCAAGGCGCTCACTTTGCATGGGCACGCAAATCAGGCCCTTGCCGTGGGTGGCCATGAAATTTATGATTTCCGGGGTCACCTTTTCCGCGGCGCAGATCAGGTCTCCCTCGTTCTCGCGCTGTTCGTCGTCCACGATGATGATCAGCCGTCCCTGTCTAAAGTATTCTATAGCTTGTTCGATTGAAATAAATTCCTTTTGCATTAAAAACCTCTGTCTATAAGAAAATCCCTGGTCAGTCCCTTTTTCGGCTCACCCTGCTTACCGTAAAGGGAAAGGCTTTCCACATACTTGGCGATAATATCAAACTCCAGGTTCACCGCGTCCCCGGGGCGCCGCAAACGCAGGGTGGTGGACCCCAGGGTATGGGGGATTACCGAGACGGTGAAGCCGGCCGGCCCGCAGTCCGCGATGGTCAGGCTGATGCCGTCCACGCAGACCGAACCCTTGACCGCCAGGTATTTACGGAAGGCGGCCGGAAACCCAACCTCAAGCACGGCACCGCTTCCCTGCCTCATAATGCCGTTTACCCGGCCCACGGCGTCCACATGCCCCTGCACCAGGTGGCCCCCCAAGGGCCCCGTCAGGGTAAGCGCGGGCTCCAGGTTAAGTTCCCGGTTTATTTCCAGGCCGCCCATGGTGGAGACGCGCCTGGTTTCGGGAGTGATCTCCACGGCGAACGAGTCCCCGCTGAGTGCCACCACGGTCTGGCAGGCGCCGTCGAGGCTTATGCTGTCTCCCACGGCCAGTCCGGCCAGCACGGTCCTGGCCTTTATTTCGGCCCTCCAGCTTGTGCCCGACCGGTTCAGTGTGCTTACCTTCCCTATTTCCTCAATAATTCCCGTAAACATCAGCAGCCTCCTCCGGCCACGGCGGCGGGGTAGGTTTCCAACAGGATATCACGGCCGAACCGCCTGACAAGGGGTGGGGTACACTGATACGCGCTCTTAATATGTTCAATACCCCTGCCGCCCACAAACGACACGGCATCCCTGCCCCCGATGATCATGGGGGCGATAAATATCAGCAGCTTGTCCACCTGGCCGGCACGGATAAGCGAGGCGTTAAGCTCGCCGCCTCCTTCCACTAATACCGAGGTGATGCCCATGCTGCCCAGCTTGCCCAGCAGATCATCCTGGTCCACACGCTCGCCGTCGGCCCTGACCAGCAGTACCTCGGCGCCCATGTTCGTGAGTTTTTTGAGTTTGGAGGCTATGGCCCTGCCGGTTACGGCCACAATGGTGCGTATGGTCTTTGTGTCCTGTAAAACCCTGCTTTGGACCGGTATCTTCGCCGTGCTGTCCACCACGATCCGCACGGGCTGTTTGTCCCTGTGCGCCCTGCCGCGGTAGTTGAGCAGCGGATTATCCTTAAGCACCGTGCCGACGCCCACCATTATAGCATCATGATGCAGGCGCAGGGTATGGGCATAGGCCCGCGCCCTGCCGCCGGTGATCCATTCGCTCTCCCCGGTATGGGTGGCTATTTTACCATCAAGGCTCATGGCGGTTTTTAGGACCACAAACGGCCTTTTTTTGGTAATGTATTTGATAAAGAACTGGTTCAGCCTGGCCGCCTCTCCGGCCAGGAGCCCCTGCTCCACGCTGATGCCCGCCTCCTGCAAGCGCCTGATTCCCTCTCCCGACACCAGGGGGTTGGGGTCTGATATGGCCAGAACCACCCGCCTGATCCCGGCTCGGATGACGGCCTCGGTGCAGGGTGGAGTTTTGCCAAAGTGGCAGCATGGTTCAAGGTTTACATAGAGTACGGCGTCCCGGGCGTTTTTGCCCGCCCGGCGTAAGGCCTCGATCTCGGCATGCGGGGCGCCCGCGCTGGTATGGAACCCCTTGCCCACGATGACGCCGCGTTTTACGATCACCGCGCCCACCAGGGGGTTGGGTGAGGTGAGTCCCCTGGCCTTCCCAGCCAGGTTGAGGCACATCCGCATGTATTTTTTGTCCGCCGCCGTGTATTCCATATATACCTTCACGGGGAATTGATGCAGAAGGGAGAAATTCCGTCTACGCTTGTTTACATCGGTATGATCAGACCTTCTCCCATCCAGACTGTACTGTCGGCCCCGGAGTTTCGCCGGGTCTGCTCTTAACTTATGAGCTCGCGGGCTTACGGTGTATACCGTTTACCGCCGGTCAGGAATTTCACCTTGCCCCGAAAGTCAATTTAAATAAATATACTTTCAAATTAAAAATTAATCAAGAAGGACCGGCGTCTGTATACTTTGGAAAATAAATTTATAACCACTGGGCCGGACCAGACCGGGCCGCTAGTTCTGCATGATCTCCTCGACCATGGAGTCGATGTCGCTCTGTTTTATATCGGCCTTGCGCTCAAAGGCTATTTCAAGGTTTGCCTCTTTGAGTTTTTTTAGCAGGCTGTAGATGATGAGCATCAGGATCTTTATCCCGGCCTCGGGGTTTGTTTTGATATAATTGATGATCTGTTCGCGGTGAATTTGAAAAACCGTCACCTCATCGGCGCTTACTACATGGGCGGTTCGTTTTACCTTTAAAAAGATGCCCGCTTCCCCGAACACGTCGCCCTTGCCGATGGAAGAGATGAATACATCCTTGCTCCGTTCCTGGGGGACCATGACGTGAACCGTACCCCCAAGCACCGCGTAAAGATGGGGGCTGATCTCGCCTTTGGAGATGATTTTCTCGCCCGCGTCAAACCTGACAATCTTCCCCAGGTGCAATATTTTTTTAAGATCGCTTTCCTTAAGGTATTTGAAGATGATCAGCTCTTTTAAAGCCGAAGTATAGGTTGAAACATCTATTTCTTGCATGTCATGCATCCTCCCTTTTTTATTATTTTAAATTATAGCAGATTTCATTGTTTTGTTTACATTTATTTTAATAAAGCAGGTATTTCCTTCTTACGCGTTTGAACTCCTCAAGTCCGCGGTTCATACGGGCGATAATCTTCGAAAACGCGGGCAGGTTTTTTTTATCCTGTATAAGCCGCAGAAACCATGAGCCGCCCTGCGAAATGGTGAACATATGCGCGGCCCGGTCCGAGGTCAGAAAGGGAATCTCCGGGTAGAGTGCGGCCTGCGTATACATCAGCGCGAATACGGTGAGCGTGGAGTTAAAGCGCGAGCGGTCGGTTACGCGCAGGAACACGACATTGGAAACGCCGGTGTTCTTATCGGTAATTATTGTGGGGGTTACACCGGGAAAAGTATAGAGGGATTCAGCGTAGGCCAGAAACCGTCTCATCTCAGCGCGGTCTTTGATAAAGGGAAAAGAGATATGGTCAAACTGGTTGTAACCGGCCACCATCTCCCTGATGCTGTTTCCGTTAAGCAGTCCGGTGCCCACGTAACAAAGCGCCGCTTCCATGTTGGGAATATTGGGGGATGGCCGCACCCAGCTCTTGGGGCCGTAGATCTCGTCAAAATAAAGAGCGCGGTTGTAGTTGCGCATGGGCACCACCACCAGGTTAAGGTCCTTGATATTGTAGTAGGCGTCGCCGGGATTGGCCCTGGGGTAACGGGGGCCGTCCATCAGTCCGGCCTCATTTTTAAACATTAGGGCCAGTTCCCCGATGGTCATGGCGTAGCGGTTCGGCAGACGGCCCACTCCGATAAAGGTCTGGAAGGGGGCTTCCAACAGCGGACCCTCGATCTGGGTCCCGTTTACGCCCACGGGACGGTCGAGCACGATAAATGGGATGCCCGCGTCCGCGGCCGAGTCCATGGCCAGGTACATTGAGGAGATATAGGTGTAATGCCGCGTGCCCAGGTCCTGAACCTCAAACAGCAGCGCGTCCACGCCCCGCAGCAGTTCTTGAGGAATGCGCCTTGTCTCATCACCCCCGCCGTACCTGCCGTACACCGGGACGCCCCGGTAAAAGGTGTCGGGGACGTTGTCACCCGCTTTGGTTTCACCATCAAACCCGTGTTCCGGGGCGAAGATCGCGACCAGGTGTACCCGCGGGTCGTCGATAAGCCGGTCCACGGTAATACGCGTGGTGTGATTGGCCATAATGGCGATGTTTTTACCGGCGATCAGGGGTAGGTACTCAGGTTCGAACAGGCGCTCGTTTCCCAGCTTGAGTATGCGTTTTACGCGTGGCGTGGGGGCCGGCCGTAAGGCTCCGGCCGGAGCAGGGGTCGGTTGTGGATTACGGGCAGGATCCTGTAGATCAAAGACACGGGCCGTGACCGGCGGAAGGTACGCTGCGGGTGCCGTGTCCGCTTTAAGCCCCGCAAGGGGCGATGCAGAAAAGTTCGGTGATACCGGCGCCTGGGTCCGGCGCAACTGCGGCCGAGTACGGCCGGTTGTAAGAATGGCTTCTTCGTTGTCGTACATGGAGAATGTTGTATTGGGGGTGTCGGGCCCGGTACGGGGCTTTTGCAGTGTACCCGGAGCGCAGCCGGGGTAACATAGGAGCACCGCCGGAAGAATGAGAATTAATGCAGCCTTCATTTGCCTTTAATTAACGGCAGAAGCAAGGCCGGTTTTGATGATTTATTTCTTATGTATATATAGGGAAACGATAAGTTGTAACGGTGTTTGGTTCTCACTCAGTTTAAATCAAACTGACAATCTATAAAGCCGTGGCAACCCGTTTTATGTTCAGAAGATTATCGTAGTTCACATTATCGGTTGTAGAGGTATGGCCCCACGAACCGCAGCCCAGGGTAAAGGAAATGCGTAGACCGTTACCTACACCTATACACCCCGTTGATCCGGCACAGTTATGAAGGATGCGGGCAACCGGCATCCGCAGGGCGAATTGACGAACCAGGGCTTTGTCCCGTGTATGGATAATGGCCGTATGTCCGGCACCCATGTTATTAAGGATTTTCAGACAGATTTCCATGCCGTCGTTTATATCATTAGCAGTAAACAGTGATATGATCGGAGCCAGCATCTCACCGCCCCACGGCGTGTTTAAAGCTGCTTTGGCTACCGGCGCTACTATCAGTTT
>CAZWYY010000018.1:0-10407 GCA_964638895.1 uncultured Spirochaetaceae bacterium | reverse complement strand
GTTTTGATCCTCCCCCATTATAAAAATTTACTTCTATCAGTTTAATTTTTTTATCCCTGTATAAGCCGGCACCGCTTAATATTTTCATAGCCGACTGACCGACCAATGCGCGTTTTAAACTATTGGTCTCCGGGTCAATAATATATTCCGTGAGCGTATTTACCTCATCACGTGAAAGCACGGCCGCCCCGTTACTCTCAAGCGCCTTAATAAACGGCGCGCGGATGCCGGCATCAACCACCAGGTTGTTTTCGGAGCCGCAGATAACGCCGTTATCAAAGCTTTTGCTTTGTATAATGATTTTTGCGGCTTTGTCCGGATCAGCGTCGGCACAGATCAGTACGGGGGCGTTTCCGCTGCCCACTCCGATCGCCGGTGTACCGGATGTATAGGCCGCCCTCACCATTCCCGGCCCCCCTGTGGCCAAAATCAGATCCACCTTGGGGTGGGTCATAAACATACCGGTAATACTGCGGCTGCTGCGCTCTTTTATCCATGAAACAAGATCAACAGGGGCGCCGTGTTTTTGCAGCACACTCCGGACCAGCATACCAGTTCGATTTCCCACTCCCATGGCATTGCGGTGACAGCTGTAAATCAATGCATTGCGCGACTTCAAACTGATGAGAATCTTAAATACGATAGTGGGTACCGGATTGGTAAGGGGGATAATGCCGAATATAACTCCCATCGGCGCTGCAATCTCATCCAAACCTTTTTTACTGTCTGTTCTCAGCAGCCCCGATCCCGGTTGGCCGATGATCAGATTCAGTGTTTCGCGTACCGCCAGATGGATTTTATCTATTTTATGCGCCGCCACACCGAGACCGGTTTCCCAGACCGATGCTTCTCCCAGTTCTCCGGCATACCGGCAAATGGTATCACCGATATCCGTAAGCAGGGCGTCGACCTTGTGTTCCGGCCATTCCGCAAACAGAGCCTGTGCTTTGGCGGAGGCATCGACCATGTTATCCACCCATTGAGGAAGTTTTTCTGTAACCATGAAATTACGCAGCTGTTTATTTGCTATTCTCATTTTGTGTGACAACTCGAGGCTTAAAAAATTCAGCAGTTTATTGCCCAATGCAGGATGTTCCTTGCATATCCGCTCAAAAGCCTTTGTGGTTAGTTTACGAGCTGTTACCGCCGTATCCGCATAGGCACTGGCGGAGCGAGGCTGTTTATCGATCAGACTAAACTCGCCAAGCGCCATTCCCTGTTCAAGATAGCCCAGAACAACCTCGGAATCCGGATGCTGTCCGACCAGTTCCAGGCGGACGCGTCCGCTTTCAATCAAATAACACCCGTCTCCCGGATCACCCTCTTTTACAATAAGGTCTCCCTTGGCGAATTCAACATCGGATAAGTATTCGACCATGGTTTTAAGTTCATCCAGTTTTAAAGAGCTGAAATACTGCATGAAGACCTCCTTTTATTTTTAAATGGAATAACTAGTTTTATGGAATTTATCATATAAAGTAAGCCAGCACAAGAAGAATAACGGGGACCACATGTATTTCCATGTCATGCACGGCAACAAGTATAATATTATTACATGGACTACCAGTTTGACGTTAAAAGAACTGAGATCAAGGTCAGGTTGTATCAAATGAGAAAAGAGTGCTATCACGCGCCCGTCAGCATGCAAGCAGCCGCGCCATGGACCAGTGCGCCGCGTCGCTTAACACCTCGTATTCATGCGCCAGGTAGGGCGTTACGGCGGGTACCAGGATTTTATTGCCGCTGTTGCCCGCGGCCAGGAGCGCGTTACGAACCAGTGAGAGGGGGTTGATCCAGGACATGCCCATGGGGGTGGGATTGAACAGCGTTTTCAATTGCGCCACCGACAGGCCACGTAGTCGCCGCAACGGCTGCCCGGGGAGGCGCTGGCGGATCTATGGACGGTAGGGAAGGCTTTATTCAGGTTCGAGGTTCGGATAATTAAAAAAAAGTTGTTGTATTCTAACTATTTATCTCTTAGAATAACATAAATCAGTTATTGAAATGTATATAAGGAAAAAGTGTGAACTGGGATGAGGAAAGAAATAGACAAGTTCTTGATTTCTTCAACAAGGTAACCGATCCTATACAAATTGTCGAGCGTATTAAAGATGATCCGGATTACCTACGTGCTTCCGGCAAAGCATACGGTATTCGTCCCCGGCTTGCAAAGAAAATAATAGAAAAGAGGAATTCTCTCCCGAAAAAGAGCTTCACTTCCGTCAAACAGATTGATGATATTGCGGGAGTCGGTGTAGATACCCTGCACGACATCTACTACAGTTTAACGCCGCCCTCTCAAGATTTTCCGGTCCTGCTCTTTCCCGTTCGCCTTGAAACAAGATTCAAAGACAATTACCTGTTGGTTCGTCTGTATCCTGATAGCGCTTCCGTCAACGCACATGACCCGCGCCTGACCGCGGATGAGGTAACGATTGCCCGCCGGTATAATGAAGAATACGCGCGGGCAACAACGGATGCGCAGAAAAGAAGCGTCTGGCGTGGACTTGTGACCAAGGTGGGAAGCAGGCGGGCCGCTTACCTGAAAAGATTAACCGGTTCGGATCTTGATGAAATTGAAACTAAAAGCGACGAGTGGGAGCACTCCCCGGTACTTCAGCTATTGCCGGATCATTTTCTTGTCTGTGTGTATAAGGACGGCGTGTGCAAATATTCAAAAAGGGGAAATCGTGTTCCTTCCACACTGCCTATAATAGCCAATCCGGCGAATTTAACGAACCATGAGGACACGCTTTTTGACGGCGAATCGCTGTGGGTGGCTGATTTTGCGTCCGCGGAAAAAGCGGGCATGGCGGTGAAAATCGAACTGCCGGTCGGTGAAAACGGGCCGTTCAGCCGTATTGTGGCCATAGGCATGAATAAGAATACCGATCCTTTTTCTACGCAGGACGCCCTGCAGCACCTGCTGCATAGCCATCGCTATACCTCGGGCTTCTCGTTTGTGCCCTACAATACGCCTTCCAACAATACCGGAGACACGGATTCCGGTTACAGCGCCGACCGGGAAGACGCAACGGGGGAATACGATGTGGAATACCGGCGGCGGTCGATTCTCGATTATGACAGCATGGGTAAAAGAACGGCCCGGGCATTGGGCATTGACGGCCAAACCTTCCAGAACGTACGGTATGCGGACGCCCAAGAGCCGGGAATTTCCGAAGACGTCCAAACCGCATTGTGGCCCGCGCTTGGTGATTCTTTTTTTGCCGTTTTATTGAACAACAGGATTTCAAGGGAGGGGCGCTGGCTGCTCTGGAAACATTTTGCCAGGTATGTAAAGGCGCGAGGTGAGTTCGCCGCCGTGAGGGTGGGAAAGCAGCCGTACGGAATTCTCCCGGTTACCTCCCTTCAGGACTACGAGGCATCCTCCCTGGATAATATCGATCCCATCCGTCCTGAATTAATCGGTGATATCAGCCCCGGGGGGCAGGTCTTTCCCCGGTCCGGCGGTAAGGGCATGAATATTCCCTCGCTGTGGGATTTTTCCGATGTACCCGGTTTTTATAATGGTTTTTACCGCGTGCTGCTGCAGTTGTATAAAAGATGGCTTCAGATTGCCCGGGATGAAGAGCTTGTTCCCCGCATCGGAAAAAGCGGAGACACGGACCAGGAGTTGATGCAGGTCCTTTCCATGCAGCCCGTGTCGGTAAAACCCACAATACGGGCATTGGTCGACGACAGGTTTGTTAACTGGCTGCTGACGTATATGGGAATAGATCTGCTGCTTGAAGAGATGCCGCCGCTGGGCACCACGGATAACGTGCTAAAGGTCTGGGGGCGCGCCCTATACGAGACCTTGCGGGATTCGGGAGTATTGCTGACAGACATAGCCGGGGAGCTCGGGATAGCGCCCGAGCAGTTAACCGATTCACCGGCAATGAAATTATTTGCCTGGGACGAGGGGGCGGACCTGCCGGTTCCCCTGGTACTTGATCCCGGTGCCGAACATCCCCTGTCCTACCTGGAGCAGTTTACCGATCCCAATACCATCCCCGGGCTTTCCGCGGGAAAACCGCTGCTTTATGATCTATTGCGCGCGGCACTGCGCTACCAGAAACTGGAAAAGGCCGAATTGAGACTGCAGGATTACAAGTTCGCGGTAAAGGAACTGAAAGCGGTAAAAATCGACAATTATATCATACGCGAAATCCACGTTAAAAAAGGGGACGAGGTCAAAAAAGACGCCGAACTGATTATCCTGGCAAGCGACGGTGATAAAAATGCTCTGCAACAGGTACTACGGGCACCGGAAGATTGTTTTATAGCGGAGGTGCATGTTAGTGAGAACGACCGCGTCGGATTGAACCAAAAACTGATTACCTGTCTGGGCGTGGTCTATGCCGACCGTGAAGTCTGCAAAGCCGTTGTCAATTTGAAAGGCAGTACGTTGTCACCACAAGAAATTGAGGGGCCGGTCAGGGACGTCCTTGACCTGCATACCCACCGCTTGGATGCGTGGCTGACATCCTTTGCAACCAAAAGACTTTCGGCCATGCGCTCGAGGCCGGGATACGACCACGGCTTATATATCGGCGCTTTTGGGTGGACCGAAGACCTGACACGGGACGTCCGCTCATTGAGCGGCGAGCCGGGCGGTTATATCCATGCCCAATCACTGGCCCAGGCCGCGGCCGGTGCCGTGCTGCGCAACGCCTATCTCACGCAGAAGGACAATGAAGAGGGGAACGCGTACGCCATCAACCTGAACTCAAAGCGGGTCCGCAAGGCCTGGCGCCTGATTAACGGCTTAAAACAGGGACAGGGATTGGGAGCGCTTTTGGGGTATCAGTTTGAAAGGGGCCTGCATGAGGCGATAAAGGACAAATACATAGATGAGTTCCGTGCCCTGTATCCGGTAATTGGACAAACCACATCCGCGCAGGAAACAACAGAAACAGAAGAAGCCGCCGAGATCGTGTTACCCAGGAATGTGGTCGACGGTCTTACCCTGGTCCAGGATTGGACCTCATATAATAATAATGAAGACAAACAAAAGATAAAAGATAAATGGTCGAACAAGGGAATTGATCCGGACAACCTGGACAATGATGTGGAAAAAGAATTGAACAACCTGATCGACACCCTTGATGCCTTCACCGACCTCTTGCTGTACGAAAGTACGTACCACGCGGTCCAGGGTAATTATGAGCGCAGCGCCGCGGCCCTTGACGCTATGGCCGGGAAGATTGAACCGCCCGAGCCGTTTTCCGTCCAGTCACCGCCGGCGGGCACGCCGTATACGCACAGGTTCTGCTTGCTGTTTAATCACAGTGCCCATGCTTTTGCCGGTGTGCGGGAAAAAGCCGAACCGGTTTTAGCAAACTGGTTCAGTGATGTGCTTGGCGATATGTCGCTCATTGCCTGTACGGCCCGGATATATTCCCAAAAAGACGGTGACGGGAATGATTGTACTCCCCTTGATATAAATACCGCGTCGCAAGCTGAGCTCGAGGCGCTTCCCGAATTGGGCCGGGCACTGGCCCGGGAGATAATTAATGACCGCAAACCCGCGGCACGGGGAAAATTCAAGGATGTTACGGAACTGACCCGTATCGACGGCATAGGCACCGCCACGGTCCTGAAGCTTGCCGGATTGGTTACCGTGTCCGAACCCCAGGTGGTCGGTCTTGATGATCTGAATATTACCCCGCTGGATTTTCTCTACCTGTCCGGGACCGTTCCCGGCGCCATAACGGGATCTTTGGGGTATAATTCACCGCGGCCCGAAGACAGGCGCGCCGGTGAAACGGAGATCGAGCAGCGAATTAAGTACCACGTGCGAAAGCAAAACTTGCTTGATCCGAACTGTGAAATCGAAATTGACTTCTGGGAGGTCGCCGCCGGGTATGAAAAAAGCATGGGCCAGGCGCTTGATCTGGCAAGGTACGTGTATGCCGCGCTTTCCCGGGCGGTGTGCCTGGCACCCCCGAATATTGAAACGCCGGAACAGGGGGAACACAATAATGAAGAAGATGAAGAGGTCCTTCCCCCTTATGGGTTTGATTTCACTGAGCTGCGTAGCAGGGTTGCCGGTGCGTTGAGCGCGCTTACGGCACTGAGCACCGATCCGCGTCTGCAACCCGATAATGACGACACGGATGTTTTCTTTGAGGTATGCGCATGGGGGGTTGAGGGGTGTTTGCCGCCATCTCCCTTACGCGATGAACATCCGGACAGAAAAGCGTCCATCAGAAAGGTGATCCTGTCGCGGATTATCGCGTGCGGGGAGCTTGTAAACGAGGCTGACGAGAAAATGAGCCCGGCGGAGGGGGCGGACCCGGATACCGAGAATGCCGTAAAATTATTAATCCGGGCGATGAAGGTATTGTTCGGAGGCGGGTTTATTACATTGCCCGTTCTTGTCCCCGTCAATGCGGACGAGCTGGACCAGGCGTCGAGCCAGGACGATATTCTCGGTCCTGCGGATGAATCAAGAATACGGCTCTGGCTACAGCAGGCGGCCCAGACCCACCGGCCGCTCCATGAATGGGAAACCGCCCTGATGGTATATGATGCGTGGCGCAGCCCGAGGGTAACCGACGAGACCAAGTGTGATTCATTTCAAATACAGAATACGGAAGCGGTAGGGCTGCATGTGCTGCAGCTTCCCTTTGACAACAACAGGCGCTGGATAGCCTTAAGCGACGAAGAGATATATGCCGGGTTGACCGACCGGGAAACCGAAGCAAGAAAGGCGTTGCTGGCGGAGGAAGGCAGGGAACGGGGGGTCCTCTCGTTTGTGTACGCCTCTCCGCATACAGTGGACTTCACCAAAAAGATTGCAGGTCTGGTGATAGATGACTGGTCGGAATGGATTCCCGACCCGGTGCGCAGGACCGGGGTGAGTTTCCAGTATGACAGCCCCAACAACCAGGCCCCACAGGCCCTGTTGCTGGCGGTCCCGCCCAAATGGACCGGGGAGCATACGCCGTGGACCTATGATACCCTGCTGGATATTGTAAACAGCACCATTGACCTGGCCAAAATACGTACCGTGGATATTGACGCGTTTAACAGTAAGATCGGACAGTTCTTCCCCCTGGCGATATTGCCGCCCGACCTTGCCAATCCCGAATGGGCACGGCAGACGGATATGCCCGGGCTGGAGGAGCTGTTAAGCGGAAGGGTGGACCAACATATCGATTTTGCGCTTTTCCCCGAGCATACCGATTTTTCAGACAGGAGCGAAGGGATCTTTACCTTCACGGCAAGGGGAAACGCTGAAATTAAGGAAGAGCTCTTTGGCTCCGACAAGTACCTCCGTGTATCAAAACGGGGGATTGAAATACAGATGGAGCAGAGTTTTGATCTGGTGGAGTTGGTTGTCGGGGGGACCACGATTTTGGGATTACCCATCGGCTCCCTGCGGCTTGAAATAACCGCCAAAAACCGGCAGGGCGCGACGGTACTGCGTTTCCATACCTCTGTTTCGTCGTCAAAAAGAAAAATCCATTTACATGCGGATAATATCGCGTTGATAGATGTTTCCGGTGACGACCCCATACCCCTGTTTGAAATATGGGCCAGGGTAACCCCCTAGCGGCAAAGGAGATGAGATGTCGAATGTCGAGAATTTTACACAATTAATAGCCGTAGCACCGGAGTTCAATAACCTGTTCCTCACACTCGCCCGTCTTGAAATGCGCTGCCGCTCGGAAGAGGCCGTGCAGCGGGGGCTTGAGGCCCGGATCGCGGACCCGCTCTGGATGCTCGCCAGGCAGTGGCAGATGGGTGAGTTTATCGGTGAGGACAACGGCTCCCCTTCGCGGATTGAAGTGGAATACAAGGTCGACTCCCTGAAAAGTCTTGTCTTGGGACGGTCCGGGGCCGCGCTGGACGTAGGCTCATGCCCCCCGCTTGAGACCATTGTGGAACGTGAGCCGGCCTGTGACAATATCCATACCCGTATTCGGACAGGACAGCAGTTTGAACGGTTTTTGCTGCGGGCGTTCTCTGGCCGTGCCGATTCAGCGCAGGCGAACGCGCTGATCTGCCTCTATCGTAAAAAAGATTACATGGGGATAACGCTGCCCGAAGATCCGAGCACGGTCGACTACGAGACAAACCGCCTTTTACACCTGATGGAGGGGAGGGCAATCGACGGTAAAAAATTGCTGGACAAATATATTCAAAATGATCTTCCGGCACTGCCTGCCGGGTTTGATATCGATGGCGTAAAACTGCAAAAAGCGTTCACCGACCTGGAACAATGGTATACGGCCCTGTATTCCCGGCCCGGGGAAGATGAAAAAACGGCATGGAAAGCGAATGAGCTCGATTACGAGTTTTCACTTTCAACCGCCCCCGCAGCAGCCGCTGCGGGCGGGCAGCCGTCCACAAAGATTACTGCCGCGGACTACCGCAACGGCGACCTTGACTGGTACTCCTGCGATCTTGAGAGCGTACCCGCCGCGGGCATTGGCGGGGAGTTGAAAAAAATCACCGTTACCCCGACCCACGTGGGTTTTGCCGGCAAACCGAACGAGCGCTGGTGGACCTTCGAGGATTATAACGTCAACCTGGCCAGGCTTAATCCCGGCAAGGACGAACTGTGTAAGTTCATGCTTATCCAGTTTGCCCTGACGTACGCGGACGACTGGTACTATTTTCCCCTGGAGCTGCCCGTGGGAAGCGTGGCCAAACTAAACTCGCTCACGGTGTACAATGTATTCGGGGAGGTGGTTGAGATCGATCCCGTATTCGAGCGGGGGACAGCGGAGACCGAAAGCTGGGAATTGTTCACCCTTGCGGGCGGCAACGGGACCGATGCCGACAAAAACCGTTTTCTCTTTATACCGCCGACGCCCGGCGACAGGGAGGAGTCCGGTCCTGTTGAGGAGGTGCGCTTCATCCGTGATGAACAGGCGAATATGGTTTTCGCCATCGAGCACACCGTGCAAAACGGGCGCGGCAAGCCGGTGGACGGTTTTGAGGCCCAGATTGAAGCGCATGACCGCCGGAAAAAACACGATCTTGAAGAATTATTAACTCAATTAAAAAATATAGAAGCGTTGCTGCAGGACCCGGCGTTAACCGAAGCGGAGAAACAGAACTATAGTACGGAAATAAGGGAGATTGAGCGGAAGATCGCCGTGTTAAAGGGGGAGACGAATGAGGGTGCGGAACGTGAAAGTGATGTTCCGCAGTACCGGCTTGCCGGCACCGTGCCCGAAAACTGGATCCCCTTTATTCCCTTGAATGCCAAAAACAGCGGTTTGCCCGGTACCAACAAATTTTCCGTTCGTCTGCGCCAGGCGCAGATGATAAGAAATGAGGATGATGATCAGCCTGCGGAAATAAAACCCATGACAAGGATAATCGGCGGCAGCAAGCTGGACCCGCCCCTTCTCTGGCTGAATGAGGAGAGCGTGCCCCGTTCCGGCGTGAAGGTAGTACTGACCCGGCAGCGGGCAAGGTGGATCGACGGCAGGACCTACGTCTGGCTGGGCAGGAAGGTAACAAGCGGCAGGGGCGAGGGCTCAAGCGGGCTGAGGTTTGATTATTTAAGGGAGTAGAAGAAGGGTCTTATGGCGGTAAGGAATACGGAAAGCAGGATACCGTTAAATTTAAATCCCGCGGAGTTGGGGCAACATGTGGAAGACGGCGACTATGTACTCATATGTTATCTGACATCACCAATCACAGTAAATTCAAAGATAGACTATGTTTTATTTGTAAAGAATGTCCCTGAAGCAGAGAGAGATGACTGGAAATATAACTGGAAGACAACCAAAGTATCAACAAAAGAGGTTGTTAAGGAAGAAAATGATACGGATAAAGGTATTTTTGATGTTAAACCTGAATTTCTTGGGGAGATTGAAACCAGTGTGGAAGTTGTTCATGATGACGATAAAAAAACCTTAACTTTGAAACAAGTGATTGTCCAATTGGATCCGGGTCTTGAATTGTTTCTGGAAAGTAAAGATCTCCTCAAACATCTTAATATAGATAAGAGTCTGGGTGCTTTGGGGGGTGATAAAAATACATCAAGAGAGTTGATTAATAACTTTCGAAAATATATTTTTGAGGCGATATCTCCTCCTAAACCCGCCGTTGGGGTAGATGTCAATCCGATCTTTATTGCTGCAATCACTTATGCATCGATTATGAGAACACCAAAGGAAGGTTGGTTCGAGCGTGATGATGAAATGACCGCGGCCGCGGCGGAGTTGAACGGAGAGACCGACTTGTTAGCACCGGGTACCCAGATTGATAATGCATTAGGTGTGTGTTCCATTACGCCCCAGACGTTGGCCATGGTTTTAAAAAAGCCGGGTACGGATAATACATTCACTCCATGGATAGAATTACCAAGTGATGAGGAGAAAAGGGAGGAGAAAAGAGCCGAAATCGTGGATAATTTTAAGAAACTTAGTGATGAAGAGC
>CAZWYY010000017.1:49938-57215 GCA_964638895.1 uncultured Spirochaetaceae bacterium | reverse complement strand
TCGCGCGGGCCTGACAAACAGTCACTTGAAACCACAGGCAGGCCGCAGGCCATGGCTTCCAATAATGCATTCGGGAAGCCTTCGCTTTCCGAGCATGATACATATATGCCGGCCTTTGCTATAAAATAAAATGGATTTTTTACCCTCCCCGGTAAATAAACCTGTTTATCAAGCTCCATTCGTTTTACCAATTCAATTATCTTTATTCTCTCCGGTCCGTCACCGATTATGGCTAATTTTAATTGCGGGAAATCTCCCAATAACGACTTATAGGCAGCAAGCAGTAATTCATGATGTTTATGTTTTTCAAACCTTCCGACTGCGATTATTGTTTTTCTATCTATGAAGGTATCCATATCTCTATTATTTCTTATGGAATTTTCAATCATTTTTAAATCACAGGGATTGTTGATTATTATCTGAATGTTGTTTAATGAAAAATGTTTTTTAAAATCAATCGCCATTGCTGTTGATTTAAAAATTATTTTATCCGCGAAACGATATAATAGATTGATTAAAGATTGATTTACCAGGCTTTTTATTGATTTATTTTTATATTTAGACCCTACGGCAACGGTATTTACAACCTGTGCTTGGTGACCGGCACCGAATGCTTTCGCTAAAAGATTGACATAATTTGACCTGAAAAGATGACTTTGAATTATCTTTATTTTATTCAGCCTGGTTATTTTTCGTAATTTAAGCGCAAAATAAAATATTCCAAAAAGCTTAAACGATAATGGGAATATCTTATCCTTTGATTTCAAATAAATTATTTCAATATTATCATGCGTATAATAATATTTATCTTTTTCCAAACAAATTATTCTTACATTTATACCATCATTACAAAATCTTGAGGCTATCAGAGTGACCACTCTTTCCGAACCGCCTGCCGCTAATGAATTAATAAGAAACGTTGCAGTGAGTTTTTTATTTTCTGCCATGTCTTTTAAACAATATATATCCGGGAATTAAAGTGATCAAAGCAATAAACGGCCTGTAACAATTTTCAATTATTTTTATTTTCTTAACGTTCGCGTGCAGGCTGTAACAAACATATTGTATCGCATTCTTGATTTTTAATTTTATTGAAAACGGCATTTTTAACGTCTCGTTATAGAAATAAGCCGTACCTTTCGGATTTTTTACCCGCATATCTGAAACAGTGATGCTGTCCTCAGATATTTTATAAATCCTCAGCATTTCATTAACATATCTTGTTTTATATTTTAAAGAAATACTGTTCCAGACTGTACTCATGGGAATCCATTTTTCGCCTTCAAATACGGGAAAAGGATACTTTTTTAATATATCCGTCCGATGGAAACCCCATTTTTCTCCTTTTACATTATACTTTGCCCTTATTTCAATTGAATCGGAATCGATTACATTTTGAGGGAATTTATTTCCTATTATAGTTCCTCTTTCATCTTTACATAACACGGTTACCGCCGAGTACTTATCCCTTTGGTTTAAAGGGATAGCTTCCCAATGATAATTCAACCTTTCGAGCGCTTCAGGCACGCATGTATCATCGGAATCCAGCGGTAAAAACAATCTGCCAAGAGCTTCCTTTACGCCATGATTAATTGCCTCTGGCTTGCCGGCATTTCTTTGATAAATATATCGTATCGGAAAATTAGCTTTTTCCTGAAATAGTTTTATAACATCACGGGTATTATCCTCAGAGCCGTCATCAATAACCAACCATTCAAAATCCCTGTAGGTCTGAGCATACAGGCTATCAAAGACTTTATTTAACATGCGGGCGCGGTTATAGGTGGCGGTACAAACCGTGAAAGTATATTTGTATGTCATGTTATCTGTTTACGGGCATATTAAACAATTTTTCATACTTTTTTATTATTAAATCAACCCGGTATCTTTGCCAAATAGATTGCCTGATTATTTCCGGGTCAAGCGGATGGCTGAGTGCGTATTCTATGGTCCGCGCCAGCTCGATTATATTTCCTGATTCCACCAACCATCCGTTTTTTCCGTTGGTGATTATTTCATTCAATCCTCCGGGGCAATTAAACGCGACCACCTGTTTCCCGCATGCCATTGCTTCAAGAACCACATTAGGGAACCCTTCATAACGTGAACTTAATACAAAAACATCCGCTTTTTTTAAATACATGAACGGATTTTCCTTAAATCCCATAAACTCCACCCTATCGGATATTCCTAATGTCCGGCATAAGTTTTTCAACTCAATTTCTTTTTCACCGGTTCCCAATATATATAAACGGCTATTCATGCTTTGTATCATAGCGAATGCTTCTAATAAAAAATCAAACCCCTTTTGTTCGGTCAATTTCCCGATTGCTATAATCCTTTTTCTCCGTTTACAATTCATCCATGTAATTTTATCATCCGGCTGCTTGTTTATAAGATTAAAATCCACAGGGTTGTTTATAATAATAAGCTTATCTGCTTCTATTGAATAATTTTCAATTAAATCCTTTTTCATGTCCTCAGATTGACATATTATGTAATCGTATTTTTTATACAATATTCTATAAAGTAAATTATAAAGAAAACTAGGCTTTAGTCGCTTATTCTTAATGCTTGGTATGTTTGATTCTCTTGCTATATATCTATGTTTTCTACCAAAAAGGTATTTTGTCAAAATTACAATTAAATTCATATAGCCCAGTGTTGATAATATTATGTCCGGCTTTTCTTTTATAATGATATAATTTATTTTGATTATAGCATACCTTGCCTTTTTTGCATTTAAATCAATAATTTTTATATCATTTGGAATTTCGTTTAGGAAAATTCCTGTTTTATTTATTAATACAAGTGTTATTTCATATTCTTTTTTGTTAATATAATTCAGAAGTATGGATATTACTCTTTGCGAACCGCCGCCGTGCATATTTGATAAAAAAATAACAAGTTTTTTTCTCATTACGCCTATTTTATTACAATTATTACCTTTATACGATATTTCATATGTTTATCATTGAATGCTTTATAATAACATGATTATTCAACTTTTTTTAATATGAATAATACACTTGAACATAATGATGAAACAGGCTTCATTGTTGGAACAATCGGCCATTCAGAAGGCGCATAAAGCAATAATTGTTTCTCGCTTATAATTTTAAAATTATTTTCAAGGAATAATCTGCGCCATTGTGATATTTTAAATCTTTTCATGCACTTTACATAATTCAATTCAGTGCCATGTCCTCGTGGGAGTAAACTCATTTTTCGTTTTGCTTTATTCTTACTTTCTACGTTGTCTTTTCTGTTTTCTCTTAATTTCTTTTTCAAAATCAGTTTTAATTTATTATAGTATTGTGTTGGAATTGATAGTAAAAGCCAAATATTGGTTGGCACTAAAAATACAAATAAGCAGTTCGGCTTTCCTATTCTCTTCATTTCAATAAATGCTTTTTTAATATCAGATATATGCTCTAAAACATGATTCGAGAATATTATATCAAAACTATTATCTTTAAACGGCGTCTGTAAAATACTGCATCTTACAAATTTATCAGAATGCATCATTGCTATTTCAGAACTTAAATAAATATCTGAAGCGGTTACTGATACAATTCTTTGTAAATATTGTATTTGTAATCCTTTTCCACTTCCAAACTCTAATATCTTTAATTCTTCTATTTTTTCTAAATTATTTTTAATATAATAGTCAATCTCCTTTAAGATGATTTCTATTTCACGTGTTCTTTTCTTTTTTTTATGCTTTATTTCCTCAATATAAGATTTTGGTATCATAATATTTCCATAATGTTTTTTTGCGTATATATTTTAATTTTAATAATATCACGAGACGTCCTATATCAATTTTACATACATCTTTTCAATCAATAATTTTATCTTTTTACTGTGCACTATAGATGTAATAAACCTCATTCCGTCTTTATTATGCATTTTTAATAACTTGCTGAATATCAAAAGAGCCGATATTACACATATTATCACGATATTCAATAAAATCAAATTTATTTCCAAATAAAACAAACTTACTACACCCATGAATATCACATTATAGATAAAATATTTAATTAAATTTATTTTGAAAATAATATAAAAATAAATACTATATATAAAAAAGCTGATAATCGAAGCTATTACGGTTGCTACCGCGCCCCCAATAATGCCGATATGTGGTATGAGGATAATATCAAGTATTGTATTTATTATGGCAATACTCATTGTTGAAATGATATGCGGATATATTTTTTTACTTGCAATAAAAAGCGGTAACATCATAATATTAAAGCTATACGATAAAATGGGTATTAATAATATAAGGAACGGTCTTATTGACGCTTCATATTTTTTACCGACAATTAATACTCCCAAAGGAATTAAATTAAGAGATATGAGTATTATGATCAATAAAAACAATCCTATCACTGGCATTGTTTTTTTATAGAATAATTTGTATTTATCACTCGGTCGAATATATGATGAGATTATTTTGGGCTGTATAACTTGTCCGATCATCGCAATCGGAATAAAAACAACGGTTCTCAGCCTATACGCAACCGAATATATTCCAACATCCTTCATATTTAAAAATGCGCGATTAACAATAGTATCTACAAAGTCAGTTGTTTTACTTCCTAGAATATAAAGAAAGAATGGTAAAGAAAACATAAATATCATATACATCCATTTTTTATTTATTCTAACAGGAAAGATTTGTTTCCTTAATAAATAAAGAGTTACAATTTCTCTTACAATTTCAATTGAAATATTAAAAAATATTAATATAATTACATAAGGCGAAAATAAGCCGCTTATAAAAGAAACAATAGTAAATATGCCTATTAAAACATCAATTAATTTTAAAAATGCGATTTCTTTAAATCTTTCCTGCGCATTAAGCAATTGCTCATTTACTGCAAAAATATTAAATAAAAAAAAGATTATGAGTATAATAAAGGAATCATTATTTAATTTTGTAAATAATAAATAATTATTTTTAAAAATAAAAGCTAATATTATTAAAATGATTACAAAAGGAGATTTAATAAATACGATGGCCCAGTATGTTTCGTTTACTTTTCTGCTTGAATCAAATTCCTCCCTTCCAAATCTGGCTTTCGCATCTTTTGTGAAAGATACAAATATCTGGAAAATACCAATAATAGTTAAAAATAATGAAACCTTGCCGTATTCTGTAGGATCAAAGTAACGTAGAATTATTGTAAACTTTAAAAACGTAAAAAGCTGAAAGAATATCCTTGAGGTTACGAGATAGCTGAATGATTTTAATGGGGATGATTTTATATTTTTCAATATTTTATGAGGTAATCAATGAATGGAGTCCGGCGGGTGCTGAAATCACCACACCCTTAATTTCCTGCCGGTCAAACAGCTGTCCATAGTTGAGGCATACATCTATGACAGGGCTTGGCGAACGGCATCCGAAATTTCATTCTGGACTTCAGACTTAAGGTAAGGATGCATAGGTAGACTTATTATCCGTTCGGATACCTGTTCACTCACTTTAAAATCACCCTTTCGATACCCCAAATAGGAAAACGCCTGCTGGAGATGAAGAGGTTTGGGATAATAAATGGCGGTGGGAATATTTTTTGCCTTTAAGGACTCCGCGATTTTATCGCGTTTCTCATGCATAATTGAATACTGCGCCCAGGCGGATACATTATGCTCTTTAACATAAGGACACCGGCAGATACTATTAAGCGCGTCGGAATAGTATTCGGCTGCAATCTGCCTTTTTTTCAATTCGTTTTCAAAAACCGTAAACTTGGCCAATAAAACGGCGGCCTGCATTGTATCCAGCCGGCCGTTAAGACCTATCCGAACATTATCATATTTATCTCGCCCTTTCCCATGAATACGAATGGAAACAAGCCGATCATAAAACTCCTCATCATCCGTAAAAACCATACCGCCGTCCCCGTAGCAGCCTAACGGCTTTGCCGGGAAAAAACTAGTGGCCGCCGCATGAGTAAGTGAACCGGCACGTCGGCCTTTATAGCGCGCGCCAAAACTCTGAGCCGCATCCTCTAGAACAAAGAGATTATACCTGCCGGCTATATCGTTTATTTCATCATAATCCGCCGGCTGCCCGAAAATATCCACAGGGATAATTCCTTTTGGTTTATACTCACCATTTTTTATAACCTTCTCTATACTCTGTATGAGCTTTTCCGTATCCATATTAAAGGTATCCGGATGAATGTCCACGAAAACCGGAGTGGCGCCCAGGAGAGAAATCACTTCGGCAGTGGCGATAAAGGTAAAAGGAGTGGTAAATATCGCATCGCCTTTTGTAATTCCGTGCGCCATAAGGGACATAAGTAAAGCGTCCGTACCGCTGGCGCAACCAAGTGCGAATTTAGTCCCTACATAACCGGCAAGTGTTTGCTCAAGTTTCGCCACTTCCGGACCATTAATATATTTACCATGAGCGAGTACGCCGGCGATATTCGCCATAAGCTGTTCTTTAACGACCGATTGTTGTTCTTGTAGATCAATAAATTGCATTTTTATTCCTTTTCCATTAATGTGATAACTAATTATTACAACCGTGCATCCGTGGTTTCCTTGCGGAACAATCCTTTCAGATCGTACAACACCGTTTTGTGTTTGGAAACTCCGTTAAAATCAATATCCGCAAATTCCTTGTGACCAACGGCGATAATAATCGCGTCATAATCTTTCAACGCATCATTTGAAATTTTCTGTATCATGGCAATATTGTACATCTTCTTCACTTCATTATTATCGGCCCACGAATCATACACATCCACCTTACATCCAAACTCATTGAGTTCATGAATAATATCGACCACCCTGGTATTACGCACATCAGGGCAATTTTCTTTAAAAGTAATTCCCAACACCAGTACCCTGGAGCCTTCAATCTTATGTCCTTTTTTTATCATCAGTTTGATTACCTGGTTTGCAACGTACACACCCATGTTGTCATTCAGGCGCCTTCCGGCAAGAATGATCTGGGGGTGATACCCCAATGCCTCGGCTTTATGGGTTAAATAGTATGGGTCCACCCCGATACAGTGCCCCCCCACAAGCCCGGGCTTGAAATGAAGAAAATTCCATTTCGTACCGGCTGCCTCCAATACTTCCCTGGTGTCTATGCCTATCCTATTGAAAATAAGCGCCAACTCATTTACAAAAGCGATATTTATATCCCTTTGCGCATTCTCAATTACTTTGGCCGCTTCAGCCACTTTAATTTCGGTAACAAGATGCGTTCCGGCTTTTATTATTTGCTTATATAATTCATTAACCTT
>CAZWYY010000017.1:0-49838 GCA_964638895.1 uncultured Spirochaetaceae bacterium | reverse complement strand
ATTTCCGAGGTTAGTGTGAGGTAACGGGCGCTTTCCAGCTCACGGCGTTCGACCTCCTGCGTGCGGTCATACCCATCGGTGAGCTCCTTGACGCGGGTCTCGTCTACATCAAAACCGATAGTCTTTCGTTTTTTTCCAAACTCAACGGCCAATGGAATACCGACATAGCCCAAACCGACAACAACAATAATCTCCTGCATAATGTATCCTTTTTAATATTTATAGTATTCTTTATACCATATTACAAAGTGCTTTATACCCAGCGTAATATCCACCCTAGGTTTGTACCCAAAATCTCTCTCTAGCTGTGTGGTATCGGCGTATGTTTCGTACACATCACCCGGTTGCATGGGGAGCATATTCAATACCGCCTTTTTCTGCAGAACATCTTCAATATTGCGGATGAAATCCATCAGTTCCACCGGTTTCCCGCAACCTATATTATAGATACGGTAAGGAGCCGATGAACTGTCCGCCTCTGGCCTGGCGGCATCCCAGGTTTTTACAGATTCGGCCGGTTTTTCAATCACACTGCACACGCTATCAACTATATCATTAATATAGGTGAAATCCCTTTTCATGTTCCCATGATTATATACATCAATGGGTCTGTCTTCAAGAATATTTTTTACGAATGTAAACAGGGCCATATCCGGCCTTCCCCATGGCCCATAGACGGTAAAAAAACGCAACCCGGTCGCTTGTATTCCGTAAAGGTGGCTGTATACATGAGCCATCAACTCATTGCTTTTTTTTGTGGCCGCATACAAACTTAAAGGGTGGTCGACATTCGCTTTTTCCGAAAAAGGTATTTTCGTATTCGCGCCGTAAACACTGGAAGTGCTTGCGAAGCAAAAATTCTTTATGTTAGAATTCCGAAGGTTCTCAAGTAGGTTATGAAAACCCACAATATTGCTATCAATATAAGCATAGGGGTTTTCCAACGAATAACGTACACCGGCCTGTGCGGCCAAGTGGCAGACCGCGTTAAAGTTATTTTTATTAAAAAAAAGCTCAAGCGCCTCTCGATCAGTGAGGTCTATCTTATAATAAGTATATTTCTCATATGTATGAGACTTATAGGGCTTACCGTATTCCATGTTTTCAGTAATAATTCCGCTTTGTTCCAAACGATCCAATTTAAGGGATGGATTATAATAGGAATTTATATTATCCAGGCCGGTCACGTCATACCCCCTCTTTAATAGGGCAATGCATAAGTGGTAACCGATGAATCCGGCCGTACCTGTAACCAATATTTTCATGTTTCCGCCGTTAATTCCTTTTTCTCCTCAGGCTGCTCCGCCTTTTGATAATAACGATGAAAGTATATAATCATCATCAGAAAAACCATAAATCCCTGGATGGATCTGTAACTCACAACAAGGGTATCCGCCGTGATTGCGTTTACTGCAATAAACACAATAAGCACCCACATGGCGCTGAATCTGAAACGTTTAAGGAAAAAAACCATCCAAATATATATGAAAAAAAGCAAACCGACAAGCCCCTGATTGGATAACAGACGGTGATATGAACCGTCAACCACCGTAACATATGCCAATCCCTTACCGAAGAATACCGTGAAGATATTTGACTGCCAGTTATCCAGTGCCGCCGGCCATGATTTGGCGAACCTGATGTAGAATGACGGATCATTAAAAACAGTTGTCGGATCGGTAAGTATATAGGCATACCGCTGAACAACTTTGGCCTGGATATTACTGATTATTATCAGGAGAGCGCCATAGAATACAATTATTATCGCTGCAATTATCACAACCGTTATAAGCAGCCGTTTTGGATATTTAAAGCCCTTTATGAAATACACAACACCGAATGAGAGAATTAAAGCCAGGAAATTCGTTCTGGAGAGGGTTAATAAAAGAGCTATGATTATCAGCGTAAAAATACCAATATCAATCAGTTTTACAAGCAGCCTTTGTTTATGTTTGAGTATATATTCAATATAAAAAATAACCGCGGCGCCAAGCACAAAGGCCGCGGGATTGGGACTTTTTGTTAAAGTGAAAGGCAAGCTTAACCGATTCCGTTCCGGCCCGCCGCCCATTAAATCCTGAATCTGAAACAATACTAATCCTAATAGGATAATTTTTAATAACTTTATTAACATTGGGTAATTGATTTTCTCATTTTCCAAAAAATAAATAAGGATAAAAATTAAAAAGAAGTGCTCCAGGTACTTAACAATAAGAAGTATCTGTTTGTCGGTTATAAGGTAATAATTCACTCGTAAAAAGTAGTAACAAATATCCGCAAATACAACAGCAAGAAGTGGTATCCAGTTCGTCAATGTAAACCTATGTTTAAATATGCTGCGGATTATGATACAGAAAAAAAGAAAAATAACCCACACGTCAAAAAATCCGATACTGTTATCCTGGATATACACCAATGGAAAATGAAAAAGAGCAATAAAAATGGTTAAGGCAATTAGTATGGTAGCCGGAAGATGATTAAAATCGCTTCGTGTAAACGGTAAATACATATGGTATCTTATTATCTCCCCATACCCCGATAGATAAATCCGCAGTGTTTTACCTGCTCCTTATTAAGCAGGTTTCGTGTATCCAAAATGATATTTCCTTTCATGCTTTGTTTCACTTTTTCCAGATCCAGATTGCGGTATTCATTCCATTCCGTACAGATTATTAGCGCATCCGCGTTTTGTAAAGCCTCATATTCATGATCGCAGTATATAAGGCCGGGAAACCCCCTGCTGAAGTTTTTAATGGCGATAGGATCATGCGCTTTAATGCGACAGCCCTCCTTCAGGAGTCCGTCTACAATCGTTATTGCCGGTGACTCGCGCACATCATCGGTCTCTGCTTTAAAGGCCAGTCCCAGAACCGCTACGGTTTTTTGCGCCAAGGTCCCCAACATTTTTTTCAATTTCTCTATTACCAATTGCTTCTGGTCATGGTTAGCCTTTATGACCTCCTCTATAAGACTCATGCGCACCCCATGCTCTCGCCCTATAACGGCAAGTGCCTTTAGGTCTTTAGGGAAACAACTGCCCCCGAATCCCGGGCCGGGGTGCAGAAACTTCGGACTGATTCTGCCGTCCATACCCATGGCTTTGGCAATGGCATGTATATCCGCACCCGTCGCGTCGCAGAGATTCGCCACCTGGTTGATAAAGGTTATTTTGGTGGCCAGAAAAGCATTACTGGCGTATTTTATAAGCTCCGCCGTTTCCAGGTTACACCAGACAACGGGGGTTTGGATTAAATATAACGAGCGGTAGATATCCTGCATGATGCTTTTTGCCTGTTCCGTTTCCACGCCGATTATGATCCGATCCGGATGGAAAAAATCCTGGATGGCCTTTCCTTCCCGAAGGAATTCGGGATTGGAAACCACATCCGCCGTTCCTCCATCCACCTTAAATTTGCTCTCAATAATTCTATTCGTTCCCACCGGAACCGTGGATTTTATCACTACCACCTTATAGCTGTTCAGGTTTTTTTTGATCTCATCGGCCGCGCACATCAACTGATCAAGGTCCGCGCTGCCGTCCTCGCGGGGCGGAGTACCCACGGAGATGAAAATAACCTCGGCGTTCCGAATGCATCTCCCCAAGTCGGTGCTGAACCGGAGTCTGCCTGAATCCAGATTTTTCCGGAGGTAATCACGCAGGCCGGTTTCAAAAATATGAGGCTCGCCTTTGTTCAGTACATCAACCACCTTGGGATCAATATCCACACCGATCACACTATGCCCAAAATCCGCGAGACCAACAGCGGATATCAATCCTACGTAACCCGTACCGATCACCGCTATGTTTTTTGCCATCGTATTCTCCCTATTATGGTCTACAGCATATCATTCAGGATAATCCTCTGCAGGAACTCCATGTCCGCGGCATTCTTCGCGGTCTCGTTATCGGGGATATAACCTTCCCCAAAAAGCCGGAACAACCGGCCTGAAAAATCATCCCGGTTTTTTACATAGATAATTTTTGCATCATGGCAGCAGTGCTCAATGATAAAATCCAGATCACTCTTGCCCACAAGAATAATCCCATTATACCCTCGTTCCTTTATTGTTTCCACAAGTTTTACTATGGCCTCTTTATAAAACACGACATTTTTAATAGTCCGCTTGAAATACCGGTAGCTGCGGCGCATAATCTCTTCTATGCCCTCGGCCGAAACCGCATACATGATCTTGCGGTTGTTTATTTTTTTTATTTTCAGCCAGCCCTTTGTCACCAAGCGCTTGATGATGGCATTGGTCATTCCCAGGGATGCGCCGATAATCCGAGCCAGGTCACGCTGTCTTACGTGTGAGTTTTTATGAATGGTGCGTAATAATTCCAGTTCTTTTTCTTGGGCTTCCATAATTTATTGTTCTTTCATATTGTTGTTATTATTCCGGGCGTATATATTCCCCGAATATAGTCTGTGTGTGACACAGAAAGAGAAGATAAGCCATAGGCCGGCGAAAAAGGCAGCCGTAACATGCTCTTTTCTTTTAACCTAGGTATAACAGACAATTGTTCAGCTATCGAACAATATAGCATATATTTCAATAATGTCAAGACAAATACACGATTGCCTTTGAAGGTAATGTGTATTACATTATTTTTAACTTCATTTAATGGATGTATCGAGGATAAGGTTTAGGTATGCTTCATTATCAGCAGTCACATTTAATGCAATTGGAAGCGGAAGCCGTTTTTATCATACGCGAGGTGGCCGCCGAATTTCAAAATCCGGTTATGCTTTATTCGGTGGGCAAGGACTCTTCGGTGATGGTGCGCCTGGCGCAGAAAGCCTTTTCCCCGGGCAAGCTGCCCTTTCCGCTGCTGCATATCGACACGGGCTATAAATTCCCTGAAATGTATGAATTCCGGAACAAATTCGTCAAACAGATCGGCGCCACGCTGATTGTTGAGCGAAACGAAGAATGGATAGCCAAACAGGCTCATCCCGCGGTTCTGGGCAACGATAGATGCTGTTATTATTTAAAAACCACGGCCCTGCTCGACGCGCTGAAAAAGCACGGATTCGACGCGGCCTTCGGCGGCGCGCGTCGCGAGGAAGAAAAATCCAGGGCCAAAGAACGTGTATTTTCGGTACGTGACGCCCACGGGCAGTGGAACCCCAAAAACCAGCGGCCCGAGCTGTGGCAGGTATATAATACCAAAATAAACCGGGGAGAAAGCATTCGTGTATTCCCCTTAAGCAATTGGACCGAGGCGGATATCTGGGAATACATTAAACTGGAAAACATACCCGTGGTTCCCCTGTATTTCGCGCAAAAGCGAAAGGTGATTATCCGTGACAATGTACTGATTCCCTTTTATTCGGCACATATTGTGGACCCCGGGAATAAACTCGGGACGGAAAACCAGCAGGTAAGAGAGGTTATGTGCCGGTTTCGCACCTTGGGTTGCATACCCTGCACCGGGGCCGTGGCCTCGACCGCTCAAACCGTAAACCAGATCATCATGGAGGTAAAGCAGGCCAAGAAATCGGAAAGGGAGAACAGGCTGATCGATCTGACAAGCGATTCCGCCATGGAAGAAAAGAAAAAAGAGGGATATTTCTAATGGAAAAGGGGCTTTTGCGCTTTGTGACATCGGGTAGCGTGGACGATGGCAAATCCACGTTGATCGGCAGGCTGCTTTATGAAACGGGCTGCATATTCGAGGATCAGTACCAGGCCATTAAAAACACTTCGCTGCGTACGGGAAAAAAGGAGGTGGACCTCTCCTTGCTGCTGGACGGCCTTTCCGCGGAACGCGAACAAAAAATTACTATTGATGTGGCCTACCGTTATTTTTCCACGCCCAGGCGTAAGTTCATCATCGCCGACTCACCCGGCCATGAACAGTACACCCGCAATATGGTGACGGGAGCGTCCAATGCAGGGCTGGCCATCATCCTGATCGACGCGCGCAAGGGGATCCTCACTCAATCGCGGCGCCACGGATTTATCGTATCACTCCTGCAGATTCCCCACCTGATCGTGGCGGTCAATAAAATGGACCTGGTGGGGTATTCCCGGGAGGTGTTCGAACAAATCACGGACGAATACCTGGCCTTTTCAGAAAAGCTGGACATACATGATATTTCCTTTATTCCCATCTCCGCCCTGAAGGGCGACAATATGGTGCAGCCCAGCCGCAACATGAAATGGTACAACGACAAAACACTCTTGCACATGCTGGAGGATGTTCATGTGACGGCAGACAAGAATCTTATCGATTTTCGCTTTCCGGTGCAGTATGTACTGCGGCCGCACCAGGACTTTAGGGGCTATGCCGGCACCATCACCTCAGGCACCATCAGCCCGGGCGAGACGATCATGGTGCTGCCTTCGGGTAAAACCTCCCCCATAAAATCCATCTGCTATGACGGTACGGAGCTGGAGGAAGCCTACGCGGGCCAGGCTGTAGCGCTCACACTTAAGAATAATATCGATATCAGCAGGGGTGATATGATCGTCCGCAAAAACAACATGCCGCATATAAACGATTCGTTCGACGCCATGCTCTGTTGGATGTCGGAAAAGCCGCTTTCCCACTCAAAACACTTTCTGCTGAAACACACAACCCGCAGCGTGAAGGCGTTTATTAGGAAGATACACTATAAAATCAACATGGACACGCTGCACCGCCAGAAAACCTCCGACTTTACGCTGAATGAGATCGGCAGGGTCGAAATCAAAACCTCGGAACCGCTGTTTTTTGATCCGTATAAAACCAACCGCGGCACCGGCTCTTTTATCCTTATAGACCCGCTTTCCAGCCAGACCGCGGCCGCGGGCATGATCAGGGAAATACCCCACACCGCGTCGGAATGGAAACGCAATATCCAGCTTACACTCGCGGAAGAGGCCAGACACCTGAATTGGGAGGACGGCAACATACCCCTTTCCGTGTGGGAAGAGCGTAACGGCCACAAGGCGGGAATAATCTGGCTGACCGGGCTTTCAGGCTCCGGAAAATCCACCCTTGCCAAACAGCTGGTGAAGGAACTTTTTACGCGCGGCTGCCAGGTGATGTCCCTTGACGGCGATATTATACGCCGGGGTCTGAATAACGACCTGGGATTTTCACCCCGGGAGCGCGCTGAAAACATCAGGCGCATCGCCGAGACCGCGAGGCTTTTCTTCTCACAAGGCAATCTTGTGGTCTGCGCCTTCATCTCACCGTTCGGCAAAGACAGGGCGTTCGCCCGCTCCCTTGTGCCCCATGGAAGGTTTATAGAAGTCTACGTCAAATGCGACATCCAGGTATGCCGGCAGAGGGACCCCAAGGGTCTGTATAAAAAAGCGGAAGGCGGGGATATCCCGGAGTTTACGGGTATAAGCTCACCGTATGAAGAACCGGCTCATCCCGAACTGGTCATGGAAACAGCCCGGACAGAGCCGGATAAAAATACAAAGCAGATATTATCTTACCTGATCCGCAAACATTTTATCGCATCATAAAGTCCTTATTCATTCACCCTCTCCACGTACTCTTTTGTATCGGTGTTGATCAAAATCTTATCGCCCTTTTTAATGAACAGCGGCACCCTTACCTGGAGGCCGGTCTCTATAGTCACGGGTTTTGTCCCGCCGGATACCGTATCGCCCTTGATGGCATGCTCGGCGTCAGTGACCTCAAACACCATTTTAAACGGCAGGGAAATGTCTATGGGAGTATTGTCCCAGATCACCAGCTGGTACTCCTCCCCCTCCTTGAGGAAATAGCGCTTGTCCTCCACCCCGGCATGGGGTATGACAATCTGGTCGTAGGTCTCCATATCCATGAAATGGAAGCCTCCGTCATCCGCGTATAGAAATTGAAAACTCTTGTTTTCCACCTCAACGTCCTCAAGGGTTTCCTGGCTTTTGTTCACCTGTTTCAACACCTGCCCGCTTTTCAGATTTTTTAGTTTAAGCCGTACGAAGGCCGAGCCCTTGCCCGGATTCACAAACTCCCGCTCAATCACCTCGTACGGTTCATCCTTTATCAATAAAAACATGCCTTTGGCTATAGAACCCGCTTTGATCATATAAATATTATCTCCTTGGTTAAAATAGATTGCGAATAACGTTAATCAACTTTATCATACATTGAAAAAAAACACAGCCCCCCAAGCCGGGTTATGTTGTACAATATCATGAACAGTCTGTCCATACCCAAAGCCACACCGGAGCAGTGCGGCAGCCTTACCGGGTAATCAAGAAGTCCCCAATCGATATCGTGTTTCACCAATGCATTTTGTTTGTTTTTGATCTGACTGCGGTAAAACTCCCTCATCTTCTGCCTGTCCGTTTCCTCGGTAAAGCAGTTTGCGACTTCAATACCGCCCAGGTAAAGCTCCCAGCGTTGGGCAAAGGGTGTGCCCGCTTTGACGGCGGCGAGGGCGGGAATTCCCGCCGGGTAATCGTAGAGAAACAACGGTGCGGATGAGGGCAGTTCGGGTTCGATAGAGGTAAGAAAAAGTTTATGAAAAAGCTGTTCCCAACTGTCGTTTGCCGAAACCGGGATGCGCTTTTGGCGGCAGCGCTCCCGTAATACATTATCATCCTCAAGTCCGGCCAGGCCGTATCCCAGGAGGTCTTTAAAAACATCATCCATGGACAACCGCGAAAAGGGAGGGGTCATATTGAGCTGTTTCCCGTTAAACGTAAGCTGCGGTCCGAGACCCAGCTCCCTGCAGATAGATACAAGCAGCTTTTCGGTCAATTCGAGGGAATCCATATAGCCGGCGCCCACGGTATACCACTCCAGCATGGTAAACTCTGGGTTGTGAATTTTACCAAGGCTCTCGCCGTTGCGGAAGCAGCGGCAGATCTGAAAGATATCCTGTCCGCTGTCCGCCACCAGGCGTTTCATCCATAGTTCGGGGGACGGTACAAGGTACAACGGCCGTGGAGCCTGGTCCGCCCGGATGAACTCGGTTTTAAACGCCTCAATGGCGGCTTCCGGAATCAGATACGGGGCAAGCAGGGGCGTATCCACCTCCAGGTAGTTTCTTGCCCAAAAAAAATCCCGTACAGCCTGTTTGAAAAGTGAAATATTTTTCATCTGCCGGGCATCCGTGAGCATATATGGATTATAACACAGGTTGCACAGATTGTAAAAGTTACAAAGATTAAAAAAAACTCCTATCTGTGTTTCTATCCGTACCTGATCCTTGAAGATCCGTGAGCAATAAAATATACGGCTCACGAATGCGCGCGGAGGAACACGGGAACGCGGATTGTGCGGATTTAATAAGATTTCACAGATTTTTCTTTTTCTATTTTAATCTGCGTAATCCTTTATAATCAGCGGAATCCGCGGTTTCATGTTTTTCTAATAATTTGTGGAATCTGTATAGCGGTCGGATCAAAAAATACCCTTGACAACCTACCTATGAGTAGGTAGATTATTCCGATGGATATGAAGGAACGCGCCACGCGTAAACGCATACTTGATATCGCCGAAGATTTGATTCTTACCCGCGGGTATAACGGGTTCAGCTACCGGGATATCTCTAAAACAATCGGGATCCGCAAGGCAAGTATTCACTATCATTATCCCTTGAAAGAGGACCTTGTTGAAAGATATACGCGGAAGCAGGTGGTGCTGTTCAAAATGTGGTGTAAAACCGTACGCAAACACACCAGTACGGAGAAACTGTACCTGTTCGGCAGGATGTACCTTACCCTCTCCAAACAGGGGCTTAAGATCTGCCCCATCGGCATGCTGACCGCCGAGTTCCCCGTGCTGCCCGCCAGGATCCAGGCGCGGGTGCGGGAGCTCTTGGAAAGCGAGGTGGCCTGGCTGGAAGGGGTGATTACCGACGGCGTGGCCGGCGGTACGATCAACCCGGATATTAATATCCACCGTACCGCCCTGATCATCCTTACCACAGTGGCGGGAACGCTGAAAATGTTCCGCATCCATAAGGACCCTGACGAAGCCGAAGGGATGATTGATGAGCTTATAAAATTCCTTTTGGTAAAAAACACTAAAGAAAAAGGAGAAGAAAAGCATGCTTAATTCCACGGCGTGTATTACGGCATTCGGCGCGTATGTGCCTGAAAAAAAACTGACCAACCATGATCTGGAAAAAATGGTGGATACCAGTGACGAGTGGATCACCCAGCGTACGGGCATAAAGGAGAGGTTCATCTCCGCGGAGAACCAATACGCAAGCGACCTGGCGGTCAAGGCCACCCAGGACTTGGCGGCCGCTTCCGATAAACACCTTGATGATGTCGATTATATCATTGTGGCCACCTTTACGCCAGATTTCTATACGCCGAGTTGCGCCGCGCTTGTGCAGCGCGCCCTGGGGCTGCGGGAGACGGTTGGTGTGCTCGATATAAACGCGGCCTGTGCGGGCTTTGTGCAGGGACTTTTCATTGCCAACTCTTTTGTTACATCGGGGCTGGCAAAAAAAATCCTGGTGATCGGCTCGGAGGTAATTTCAAAAATCGTGGATTATACGGATCGCAACACCTGCGTACTGTTCGGGGACGGAGCCGGGGCCGCGCTTGTGGAACAAAGCCAAAACGGCGCCGGGTTTCTGTCCGGACATTACGGTTCGGACGGGAACGGGAGCGAAAAACTCTTTTGCAGCGGGCTTTCTACACGTATGAACGGCACGGCCCTGCACAAGCAGAACTACATCTGGCAGGACGGCAGGGCCGTATATAATTTCGCCATAAAAACCGTACCCCGGGGCATGCGTGAGCTGGTGCGTAAGGCAAATATTACACTGGGGGATATCGACTGGTTTGTGCCCCACAGCGCCAACATGCGCATGATCAGCTTTATCTGTAAAGAACTGAAGATCCCAATGGAAAAAACGCTGACCAGCGCCGAGCAGTTCGGCAACACCTCAGCGGCCTCCATTCCCCTTGCCATCCGGCTTGCGGCAAAGGCAAACAAGCTTAAAAAAAGCGATATCTTTGCCTTATACGGTTTCGGTGGAGGTTTGAATCACGCGGGGATCATCTTCCGGCTGTAACCTACCCGGTTATCAGTGATAACAGCCCATTTAAAGCCGTGCCTGTCACCAGGAAGGTGGCAAGCATTATCAGTGAGGCCTTGAGCATCTGCTTGATCCCGAGTTCTCTTACCAGAAGCAGGAAGGTGGCCATGCAGGGGAAATATACGGTCAGCATCACGCTGGCCACAATAAGCTGTTTGAAAGACAGGCCCAGCGGTAAAAGCATGCCCACGGCCACGTCCTTACGCAAGAGGCCTACGATCACCGCGCCCACTGTTTCCCGGGGCAGTCCGAAAAGCGTGGTAAATATCGGCGCCGCCGCGTCCCCCAGCACATAGATCAGGCGTGACAGGTAGAGCAGGTTGACGATGATGATGCCCAGGAACACGAACGGCAGGGCTTCCTTTAAAAAATGCACAACCCGCATCCAGATCTTTTTCAGAAGCACCCTTGGGTAAGGAAGCCGGTAGGGAGGTATCTCTATAAATATCTCCAGGCTCTCGCCCTTCACCCCCCTTTTTAAGATCATGCCCAGGCCGAGCCAGATCAGGACCATGGAGGCGGCATAGATCAAAATACCCCACGGCCCGCTGTTGCCCAGTAACGCGATAATCACGGCCAACTGGCCCCAGCAGGGCACGGCGATCGCCATCAGCGTGGCGCAGATAAAACGCGCTTTCTCGTTTTCCATGGTACGCAGGGCAAGAACCCCGGGAACATTGCAGCCCAGGGCCAGGAGCATGGGGATGAAGCCCATGCCATGCAGGCCCACGGTATGCATGGCCCTGTCCAGAAGTATTCCCAATCGTGGAAGATAGCCCGTGTCTTCCAGTACACTGAGGACGATATAAAAGGTAATGATATAGGGAAGCACGATCGCGAAGGGCACGTACAATCCGGTAGTAAGTATGCCGAACCCCCCTTCAAAATCTATGGCCCCATTACTCAGGTTGCCCAGAAGCAGGCTGTGCAAAAACGAGCCGGCGCCCAGAACATGCGAAAGGTCCGTCAACAGTGGATTAAGCAGGTAACCGAACAGGGGATCCATGATCCAGGTTTTGATCGAATCGCCCACCCACCAGATTGCCAGAAAACAGGCAAACAGCACGGCCGCGGCCAGGGGAATGCCCGGAAAGGGTTTGATGCTGGCCTCACCCAGAAGCTCACCGAATGTATGGTGCTTATGCTCCAGCACCTGTACCCGGGCCACTATGTTTCCGATCGCGTTCCACCGGTCTTTACCGGCATATGTAAAGCTGCTGGCCCGCGCGCCCGGCAGCATGTCCACCAGGTGTTTTACCCCCTCGCCGCTGACCGCGGTGGTGGGCAGGATGGGAATGCCGAACATCTGCTGCAGCATTTCCAGGTTGATGTGGATGCCCCTGTGAGCGGTTTCATCCCAGAAGTTCAGCACCATAATCATGGGAATGCGCTTTTTGACAAGCTGCAGCGAGAGGTTGAGGTTTCTTTCCAGGTTGGTGGCGTCCAGCACATTAACGATCAGATCACCTTCGTCCAGCATCTTCACGGCCACCTCTTCGGCCTTGCTGGTGGGTTCCAGGGTATAGGTGCCCGGTACGTCGATCACCTCCCAATGTTCGCCGTCGCGCTTTAAGTGACCGCTGGTGTATTCGACGGTTGATCCAGGGTAATTGGCGGCCACCACGTGCACTCCCGTAAGCCGCGAGAAAAGCGCGCTTTTCCCCACGTTCGGATTACCCATCAATAAAAGTTTTTTCATTCCATCCCGCCGATTCTCTTGACCATGATCCGGTGCGCCATGCCCCTGCCCACGGCCAACTGCATTCTGCCGATTCGTATGATCACCGGGCCGCCGAACAGGTGATCGCTGATCTTGGTCAGCACAACGCCCGGGTACATACCCATGGCCTCAAGGCGCCTGCGCATTCCCCATCCGCCGTGCATGCCCAGGAATACGGCCCGTTCTCCCTTTTTCAACTCCGCCACGCTCATGATTCGCTTCCCGCCTGCGAATTGATCCCGGCCTTCCGGCATTTCCTGCAGTATCCCCTGATCCCGAGTTTGTGATCTATAGGTGTAAACTCGTATTTTTCACACACCAGGTTCTGCAGCTTCTCTATGCGCTCATCCTTGAATTCAATAATAGCGCCGCAGGCAATGCACACCAAGTGATCGTGGTGCTCGCTTCCGTACACACTCTCATAGGTGGTGCGTCCCTGAGCGCGAATGGCCTCCTTTACCAACCCGGCCGCGATAAAGTGCGGCAGCGCGCGGTAAACGGTGGCCCTTGAAATCTTGCCCTCTCTCCTCCTTACCCAGTCATAAAGAGTATCAGCGTCGAAATGACCCTTGAAAGACAGGATGGCCTCAAACACCACCCTGCGCTCCGGGGTAAGTTTCAAGCCTCGTGTGTGTAGATATGTCTGGAATATATCTTTCGCCTGCATCATCATTGTAACTGAGATTGAATCTCAATTACAATTGTAGCACAGTTTTTTTTATTTGTCAACGATAATTAATATTTTTCCCTGGCGAAGCAGCTCCCGATTTTCGGCCAGGGAAAGCAGCTCTCCCGCGGCCTCGGAAGAAATGATAATGTCGGTATTGTTTTTGCCGTAAACTCCCAGCGCGATAGTTTCCAGAGGAAAGGAGCCGACACGGGGGCCGAAACCGATTTCCGTATCGGAGGTCGTGTATGCCGCAATTCCCCACTTTTTCAGCATCTGCGGATCACACATCTCCAGCCTCACCACAATATTCATGTTATCGTCGAATATCTTGGGGAAAAAGGCCTCATGTACCTGGCTTGTTTCATTTGCTTTTGCGCCCCAGACCGGGTACTCGCCCTTGGCGTAAATCACCACACCGGAGAATTTTCGTGTGGCGTGGAAGCCAAGCTCATGCCGAATGGGCATGGGCTGCTCGTGCCGCACCATTGAAGACAGGATGCCGTCCGCACCGTAAAACGGATACACAAAACTGGTTTCCAGTTGCCTGAAGTCCTCGCTTACGTATGAGCCCATCTTTTCTCCCTTGGAGGCAATGCGGCTTAAGGACGGCAACAGGTTTTCGCGCTCATACTCGTCCTTGAGTTTATCCCTGACCGTGTAATATGAATCGATGGGTATATCCATCAGCGCTTCCACAAACAGGGACGGCATGGTGTCGTACAACGCCTGCTCGGCCCTGGCCCGTGCCCGGGGAAAGGGAAAATTCTGCAGATCCAGGTCGGTTATGGCCGTGATCTTCAGGAGGCCCTTGGCCCAGTCGATTGAGACAGTGGTGTTAAAGGCCGAGTCTGCGGAAAACAAGAGCCACAGGCTTCCGCAGACCAGCAGCAGTAAAAAAACCTTTGGTTTCATACTCTTATCTTGATTAATCGGTGTATTTATAGGGAACTTTTAATCTATCTCCGTTTTTTATCACGGAGTTCAAACTCAGTCCATTGTGGAATAAAAGCTCTTCAACCGGTACATCATACGCGCGGGCAATGGCAAACAGGGTTTCACCCTTTTGCACAACATGCGTACTCACAAAGTGTTTTCCCGTAAAGTTACGGGAAACAGCGGGCCTGGGAACCCGCCCGTGTATCAGCGGAATAACAAGTTTCATTCCTATTGTAAGATTCGCGGCCGATAGGCCGCCGTTATAGAACCTGATAAGCTCGGGGCTGCTGCGGTAATAACGCGCGATACCTGACAGGGTCTCACCTGAATACACCGTATGAACGGCAAACTCCACAAGCTCCTGTGCCGACGCGGCCAGCACGGTTTCCAGTCTTTCTTTATATTCTTCGGGAATTTTAATACAGTAGTTGTGGGACGCGGGAGGAGTTACCCCGAACCTGAGCTCGGCATTATGTGTTGCTAAAAGATCGTACGGCATGCCGGAAAGCCGGGCAAGTTTTTTAAGGTCCGCGGGTGCATGTACCGGAACACGGCACCAGACGGAATGCTCCTCCCATACACAGGGCAGTCCGTTTCTGCCCGCGTAGCTTAAGAGTCGGGCCACCGCTAGAATTCTTACCACATAGCGTGCGGTCTGCCCCGGCAGGGCCTCCTTACCGTAAAGCTCCCAGAAATCCTTTGTTCCCCACTGTTTTATTATCCGGGTAAGTCTGGTCGGCCCGCAGTTATACGCGGCCAGCGCCAAAAGCCAATCGCCATACCGCGCATGAAGTTCCTGCAGCATATCCAGGGCCGCCCCGGTGGACTTCCAGAAGTCATAGCGTTCATCAAGCCATTCATCCATAATAAGCCCGCGCCTTTTCACTCCCGCTTTCATCAGCTGCCACAGGCCCGCGGCACCGCTTCTGGAAAGCGACCTTATCCTCCACCCCGACTCGACAAAGGGTATGAAAAAAAGCTCCGGCGGGAGGTTTCGTTTTTCAATCTCTTTCATAATGAAATCACGGTAGGTTTCGGATCGATTGTACAATCGGGCCAGCAGCCCCAAGTTGTAGGGGTTGGCGAGCAGCTTGGTTTCTCCGGCCACTGCCTCAGTACCGCCTGCAGGAAAAAAAAATACCTCCGGTCCCATATGGCCCTGCCGCGGCCTCAGCACGGCTGTCACAGGCTGGTTCTGCACGGTGGGCTGTGGTATCACGGGTTGTACGGGTAAAGGTTGGGCGGCAAGAACTCCACCTAAAAAGACTCCCCAGAGAAGCCCGAAGACTACAGTTTTTCGCCGAAGAAAATACCTCCCCATTCCCAGCCTCCGTTTATCTCAGGATCGGGCCCGTAACTTACGCGGCGAAAATAGAAATACCAGGTTCGCTTGTCATATTCCCAGTTCTTGGTAAGCAGGTAGGCCTCCTGGGAGTTGGAATCCACATCAAGCTTATCCGCAACTACCACGTTCGATTGGTAAAGGAAATTACCAAGGTAGTCGACGATGGTGCTTCTGACAAACACCTCCTGTTTCACATCCTTTTTCTGCTCCCAGGTCATGGCAAAAAAATTTGTTTTTGCCCGATAAAAATAAAGCTCGGACACGTCTTTATTTTTGATCGCCTCCCTGATCTTTGCTACAAGCCGGTTAAGATTGGAGACAACCCAGGTGGGAGGGACCTTATACAGTTCCACCTTGGCCATGACATCATGGTAGGCATTGGGAAAACCCGGAATTCGCGTATCGGGATATTTAAGGAACTGCTGGTAGGAGAGCAGTGCCTGGTCCCACTCCCCGATCTCCTCGTATGTTCTGGCCAGAAAAAAGTAGGCCTCACCCAGATCGATATAATTACTGTATCCGGAGATCAACTCCTTATAGTAATCGATTTTTTCTTCGGGCCTCTTCACCATCTTTACGAGTTTCTGCAGGCACAGCAAATGCAGGTAGGTGTCTTTAAAGGAAAGATCGGGATAATTATGAAATATTTTCCTGTAATAGTATTCCGCAAAAGGCACCGCGCCCATAAGCTCGTAGGTATGGGCAACCAGGGCCAGGTAGTACCCGTTGTATGCGTCCTCGGGATTGTTTTTTACATAGGTGGTGAGAAACAGGATCTGTTTTTGTTTATAACCGGAATTATAAAGTAGATTGGAGATTTGGTTAATGATGACAAAGCGTTCCTGGAAATATGTCTCCTTTTGATAAGTATCCAGCAAGCCGAAAAAATCACGCAGCTGGTTCTGCTCTTCCGGGGAACCCACAATAAAATAAGAGTAACGGGAAGCGCAGCCACCGCCCAGCGCCACGACAGCGCACAGTATACAGGTAATAATACAAACCCGGACAAAACGTTTCATGAGGCTGCACATCATAACAAAAAAATGGGGTGTTGGCAAGTAAGGATTAATCTGTTATATTTACACACACATTATAATCACATCGGTAAGGGAAACGCATGGCGGAAAAGATCAGCATAAGCGGGACCGGCCTCATGGTTCCGGATAATCCGATTATTCCATATATTGAAGGAGACGGGATCGGCCCGGATATCTGGAGCTGTGCGGTGCGGGTGTTCGACGCGGCCGTACATATGGCCTACGGGGATAAAAGAAAGATCGAGTGGAAAGAGGTGTACGCGGGGCAGAAGGCGCAGGACAAAGACGGGCAGTGGCTGCCCGCCGAGACCCTGGAGGCCTTTAAGCAGTATCTTGTCGGAATAAAAGGACCGCTGACCACACCGGTGGGCGGCGGGTACCGCAGCCTGAATGTGGCCCTGCGCCAGAAACTTGATTTGTACGTCTGCCTGCGTCCCATTACCTATTTTAAGGGGGTCCCCTCTCCGGTAAAGAACCCGGAGCTGATCGATATGGTAGTGTTCAGGGAGAACACGGAAGACGTGTACGCCGGATTTGAGGTGAAGCAGGGCACACCGGAGGCTGAAAATCTTATCTCTTATTTAACTGAAAAATTCGGCTGGCCTATCAGAAACGATTCCGGCATCGGCATCAAACCCATCAGTGTTACGGGCACCGAACGCCTGGTGCGGGCCGCCATACGCTATGCCGTAACCCACAACCGTAAAAGCGTCACCTTTGTGCATAAGGGCAATATTCAAAAGTTTACCGAGGGCGCTTTCGCCGAATGGGGGTACCGCCTGGCCGAACGGGAATTCCCGGACACCACCGTTCCCTGGGACCGGGCCGCGGATGGGAGTAATAATAAAATCATCATCCAGGATACGATCGCGGACATCTTCCTGCAACAGGTGCTCACCCGTCCCACCAATTTCGACGTGATCGCCACCATGAACCTTAACGGCGACTACATCTCCGACGCCCTGGCGGCCCAGGTGGGCGGCATAGGAATCGCCCCGGGCGCGAATATCAACTTTGAAAACGGGTACGCTATTTTTGAGGCCACCCACGGTACGGCGCCCAAGTACGCGGGAAAGAATATGGTGAACCCCAGCTCGCTTATCCTTTCGGGCAGGATGATGTTCGATTATATGGGCTGGAACGAGGCGGCGCAGCTCATAGAAAACGGAATCCGTAATGCCATCGCCCGCAAGACCGTCACCTATGATTTCGCCCGGCTCATGGAAAACGCCCGCAAGGTCTCTACCAGTGAGTTCGGCGACGCCATTATTGAGAATATGGAATTATGAAAAAAACAGATCCGCGCTTTCCGCAAAAACTTCTAGTGTTCGGCATTTTATTGTTTCTAGTAGGCTGCGTGCTGCTTTTACAGTCTCTGGGCTACCTCAGCTTCGGGGATTCCTGGCCCTTGGTTTTTCTAGTTGTCGGCCTGGTGCTGCTGTACTTGGTGTATTTCAAGGGACTCACGGATCAGTATATACTGCCCGGTATGATCCTGGCGCTTTGCGGTCTGTTCTTTTTCCTGCTTTACACGGTAATCCCGGAAAAAAGCCTGGAGAAAATCTGGCCCGCCTTTATGGACATTACCGGTCTTTCCCTTATCCCTTACGCCCTGCGTAAAAGTGTGAAAACCCGTATTGGGATCATTATTTCAGCGGTGGCCATGATTCTGTTGTCCGTGCTTTTCTTTCCCTTCAGCCTGGGGCTTACCGGACTTAAATTTTCAGATTTTGTTCTGAAATGGTGGCCTCTTATCTTTGTGATCAGCGGGCTCGGCCTGGTACTCTACAATTTTATCCACTACCGCTCCCGCGCCAAGAAATAAAAAAGGGGCTTTGTAAAAAGCCCCCGTAGTATTTCCTGATCTGATGTGCCGGCCTATTTATGCGGACGAAGGGCCCTGACCTTGGCGCCTGCCTTCCACATTTCCGATTCGCGCATTTCACTCAGTTCCTTATCGAGTTTCTCTCGGTAGTCCGGGGCGCTGTTGGCCTTGAGCACTATGGCCGTTTCCTTGCCGGAAACCACGCTTTCATAGAGTTCCTCGAAAACCGGCTCCACGGCCTTCCTGAACTTATGCCGCCAATCCAGTGCCCCACGCTGTGCGGTGGTGCTGCAGTTGGCGTACATCCAATCCATACCGTTCTGATCAACCAGGCGGATCAGGCTTTGGGTAAGCTCTTCCACCGTCTCGTTGAAGGCCTCGCTGGGGCTGTGCCCATTTTTACGCAGCAGGTTGTACTGGGCCTCCATCATACCCGCCAGGGCGCCCATCAACACGCCGCGCTCGCCGGTAAGATCGCTATGTACCTCTTTCTCAAAGGTGGTGGGAAATAAATACCCCGAACCTACCGCGATTCCGCAGGCCAGGGTGCGCTGCATTGCCCTGCCCGTAGCGTCCTGGTGCACCGCGTAACTGGAATTGATGCCGCTGCCGTCCAGGAAATTGGCGCGCACGCTGGTGCCGGACCCCTTGGGCGCGACCATGATCACGTCGATGTTTTCCGGGGGAAAAACCCCGGTCTGTGAGCTGTACACAATGGAAAAACCATGGGAGAAATAGAGGGCGTCTCCGGCTTTCAAATGCGGTTTAAGCTTGGGCCACATGGCCATCTGTCCCGCGTCCGAAATCAAATACATGATTATCGTGCCCTTCTCACAGGCCTCCTCCAGGGAGAACAGGGTCTTACCCGGCTCCCATCCGTCCTTCACCGCTTTGTCCCAGTAAAATTTCTCACCTTGGGCCTGTCCGATAATTACATTGATTCCGTTGTCCTTCATATTAAGTGCCTGGGCCGGACCCTGTACGCCGTACCCCAAGACCGCTATTACCTCGTCCTTCAGGATATCTTTGGCCTTGGTTAAGGGAAACTCATCCCGTGTCACCACATCCTCAACCACGCCGCCAAAATCTATCTTTGCCATTTATACATACTCCTTTCTTGCCGTTTATTTTGTTTTTATTTGAATACCTCGAACAGAGGTTTGAGTGCCTCCGCTACCTGGGGGTCGTTCATTAATCCCGGATCATGCTCCTCAAGCTGATTCAGGCTGTCGATAAGCCTGGTATGTTCAAAAATCATCGCTGAATCCAAGCCCTGCTCCGCCTCGGCCGATCCGCTTTGCTGCCCGATTTCAGCCACCAGCCCTTTGATCCGGTCAAGATTATCCCTGACAAAGGCTTTTAAAGCGGCCGCGGCCTGGCCCGCATTGTCTTGATGTGCTTTTAAAATGGAAACGATTCTATCGATATATGACGTCAATTCCATGCGGGGATTTTGAGATCCACAGGCGGCAATTGTCAGCAGCAAAGCACAGAACATCCAGATGAATAATGAGTACGCAAACCTTTTCATGCATCATCTCCTTAGGTGTCAAATTATTTGAACTAACGATTGTCTTCGACTTTTTTCTTACATAACGTATTACACATTATAATAAGAAATCCCATGTATGACAAGCCGAAGCGGCAATTTTAAATTTGAGTTACCATATTGATTAATCCCATGTTTTGGCACACATTGGAACCCATGATTCTGGCAGGGACATTATTACTTGTGTGTGCGGGATTGTGTTTATTACTTAAACCGGCACAGAACCCGCGTCGGTCGAAACTTACCGGTATTATCCGGCTGCTGCAGGGTGGGTGCGGCATGCTTATTTTTCTATGGACCGTTTTCTATCTGATAGTCGCCTTCGGCCTTTACGGACAACTCCTCATAGAGCATCTCGGCCTGATGCTCTTTCTTGCCTTGGGATTCTCATACCTTGTGTTGTGCGGCCTGGCTTTTCTCCTTGCTTTGACGGCAGGCCTCACTTTTTTGCGAAGATACGCCAATTATGAAGACTACCCGGCCCGGCTGGCGGGCATTCTGCCGCCGTTGGCATTTATGGGCATATGTATCGGTGCATGGGATATCCTCTTTGTCGCCTTATCCGGACCGCTGTTCATTTCATAGGTTAAAATTAGCGATGGCCTCTTGCAGTTTTTTCACCAGGTCCTGATTTTTATCCGCCACCTCTTTGATATGTGTGATTATTTCGGCCAAACTGAGGCTCGAACGCGATTGCAGGGAGACCACCTCCTTGATCTTGTTGGTGGAACCCACAAGGCCTTCCATCATTTCCCTGATAACGCTGCTCATGCCGTACTGCTTGGTGGTAAGCTGTTTTATCTCCTCAGTGGCCTTTACCACCGATTCCACGGAAGACAGTATCTGGTGCGCGCCGACCTTTTGTTCCTCCATGGCCCCGGCCACGGAGTTGACGATTTCCGTATTTTTCAGGGTATTGCTGCGTATCTTCTGCAAAGCCTCTCCTGTCTTGGCGGAGAGCTCCACCCCCTCGGCTACCAGGGTGTTCATGGTCTTGATCTGCTCAACTATCTGGTTGCTGCTCTCACCGCTTTCAATGGCCAGGTTCCGGATTTCATCCGCCACCACCGCGAACCCCTTGCCGTACTCTCCGGCGTGGGCGGCCTCTATGGCGGCATTCATGGCCAGAAGATCCGTCTGCGACGCCAGGTAGGAGATCATCTCTATGATCTCGTTTACCAGGTTGGAGGCCTTCTGAATATCCTTAATGGCGTTTATGGTGTCCTGGACAATCTCATCACCCACTTGTGCCAGGTTCACCAACTGATCCGAAAGCGAATGAGCTTCGGTTGTTGTGGAAAAAATAGAATTAATACTTGATGTCATCTGTTCAACCGAGGCCGAACTTTCCTGGATGTAGCTTGCCTGCACGTCAACGTTGTTGGATACATTCTCGATTGCCTGCAGCATCTCCCCCACAATATCAGTGGTGTTCTTCACTACGTCCTCCTGCACCGTGGTACTCCGTGCGGCCGCGTCACTGCTCCGGTTGAGGTCGTCGATGTAGCTGTCCATCTTATTTATAAACCCGTTCAACATCTCCGAAGATCCCAGGACCTCCTGCCCCACGCTTTTCACCTGGTTTAATAGCTGTAACAGGTAACTCATAAATTCATTCAGCCGGCCGGTCAGCTCACCCAACTCGTTGAAATGGATGATACTCAGGCGGTTTGTCAGGTCGCCCTTGCCCGACAAGAGCTCGCGCAGCCTCTTATTGATCCGGTTCAACTGCTTCAGCTGATCTCCTGAAAATATAATACCCACGCCAAATGCAATCAATGTCAATACCGCGAACACGAGGAACATTTCGGAAAGGGAGCTGTTCAGTCTTTTTTGGAAATACGCTTCAGGGGTCCCCCCACCCTCCGCAAACACCCGCCCCAGGGAGGGTTGGCTTTGTATCCGGTCGTTTACCTCGGCCAGTTCGGATTTCAACGAGCTGTACCCCGCCACGCCCATCATGGCGGAAACCATCAGGCCTACGGCCAGGGGCAGAAGCATGCCCTTCACCCTCAGACTTAAATCCTTTGTCGTTACGCCCCGAATGGCCTTAAATGAGTGGATGGCCAAAAGCTCCTTTGATTTTACCAGGACCAGGTCGCACAAGAGAATCGCCACAAAGGCGCACACAAAGCCGATGGTAACATTATAAAAACAGATAAGCATGTTGATATCGGTAAAAAACGTATCCCCCCGCAGGAAGTAGCCCACTGCCATTTGCGCGGGCGGGCCGATTAGAAAACCGAATACGTTCAACAGGATGATGATAAACGGAAGTTGGACTATCACCTTACGCGCACGAAGGCGCTCGTACAACTCAATCCCAACCCCCTGTTTTATTTTTTGCAGGCAGCCTACCAGAAAGCGCAGGCGGACGAACACGATAATGCACGCGATTATGATTATCGATATTACCACCGAGGCGAACGAAGGCAGGGTCTCGATGCTTCTTTTCCAGTCACGCTGGACATACATAGTGTTAAAAAACCACATCAATACTACGAAAAAGACCGCCACACACACGATAACCAGGATTATTTTTAATCTGACGGGTTCTACATTCACGCTTCTCTCCCTCTCCCTATACGGCGAAACCTCATGTTCATGTGCTATTAATTATATAAGGTTACCGGTGAATTGCCACGATTTAATTACTTAAAGTTTATACGGTGCAGTTTGTCCCTGAAATTGGAGGTGTTATCACTGATTATTTTTTTTATATACGCGATATTTTTTTCAATAGCGTCAAGGTACATGTTGCGGGCGATACCATATCTCTGTCTGAAATGAGGCAGGGCAAAATCGTACACATTGTCGAACACCGTATCCAGTTTTTTCCTGATTACCTGGTAAAAATCCAATGTCTTTCTGATGATGTCGAACTCCGTGTGGTAACCGGGAATACCGGCTTCCCTGAACTCGTAATAAAGAAAAAGCAATTTTTCCAGGTATACCCGGTCCGCCATCTGGCCGAGGATATCACTCGTACCCAGAATCGCGCCCGCAGTTCTGTGTGAATCATGCATAAAATAGAGTTTGTCAAAATCGGCTGCCGGGTGCGAGCAGGTAATATATGAATTTATTATCTTTACGTCTTCATCACCGAAACCCAATGCCTCGGCGTTTTTCTCAACAAAAACCGTACTGCGCTGTACGTGTTCCTGGGTATATTTTGCGCCGGTTCCGTTTACATCCCAATCTTCCTGAATATAGCCCGTATCGTGGAAAAGCGCGGCCTGCAGCAGATTAACGCTTATCCGTACATCAAATTTTAGCCTGGTAAGATTGTGCCCGTCCATAAGACGGGCCGCGGTTAAAAAAGTATCAATTGTATGCCTCAGGTCATGATACTCGGTATTGCATTTCCGGTACCCTTTGATATTTCCGGAAAAAAGTTTTTGGATATATGAAAAATTCCGGCTCACGGTTTGGAAGGCCGTCTTTGGATAATGGGCAAAGAACAACTTCTTTACTTCAGTAATAACATACTGCGGCCTGGAGATATCTACTAATTGTGAAAGCTGTAGAGCCGCCATGTGACACTCATATTATGGCAGATTATGATTAATATTTCAATAAATTCTTGCATTTAGTAACTAAATGATATTATAATGGGTACACGAGCTATGAGGAGGAAATGAGATGAAAAAATGGATTATGATTCTGTTCATGATGATCTTTTTTCTCCAGATATCGGCATTGTTCGCGCAACAGGATGAAGAGCTTAAATCCGCGTATGTAAAGAATTTTTTGGTTTTGAAGATATACTCACATTATTTGGGGTATAAGGTCATTTACTGGACCAGCGATATGGAAACCGCGACCGCATATATCCCCATGTCATGGTTCGACAGTCTGAACAGAAAGGCCATGATCGTGTACGGCAAGGACGCCTCCTACCCTTATCTTTCGGTGATATGGGTGAATGATAAAATATCATTGATAAAAATATACGCGATTGAGGACACAAACCATTATACGTGGGGCGTGCTTAAAGACAGTCCGGACCTGGAAAACCTTTTTAACGTGCAGGAACTGGATCTTAAATATTAATGACGATTCATACAAAAGCCCGCAAAGCCATCCGTGATGAGCACCTATCAGGATGGCTTTTTTATAACTACGCCCACAGGGACCCGCTGGCGGACAGATGCCTTACGGTTTCTCCCCTTACGCCCAACACCAGACCGTGGATCTACCTGCTTCCTGCGGCCGGACCCGCGGTAAAGATCGTGCATCGCATTGAAAGCTCGATTCTGGATCACCTTCCCGGTCGTCGTGAGGTATACGGAGACCGGAATTCGTTTGCGGCCCTGTTAAAAAAGTACGCGCAAAAAGCACCTGAAGTGGCCCTGAATTACTCCCCCTCGTTTCCCCAGGCCTCGTTCATTGATCACGGGACCGTGCTGCTGCTTACGGCCCAGGGTTTCAAAGCTCATCCTGCGCACAACCTGATCCCCAGGGTCTTAAGCAGTCTTTCACGCGCGGAGATCCGGCTGCATGAACGGGCGGCCGGGACATTGTATCAGATCGTCGCTGAAATCTGGCAGAGAATAAGGGAAGGCTTCTCGTCAAAATCCGCGTCCCTGTATGAAGGGGATGTTCATGCGTGGGTGGTTGAGCTGTTTAAAGCACACGGCCTTATCACCGATTCCGCGCTGATTATCGGTACGGGCAGGCATACCGCGCTTCCACATTATATGCCGGTTGGAAGGGGCGCCAGACTCACGGCCGGCAACCTGCTGCAGATCGATATCTGGGGGAAAATTGATTCGGCGGAGGGCATATACGCGGATATCTCCTGGGTGGGTGTGCTGTCCCGCACCGTATCTCCCAGGTTCAGGCGGGTGTTCGACACGCTGGTCAGGGCCCGGGAAGCGGCGGTTGACTTCATACGGCACAACCTCAGGAATAATACGCCCGTAAGCGGTGCGGCCGTGGACGGTACCGCGGAGCGAATTCTGCGGCAGGCCGGGTACGGCGGGAATATCAAACACCGCACCGGCCATTCCATCGACACCGAGGTCCACGGTGCTGGCGTCAATATCGACGCCGGCGAGTTCCCCGATACGCGCTTTCTGGGTGAGGGCTCATGTTTCTCTGTTGAGCCCGGTTTGTACTTTCGTGATTTCGGCATGCGTACCGAAATTGATGTCTATATTCACAATAACAACGCGGTGATCTCCGGGGGCGCGCCCCAAACCGCCATACTGACATTATGATACAGTGATAAGGTGAAACAGGGTATTAAACATTTTTTCAACATCCACAACCGGTTTCTGATTCTGGGGCACAGTGAACCGGACGGTGACTGTGTCAGCTCCCAGTTAAGCCTGGCGCATTTTTTAAACCGGACCGGAAAAAGCGCCGTATCTTATTCGACCGGACCGTTTGACCGCCCGGAGATTTCAAAATTCGAGGCGCATTTTAGACACTCCATACCACCTCGCCTGTTAAAGGAAAATACGGCCGCCGTTATAGTGGACTGCGCAACACCGGAACGTGTGGGTCCTCTTTATACGGAAATCGGACAACTCCCCACGCTGATCATCGATCATCACCAGGGGGGGCCGGCGCATGATACGCTTGCGTTCATAGATTCCCGCGCGCCCTCCACCACCTGGCTGATCTACCGGATCATCACCGCGCTGGGTCATAGTCCGGACAGGGAGGAAGCGCGTTATCTGCTGTTCGGCCTGTGTACGGACACGGGATTCTTCCGGCACCTGGATAAAGAATCATACAATGTGTTCCCGCTTGTGTCCCGGCTGACCCGTATGGGCGTAACCTTAAAGCAGGTGTACCATATGATGTACGGCGGTAGGTCGCTTGTGCAGCGAAAACTGCTGGCCACGTTGTTACTGAGGGCGGAGAGCTTCATGAACGACAACATCATCATAACCTGCCGGTTTCTGACGGATACCGAACCGGCCGAATCCGCATTACGCGGCTCTGAAGAGCTTTATAACCTTCTGCAGACGGTCGAACACAACGAGCTTATCGCTTACATCAGGCAGGAAACCCCGGCGCATTGTTCGGTGGGACTGCGTTCCGCAAAGACCTACGATGTATCCCTGCTTGCCCGGCGTTTCGGCGGCGGCGGTCATAAACTCGCCGCGGGTTTTAGCCTGGACGGAACAGTGGCTGAAGTGAAAAAGCTGGTGTTGCGTGAACTCGAGCTTTTACTGCGGGAAAAGACGCCCTCTGCATAAAAATCAATTCATTTGTAAATAATTGTAAACAAAGCCCCTTTTTTATAAATAGTTAACATTTGTTTATGGCATGCTTTTTGCTACTTAATCTGCATCACATCTATTCAAGGAGGACCACATGCAGCAGGCAATGGCACGTAAAAGCAAAACCCTTTCCACCACAGATTGCGGATACAACTACCGACCCAGCCCGGAACTGGTAAACAGATACCTCATCCATATATACAAGTATATCTGTCGATATAAATATTTCGACATGGATGATTGTCACGATTTTATCCTGGATTTCTATCCTACGCTTACCAAGGCCTTGCACAGGTTCCGTAACGTTGGTATTCCCTTCGAACATTACCTCAGTTTCCTGATCGGACGCAGGGTAAAAACCTTTCTGAAACAAAAATTACGAATAAAGGATCTGAAATATCTGAATGCTTTTTTTTATCCTGTAAACGATTCCCCAAGCGACGATATAAAATGCGCGGATGCGGAGATCGATCCGAAGGTAAAAAAGATCCTGGAAATCAATGATAAGGGTAAGATAGATAACAAAGCCGCCCGCAAGCGCTTTTTGTTCTATGCGGCCAAAAGGGCCGACGCACTTACTCCGGAGCATATTGAATTGATTGCGGCTTTGACCAACTGCGAACGTCGTTGGCTGGAACAGGCGGTCTTTACGCTCAAGGCCCAATTGGCGGACAAAAAAGAGCATCTCTGCCGGTATATACAACGCAAAAACAAGTTATTTTTGCATAAATTACTTCTTGAGAAAAAAATACGCAGGGAGATCGACCCCATAAAAAAACAGGAACAAACGGGACTGCTGCGGAAGGTTGACAGGCAGATACGGCATATACGCCGTAAAATAAGCGGTCTGGTTATAAGCCCCTCGCACCATGACCTGGCTAAAACACTCAACTTCCCAAAAGGTACAATCGATACGGCGCTCTACCGGTTGAAATATCTCATAAAAAGTGTATAGTGCACGTATGAGGCCGCGGTTATATATTGCAAGCAATAATCCGCACAAACAAAAGGAGCTGCAGAGGATCCTCACCGCGTTCGAGATTCGCCTGCCTGCGGTCGACGGATACAGTTTCTCCTATGCCGAAACAGGGGAAAGCTTCCTGGAGAACGCGTACGGCAAGGCCGGGGCCTTATACGCACTGGTAAAACAACCCGTGCTTGCGGACGACTCCGGATTGTGTGTTGATTGCCTTGAAGGAGGGCCGGGGATTTATTCGGCCCGCTTCGGGTCCGGCGATCGCGGCAAACCCTTAAACGACCATGAACGTAACCGTTATCTACTGGCCCGGCTCCGCGGCTGTACGGACAGATCGGCCTTTTTTGTGTGTTGCATGGTGCTTATGCTGGATGACTCCCGTTTTTTTACGGCACAGGAGACCCTGCACGGAGAGATCTCTTCCTCTCCCTGCGGCAAAGGAGGATTCGGTTACGATCCTCTTTTTTATCTGCCGGAATATAAATGCACGGTGGCCCAACTCAGCGCCGAACAAAAGGACGCACTCTCACACAGGGGAAAGGCGGCCCGAGTTATTGCGGCCGTTTTGCAGCATCTTATTTCAAAAAGGTTTCCCTGACCTTCTGTAACAATACCTCGGGTGTAAACGGTTTCTGAATAAAATTGGTGCCCTTCTTGATAACGGCCTCATGAATAATGGCCTTGTCCGAATATCCGGACATATAAAGCACCTTTATTTTGGGCTGGATGGCAAACATTTTTTTGGCAAGCTCCAAACCGTTCATACCGGGCATAATAACATCCGAAACAAGGAGGTCAACCTCTTCCTTCATTCGTTTGCAGACCAAGAGGGCGTCGCGGCCGTTTTTCGCGGACAACACGCGGTACCCCGCCTGCACAAGCACCTTTTTAGCCAGATCCCTGACGATCTGCTCGTCCTCGACTATCAATAAGGTTTTCTTCAGCTTTACACGCTCCGGGTGCGTTGATTCCTTATCCTTATATTCCGCCGCCTGCTCAAATTGAGAAAGATAAATACGGACGGTTGTGCCTTTACCGGGCTGGCTTGATACCTCCGTATATCCCCCGCTTTGGGTAATGATCCCATACACGGTGGAAAGCCCCAGGCCCACACCCTTGCCTTCCTTTTTGGTGGTAAAGAACGGTTCAAAAATATGGGATTGAATCTCGGGGTTCATACCCACGCCGTTATCACTCACCGAGATCACGATGTACTTTCCGGTCTGGAGATCAGGTATATGAATTACACTTGTATCCGTTATTGTTTTACTTTCCGATTCTATTAAAATTTCACCGCCCTGGGGAAGGGCGTCCCGGGAGTTTAAGACCAGGTTCATAATAACCTGTTCAATCTGGCCCCGGTCGGCTTTGACATTGGCCAGACCACCGTCAAATCTGGTGGTAAGCCGGATATGCTCGCCGATAAGGCGTTTAAGCATCTCGTTCATATCCATTATGACGTCGTTCAAATTCAGCAGGGTGGGCTGCAGCACCTGTTTGCGGCTGAAGGCTAAGAGCTGCCTGGTCAGCGAGGCGGCGCTTTTACCCGCCTTTTTTATTTCTTCCACCTCTCTGCGCAGGGTACTCTTGCCGTCAAGCGACTGGAGCATGATCTCACTGTATCCCATAATTCCGGTAAGCAGGTTGTTGAAATCATGGGCTATACCCCCCGCCAGTCTGCCTATGGCTTCCATCTTATGAGATTGACGCAGTTCTTCCTCCAGGTTTTTGCGTTCGGTGTTATCGAACAGGTATCCCCGCATTTCCAGCAGGTTGCCCTTTTTATCAAAGCTGCCTATTATATTCCCGATTACGTGGATTGAGCTGCCGTTGGGGCGTAAAAACTCCGCCTCGTAATATTCTATCCGTTTTACAACATTAAGCAGTGTAAAAAAATCCTCCAGAGCTGATTTATTGGGATAAAAATCCCCAAAGTTGGCCTTCATGGCCTCCTTCACCGAAGCGAACCCGAATATCGTGGCAAATGCCGGATTACACGCAAGAATGTCGCCCTTGGCATCGGCGATAAAATCGCCCGTGAAATCATCCTCGAACCAACGGCGATACCGCTCCTCACTTTTACGCAGTTCTTCTTCAGCCCGCAACCGCACCAGGATCTCATCCTGCAGTTGCCTGTTTGTCTTGGACAGGTCGAAGGTACGTGACGATACCAGGTTCTCAAGGTTTTGCGCCTGGACCTTGACCTCCTCCAGTCTCTTAACGCCCTTGATTGCCGTACTCAATCTCTTTTTCAGGAATTCGCAGATTTTTACATCCGTCCTGCTCAATTCCAGGACAAGCAGGCCGAGCGGTTCGTTTTCATGGCAGAGGGTTTCAATAAAAAAGGTAAAACGCCTGCCCACCGGCAGCATACCGGGAGGTACCAGGCGATTGGTAAGAAAGCGTACGTCCTTTTGATTAATATGGCGCAGGCGTTTTTTAACCAGGGCGATCAGCAGCCGGGAGTACTGCAGGGGGTCATGGACCTCTTCATACAGGGAAATAAAACAACTTACGATCCCGAGTAATGGAAATTTATCACAGACAATGGAGGTAAGTTTATCCACATCCAGGGCCATAAGCAGTTCTTCCTGGATTTCCTCTATGGTTCTGCCCTGTTCAATCTCCTTGAGATTTTTAAAGGTATCCGCTTTATCAGACGTCTTTCCTGCGATTAAAGTCGCCTGGTAAATGAGGTTGTCTACCGTTGCCCCACGCACCGGATCTTTCTCCCCATACCGGGAATATTCACGGAAAAGGGAAAGCAGCCGCAGCATGGTGCTTATACTGATACCGCCGGCGATATGCTGATAGAGAAACTCTTTCCATTTTAATAGAAACCTGCCGCAGTTTTTATGGGTGATATCGTCGACGAACGCCTCAATAAGCTCCGAACATAAGCGGCGGACCGTCTTTTTTTTCCGGGGGCCGAGGCCGGGGTACAGGCGCAGCATACCGGAAAGAACACGATGTTTCCAGTTCTCGGAGAAGAGCGTGCCGACCGCCGAAAGCAGGCGAGGCAGGGACGGATGTCTGTCGTATTCGGAAACGTGGGGCACGGTGATACAGCCGCAGGACTCCCTGATAATAAGCTCCGTGGGAATGGTGGTAAGATGCGCGGCCTTCTCTCCGTCAAGCTGTTTCATAACGAGTCCGGCGGCCGTCCTTCCGCAGTCATAAAACGGCATTGACTGGACGGTCAGGGGCAGCAGTTCCTCCTCATTATATTTCTGGTCCTCGAATCCCGCCACGGACACCTGCCCCGGAACACGAATCCCCTGTTCTTGCAGGGCCATAATGATCCCCAGGCATACCTCGTCGTTTAAAGCGATCACGGCATCAAATACCGCCTCCGTTCCGGTTGTAAGCCTGCGTACGGCCGCCTTCCCGTTGTAAAAGTCAAAATCGGTATGCATGATCAAACGGGGCTGGACCTCCAGCTTGTACTGCTTAAGGGTTTTCAGATATGCCTTTTCAAGATCCTGCATTACCTGGCTGTCTTTGGGGCCGAGCACCAAGGCGATGTGTTGTTTATGATGCTGCTTAATCAGATGGGTCATGAGCTCTTTCAACCCCTTTTCCCTGGCGACAACCACCGAAGGCACATTTTTCATTTTCATGCCCAGGCTTACCAGGGGAAGAGGATAGTATTTTTTTAACAGGTTACCGATGCATTTCACCCCGGCATACCTGCCGATCGCATCGGACATCACAATCAGGCCGTCAACATTTTTCTTATTGATGATATCGAAGGACAACATCGCGCTTTTGCTTATATTATCAGAAGAAAAAATACTCTCCGCCGTAAAACATAAAATATTAAAATCCTCATCCCGGGCCACGGCCTCCACACCGGCGATCACCTGTTCCGCCCGATAGCGGAAAACCGGGTCCGCGAGAACGCCTATCGTGTAACGGCGATGTTTGTTTTTTCTTAATCCCTTCACACTATTAATTGTATACACAAATTTCCTTTTTTAAAGGCCCTGCACGATCCTTTTGAATTTTCGGCCGCGATCGAACTCATTAAGAAACATTCCGAACGAGGTGCAGCCCGGGGAAAACAAAACAGCGCCGGCGGCGGGGGCACGCTGGTAGGCGCAGACGACCGCCTGTTTCAGATTGTTGAAGGGTCCCAGGAACGGAACCCCCTCAGTTTTTAAAAGTGAAATTATTTTTTGGGTGCCGCTGCCGGCCAGCAGTACTATAGCCCTGGGCACGCGGATGATTTCCTTTAACAGGGTAAAGTCGATGTTTTTATCCGTACCGCCGGTAATGAGTACAAGCGGGCCGGGTATGCTGCCGACGGCAGCCGCCACGGCTTGGGGAATGGTGGCGGCGGAATCATTGTAAAACCTCACACCGTTTTTGGTGTGAAAGTACTCAAGCCTGTGCTCAATGCCCGGGAATTCCGCCAGGCATGGACGGATAACATCCGGCCCCAGGCCGAACAGGTACAGGGCCAGGCCGGCGCACAACAGGTTCAGACGGTTGTGCGCGCCCGGAACGGCCGGTTTCTCATCCAGGATCGGGACCCTGGCCCCGGGAATATTCAGATATCCCCTGCCCTGCTCAAGCCATGCGCCCCTGATCCCGGCCGGCAGGGGACCGCCGGAAAAAAACAACACCTGGGCCTTGCTTTCACGGGCAAACTCGGGAGAGTACGCATCGTTATAATTGAATATGGAAAAATCCGCCCGGTCCTGATTGGCGTAAATTATTTTTTTATCGGCCACGTACTGCTCCATACCTTTGTATCTATTCATATGATCGGGCAGAATATTGGTTATTATCGAGATTTTCGCTTTAAAATTCGGGTTTCCCTTTAAATCAGCAAGCTGCCACGAGGAAAGCTCCAGCACCACCGGGGCCGTCGGCGTCAGCTCCTCTAAAAAGAGTAAGGGGGATACCGTGATGTTGCCGCCAAGCCTGGCTTCCGGACAAAACCGCCGTAAACAGTGAAACAGGGCCGAAACCGTGGTTGATTTGCCCTTGCTTCCGGTTACGGCGATAAGCGGATTGGCGCACAGCCGGAGAAAGACAGAGATATCGGTTTCCACCGGCACACCGTTTGTGTGCGCGATCGTTAAAAAGGGCGAATCCGGAGCCACACCCGGGTTTTTAATCACCAGGTCCGTGTTTCTAAAGTCATCCTCGTGGTGCCCGCCAAGTACGTAACGGATGGCATGTCCGCGCAGTTCACGCAGGGAAGGCCTTAACACACGGCGCGTTCTTAAATCCGTTACGGTGACGCGGGCGCCGTGTCCGGCAAAGAAAAGCGCGGAGGCAGTCCCCCCCCCGTGCAAGCCCAGGCCCATGACGGTTACGCGCATGTCCGATAGCGGCTTTCCATTAATCCTCAACAATTAATCCTCAACAATAAACTCCCTCATCTCCTGTTCGTTTAAATAGATCTTAATCCGTACGTCTTTCCAGTCACCGTATAACTCGGGGGGTACCCGCATTTTAAGCGTTTTAAAATGCGGAAGTTCTTCCGAAAAGGCGGATTCCCGCAGGTCATTCTGTATATCGGCCAGATGAGGCCGTAAAAAATCAATTGCCTTAAAAAAAGTCACCAGCCCCTGCGCCCTGCGATCGGATGCGAGTGAAATGATATTACGGCACATTGTCTTGTATTTACAGACATAGGGATAATAAGGATATATCAGTTTTCCCTCCGGTACGAACAGCCTGGAAAAAAATTTACTCAGATCATCATCCATCCAGATACCCTGGATGAAATAACCCCGGCCGCGTTCCCCTATCCATGTCTGGGATATAAGCTGGTTTATCAATACACCGCAAATCCGCTCACCTCGTTTTACCAACTCACTGATCGGTATCATCTGGGCTTCCAGGTACAGGTGGCCGGTGCGATAATAGATGGTGGTATCGTTGTCTCCTTTTTCAATAACTTCATGCGCGCTGTGCCGAAAGGTCAGGTCCACCCGCAACGTATAAAGGAAATAATTTCCCCCGTACTTGTAAAGCCTGATAAAAAGCGGTTTATGTATCTCTTCGGCGTCAAACAAATAGGTCAATCCTGCAAAAATATCCGGCACCGCCTGCGCGAGTTGTGAAATGACATAGGTAATACCGGAGAGGTACGCAGTATCCGGCCTCTTTTTAAGAATGTCGTGGTGTATGGGGAAATGCGGGACGGCGTATGTTACCGGCAGTTTCAGGAAAAACTCTTCGGCCTGGTTATAATGCCTGGTATACGGCACAGAGCCGCCGCGCTTTCCGCCAAGCAGCGCATTGATCTCGGAGTTGGTATAATAAAATTCCAGAAAATTGGTAAGCTGTTCCATAAACAAACGAAACCGTTACTAGCCGGGACAGTACACAGCCCGATTTTTTTCGGTTTCAAACACGGTAACCCCGCTCAACATAACAGCGGGTAGGGCCTTTTTCAGTGCATGGAAGACGTATGCGGCTATTCTTTCGGCTGTGGGGGTTCCGTCTGAAAATTCCTCGTGCTCGTTCAGCAGGCTGTGATCCAGCGTATCCAATATTTTTTTTAATTCGGTTTTCAGGACAGCGAAATCCACAACCATTCCCTGGGCGTCCAAGTTCGGCGCCCGGGCGCTTACCTGCACCCTGTAATTATGGCCGTGCATATTTTCACATTTGCCTTTGTACCCCACCAGGTAGTGAGCCGCGGAAAAGGATTCTTCCACACTGACAATATACATAGTCTTTCCATTATAACGATATTGATGAAAAAAACAACACCTGCTACTATCGAATAGTGAAACAAAAATTTTTTTCCGACCTGCTTTTAGGACTCACGACTTCGGAGATACATATCGGGTCAGATCCGCGGATCTCCGGGGTTGTGTACGACTCCCGGCAGGCTGCGGCGGGTACCTTGTTTGTGGCCCTAAGCGGAGAACATACTGACGGGCATTTATATATCCGGGACGCTATCGGCAGGGGCGCCCGGGCCGTGGTCTGTGAAAAGAAGCAGGCCCTGCCGTCCGGCGGCCTGAACTACGCTCTTACCCGCGATACGCGCTACGCGCTTTCGCACCTGGCCGCGCGCTTCTATGACAACCCTTCCGACCGGCTGTACGTCATCGGCGTAACGGGCACCGACGGCAAAAGCTCAACCGTCTGGTTCATTCACCAGCTTCTCCGGCTTTCCGGGGCGGCTTCGGGATTTATTTCAACTACCAATTACCAGACAGGGGAGAGGGTACTGGTCAATCCCTTTCGCCAGTCAACCCCGGAGGCCCCCGAAATTTACGCCCTGCTTAATGACATGCTGCGGTCCGGAAAGCGCTTTGCCGTGGTTGAGGCCACCTCGCACGGCCTGTCCGATAAAACAAACCGCCTACGGCACGTGCATTTTAACGCCGGGGTGTTCACCAACATCTCGCATGAGCACCTTGAGTTCCACGGAACACTGCGCAACTACCGCTCGGACAAGGCCAACCTGTTTCGACGACTGGGCGCCGGACCGGTTGGGCCCGGCCCCGACACACCCGGCTTTGCCGTATTGAACAGGTCAGTTCGGGGGTGGAAATATTTCGCCGCGGCAAGCAGTGTTCCCTGGTGTACCTACGGGGTGGATGATAAAAAAGCGGACCTGTACGCAGCAGAGCTTCTGGCGGCTGAAAACAGTACGAATTTTATCCTGTCGGACCGTACACACCGGTACCCGGTACGGTTGGGTATTCCGGGACGCTTTAATGTTGAGAACCTGCTGGCGGCGCTGCTCACGGTTTCACGGGCGGCCGGCATCCCCCTTTCCTCCCTGGTTCCTCATATTTCCAAACTCACCGGTGTGAGGGGCAGAATGCATTCGGTGGACCTTGGCCAGCCTTTTAGGGTCATAGTGGATTTTGCCCACACGCCTGCGGCGTTTCACAAGCTTTTACCATTCATGCGCGGCCGGACCAAAGGCAGGCTGATCTGTGTGTTCGGTTCGGCGGGCGAGCGTGACACGGCAAAAAGGCCGCTGCAGGGCAGAATTGCCTCCGAATACTGCGATATTGTAATTCTCTCCGACGAGGACCCGCGGGCCGAAGACAGCCTGGACATCATTCACGATATCGCCTCGGGCTGCAGTGGGCTAAAAAGAGGGCATGATCTGCTGTTTATACCGCGCCGGGATCAGGCGCTGTCCAAAGCTTTTTCTATGGCCCGCCCGGGGGATACGGTGCTGCTTTTAGGTAAGGGACACGAAACGGGCATTATTTATAAGAAAACAACCCTGGCCTGGGACGAAATCGGGCAGGCCGAAAAAATCCTGGCCAATATGGGATACGGTAATACCCCGGACCCGGAGACAGACCATAAACCGGTGAGATAATCCTTGACAACAGCAATTTTAAATTTGCTGCCTTGACACCAGATGCGGTGTATTGGTAACATCTAACCGATACCGGAAGCAGGAGAAATTATTGTCATGCACAACCGTCCGTCCCGCGCGTATAATAAGGTGGGGCGGAAGAATAATGGACTTCAACAAAGGTCCCCTTATCATGGGAATTCTCAATATTACCCCTGATTCCTTCTACCCGGCCAGCAGATCCCCCTCCGTACCGGAGGCCGTCGCCCGCGCAGCGGAAATGCTTGAGGCCGGGGCCGATATTATCGACGTGGGCGGGGAGTCAACCCGTCCGGGGTCCGAGGCCATGGATGCCGGGGCGGAGCTGGCGCGGGTGGTACCCGTAATTAGGGAGATCCGCAAAACCGGCGATGTGCTCATTTCAGTGGATACGCAAAAAGCGGAGGTGGCAAAGGCCGCTCTTGAAAACGGAGCGGATATGGTCAATACGGTTTCGGGCTTAAAAGATGACAATCACTTTGCCGGGCTTATTGCCCGCGCTGATGTGCCGGTCATCCTGATGCACATGCGCGGCAACCCCAAGACCATGCAGGACAACCCTGTATACGGGGACACAATCGCGGAAATGAGCCGGGAGATTCGGAGGCTTATCAGGCACGCCCGCGCCTGCGGGATCAAAAAGGAACGAATCATCATTGACCCCGGTATCGGATTCGGGAAACGTGTGCAGGACAACCTGCGTATTATCCGCCGTCTGGACGCGTTTAAAAAACTGGGGTATCCCCTGCTTATCGGTATTTCACGTAAATCATTTATCGGCGCTGTGCTGGACAGACCGGTTGCGGAAAGACTTACCGGCACGGTTACGGCCAATGTGATGGCGGTGCTGAACGGGGCCGATATCATCCGGGTTCATGACGTGAAGGAAGCCCGGGAAATGGCCGTCATGATCCGGGCCATAACAGCCAGCTGACCGAAAAGGAAGATTCCGGTGTTTGATTGGGTATTTGAAAGCTTCTGGCATTACGCGCGTCCGGCCCTGGATATTGTGATTATCGCGTTTCTGATCTACCGGACCTACCTGATTCTGGTACAGACCCGGGCCGTACAGCTTATCAAAGGCACCGTTATTGTGGTGCTGATTTATTTCATCGCGTATATCTTTCGCTTGAACACCCTGCTGGGGCTGATGACCATGTTCTTTCCCGGCATTATCATCGCCATTGCCATTATCTTTCAGCCCGAACTGCGCAAGATCTTTACCAGGATCGGCCAGGGAAATTGGTTCAGGTTCGCCTCCGGCGTGCAGAAATACCACCTGGAATCCATCATCAATTCGATCGAGGTGCTGTCGCTGCGCAAACGCGGAAGCCTGATCGTGCTCTCCCGCCATGTTGGTCTGAAAAACGTCATAGAAACCGGCACCACGTTGAACTCCGATCTTTCCTCCAGCCTGCTGTTGACGATTTTTTCCGAAGGTTCACAGCTGCACGACGGCGCGGTGATTGTTACCCAGGACAAGATCGTGGCCGCCGGCTGTTTTCTGCCCCTGTCCGAACAGATCGACATCAAACGAAGCTTCGGCACGCGCCACCGTGCCGCGCTCGGCCTTGCCGAAGAAACGGATGCCATTATCCTGGTCGTTTCAGAGGAAAACGGCGCCATCTCCCTGGCCTACGACGCCCAGCTTATTTATAACCTCACCATACCTGATGTCACCCAGCGCCTGAAAACTCTGTTCGAAATCGGAGAGGATGAAGAGGAACAAAGCAGTGAAGAATAAGCCCCTGGGCACAAGAATCTTTACCAACTGGCCGGCAAAGATTATTTCACTGGCGGTGGCGGTCATTATATTTTTTATTTACCGGATCGATACCCAGCAGCAGTTTTCCATTCCGCTTGACAAGAAACTGCCGCCCGGGTTGGCGATCGCCAATGATTACCCCAAGCGCGTCGAGGTTATCCTGCACGGGGTCAAGTACCGGACGCCGATTGAGGAGAACAACTTTTACGCCTATTTTGACGTGAGTAACATAAAAACCGAAGGGATTGTGAAGGTTCCCATTGAGGTGCGGCTTATGGGCGAGGACCTGAAACTCGGGACCTTCGAGTTCGAATACAGGCCCACGGAGATTACGCTCAGGTTGGAGCAGGAGATCGACAAGGTCGTACCAGTGGTCCCCAATATCGTGGGCGCCCCGCCCAAGGGCTACAAATTCGAATACCAGGTAGATCCCCGTTCGGTCACCATTCGCGGGCCTAAAAGCCATGTTCAGAATATTTCCGAGGTTACCACGGAGAAGATCGATCTGTCCGGAAGAATCTCGGATATCAGAAGTTTCGTTAAAATTCTCACGGGAAGCAATTTCACGCGCACCGTGGAAAACAAGGAGGTCCTGCTGCAGCTGACCATTACCCAGGAACAGTCAATCAAACGGTTTTCCAATATCCCGATTGTGCTGGTCAACACGCCGCCCGGCCTGCAGGTGTTAAGTACGGTTTCACGTGGTTCGATCGAGCTTCGCGGCAGCCAGCTTGATCTGGACGCGCTGGACCCGGAACAGCTGAAACTGACGGTTAACTGCACTGAGGTTACCGAACCCGGCGAATACGTCTTTATTCCTGAGCCCGAGGTCCCCGCTAAAATGACGGTTACCGGTTACAGCCCTAAAACCATCATCATTAAATTCGGGGTCAGATGATAAAAGGCATCGGCATAGATATGGTTAAAATCGACCGTCTGCAGACATGGATCACCGATCCCAAGCTCTGCGCGCGCTTTTTCCATCCCCGGGAACTTACTCTATTTCGCAGCAAAAAGCCGCGTAACATCGTTTCCCTGGCCGCACGCTTTGCGGCCAAGGAAGCCTTCGGCAAGGCGCTGGGTTCGGGTCTGAAGGGATTTTCCTTAAAGGAAATAGCGGTGGTCAACGATAAGTACGGGCGTCCGCTTATGCACTTGCACGGGAAAGCGGCGGCGGCCCTAAAGGCCATAGGAGGCGGCACCATATTCGTCTCACTCAACCATGAGGTTGACTATGCGCTGGCAATGGTCATAATAGAGGGAGGGAATGATGCCGGCTGACAAAGAAGAGAAAAAAAAGAAGATTACGTTTTTTTCGAACAAGGCCATAACCTGCCCGGTCTGCGGCAAAGGGTTTTATCGTGAGGACCTGCTGACGGGCGGGGGCAGGCTGATAGCCGGTGAACTCAGCGATGAGCTGCGCCGTATTTATGAACCGTCCCTGAACTTCGGTGAGATCTATCCGCTGATCTATGTGCTGAACGTATGTCCCGAATGTTATTATACCGCATACCCCGAAGATTTCTCCAAGATCGAGGGGCCGGTTACCCACCGGCTGGAGGAGCTTACCGAGACACGGAAAAAAAGCATCGAGTTTGTCTTTTCCTCATTGGATTATACACAGCCCAGAACCCTGAAGGAGGGAGCGGCGAGCTTTTTTTTTGCGTTAAGCTGTTATGATTATTTTCCCAAATTCTACCTGCCCACCTTCAAGCGGGGGGTAAGCGCGTTGCGGGCCGCCTGGTTGTTCAACGAGCTGCACCGCAAGTACCCCAGCGAAAATTATGAATACCTTTCACAACTCTTCTACAGGAAGGCGGACTTCTATTACAGACTCACCTTGGAAAAGGACCAGCGTGGAGAAGAGGGCTTAAAACCCAAGATAAACTACGGGCCGGACCTTGATAAAAACTACGGCTACGACGGAATTCTTTATATCACCGGCGTCCTTGAATATAAATACGGACCCAAGAAAGACCCACAGAAACGGATAAAATCCCTGGAGAATATCAGGCGCCTGTTTTCCAAGCTGTTCGGCATCGGCAAGGCCTCTAAGGAAAAACCCTCGACCATTCTGGATAAGGCCAAGGACCTCTTCTTTAAAATCGGCCAGGAACTGGACACCCTGAAAAGTGAGGTCTAAGGGGACTATGGCGGAGCGGACCATAAAACTCACGCTTGCCTATGACGGTACGGATTTTTGCGGCTGGCAGACCCAGAAACAGGGCGAACGCACTGTGCAGGCCGTTCTGGAGCAGGCGCTGTATGATGTTCACGGCCGCGAGGTGAGAACCCATGCCGCGGGCAGAACCGACTCGGGCGTACATGCAACGGCGCAGGTGGCGCATTTTCACTCCGATCACGCCGGCATAGGGGCTGAGCGTTTTGCGTATGCGCTTAACTCGCACCTGCCGCATGATCTCAGGGTGCTTGAAAGCAGCGAGACGGACAAGGATTTTCATGCCCGATTTTCCGCCAGGGCCAGGCTGTACCGTTACTATATCTATATGTCCCCTGTTGGTCTTCCCCATTTTCGCCGGTTTTGTTTTCGCATCCGCCGGCAGCTCGATCTTAACCTGCTCAACAGCGCGGCGCGCGCCGTGGTGGGTGTGCATGATTTTACAAGTTTCGCCGCAAGCGGTGATGAGAGTGCGTCCAGGGAAAGGGAGGTGTTTACCTCCTGTTTTTATCCGCGGGGCCCGTTTCTGGTGTATGAAATCAAAGCCAACGCGTTTTTGTGGAAGATGGTGCGCTCCATTGTGGGTACGGTTCTCTCCCTGGCCCTGCAAGGAGAGGACCCGCATATGGTGAGGGAGATCCTTGAAGCCCGGGACCGCAGCAAGGCAGGCCCCACGGCGCCTGCCCGCGGGCTGTTTCTGGAAGGAGTAAGTTATGAATAATAATATATCCGTGCGTGAGTTTTCCCGCTTTCTGCAGCTTGTGGAGGACTACCTGTCAAGCGGCTTTAAATCGCCCGGCGGACCGGCGCAGGAGCAGAGGGAACCGGATGCGACGCTGCAAAATCACGGCTTTGAAACGCCCACCTCCGACCGGTCAATACTTACCCGCTTGGAGGAGCTTAACAAGCAAATTAACACGTGTACTAAATGCGATCTGCACTTTAATCGCCTGTACGCCGTCCCCGGCGAAGGGGTGTTAAACCCCCTGGTCATGATCATCGGGGAGGCTCCTGGAGGGGAAGAGGATAAGAGGGGCAGGCCGTTTGTGGGCAGGGCCGGACAGTACCTGGACAAATGGCTTACGGCCATAAACCTGGACCGCCGTTCCAACTGCTTTATCTCGAACGTGATAAAGTGCCGCCCGCCGGAGAACCGGGACCCGCATCCCGAGGAGATCGAGCGGTGCCGCCCCTACCTTGAACGGCAGATTGCCCTTCTGGCCCCCAAATTCCTGCTCAGCTTGGGCAGAATTTCCTCCCAAACGCTGGTGGGTGAGAAAAAGGGAATCGGCTCCCTACGCGGGGGCACCTATTTTTATAAGAATCTTCCGTTGGTCCCCACGTTTCATCCCAGCGCTGTTTTGCGTAACCAGGAACTGCGCGCGCGGGTCTGGGAAGACCTCAAGCTGTTGCGGACGCTGATGAGCTGATGAATACCTACCTGGATGTTGTGTTTAACCTGCCGGTGCGCAAAAGCTTTATCTATACCTGCAGCCCGGAGCAGGGGGCCGGACCCGGACTCCGGGTGGTTGCGCCCTTCGGCGGCAGGCGGCTTCTGGGCTATGTGGTGGCTGTGCACGCCGGGAAACCCGACGCCGGGTTTGAAATAAAGCCGATCATACGCAGTGTGGATACGCTTCCGTTGTTCGACGACCGGATCGTGGATCTGGCGCGCTGGATCTCGTTCATGTACCTTTGCAGCCTGGGAGAAGCCCTGAGTCTTATGATCCCGGGAGGAAGGAAGGAACATGAGGGTGATATACTTTTTTCGGATCCGGTACCGCAGGCCGGACCGGAGATAATAACCGCGCCCCGGCAGGAAGAAGCAATTAAGGCCATAAACGGGAGCCGCTCGCACATGTTCTACCTGTATGGGGTAACGGGCTCCGGTAAAACACACGTATTTCTTACGGTGGCAAAACAGATGATAGCGCAAGGCAGGGGCGTGATCTACCTGGTTCCCGAAATATCACTTACCCACCAGGTTGTAGACGTATTCAAGGCGGCCCTGGGCCAAATGGTGGCGGTGCTTCATTCCGGCTTTACACCGGCGGAGCGACTGAAAACCTGGCGCTCGATATTAAACGGGGAGTACCCCGTGGTGATCGGTGTGCGCAGCGCGGTGTTCGCTCCGGTTAAAAACCTGGGTCTTATTATTATTGACGAAGAGCATGAGAATACATATAAATCCGGTTCCACACCGAGATATCACGCGCGCCAGGTGGGCATGTACCGCGCCAAAAAAGAGAAGGCCCTGCTCTTGATGGGCAGCGCCACCCCTTCTGTTGAGGCCTACCACGGCATGAAGACGGGGAGCATCCCCAGCTTTCACCTCCCGGAGCGTTTGAGCGGCGGAAGCATGCCGCAGATCGAAATTGTTGATATGAAAAACCAGCAGGGTCCCTTTTCCCGGAGGCTTATCACCGAGATTAACGCGGCCTGCAATGCAGGCAAACAGTGCATTCTGTTTTTAAACAGGCGCGGGTTTGCCTATTTTTTCCGCTGTATGAGCTGCGGATTCGAGCTGAAATGCCTGCGCTGCTCGGTCTCCCTGACCTTCCATAAACACAAGAACAGGATGGTCTGCCACTACTGCGGGTACAAAACCTCGCCGCCCAGCGCCTGCCCCAGGTGCAACTCGCTGGATGTGGGGTACCTCGGTTTCGGCACCGAACGCATTGAGGAGGAGACGGCCAGGCTGTTCCCGCAGTTCACCGTTAAACGTGTTGACACCGACACGGTGCGTAAAAAGGGTGAGCTTGCCGCGCTGCTTTCCGATTTTAAGCAGGGAAAGATCGACGTGCTGCTGGGAACCCAGATGGTGGCCAAGGGCCTGAACTTTCCGCGCGTAAGCCTGGTGGGCATCGTCTGTGCTGACACATCACTGCACCTGCCGGATTTCAGGGCCGCTGAACGAACCTTTAACCTTATCGTCCAAGTGGCGGGCAGGGCCGGTCGCTTTTCCCCGGACGGAAAGGTGATCATCCAGACCTACCAGACGGAGAACAGCGCCATCAAACGGGCCTCGATGCACGAGCTTGAGCGTTATTATACGGAGGAACTGGAAATACGAAAAGCCCTGCGCTTTCCCCCTTATTCCCGCCTGATGAGGCTGGTGTTTCGCGGTAAGGACGCGGGCAGGACACGTGAGGCGGCGCAGTGCTTTTATACAGGATATCGTAAAAAACTTACGTCCGTTTCGGAGCTTCTAGGTCCGGCCGAGTGTCCGTTGTCGCGTATTTCCCGCAATTTCAGGTTCCATCTGATTATTCGTACGCAGAACTTCGGCAGGCTGCATTCCCTGCTTTCAGGTATCATGAAGGATTACAAACCGCCCACCGGTGTGTATGTGGAGGTGGATATAGACCCGCTTTCTCTGCTCTAGCGGCCTACCCGAGCATTATCCGGGCCATGACCTTGGCATCTCCCACCATATTCTCTATCAGGCAGTACTCATTGGGCATGTGCGCCGTACTGTCAAGCCTGGCCCAGACCACCGTATCTATGCCTTTTTTACGCAGATGGGCGCCGACGGTACCCCCGCCTATGCCCACGGTTTTTCCTTCAACCCCGTATACGGTACATATGGCCCGTTTCAGGGAGGCTACCAGGGGCGCGTCCCCGCTTGTGGGGGGCGACCATTCGTTCTGGATTATCTCCATATCAATTGAAACCCCGTACCGGTTCCGGGTTTCGGCGACGATCTCCTGTATTTTATCCAGGACAACTTGATTCTTAAGCGAAGGCAGCACCCTGCAGTCAAGATAAAAAACATCCTCACCCGGGATGGTATTAATATTGGGAACGTTGGCCTCTTTTTTGGTTGGAGAAAAGGTGGATACAGGGGGGGTGAAAAGATGATCCTGCTCCGCGAACACCTGGTTCAAGCCGTATAGTTTAAGCACCAAATCACTGCCCGCCACAAAGGCGTTTATGCCCAGATGGGGCAAGGAGGCGTGGCACTGCTTGCCGGTAATCCGGAACTTCAGCCACAGGATGCTTTTTTCGGCGATCTCAATCATGGTTCCGTCACTTGACCCGGCATCCGGAACCAGCACGCAGTCCCCTTCCGCAAACAGGCCGGCATGATGCTTTAGCAGGTATTTGATGCCGTAGTCGGAACCGGTTTCTTCATCCGCCACAAAGAGGAGTTTTACGCCCGAGGCGGGCCTGATCCCCTGGTGCCCCAGCGCTAAAAGGGCAAACACCGATGAAACAAGCCCCTGTTGGTTGTCTTCAACCCCACGGCCGAAAAGCCTTCCCTCTTTTACCTGAAGTTCATACGGATCGGCCTGCCAGCGCTTTACCTCTCCCGGAGGAACCACGTCCATGTGGGTCATGATCCATAATGATGCGGCGTCGGTTTCCCCCGGGTAATCTAGAATAAGATTGGGCCGCCTGCCCTGCGGTACGCGCGTATCCGGCGCATCCAGCTGCCGGATCTTTCCCAGCCCCTGCTCCTGTAAAAAACCTTTCAGCACTATTGCCTTTTCCCATTCGCCCTGCCCGCCGCTCTCCGGCGCTATGGCCGGAACCGCGCACAGCATACGCTGTAATTCGATCATGCGCTCTGTGCTGTCTTCAAGAAACCTGAAAATTTCGTCTTCCAGCGGCATAAAACCTCCTGTGTACATAATGTAACGGAACAGGCATATCATAAGCAAGTACAAATACCGATTCTTATAAGTAAATTTACTTAAAATCCGGGTTGCCGTTTGCCCCGATTAATTCTATACTATGTTTTGTAAAATCAAAACTCACGGAGATACAATATGAGACATGCCGGCAACTTTGCAATTAAGGTAAAACTATGCGCCGCGTGCCTTTTTCTGCCTGTTTTTTTTATGTTGCTTACAGCGTGCTCGGCGTATAAAGGATACGCAGTCATTCTCTGGGCAGAGAGTGACTGGCCGTTTACAAACGGCCAGATCGCGGATATTTACAAAATTTATGACGTAGACCGCAAATACATCGCGCTTTACGATAAGAATACCATTGAACTTCCGCAGTGGCGGGTCATGTTTTTCGAGAGTTATGATCAGGCCAAGGAGTTCGCGGAACGGTACAAACCACTCATCAATACCTATGCCCTCTGCCGCAGGAACGACCTGCCGGTACGCGCAGAAGCGGCCACGGATTCGGACCGGGTTACGAAACTGAAATCCGGGGAAATTGTAAAGGTAATTGAAAAGGGCAGTCAAGAAAAAATCGGGAATATGGATGATTCCTGGTATCGCATCCTTACGGACCGCGGATTCCTTGGATATACCTACGGGTATTATCTTGATATCTCGGAGGATCTCTCAAAATTCAAGAAAAAATCGTCCGCACAATTGAATCCCGACTCCCTTATCGAGGCTCTGTTGGATAACACGTGGGTTCCGGTTGCGGTGGATGAGATGATCAAATCCGGGATGATCGACCTGGACGTGCTGAAAAGGAATTACGGGCTGGTCTTGGATCAGGAGGAAAAAAAGGTTTCCCTGAACCTGGAGGGATTCGCCAAAGAGTACCACTATACCAACATCACCAAGACCGAATCCGGCAAACTGACCTTCGACGGTACGGATCTGCAGGTTGAGATCTCGCCCTCTTCAAACAACATCTTTGTGGATTTTGAGAAAAGCGGGAAAAAAATGCGAAGCGAGCTTATCATGCTGGATACTGACCTGAACAAGATAATCTGGCAGGAACAGAAGCGTAGAAATGATCTGTTTGCCGCCATTCTAAAAAAAGGCGATACCTTAACAAGCCCCAATGGAGGGACAATTCACCTTTCGGCCAACCGGGGCTTTACCTGGGAGAACACGGAAGGGATCACGCCGCAGATCATTCCCCAGGGCGGCGGCGGCCAGGGAAGAATCAGTTTTAAATACTTTTTGTCGTTCGGTCTCCGCACCCGCTATGACGGCGTCGTCACTTTTTATTTTACCGGCAACCCCGGATTTGAACGCACCTTTGTGTATACCTTGTCGGAAAATATGCTGAAAATGACGTATGTGCCGGCGGCCGATATCGAAAACCTCCTGGTCATGCGGGCGGGGGGCTCGGTCGTGGCCCTGAATTTTGAATTCAGGGCGGGAGAATGACCATGGGCCCATTCCATGCCTATGACATTCGCGGCATCTTCGGCAAAGATATCGATCTTGACCTGACCTATAACATAGGCAGGGCCATAGCCCTCTTTTTAGACAGTGGTGCCTTTATTGTCGGGTATGACGCACGACGGCATTCGCGCGCCATGTATGAAGCCCTGATAAGGGGCCTTACCGCCCAGGGGAGGGAGGTTACAGGTATCGGTTTGTGCAGCACACCGCAGCTTCATTTCACGCAGATGAAGCAGGGGTATGCATGCGGGATCATGATTACCGCCTCGCATAATCCCCCGGAATACCACGGTCTGAAACTGTTCGGCGCCGACGGCGGGTCCATAAGTTATGCCAAAGGCCTTAACAGGGTGGAAGGTTTGTTGGGGCGCCTTCCGGCCCGGACGACATCAACGGAAGGCAGGTTCACGGAAATAGGCGCGGAAGACGCGTATCTCCGGTTTATTGCCGGGACCGCATGCGGCCGGAAATATACCCTGAAGGCGGTTGTGGACGCGGCCAACGGCTCGGCCGGACATATTTTTAAACGACTTGCGCGGGAGCTTAGGCTTGACTGCCGGGTTATCAATGGGGAACCGGACGGAGCCTTTCCCAACCATCAACCCAATCCGCTGCTGCCGCAAAGCCGGAAACAGATAGCGCGGGCGGTGCTGCGGGACAAGGCCGATGTCGGGATTGTCCTGGACGGCGACGGGGACCGCATTATTGCCGTGGATGAAACCGGAACGGTGGTGGAAAACTTCTTTTTAAGCGCCCTTATCGCGGAAAAGCTGCTGCAGGACCAGCCCGGCGCCGCGGTGGTATATGATCTTATCTCTTCCAGGGTACTGCCGGAGTATATCACACGGCACGGCGGCCGTCCGATCGTATCCCGCGTGGGGTATACCTTCATCTACGACGCCATGGTATCAAATCGGGCCGTGTTCGGCTGCGAAACATCCGGGCATGTATATTTCAAGGTTGACGAGACCTACTATACGGAATCGGCGGCCTATGCGTTTATAATTCTTTTAAATTTGTTGGAAGAGAAGAAGACCCCGCTTTCCGGCCTGGTTGCTCCGCTGAAAAACCGTTTTTTCCAGGCTCCGGAACTGAATCTGGAGGTACGAAACAAGGAAGCGGCCCTGGCCGCCATAGATCGAACATACGCGGACGCGCAAAAGGACCGGCTTGACGGGATCAGCATTCGCTACCCGGACTTCTGGTTCAACGTGCGTCCCAGTAATACCGAACCCCTGCTTCGGGTAAGGTTGGAGGCTGTCTCCCGGGAGCTGGCCCTGGAGAAGTACCGCGAATTAAATGACCTGATCTCGCAATCAAGTTAATGCCACCTGTGTTCCCGACATGCGCGTTATCCGCGTATCAAGCTGACCCGATTTTACGGTTCACTCTCCCTTGATCAAATTAAACTCAACCCTCCTGTCTTTCCAGACGTTTTCCTGGTCGCTGAAGGGCACAATCGGTTCCGCTCCGCCCTTGCCCACCGTAGAAATACGATCGGCCTTGATGCCGTTTTTCACTAAAGCCTTTTTTATTGATTCGGCCCGTTTCTTGGAAAGCGGCAGCAGGATCTTCTCCTGCTCCTCTTTGGCCTTCACCGGATCCTGCCAGAACACATGCGCCGCGTGGCCTTCAATCTGGATATCGTACTGGCGGTAGCGGTTGAAAATCTTGGCCAGCCTCTGAATGATCCACATGTTCTTCTCGTACCGTTCTTTGGGTACGTGCTCATAATCGTCGGTATTGGGCGCAAAGGTGATGCTGGGGATACGTATCTTCAGGCGGTCCCCTTCACGCATCACCAGCACATCGACGGCAATAACCTTCTCGATCTCCGCCTTGTTGCCCACATCGTCCGTCACCGTAAGCCGCAGCGGATAGTCCTCGGCCGCCTGTACCAACTCGCCCTTGGCGGACAGCCCGTCCCAGATGATCTTGGGCGCGGGCAGGCCCTCGCCGGTAAAAGCCGTAAAGGGTTTGCCCTTGGGATCGTATATCTCCAGATTCCACACGGAGATGGGACTCAGATCATTTATTTTGGAATCGATATACAATTCATCATCTACACCGTCATTATCCGGGGAAAAAGGTACGGGTTTGAGTGTCAACTCGACCACCGGCGGAGATATATCCAGACGGAAACTCCGGCTTTTTTCCACGGGCTTGTTGCCGTTAACATACTCCACGGTAATAACCGCATAATAGATGCCCTCGGGTGCGATCTGCCCGTCGTTCTTCCCGTCCCAGACCATGCTTTCCCTAACCGCGGACCCGCCTGTAAGCGAATACTGGACGCCCTTCTTCTCATGCATGATCTCAAAAGTCCAGGACTTGATTCCCGCTTTTTCACCGATGAACAGTTTAAAGCCTATGGTATCCAAAAAGCCGTCCGCATTGGGGGAAAACCCTTCCGCGTCGGTAGTGATGAACACGGGGGTGGGTTGGGTATTTATGATAATATTGGCCAGCGAATAACTTGAAGGATTACCGGCCCTGTCCGTGCTGGTAAGCTCCATGCTGTATACACCGTCCTCCAAGGGATTACCCTTGTCGTCCTTGCCGTCCCATTCGAAAGACGCGGGAGCCGAATCTTTCCATTCCTTATGAACCACCTCATGCCCCTGGGCGTCTTTGATCACCGCCTTCCACAGGTCCTCTTTGGACCCGGAAAGATTGACCTGCAGTGAGTCTTTATTGCCGTCACCATTGGGTGAAAAGATAAGATAGGGGGAGGTCAAACTGGCCTGCGGCCGCGTGGTATCCACCATGACCTTTCGGTCCGGGGTCCGGGCCATATTATTGTTGTCGTCCCACGCCTCCAGGTAATAGGTGTAGATTCCGTCGGGCACCGGGCCACCCTTGTCCGATTTCCCATCCCAGCGCAGCGCCGGGGGAATGGTGATCCCGGTTTTTACATACAGGAATCTGTCGAGAATGGTCTGCAGATCGATATTCTCCGGCCGTTCATCCTTGTTCACGATCTCACGCACCACCCTGCCCTGCCGGTCCTGAATCACCAGGCGGTAGCCTTTAATCAGACGTTGGTCGCTGATTTTGATTGGAAGCTGCATGTCATCTTGAACCCCATCCAGGTTGGGGGACATATAAAGTACCTCCGGAGCGTTTATGGTGATATCCGGCGGATTTTTGTCAAGTAATCCCAATGCGATGTTTACACCCGCTCCCAATGCCTGTACGCCGCTTTGCATGGGAGCGTAGGCGAAGTTTGCCTTGATGTCGCTTTTATTCCACCCGCGCTGCGTGATATCCAGAAACTCGATATTCTGTTCTATATCTATTTTAAAGTTTAGCGATAGACCGCCGGCGATCAGCAGCCTCTGCTGCGGATCAGACAGGTCGTCCCAGCCCACGGTCAGCGCGGCCCGTAGGATAAACAGGTTGGCGATATCCACCTCGTTTCCCAAGGAGATCTGGGCGCCGGCAAATCCGGGGAAACTGAAGTCTGCGGCCACGGTCCAGCTCACGGTGTCGGTTTTCACCGGCTTAAAACTCAGGCCCAGGGCCGGGGTAAAGGCCTTGGGGAAAAAACGCGTATCGGAGGTGGGTTCGTACCCCTTGCCCAGACCGCGCAGGGCCAGTCCCCATTGCACGTCCTTGAAAAACAAGAAATCACCCAGGATGTGGGTAACCCCCAGGTCCACCCCCAGGCTCCAGTCCGAACCGCCGTCCTGTTCTCCAAACAGGGAGCCCACGCCGATGCCGATCAGAAAATTGGGGTACAGGTCCTTGGAGAAAGACAGGTTGACGCCCCCCAGGGTTCCCAGGTTGACGTCGGAAAAGGGGGTGGTGATAAAATGCGCGCTGCCGCTGAATACGCCGAAGGCCGAGGGCACACTCATGCCCAGGTTGAGGGCGTGTCCCCAACCCGTGTCGTCCCCCAGGCCCAGCATGGTGATATAGTTCAAATCCAGGGTAACCCGCTGAATCAGGGCGGATGACGACGGATTGTAGATGTCGCTTATGGGCGCTTCGGATGACACGGTCTGCGGACCGAACGAAAGGTAATAAGGCGAAAACAGCTCATCCGTTCGCTGTGCGAAGACCGCATATCCCAGGCACAATAACATGAATAAAATAATGATCCGTTTACTTTGTTTCATACACTTCTCCTTGAACTATAAATATACA
>CAZWYY010000016.1:18719-58972 GCA_964638895.1 uncultured Spirochaetaceae bacterium | reverse complement strand
TCTGTTCGTTGGAAAGCTCCTTCAAAATACTGGGTCCCCCGCTGGCGCGCAGCACGAGTCCATTGGGATAGGTGGGGGGGATAATCGAACGTAGAATACCCCTTGTCAGCATCAAGGTGTCGGTATAGGGCAGGAGGGGTAAGACGGTGACGTCTATGCGCTCCAGTCCCGTGGTCGGCCCCTGGAAATACCCGTGGTCAAAGGCCAGCATCACGGTTTTGCCGGACTTGGGATTAAAAATCTTCGACATCCTGTTCTGCAGGCCCCAGTCGTAGGCGTTTAAGCCCTTTAAAAAAAACGGCTCGCTCTTGGCGGGGATGTCCGTATAATATTTCTTTTGTTTTTTGGAATGATCGGCTTCAGGCATGGTGGATTCCTTTCTTACGCTATATTTCTGCGCGGGGAAGCCGGGCTAACCGCAAAAAAATCCCGCACATGGAAAAGGCTGCCCGCTTCTTGTGCGGACAGTGGATCTCCGGCTTTGTCATTCAAATCTCCCGCCGCGCGTTCCCGTCACACCGGGTTTTTTGTAACTATAATTGAAATGCGTGATCGCTGCAACAGCGGCGATGAATTATACAATCCGATGGGGTGGGAATTCCGACGGCAGCGGACCACCTACTTGCCCCAGCCTCCCGATCACCCCTCGCTTTTCCGGCCCAGTATCTTCATCATTTTCCTTTCACGTAGATCGGCGACTCGCGCAGGAAGAACGAGATGATGACGGCCGCTCCCATAAGCACGACGATGCCCCAGAGGGGCACGGGCATGGAGCCGTCGGCTGAACGCAGGGCGTCCATAAGGAAGATGAAGACGATGCCTGAAACCTGGCCCATGAGAATGAGGAAGCTGTTGGATGTGCCCTCGGGCGCCGGGTGGCTGATCTCGGCACCGTACTGGAAGCCGATGGGGCCGGAGGAGAGGAGGAAGAAGCCGAAGGTGAAGCCGGAAACAAGAAGCAGGGGGTAGCTCTGCGCCAGGATCAGGCCCACCAGACCGGGGATCAGGCCGGCCAAAGAGATGACGATGAAGGGCTTGCGCTGCCGGATCTTGTCCGATAAGAGCGGCAGGACAAACGCGCCGGTAATGCCGCCGGCCAGGATCAGGCCGCCGGCCACGCCCGCCTGCTCGGCGGAAAACCCGCGGGGAGCGAGGATCTGCTCAATCCAGGTTGTAATGCCGTTGAACATGCCCAGGCCAAGGAAAAAGATGATGAGGAGGAGTATGAAGCCCGGGTCTGTGAGCATCTTCTTAAGGCCTGTAAACACAAGCGTACGCGCCTCGGAACCCTCGGGACCCGGCGCGGTACGCGGGTGCTCGCGGGATACGAGCGCAAACAGCACGAAGGCCACCGCGGCGGCGGTCCCCCAAAAGACAAGCATGTTATCCATTCCCATGGCCGAGACAAGCGGCGGGGTAAAGAACAGGCCGCAGAGAATGCCGAGGTACACCGCCATGGTCCCCAGGCCCGCGGCGACGGCGCGCTCATCCTGGGGAAACCAGCGCGCGGCGAGCTTGGTGATGGCGCCGATTACGAAGGGTTGGCCCACGGCGATTACCACCTGGAACACGAAAACCAGGGCGAAGTCACGGGCGAAGATCCCACGGCCCAGGGCGCCGAGTGCTGTGAGCAGCGCCCCCAGGCCCACCGCCGGCCGGAATCCCTTGGTGTCGATGAGCCAGGCCGCCGGCAGAACCGCGATGATGTAGACGATCATGAACACCATGGAAAGCAGGCCGACTAAAAGTTCGGACACGCCGTAGAAGGCCGCGGCCGCACTCGTGATCGGCGCAAAGGTGATCCAGGCAATCTGGTTCAACATCACCGCAACCATGAACACGGCGAGCACCAGCCACCGATACCCGTACACCTTAATCCCGTCGGTTCTCATAAAAACCCCCATATGATGAGATTAAAAAAGAGTATATCATGCTCAACATCTACTGACAACCGCCTTGAGAACACGAAGAAATCATACACCCGACCGACAACACACCCGTTTCCTTGCCGGGTCAGAGAGTGAGTCTCCTGGACCGCGCTGTCACCAACCAGCATTCTGTGAAGCGATGGTGCTCGATGACATGAGTCTCCTCGTAGAGCGCCGCGGTCGGGCAGACATGGTACGGTACGCCAGAGAAACAATCACCGATGCGCCGACGGTCGGCGTCCGGGCACTCGAAAACCAGATGCTCCTCGTTATGCGTCAACACCTGTCCCACATTCAGCCCCTTAATCCGTACGCGCGGATGGGGCTTTTCGGACGCGATCGCCTTGGTGCCCAGGTCGAAGCACAGCCGTCCAGGGCCGGGTTCGCTGATGACGCGCGTCAGCACCGCCGCCGCACAGAGGAAATCCAGGTCGGGATAACTCTGCCGGTCTTCCGAGTCGGCAATGGCGGCGAATTGGGTCGCGGGATAAGCGTGTATGAGTTGTATGAAACGTCCGACGTTTGGCCCGACGAAAGGATAGGCCAGCAGCGCGGGCGAGGGGATCTCATCGATGTTCTCGACCAGGTACCACTCCATATCGGCCATCGGCGCTACTCCGGTTCAAAAACGGCTTCGATTTGAATGGTCATCTTTTGCTCCTTTTTGTGTTTGCGTGTTGATACCATTTTGCGTCAAACTAATAGACTGAAGTGAATAAAGGGAAACGATGACGCATATTGTAGCACGCGTAGGCGCGGTAGGCAAGACGGCGATTTGCTTAGAAGCAACCGGGAAAATATACAAGAAGATAGAATCACATATGTCGCGAATAAGGTCCGGAGGCTCGATACCATGCCGGTGACGATCTCACGCCCCGCCGCCTCGCAAAAACACGAGGAAAGCAGCCGGAAAATCAATCCGCTTAACACAGCATGCAGTTCCCGATCGAACCGGAGAAATACCCGCATGCACTTGGGAATTTCGCAGCGCAGCTTCCAGCGATGATAAAGACAAACCGTCGGTGGGGCATTTGCAGGAGCAGATCCGCGCTCAGGCACTCGCCTAAAAACAGTGTGCGCTGCAAGATCAATTTACAAAGAACTAACCGCTTCCATCAGAAAAACGGCCTCGCCCCGCTTTTCCGGCCGATCTGACAGCCGGCTGGGAAAAGCAGGGACGAGCGGTTTTAATATTCATTCTTGTTGTACTATATCATTTATATTGAATGTCACGCTGACGGCGTTGCCGGAAACAGTGGTGAAACGGGAGCAGATCGATCCGCCTTGAGTGGATACCGCTTGTATTATCAATGGCTCGCCCGCGTGGGCCGCGTTCGCCCCATTGATATTGACCGTAATCGTGCCCATACCGGAGATCCGAGTAAAGTCGGTCGGATAGGTGCTGGTCACAAGCGTAGTTCCGTTTATCGGTATTGAAACGCCGGTCAACCAATCGCCATCATCGATGCCGTCGCCGTCCACATCAATCATACCGCCTGCCATGACGGTCATTCCACCCCTGAACACGAAGGCGCTGTCGTTTTTCATGCAAAGAAAATCCTGGGGGCTGGTGTGAATGATATCTTCATTTTCATTAAATGTTGTCGGCGGATATCGAGTGCCTCCGATAAACCTCTCGCCCGAGTGCTCAACATCGGCGCCGGTTATCTCAAACCACAGGGTCCCCGAATTGGCTACCACTGAAAAATCCCCGAAAACGACAGGCACCGTCATATTGCCGTTGACAGTAATATTGCCGGCGTCATAGAAGTAGTCGCCGTCATCGCACACGGCGTTCCCGTTGACATCAATGTAAATTGATATCGGCATTTGCCTGCCGCCGTTGTATTGCCAGTCAACACCCATGTTTTGCAGCATCACCAGGGCATTGCCTCCCGCGGAAATGACCCCACTTCCCCGGCCCGCTGAGGCAACCGAGTTGCTCCCCGCCGCATCGCAATAAACGGTTTTTCCCGCCTGGGCTCCGGCCCCGGACAAGGAGATCTCAACCACGCCGCAATTGGTGTATTGGAAGAAATCGGCGGGAAAGTTGAAATCGACGACGGCATCTCCGGCCATGGAGAGATTGGGAGTAAGGAAAAAGCCCCATTCGCCGTTGTCGGGCATCTGGTCGCCGTCCTCGTCGATGGCGCCCATGATCATTACATCGCCGCCAAAAAGCACCGCCTTCGGCGACGGCGACTCCGGTGGCGGGCAGGCAACAACCGCGAGCGCCGATAACGCAACCAGCGCGATCTTAAAAGTTTTCGTCATAAAGGAACCTCCTTAAAAATATTGATTCAGACCGGTAAACAAACAGGCGGAAGACGCCTTTGATGCACCGTCCGGGGGAAATAATCATTGATTTTTTAAAATCCGCCATCGTGGCAACTACGTAAAATCAAAAAAAAATAAGTGGAAAATATTGTGGTAAATACCTAGAAAAAGCCGGTTTTTATGGATTGATCCTTCCAACAGGCCGAAATTATTGTTTTAACTGTCGGTGAGTTACCCGATTTGTTTTTTGGGTAGGATGATAAAATCGGCCGCGATCATGCCAAGTTCTACTTTGTTATTGATTTTGAGTTTATTATAGATATTATTTAGATGCGCTTCGACGGTTCTTTCCGCGATGGACAGTTTTTGGGAAACTTCCTTGTTTGTCAATCCCCGGATGCTGCATTCGACGATTTCCAGCTCCCTGTTCGTAATCCTAAAGTATTTTTGAAATTGTCTGATTTCTTTTATCTCGCCCGAGATCACCAAAAAACCGATCAAGTCGCCGAATCTGTCTTTTATGGCCGAAACATATGTATTGGTAATCAGATTTTCCTCATCCGCCGAATAACTTATCCTCATCTTGAAAGATTTTTTCCCATTTTCCGAGAGCTCTTTGAATTCTCTCAGACAATCCTCATCCCCGGTAATAAGATCAAGAAACAATTTATTCTTTATTTTTTTCGGGGTGGTTGAAAAAACCTCGTCGAATTTGCCGTTGACTTCCAGTATTTTCAGATCGGGATCGAGCACGATGACGATATCATTGATATTCGATATTATTTCATCGGCCATTAAGGAAAAATTAATATTTAAAAGCCTGTATTTCGAGACGAGAAAAAACATTCCGATTATATAAAGATAAAATAGAGTCAGGCCGATCGGCTGCAGATTATAGAAGCCGAGCAAAGGCAGAATGATCGTGGTTAGGAAAGCGGTGGAATACGAAAAAGAGAGGATCATCAATATGACCCTTGAGTACATTCTTTGTTTCTTGATTTTTAAATGTTTCCCCCATCGGTAAATCGCATACGCCGAAATTGAATAACACAGCCAAATGGAAACCATATAGAGAAATATCCAATCAAAACCGATCAGCGCCCGAAATCCGTCTTCCATAATAACAACATCTGAAAGTATTGAATAACCGATTAGATTCACGATGTTCAAGATTACGGTGGGCAAATAGCACAGAATTAAAAGCCAGCTTTTTATTTTTGTTTTGGTAAGAACCAGATAGAAGTGAAGATTGAGCGGGAAAAAAACGAATTTGCCGATATAACCCACTCTTATTAAAAGATGAATCAATGTGCTTGATTTCTGGGAATAGGCGACACCGAGAAAAAAAGTCCAGATCACCATTCCCAGACAGGACAGGCTGAATAAGATGTTCAATTTGTTCTTGAAATCTTTATACAGGGTTATTAAGGCTAAATACAGGTATATAAGCATGAAGAGGAACGAAAAAACCGAATATAAGTTCATTCGAAAATATTTTAGCGATAGCTGACCAAAAAATAAAGGTGGTAAAAAAAAGTGACGGCGTCCTTGTTCAACCTACGATCGGAAAGTGAAAAAAATGACGGGGCCGGGTCCGTTATCCGGGCCGCGGACGGCGGCTGCCTTGTCGGGGGGACGGACAGCGGGAAAGCCTGGGTGATCAAACTGAACAAGGAAGGGGAAAAGGAAGGGGACAAAATGTTCGGTCGAAACGACTGTACGGAGGCAAGATCGATACTTGAAACCCAAAGCAGGGGACATATCATCTGCGGCCCAAGTTACGTCAAATATGATGATAATGATATAAGCATTATTAATTTTAACGCCGAGGGCAATTATAAAAAAATAGGGGCGAAATATAAAAAATCGGCGGAAAAGGATTTCGCGGCAAAGCGATATAAAAGCAGTATTGATAACTATGAGCGTGCACTGAAATTTTATCAAAAGGCCGGGATCGATTATAGTAAAAAATATTACACGAAACTGGCCCTGGCTTATGAAAAAGAGAACAGGATCGATATGGCCGTTTCCTGCTATGAGAAGGCGGGTAATCTTAACAAGACAAGGAAGTTAAGCACAGAACGGGACGCAACCAACATAGTAAAGAGAGTGTTTCGATGGCAATCCCTGGATGATGTGCTGACTCATTATTCCGGGAAAACGGACCATGACGCTTTTATCATCATTTTAAGGGCCGCGATAAAGTATGCGCAGGATCCGGCCGAAAACGCGACGGTTGTAATGAACACCAAAGACATCAGAAGTATCGCGCAACGATATGTTAAGATCGCAAACTCGTTAACGGCTTATTTGAACGACTTTAAACGTAATAAAAAATGAGAGCGCGGCGGCGTGTATGCCGGCGGCCACAGCCTGAAAGTCATATTTTACACGGGGTGAATCGGCCGCACGCGGCGCTTCCGTCAGCGTCAACTATCCCGCACGCCGCTTACCCCGGCACCGGCTGCAATTTTTTCAACGCGGCGCAGTAATACGGTGAGGTCTTCAGCAACAAGGGGCGCAGGGCCCAACGTATAATACGGGTAAAAAAAGCGCGCAGGCGGAACTTCTTTTTTACCTGGTCGAAAAAATCTTCCAAGGTATGCCGCTGGAAGCCGAACAACTCCTGGCTTAATGTGGTGTCCATGAAGCCACAGTGCAGGCCGCGTGTGCTGAAGGCGGCCTCGGGGAAGAAGTTCGCTCCCAATCCGAAAAGATCGGTCATGCGGTTCAGGTATTCGCCGTAGGATATCCGGCAGCGCGGCCCACCGGCGATATGCAGCATGCGCCCCCAGATCGCCGCGCCGGATACGGCGCGCGCGAGGGCCAGCCCCACATCCCGTGTATCGCATATTTCAATTGACGTGCGCAGGGGAAGCTCGAACATCAGGGGGTCCATCTTCAGACTGTCCACTGAGACGATATAACTCAATCTGAAAATGACCCAGGTAATACCCGACGATCTGATGATGTTTTCCGCCTCAAGCTTTTGCTTGGCGTACTCATCGTGGGCGGTGGGATTGGGCACGTCATGCACGCTTATATACGGGTTGTTGACCCTGTCGCCGTACACGGCAATGGAAGAGGTATAAATAAGCCGCGGCCGGGCGGGTTGTTTTTTAACGGCCGCGCATATGTTCCGTGTACCCTCTACATTCACTTCACGCGCCAGTTCCGGCTTTAAATCGGCCAGGGGTGGAATAATTGCGGCTGTATGAATTATAACATCCACCCCGGCCAAAGCCCGCTCAATAGACAGCGGGCTGCGAATATCTCCCCACATAGGCTCAATGCCTGCGTACCGGCGCGCCTTTCTTTTATTGCATGCCGTGGGCTTATCGAATGTACGCACCTTATGCCCGTTTTTTATCAATTCTTCCAGGGTGCTTCGGCCTACATTCCCAAACGCTCCGGTAAGTAAAATATGCACCATTGACTCCTTACTATATCTTAAATGAACGAACGCTCGTTCAAGTTAAATATAAACCACAGTACGCGGCTTGTCAACAACGATTTTAGATGTGAGTTTATTATAATGAAACCTGAAGATCGTCTGCAGGTAGTACAGCGTGCGGCTGATAAACCTGAGGCCAATTACGGCCCCCATGGTCTCTCACCCTTCTCCGGCGTACCGGGCGCCGACAACACGGTTTACACCATATACAAAAAATTATATTGTTAACCCCTTATTACGCTGTTATAATATTAGCAAGAGTAAGAATATGGGGAGTGATGCGGTTTCGGTTGCTTATTTTCGTATGCTAAGCCCATATCCGTGGTTACGGAGGTTAGCATGAAAAAATTCCTGGTGCTTATTCTTCTCTTTATCCCCCTAAGTATGTTCGGCGCCAATCTCGCAATTTCAACCTTCAATATCTCGGGTCAAGATGTACCGGCCGAATACAATGACCTGCTTATTGATCTTTATACAAGCGCCCTCTCTCAAACACCGGGTATCAATCTTGTGGAACGGTGTAACTTGGATAAGGTGCTTAAGGAAATTGAGTTTTCTTTAAGTAATCTTGTGGATTCGAACACCGCCCTGCAAGCCGGCAAACTGATGGGCGCCGCTTTTATTCTGAACGGCAGCCTTATCGGTTTTGAAAACGGCTTTTTTGTTTCCGTTCAGGTCATCGACAATACCACCGGCGCCGTAATCCTGGCTTTCCGGGGAAAACATTCTCAATGGGAAAGACACCAACTGGATTGAAGATATTAATGCCTTTGCCGGTGTGTTTGGCTTGGCAATCGACCGTGTCATCATATCCAAAGAGCCCTGGCTTTCCGTTCCCGCCGATAGCGCCCATCCTCTCTTGTCCCGAATCAAACGCCTGGTTTTCGACAACGAGGTGGGTTGCATCAGCATCAACAACAATTCAGCCAAGTCGTTGGTTTTTATCGATAAAGACTCCCGCTTTTAAAACAGGGATCCAGTGTCTGCGAGCTCTTTCAGCTTGCCGATCCGGAACGTCAACGGGAAGTGCAAAACGGAAAGAAGGACTGGCCACTGTCCTGGCTTATGGATGCGGGCTGGGTTTTAGGTTGTGACTTTAACGGAGAACGGGAAGGTATTTCCACAATCGGGGATAATCTTCAGTTCGTTGCCAATGTTGCATATTGGTTGGGGGACAAAGTAGAATAATCCATATATAAATCTTCTTTAAGCGGCCTGTTGTTCCGCGCCTGCATATTGTTATATAATAAAGCGGGAATATTATAATGAAATCTGAACACTGGCAGCAGGAAGTACAGCGTGTGGCCACGGGTATCCGCCGCAGGGTAATGGAACACACAATCAAAAACAACGGCGGGTATTTAAGCCAGGCCTGCTCCTCAGCGGAAATCCTCGCCACACTCTACGTGCGGCTGATGAACCTGGGGTCCAGTACGGCCCCCATGGTTCCCCCGCCCTTTACGGGGGTTCCGGGCAAGGACAACCCGGAGTATATCAGCGGGGCGTGCTATAACGGCCCGGCCACGGAGGAATACGACAGGTTTTTCTTAAGCCCGGCCCATTACGCGCTGGTCCTTTATAGCGTATTGATCGAGACCGGGCGGATGGCACCGGAGGCGCTTGCCCAATTCAATCGGGACGGCAGCAGGGTCGAGATGATAGGGGCCGAGCATTCCCCGGGATTTGAGGTAATGGGCGGCGCCCTGGCCCAAACATTGAGCCAGGCCGCGGGTATTGCCATGGCGAAGAAGATGCGGGGTCAGGAGGGCAGGATATGGGTGTTTATGTCGGACGGCGAGTTTCAGGAAGGACAGGTGTGGGAGACCTTTCAGGCGCTTTCCCATTATCATGTGGATAATATTTGTATTTATGTCGATATAAACGGGCAGCAGTGCGACGGTGAGGTTCGGGACGTCATGGGTATCGAGCCGCTGGACCTGCGCCTGAAGGCGTTTGGGGCAGAAACGGCAACCATTGACGGTCATGATATAGACGAGATCACGCGCGCGGCCGGAACCCCGACAGGCGGTCGCCCGCTTGTGGTTTTGTGTTACACGAACCCGTGCCGGGAGATTCCTCTTCTGGATAAGCGCAGGCCGAAACTGCATTATATTCGTTTTAAGGATGAGGCCGAGCGGAGTGAGTACGAGGCGTATTTCCGCCGGCATATGTCGGTTGGGGCCGCCGGCGCCTGAAGCGGGCGGGAAGACAGGCAAGGAAACAGGCATGGAAATTGTAAGCAAAATTCACGCCACAAACCTGGTAAAGTGGGCAAAAGATCATCCGCAGGTGGTGGTGTTGTCGGCCGATCTCACAAGCTCAACAGAGATCAACCTGTTCGCGGAAAACTATCCCAACCGTTTTTTCTCCATGGGTGTGGCCGAGCAGAACATGTTGGGCGTGGCCGCGGGGCTGGCGCGTGAAGGCTACATCCCCTTTGTCCACACCTTTGCCGTATTTATCTATCGCCAGGCTCTAAACCAGATCGTCTGCTCCATTGCCTATCCAAACCTGCCCGTGAAAATGTTCGGCTTTCTGCCCGGCGTAACCACGCCGGGGGGCGCGACCCACCAGGCGATCGAGGACACGGCCGTGATGCGCGCGCTTCCTAATATGGTCATCTTTGAGCCCGGGGACGCCACCGAGGCCGAGGGGGTGCTGGACGCGGTTATCGAAACACCCTCGCCGGTTTATATCAGGATGCCGCGCGGGGATATTCCCCGGCTTTTCCCCGCAGATAAACCGTTTGTTCCCGATAAGGCCAGGGTTATCCACCGGGGCGACGACATCACCCTGCTTACCTCCGGTATCTGTACCGAAGCGGCCATGCGCGCCACCACCCTGCTTGCGGGCCTGGGTATAAAAATCGAACACCTGCACATATCAACCCTCAAACCATTTTCCGATCCCCAGGTACTTGCTTCCCTGCAAAAGCCCCGTTTCGGCGTGATCACTATGGAAAACCATTCTATTATAGGGGGTCTGGGCAGCGCGGTCGCCGAGCTGATGGCGGAACATGGGATCGGGAAGAAATTACAGCGCCTGGGGCTGCGGGACACCTTTGCTCACGGCGGCAGCAGGCCCTACCTGATGCGGTATTACGGCCTGGACGCGGCCGCCCTGGTGCAAAGCATTGAGTTGTTGACCGGGCAAATGCTCGGGATAGGGGAAGATGATCTTGCCGCCGTCCGCCTGGGAAGCGGGGGGAGCAATGCCAACGCGGAGGCATTGTAAGGCATGAGCACGCACCCTCTCCCCGTGGACAGTGACCGCTTCACCGTCACATATACCTTATACGGTGACAAACGGGAGGCCCTGGACAAGGCAAGGGACATCTGCTATGAGCAGACGGTGGAGTTCCCCGAAGACCTCACCCCTTCCGGTTTTATCAAAGATGTTATTGTGGGGAGGATAGAGGAGTTTGGGCCGTCGGAGGCCGGGCCCGGTATATTAGGCGGCGGCACATTACACGACGGTACGCCGGGTGCGGAGGAACAGGAGAGGCGGTCCGGCAGACCGACCGGAAGGGAATGCTACCGGGCGGTGATCAGCTTTGCCGCGCAGACAGCGGGTACGGAGCTCACCCAGCTTTTAAACGTGATCTTCGGCAACATCAGCCTCAAAGCCGGGATCAGGGTGGAAAAGCTGCGCCTACCGGACGGCATGCTGAAACTTTTCCGCGGCCCGCGCTTCGGGCCGCAAGGTCTGCGCGCGCTGACGGGGGTGGAAAGCCGCCCCCTGATCTGCACCGCGCTAAAACCCATGGGCTTATCCCCGGAGCGGCTTGCCGCGCAGGCTTATGCCTTTGCGCAGGGCGGCATCGACATTATAAAAGATGACCACGGCCTGGCGGACCAGCCCTTCTGCCCGTTCGAGGAGAGGGTGAAACGCTGTGCCGAAGCCGTTCGGAAAGCCAACGGGGAAACCGGCCGCAAGGCCGTTTACATGCCGAATATCACCGGGCCCGCGGACCGGCTTGCCGAACGGGCCCGCCGGGCTCGCGACTTCGGCGCCGGGGCCCTGCTTGTCATGCCCGGTCTCACGGGAGCGGACCACATGCGTCTCCTGGCCGATGACGATTCACTGGACCTACCCCTAGTAAGCCACCCGGCCTTCTGGGGCGGTTTTACCTCGTGCCCGCGAAACGGTCTTTCCCCCTTTTTCCTGTACGGCCAACTCATGCGCCTGGCCGGGGCGGACGCGGTGGTGTTTCCCCATTACGGGGGACGGTTCCCCTTCAGCAAGGAAGACTGCGTCTCGATTACGGAGGGCTGTACCGTAGTGATGGGAAAGCTCAGGCCGAGCCTGCCCGTCCCCGGCGGGGGTGTTACGGGGGATCGGCTGCGGGACATGCAAAATGTATACGGCCGGGAGTTCATGCTCTTAATCGGGGGGGAACTGCACCGCGGTGGACCGGATTTGGCCGAAAACTGCCGCGTTTTTATAAACATGCTGGAGAATATATAAAGGCGTAACGAGTTTGCCTAAAACCGCCGCAAACCAACCGGCATAAAACAACCAAGAGTGGGCTTTATTTCATCACACCGCACCGGGAACGCCTCCGGACCGGCGCGGCTTATCTCTTGGGCCGGATTTTGGGCCTGGGGGTGATTTTCTTGTTTAGCGGCTTCAACGGCGTTTCCTTGCCTTTGTCCGTGTCCGACTGCGGCTCTTCATGGGTAAGGATGAAATTGTCGTACCCCAGGACCCTGCTTGAGACCTGTGGATAATCTCCCATGATCGAAACGGCCCATACGTGCGCAAGGGTATCCTTAAAAGACTTCGCAGGGCCTTCCGTCAGCTGCCAACCGTTTGCCTGGGCCTCCGCATCGGTCCATTCCGTATTAAAATAGACGTCAAAATGTTGCCAGGTGCCTGCGCTTTGTGTGGTATATGAATTGAGCGTATAAATCCACCCGGCGAACGACGGGCTGTATCGCAGCTGCACCGAGGGTTTAAAGGCAGGCATCTGCTGCATCAATACCATGATATCCACGGAAATTTTGTTGATATTTTTGGCCGCGTAATCCCCGGTATAAGCGGGCTGCTTGTTCATAATACCGGTGAAATAGGTGCCGGACGTCTTTATATAGCCCCCCGGATTTCCCCCGGTTGCCTGGTAATCGAGCGTCGTGTTGCCGGTGAACTTCTCCCAACCGGCCAACCCGGCCGCGGGATCATCCCAACCGCTTGATATGACCTGGGCGAAAATAAAACCCACGACCACGGCGAAAAATATGAAACCAACGATAAAACGCATACGTCCTCCTAATAAAACAAGTATAGGAAAAACCAGGTCCCTGTACAAGCATAATGGTTAACGCGCCTTTAATTCCGCCTGAACCTCATCAACTTTAAATATTATCTTTTCATAATGGTCATAACTCCCGATCCTGAGATACCGCTCCCTGGCGTCATTATAATTCAATAAAACCTGCCGGTAAATCACGGCTAATTTACTTTGAGATTCTTGAGAAAAATTGCCATTAATCCAAAATATTTTTAACCTGTAAATGTCACCCAAAAGCTCATAGGTGCGGGCCAGACGCCAGGTCTCCTGGGTACGCGGCGTGAGCTTCTGGTCTTTTCTCTTGGCGGAATCAATGATAAATTCTTTAATACTCTCTGCGCTTTTTACTAACAATTCAATTGAGTTTTTTATCAGTGTTTCGATTTTCCGATGCCTTTTTGAAAGATATCTGCTTGACTGTAATATTCTGGTTCTACGGATGGCCGCTTCCAATTCTTTGACCAGGAGGACCGATGTGTGATTATGCACCAGGTAATCCCAATAAAAATCACGGCTTGGCTGAATTTCTTCTTTATTTCGGGCGGCGCATAAAATATTATCCGTATTTGTTTTTAAGCCCAAAATTGTATTTTCTATTGTTTGCATAAGCCGTTTTAAAGAACGCAGCGGAAATAAATTAACATAGTTTCTAAACAGCGCCATAAAAGGCTGAAAAAGCCGGATTTTTTTGATATTATTCAGGTTCAACTCACCCAACACGCGCAATAAGTTATGACCGCTTAAATTCTTCATTTCATAATACTTCAACAGGGCTACCTTTATGCGCTCCTTGATTATCTGAAACTGGTTTTTAGACAAAGCCGAAGGGTTAGGATACGCCTTGTCCCTGCCGGAGGCGCTATTATCTTTTTTCTTATGCCTGACTATCTCATTCATTGTCTTTTCATCTATGTTGAGGAGGTTAAGCCAGCAACTGCCATGATCCGGTTCGTCAATTCTATTTATTCGGCCTGAATAATTAAGTTCGTAATCTTTGGTGTTTTCCCTTTCTTCTATCATCATGTTTATTAAAACCCGCGACATAAGGAGTATATATTTTGTCAGCAGCCTTAGCCTTGTATTATCGGTTTTTGTTTCCAGCGAAGCAATTACTCTTTTCAGGCGCAGCCAGCGGATTCTCCTAATTGGTGTTTTTTTATTCAGTCTTTTAATACAGTCCCAAAGCGTTGCCTGCCCCCGCAAATCGGTTTTTTCAGGCAAATTTCTGATCACGATTTGGTAAAACGTACTGATAATCTCATACTTGGTAAGGTTATGTATAAGATAGCAGTCGCCGAACCGTTTGGGGTCCAGATGATGACATTCATATCCGCCGCAGTTTTCCCCGTATTTCCTGTAGTCCTTTAAGGCTTCCACATAGTGCTCCAGGGCCCTGGGGTAATCTTCCGGGTAGTTATAATAATATAAATTTCCTGCGAGTACTTTCAGACGCATGCCGATATGTTCCGGTAGTGCATCGCCGGTATTCCGTTTTATATCCCGAAGCATGTCGCTGAAATGTTTGTTATACCCATACTGCTGAAGCGTGATGCCTATATCTGTAAACATGAACTCATGTATGGGAAGACAGATAAGCCGGGTTAAGGCCTCAAAGCCGTTAAAATTTTGAAGGCCGTTTCGGCCGCCGTTATTCGTTGAAAGCACCCGTTCTATTTCCTTAATCCATCGATATAAAGAGAATTCAAGTTTTAATATTTCCAGATCGCCGATGGACGTGTCAGTCTTAATAAAAAAAACGATTTTATTATAATAATAACGGATGAAATTATTAAAATTCAGATATTTGTCTTTAATATCAAAGAATAGTTTTCGTAATAACATCACTGATTCATTATTGATATCTTTTTCAGCAGAAAGAATATTTGAGATTTGGTCTGATCTGTTATTATATTGATTTTTCCGGATAAATCCGATCAACTCATCATGATAGCCGTAGTTAATTGGTATATAATCCAAAAATCCGGTATAGATTAATAGTTCCGGATTAATATCTTTTCCTTTTTTTATTTTATTAATTAATCCGGCGCTATCTTTAATATTTTTTTTAATATATTCCTTGATCGTCCGATAATCTGTGATCTTATCATCTTTATTTAAAAGCGAAAAAAAACCTTTTATATTTTTGGACAAGCGGATGAGTAATATCTCCGGTATGGGCGTATTTACACTCCCTTTCGCCGGAATTTTATCGCAGTAAGAAATGTAGTTTTCCACTTCCGTCAAGCGGCAAAGCTCTGTGTTGGCAATAAGAATAACCTTGAGTTTGAAATACCGGCTGTTAAGCTCGATCATTTTTCGCAGGAAAAGCGTCCATTGGTTTTTTACATCGCTCTCCCAACCCTTTTTGTTCAAGGCCAGATGGCTGCCGAAAATATTTTCAGCATTGTCCAATACCATGAGGAATTTGATACAATTATTTTCCAGGTCAAGCTTGTTTATAATCTTTTTTCTGAAGTCATTCACCAGGATATGAATGTCTTTAATATTGTCAACGTCGGAATAACAATTGTTTGCGAACAAATCACTCCACGTCTTGCCTTCCAGACGGTTTTTAATAACATGCCCCATCTTTTTATAAATGTCCGTAATGAAGTGCTCTATGACCATATTTTGTTGGGCATAGCGAAGATTGATCCAGACAGGCTTGTAACCAGAGTCTACAATGGGTTTACTTTGCAGCAAGGTATATATGTTTTCCGATTTGTCGCTGTTTTTGGGGGCATAAAAATGCAAAATATAGTGTTTTTCGCTGTTCAAGAATTTCAAAAACTCTTTTCCGTTCATAGCCTTCCCGTCAGTTTATCTCGGTTGGGTAAATACATCTATTAAATCGCAGAATCGATCGGAACTCCGCCGCCCCACCGCCTGGTTTATAGGAAAACTTATATTTTCTCCCCGCTTTCCCAACCTGGATTTTGCGTTTTATTCCTAATACTCCCGTTATTTTATCAATATATTTATTCAGCAGGGAATAATGCATGCCGTCCAACAGAACAAGGGAATAGTCCTCGATAAAATTACGTAAAAGATTAACCAGTATGTCTTTGCTGTTCTTATAATAACCAAGATATTTGCTCTTCTGCGCCGCTTTCAGTTTGTCCAAGCCGGCAAGCATGTTATATACGCCGAAAATCAGAAGCGCATTATGCAGCCAACTGGTGGAACAATCAATAGCTTCCATATATGTGTCCCAGGCAGGTTCGTACTGTGCCAGCTTCACCTGCGTATCGGCCTTGCGGATCAGCATAATGGGATCATTATCATATTTCAGGCAAACATTGAACGCGTCAAGAGCCGCTACGTATTTCTTCTTCCAGAAAAGATAATACCCTTTCCACATGTGGGTTGAGGCGTTATAGGGATCACTTTCTATTGCTTTGTCATAATTGTCCTCGGCATCTTCCTGCTCTTTAAACCTCTCTTTATCTCCCCCGGCCACGAATTCGTAATAAAAGAATTTGTAAAAATAAAAATTGGCGTATTCGACATTGCCTTCCTTATTGTTTTTATCAAGAGAAAAATATTGTTCCATTTTCTCCAGACTGCTTTTCCACTCGGATTTAATATCGATCTTGTGTCCCCGGTAATTGAAACCCAGGATGATCATGTAATATAAAAGCCTGAGTTTGCGGTGTATTGCATCCATGCAATTAAACTCACGATTAATATACTCGTTGTAATTAAGAAACGCGTCCTTAAAATAACCGTCCAACTCATACTTGCAGCTGTCATGAAAGTACTTGGCACTGACATCGGTTTGATAATTATAATAGATATTGTTTTGCACTATATCGATTACTTTGCTGTTTTTAAGGATAATGAGATTAATCGGGATGAGCAGCCAGATAAGATATTGCCCGATACTGTCCTTAATTTCGTATTCTTCAAAGCGCATCTTTTCCAGGACCGACTGTATTGAGATGAAATGTCCCTGCTCGATTATTTTTAAAAAATCGGTTAACCTTCTGATGATATAATTGGTGGCCGGAAAATTATCAATGGGATCATTCTCCCTGATGTAATTGATAAAGGCTTCCAGTTTATGATAAAGAAAATTTCCTTTTTTGCTTTTTGCCTGTTCTATATTCCAAAACTCCTCCGGGGAAATATCTTTTACCTTGATGGACTGGAGTAAATATTCCTGATAATGCCGGTAGAGGGACAGGTCATCGCTCACACCCCTCCGCCGGCTTTTATTTTCTTCGGCCTTTAATTTTATAATCCTGTCGGCAAGCTCATCTATGGCCGCCTGGAACTGCCGAAAATTGACCTCTTTGTTCCGATAGAAATAATTATAGAGTAACTCGTTCATTTCATACAAACGAACCTTATTGGACAGGTACTGGGCTTCATTCCGGGTGATTAGAAGGCTTTGGGAGCTTATATTTCTGGAAAGAACCTGAAAAAACAAACGCGGGTTGGCATAGCTTTCGTAATACGCGCAAAGCTGGAAGTATTTTTTAATGGCATACGGCGAGGAGGGATAACTTGTCTCAATATCCTGGCCCAGTTCGAAAGGAAACTCGGGATGCAGTTCAAGCTCCTCATAAAAATACGCCGGGATATAGATCATATTGGTAACCAGATTCATGAATAGATCTTTTTCACTCTGCCGGTACTTCCAGAGATCAAAAATATCCTTGTTCACCACCAGAATAAAAACTACCTTACTTTCAAATAAAAAATATTTGATCTCGGAAAGCATTTTCACAAGCCGGTCCACCCTGGCTTCCTGTTCGTTCCGTTGCCTTACTCCGTTTTCGCTTTGACCCGCCGCATCCTGCCGGATATCGCCGTAAAACGGTATTTTATCCAACTCGTCCAGGATAAGAATAATTTTGTTATCAGTGTTTCTATGCACGGCATTTAATATCTTCTGAAGCTTATTTTCCAAATAATAAATATTGTCTTTTTCGGTCTTCCCGTACTGAACACCCGCCTTCGGAGCATAAGGCGGTGCGGAGAGCGTGTTTTCGATGGAAAAAGATATATTACGCGCCCATAACAGCTTCTTATTAATTCTGCTGACCATGGAGCGTATTTTAGACGGAAAACGATTTTTCATATCGTTTAACACAAAAATAATGCGGCTCATGATTTCAAATTTCAGGTTCAGGTGAAAAGCGCTTAAATTAAACGTCCCGGAAACAAACCGGGAAGGGTTTTCTTTTTTAAGCTTATACAACACATAATTTAAAAAACTTGTTTTACCCGTACCCCGGTACCCGCTCAACAAAAAAACGCCGCCGTTTGAAGCTTTGAGGCTTGATGCGAATTTTTCAATAATATTTTTCCTGTTTGGATGATCAAAAAAATTCTTTCTGAATATGCCCTTTTGGTTTACCAGATTATCAAAATCGGTAGAGTCCAGGGCTTTTGAGGAATAAATGTACTTAAAAAAATTTTTATAATTCTGCAAAATTGAACTTTGTAACCCGGCTTAGTGTTTATTTGAAAAAAATAATAATTGACTTAACTCTTCTTGTCAAACGGATTTTTTAATACGGTGGTGGGGATGGTCATGGATCTTGCTTCTCATCTTTTCTTTATTCTTGAAAATACATGGGTAACATTATATAATATATAAAAAGGGCCCTTTCATAAAATAATATGTTTTGCGGAAGGGTATTTTTCTTTTACACTTACCATCCACTCTGAAGAAAACCGGAGATTGCGAAATGAAAAAGAAATTCTTTATTATGTTTCTTCTCTTTTTAACGGGAACGGTTACGGCCTTCGGAACCGATTTGGAAACGTTGCTTGGAAAGGCCCTCAATACGCTTTATCGGGATACCGCCAAACCCATGGTTATCTGTTTCGGCAATTTTACGTATGCGGACAAGGGTCTGGGCAGCGAATTCTCACACTATCTGGAGAACCACCTTACCCTGGCCTTGAAAAAAACCCCGCAGTTTGAACTTTTCGCCAAGGACAAGCTTGAGAATATTCTTGAGACACAGCAGCTCTGCCTCTCGGATCTTTTCAGCGGGCAGGATACAATCCGGGCGGGTAATTTGAAAAATATAAGGGCCATCCTTTCAGGAAGATTTTTTGATGCCGGATTAAATGTTGAACTGTTTCTTGAACTAACCGGCATAGAGACGGGTACGATTATAGGCAGCGCCGATATCATTATTCCCAAATCCATAATTCCAACAAACATTTCACTACTGCCTGATAATTATAAAGACGCGCTTGCCGTGCTTAATGAGCTGAGTGACATTCAAAAAGACGAGGATGAAAACCTTATCGTCAAAGCCTGGACAAAAAGGGGAAACGGCGGCACTTACGTGGAAGGCGAGGAGCTCCGAATCCATTTTTACGCCAACCAGGACTGTTATATAAAGATGTACCACATCGATGTAAACGGCAACATGCAACTTATCTTCCCTAATCAATATCACCAGGGCAATATGATTAAAAAGAACACTATCTACACAATCCCTGACGACTCCTATGGTTTTGCCTTCACATTGGGCGCTCCCTTCGGTACGGAATTCATTAAAATAATAGCTTCTACCGAACAGTTCGCCGATGTGGAGGATTCATTCAAAGACCTGGGCAAGGTTTCCGGAAAGGCGATCCAAAAGGGCCTCTCGGTTTTGCCGAGAGAGGATAAAATCAAGGAACAGATTTTAAGCTATACCATAATCCCAAAGTGAACGTTGCCCTGATTAAAGGTTAGGGAAAAATGCCGGTTAAAAAGGGAAACAGGCATGCTTTGCGCATCTTTGTTTTTTTGATACATTAATTTTATTCATGAAAAAGCCTCTCTTCGCGGCGATTTTATTATTGACTATTGCGGCCACGGCAGCGTATGCTCAGAACTTCGGAAGAAATAAAATACAATATGAGGATTTCAATTTCCAGGAGCTTAAGACCGAGCATTTCACCTTATTCTACTATGATCGTGAAAAAAAAATAGCCTACGATTCCGCAGAGATTCTTGAACGCTGGTACGCCTTTTATTCCGAACTGCTTGACGTAAAGTTTGATACAAGGCAACCGGTAATACTGTATGCCGATAGTCCGGATTTTACCCAGACAAATGTCATAGCCGGGCTTATACCTCCGGGCGTGGGAGGGGTTACCGAAAGCCTGGCGAACAGGATGGTTATTCCCCTTACCCCTAATTACAGCGATAATGAGCATGTATTGGGGCATGAGCTGGTGCACGCCTTTTATTTCAGAATGCTGCAAAAAATCGGGCGTGGTGGAGGCGGCGTGCCGCTCTGGTTTGCGGAAGGCTTGGCTGAGTACCTTTCGCTTGGAAACAGCAACCCGCTTACCGCGACCTGGCTGCGGGACGCGATCATAGAGGACGATTTCCCCACCCTTGCGCAGATGACCGAGGACACCCGGTACTTCCCCTACCGCTTCGGACACGCCTTCCTGGCCTATATGATAGGAAAAAACAACCCGTCCATGCTGGGGGAGTTCATCGGCAACGTCATCCGCCTCGGGTGGCGGCAGGGGATCAAGGAGACCTGGAATATAAGCGCGGAGGACTTGTCCAAACAGTGGAAAGAGGATTTGAAATCCTATTATAAACCGCTTATTCAGGATAAAATCCCGGACAAAGGGCCGGCGGTACCGTTTCCCCTACTTCAGGCCGATTCGGTATACTCCCCCTCCATCAGTCCGGACGGCAAATACCTGGTGTACATCGCCGTCAGCCGGTCCTTTACGCTTGACCTGTTCCTGGCCGACGCGCAAACCGGCAGGGTTATCCGCACGCTGGCAAGCTCATTCACCAGCGAACATTTTGACTCATTGCGTTTTATCAGCTCTTCCGGCGCATGGAACCCTGCGGGTGACGAGTTCGCCTTCATCACCACCCAAAAGGGCGACAATCACATCAACATAATAAACGTGCTTAAAAATGAAATTACGGCCGATATCGCGCTGGAGGGGGTCCAGGCCGTCAGCGATCTGGCCTGGTCGCCGGACGGCCTGACCCTGGCCGTGGCCGGCACGTCCAATGGAATCGGGGATCTGTACCTGTACGGCCTGAAGACCCATTCATTAAAACAGCTTACCTCGGACATCTATGCCGATCTTCAGCCGGCCTGGTCGCCGGACGGCGGTATATTGTCTTTTGTTACAAACAGAGGAAACCGCAGCGCACCGGACTCACTGCACTTCGGTAGCATGCACATCGGTTTTTACCGTCTTGATACGGAAGAGATCAGCCTGCTGCCGGTTTTCCCGAACGCAAAGCAGATAAATCCCCGTTATTCGGCGGATGGGAAAGAACTCTTCTTTATCTCCGATCCAGACGGTTTCAGCAACATCTACCGTTATTCTTTCGCAGAACACAAGGTATACAAGCTTACGGATATCGCCACGGGCGTAACCGGCCTTTCCGAGATCTCCCCCGTAATGTCTCTTGCGCCCCGCACCGGACAAATTGTATTTACGGTCTTCCGGAAACGGCAGTACAGGCTTTATACCTTTTTCACCCGGCCGGTAACGGGCCGGGAATACGGGCCGGACGGCGGGAAGCTTATACGCATAAACGCAACCAACCTCTCCCCTTCCACTCCTCAGGGCCGGGTACTTTTGCTTCCACAGGATTTCGCGGTCTCGTCGGCGTCCTTTACCTCAAAACCCTATACGCCGACACTGGATCAGATCTCCCTCGGGTTGTTAAGCGGGGGCGTGGCCTTAAGCGGAACGGGAGAGTTCCTGGCCGTGGCCCAGACCAGTTTCTGGCTGGAAGACTTCCTGGGAAACCGTTCGATCTTCACCATGCTTGAACTCAGCTCGGATATAAAAAACTCGGGCGGCCTTATCTTTTACAGGAACCTGGAGCATAGGGTAAACTGGGGCGTAGAGGTTGAACATTTCCCGTATTATAATATAAAAAAGATCTCCGCCGACCAGTACGAGCAGGATGTGTATTACAGGGACGGGATCGAACTTATTATGTATTATCCCTTCAGTATAAACCGCCGCCTTGAACTTTCCGCGGGTTACGCGTTACAGTACTATGATGCCCAGGCCCTGCTGCTTACCTACACGGACGGCCTGCTCTCGGACAGCCGCACTATCGGCATTAACCCGCCCCCCACCTTGCACCTGTTCACCGCCACAGCCGCCTATGTAGGGGATTACGCGGTGTGGGGGTTCACCTCGCCGATAGACGGCAGCCGCTTTCGGTTCGAGTTTGAACCTACCATTGGCTCCCTGGTCTTCATAACCCTGACCGCGGATTTCAGGGTCTATTTCTTCTGGAAACCCGTAACCCTGGCCTTCCGGCTTCTGCACAAAGGACGTTATATCCAGGACGCCGAAAGCAAACTGATCGAACCTTATTTCCTGGGAGACGAAAACTATGTGCGCGGATACAGCGGTCTGGCGTATATTACAGGGGACTGCCCGCTTTGTGATAATATTTCCGGCTCCAGCATAGAGGTGGCTAACGTGGAGTTCCGCGTACCCCTTCTGGGCAGTGAGGAACTGGGAATAATTAATTTTCCCTATGTGCCTATTGAGCTGGTGGTTTTTTTTGACGTGGGGCTGGCCTGGAGAAAAAACGAACCACCGGTCTTTAAAATCGCCGAAGATACCTCACAGAGGGTTCCCATATTCAGCACGGGAGCCGCCCTGCGTATCAATTTCGGAAATGTCTTTATTCTCCAGTTCTACTATGCCTATCCCTTCCAGCGGCCGGGATCTACCGGTGTGTTCGGGTTTTTTGTTGCTCCGGGGTGGTAGGGAGTATCCGGTTTCGGTCAGGGAACGAGCACAATTTTGCCGTATGCTCCGGGAGACATAATCTTCCTGTGCGCGCCGGCCGCTTCCTTTAAGGGCAGCTCGGCGCCGATTACCGGGGCAAGCGAACCGTTTTTCAGCCCCTTGGCCAGGTCCGCATGAATTATCTCCAACTCAGTCTCACCCGTATTGAACAAAAGCATACCGGAAACAAGCGCGTCATGCGCCATCAGAAGCCGCGGATCAATTTCCACAGCGCCCCTGCTGCCGATGATGACTATTCTTCCTTTAAATGCGAGTATTTTCAGGTCTTCGGCCAGGTTGGCATTGGCCAGCATCTCCAGAATTATATCCACGTTGTTACCGCCGTTCAACCCGGGAATATCGGCCGTATGGCCGGCAACAGTATGGTCAACCACCAGGTCCGCTCCCTGGGCCTTTACCAGATCAAGCCCCTTTGGGCTTCCGGCCGTGGCTATTACCTTCATGCCCGCGGCATGCGCCAACTGGATGGCCGCCGTACCCACCCCACCGCTGCCGCCGTGAATCAGCACCGTCTCTCCCCGCAGGGCAAGGGCCTTCTGAAACAGGGCGCGATACGCGGTACCATAAGGAATACCAAGGGCCGCACCCTGGGTGAAACCGACATTATCCGGCAGGGGGAAAAGTTGGGACTCCAGGCAAAGGGCCTGCTCGGCGTAGGTTCCGGAAAGCGAACCATAGGAGTATACCCTGTCTCCCTCTTTATACCTGGTAACGTCCTCATCTACTCCTATCACAACACCCGCGCCGTCGGAGCCCGGCGTATAGGGAAGCTGGGGTTTGCGCGCGTAGGCGCCGGAGCGCACATAGGTTTCCACCGGGTTCACTCCTGCAGCCTTAATCCGTACCAGCACCTGCCCGGCCGCGGGCTTTAAGTCACCGGTTTCCTCGTACCGCAACACCTCCGGGCCCCCAAACTCATGGATGACGATTGCCTTCATATTCTTCCTCCTATCTTCTTTTTTATAAGCCGACCATACGCATGCCCGCTTCGGGATAACGGGTGCCGTGAACGGCTTGGGGCTGAAAAATCGCTCGTAACTCTTTAAGTTCATTGCCGTTGAGGCTGAGTTCACAGGCATCTATGTTTTCACGCAGGTAAGCGGCGTGCCGCGTTCCGGGGATGGGTACGATATCCTTTCCCTGGGCCAACACCCAGGCCAGGGCAAGTTGCGCAAGCGTACATTTTTTTATCGCCGCCATTTGCGTTAGTTTATTCACCAGAACAAGGTTCTGTTGCAGGTTCGTTCCGGTCATGCGCGGATTTGTGCGCCGGAAGTCTTTGGCGGACAGCCCTTCGGTGGTTTTAAAGTTCCCGGCAAGGAACCCACGGCCCAGCGGGCTGTAAGCCACAAAAGCTATACCCAGTTCACGGCAGGTGTCGAGTATTTCCCCTTCCGGGTCCCGTGACCACAGTGAATACTCTGTTTGCAGGGCCGTAATCGGATAAACCGTGTGGGCCCGCCGTATGGTGTCCGCACCGGCTTCCGAAAGCCCCAGGAAACGCACCTTGCCTTCTTTTACCAGGTCCGCCATGGCCCCCACGGTCTCCTCGATCGGGGTCTGGAGGTCCACTCGGTGCTGGTAGTACAGGTCGATCACCTCAATGCCCAGGCGTTTCAGACTCATCTCGCAGGCTGCCTTTACGTATTCCGGCTTCCCGTTCACCCCCAGCATGGCGCCGTCAACACGGCGCATGTTCCCGAACTTGGTCGCGATTATTACCTTTTCCCGCCTTTGCCGCAGGGCCTGACCCACAATGACTTCATTATGACCAACACCATACATATCCGCGGTGTCAAAGAAATTAATCCCCCAGTCCACGGCCGTTTGTATCAGGCGCATGGAGTCCTCGTCCACCGAGGAGCCGTAAAACTCGGACATCCCCATACACCCCAGCCCGATGGCCGATACCTCCAGCCCGCTGGAGCCTAAAATTCTTTTTTCCATGTTTATCGCTCCTTTTATAATATTTTTTATTTAAGTTACCTCCGGCAAACCCACATAAGCAACCTTATCCGGAAAAAAACGGGCATACAAAGAATTCAGTCAGAAAAATTGGGAATTATATGATTGCTGGCCCCAACCCGCGCCGGCTACATTTAATGTAAAATAATTTGTACGGAGGTAAAAAATGGTAATGACAAAAATAGGTAAGGTCGCGTTAGTACTGGCCTTTTTTACCGTTCTTGTCCTGGTGGGCTGTAAAACAATCATGCCCGTTGCGGGCACACCCTATGTGGAGGCAAAGGACCAGGAACTCCAGGATTCCCAAGTTACCATTGAGTACGTGGTAAGTGTGGGTCCGGGGTGGATTGTAATCCATAACGACAAAGGCGGCAAACCGGGCGACGTCATCGGATACAGCCCCGTGGCCGACGGAGTAAATCATAATATTGTGGTATCAATCAATAAAAGTAAAAAAACCGACACATTATGGGCCATGCTGCATAGTGATACCGGGAAAATGGGCACATTCGAGTTTCCGGGGGGAGATCCGCCCGTCATGGAGATGGATGCCATCGTCATGAAAAGCTTCAAGGTAACCGAAGCCATGATGATGATGCAAGACAGCGACGGTATGTAAGGTTATCAAATATCTAATCGTTTAATCGCTCCGGCAGGGCAGGGGGAAAAATCGGGGTTTATTATCCCGCGCCGCAGGCAGCATGAACAGGGACCATGCCTTCGGCACAAAGAGTCGGCATGTAAAAATGTATTTCAGGACTGGCTCATGCCGGAGCTGCCTTTTAGCCATTTGCTGTAAGATATTTTTTCACCGCCATTTGTATAATTATAGTATAGTCCATCAAACCTGACAGTTTTATATCAGGTTCCGGCTATGTTTATAGTGGACACCCGCCGCCAGGTCGTGTTACACTCAATATCCATACGGAGGTATATATGAAATCACATAAATCATCGGCCCTGTTATGCGCGGCCTTTGTCGTCATAAGCGGTTTTTATTTTATCTCCGCGGACACCGCCAAAAAAACAATACAGCTGGAGTTCTGGTCCGCCTCCGAGCGCACCATCGCTCCGGAAAGCGGAATGAAGATTTCCGAGGCCATACGCGTGTTTGAGGAGAAAAACCCGGGTATAAAAATCAATTATCAGGAAAAGGGCGATTTCACCGACTATAAGATGAGGCTCCAAGCGGCATTGAATGACGATTCGGCGCCTGATGTCTTCAGCTCGAATCTTGGGGGTTTTCTCAAGCCGTATATAAAGCAGGGAAAGGTGAGTACTCTTGATTCACTCTTAAGCGCTAAAACCAAAAACGCCCTTCTGCCCGGCGCGCTTTTCAACGTCACTGAGGACGGTCATATCTACGCGCTTCCCTTTCGGGGACCCGTGGCCTATATCCTGTGCAATACGGAGATATTCGAGCGAAACAACCTCTTATATCCCAAAAGCTTTCCCGAGCTTGTGTCACTCTGTAAAAAGTTGCAAGGTCTGGGCATAACCCCCTTTGCCCGAAGCACGGACGATTACAGTAAATGGGTGAACCTGTTCTTTTACGAAACCCTGGCGCTCAGACACGGCGGCTATATAACAGTGGTTGAGAACGGAGTACGGAAAGCGGATTTTGGAAACACGGCCTTTCTTGAGGCGGCCCGTGACATAAAAGCTTTGGCTGATGCGGGTGCTTTCCCACAATACGACACGCCCCTTGGTTATTCCGAATCGATCAACCTGTTTTTTGACGGAAAAGCGGCCATGTATTACGGCGGGACCTGGGTCCTGGGCATGGCGCCTCAGGATAACGCACTGATTACGCAAAATAAACTCAAGGCCATCCGCTTTCCCACGGTAAGCGGGGGCAGAGGTGAAATAAAGGAAACCTGGGGGGGCGCCTTCATGGCGCTTGCGGTGGGCGGCCGCTGTTCGCATAAAAAGGAGGCAGTCCGCTTTATTGAGTTTTTAAGCGAATACATTGCGGAACATCCTTCGAGGTATTCCAGTGGCGCCGAATCGGATATATCGCTATGGAAAACATATACCGGCACTGAAGCGAAATACGAAATCAACAGTCAGATAAACACTATGGCCCTTGATTCGAACATCCTGGTCATGGGCTGGGACGTGTTCCTGCCGGAGGACGATACCCGCGCCTACTGGGACGGTCTCGACGCACTTATAAAGGGTACGATGACCCCGGAAAAGTTTTATGCTTCCCTGCCGGGGAACGGGGCAAAATAAAAAACCACAACCTTCGGCGGCGGTTTTTTCATAGATAATCGCTTCTTACAGTACGCTTAATATCTTCTGGTACTTGGCCAGAGGCCAGAGGTCGGCGGCGGTTATTTCTTCGGCCGTATCCACAACCTCGCGCAAGGCGTGTAAGACCTGTGCGCCTTTATCCGCGAAAAGGTGCGCTTTTTTATGCGGATCTTCCGTATTTTCACACTCCGTAAGTACGTTTTCCAGATCCCGGACACCTTGTTTTATCTCCGCAAACAGGTTCTCCAGGGAGCTTACCTCCTGCTGTAATGAGTTTTGGCTGATTCCGGCAGCTTTAATGCCAGCTGCGGCTCCGGCCACCTGGGCAATGTGGCGGGTAAGGGCCGGAATAATCATGGTATTTACCATGTTTATTCCGGTTCGAAACTCGATGTCCTTGATTTTGGCGTACGCCTCAAGCTTGATATCGATCTTGGAACGCAGTTCCCGTTCCGAAAGCACCCCGTAGCCGGTAAACAACTCCACCGCGTCCTTTTCCAGGAAAAGCTCCAGGGCAACGGATGTGTCCCTGGCATTGGACAGTCCGCGTGAATTCGCCTCCTTGTGCCAGTCTTCCGCGTAGTTGTTGCCCTCAAAACGCACCCTCTTGGTTTCCTTCAATATTTCCTTAAGCACGAGGATAGCCTGGGCCTTCATGTCTCCCTTTTTTCGCTGCAAACGTTTGTATATCTCATCGTACCCGTAGGCGACAATCAGGTTGAGCACGGTGACCGGTTCGGCGATATTCTGGGACGAGCCGCAGGCCCGGAACTCGAACTTGTTGCCGGTAAAGGCCACGGGGGAGGTACGGTTGCGGTCGGAGATGTCCTTGGCCACCCGCGGCAGGTTCTGTACTCCCAGGTAGATATGGGCCATCTGCTTGTCAGTAGGCCGCTCGCCGATGCCTTCGATCTCATCCAGGATGCCGTTCAGATACTCGCCCAGGTACACGGACATAATGGCCGGTGGAGCCTCATTGGCACCCAGTCTGTGGTCATTGCCCGCGTCCGCCACCGAGGCGCGTAAAAGCCCGCCGAACCTGTTCACCCCCAAAAGGATCGCGCCTATGGTCATTAAAAAACTGATATTTTTAAGCGGAGATTTGGAAGGTTCCAGGAAGTTGGCCCCACCGTCGTCACCTAAGGACCAGTTCACGTGTTTTCCGGAACCGTTTACACCGTCGAACGGTTTTTCGTGCAACAGGGCCTCCATATCATACAACCTGGCGGTTCGTTTCAAGATATCCATCAGCTGGAGGTTGTGGTCATTGGCCAGATTTGCGATCTCGTATAAGGGGGCGATCTCAAACTGGTTGGGCGCCACCTCGTTATGGCGGGTCTTGGCCGGAATGCCCCTACGGTACAGCTCGTTATCAAAGGCTTCCATGAAATCCATAACCTTTTCCTTAATGGCTCCGAAATAATGGTCCTCCATCTGCTGACCCTTGGCCGGGGGGGCCCCGAAAATGGTTCGTCCGCAATTCTGCAGATCGGGCCGGGAATTGTACAGGTCGCGGTTGACCAGGAAATACTCCTGTTCCGGCCCTAGGTACACCTTGATCCGCTTGGCGGTACGGTTGCCCAATAAACGCAGCAGTTTGAGTACCGAATCGTTCAATGCCCTTTCCGAACGCAGCAGGGGCGTTTTTATGTCAAGTACCGCCCCTGTCCAGGATAAAAATACCGAAGGAATGACAAGTGTCTTGGTATTCGTTGCTTCCAAAAGAAAAGCGGGAGAAGTAGGGTCCCAGGCCGTATATCCGCGCGCCTCGAACGTACTCCGTATTCCCCCGGAGGGAAAGGAGGAAGCATCCGGTTCGGACTGAATAAGTTGGGAAGGGGAAAACCGCTCGATAATATCATCATTCTCGCCATAGCTGATAAACGCGTCATGTTTCTCGGCCGTACCGCCCCGCTGGGGTTGAAACCAGTGGGTAAAATGCGTGGCCCCGTTTTCAATCGCCCATTCCTTCATGGCGTGGGCCACGTCGGCAGCGATGGAATGATCCAGCGCCTTCCCGCTTTCAATCGTGGCGACCAGTTTTTCATAGACATCACGGTTTAATTTCTCTCTCATGGCCTTTTTGTTAAATGTAAGCTCGCCGAATATTTCACTTGCCTTGGGCATGGCAACCTCCGTGTATATAAATTATAAAGAACTGAATTTCTCACAGCGGAAGGGTAAAATTAAATTCACACAACCTGCCGGGCACGGAGCGGACCTTCAGGCCGCCGCCGTGCTGTTCTATTTTGGATTTTACCAGGTTAAGACCGATACCCCTTCCCGCTGAAAGAGAGGTCGCCTGGGCCGTGGAAAAGCGGGGATGAAAAATCAGGCTTAAAAGTTTTTGCTTGGGTAAACCGTCCAGGTCCATGGAACTGAAGGCCTCTATGGTCTTCGCTTTTTCCTTTATTCTCTTCGCGTTAAGCCCCTGCCCGTCATCCTTGAATGAGATGGTGAGTTTTCCGTGTTGCACGGCGGAGGTGATGGTTATGGTTCCGACGCGATCCTTACTCGCCGCCCGTCTTTGTGCGGGAGGCTCGATACCATGCACCAGCGCATTTCTGGTAAGCTGGATCAACACATCCTTTACCACCTTACGCTGTCTCGCGGTGATCATTCGACTATCAAAATCATCCGTAACAAGCCTGACGGTTTTACCCGAATCCTTACACATAACGTCGATGGTACGCTGCATCGCGCTTTGCAGCAGGTCTTTCTGCTCGATTTTTTGAATGCGCCCGTCGGATCTGAAGGTCAAGACGCGTTTGATTAGGTCCTTGATGTCGTTTATTTCGTTTTTTATCTCGGTAAGACGTATTGTCAGGTGCAGCAGGTTGTTCCAGGTGAGATCCTTTTCTTTCACCTTATTAATCTCATCTTCTATCCCATGCAGTTTCCGGCTGAAATTGGATAGTCCCAGCAGGATGGCGTTCCCTTTTATGGCATGTACGGACTGGTAAATCGAATTGATAATAACACCATAATCCTTTTCATCGGACTGCAGCAACCGGTTTACGTTTTCCACCTCCACTTCCGCATCAAGAATGAACTCTGTGAGCATATCCGGCCCGATATTGATAATCTGAAACAGCTGCTCCATTTGCTTTTTTGTCCTGGTCTCCTGTACCTGCAGTTTACGGGCCAGCTCCACCTCTTCCGTAATATCCTTGACCGTACCCAGGATATGTGTTTTGCTGTTCTCGCCGCTGATAGGGGTAAAGGTAAACTCAAGGTGCCTGGTGATAAAACCAAAGTCCGACTCCCGAAAATGCAGCGTGGCCCGTTCCAGTGGATTGATCTCCTCCAGAAGTTCCACATTTATATCCTGTTTAAAAAACATTTCAAGGTAGTCGCCCACCGCCGCGTGAATTTTCTTCTCGGTCTTGTCCTGTAGTAAATCAAGAAACCGCGTATTCTCCAAACCCTTCATACCGAATATGTGCTCCAGTTCCTTTGAATACTCCGAGCCCATCCGCAATTCCTGATCCAGCAGAAAAATGCCTTCCTTTACATTGGCCATGATTGTATCCGTCTGTTTTTTGGCCGCCAGCAGGTCCGCGGAGAGTTTCTCCAGCTTACCCTGGGTCTCTCTACGCGCCGATTCATAGAAAATGGCAAACATGAACACCAGCACATACGAGCCCAGAATGCGCAGACCGAAATTGAAGCCGTAATCTATTTTCGCCACGTGGGGAATGAGGATAATGCATACCGCCCCGGCAAGATAAAGACCGGAAATAAGCATACCGGGCCTTAATCCCAGGATAAAAATCGCCACCAGCGGATAGGTCTGAATCCAGAGAGAACTGGCCTTGTCTCCGCCGCCGTCATATAATAGAAAGGAAAAAAGCAGGAAAATGCTGGTTACAATTACATAATTTGCTAACACGAACTTTTTCCTGGCGCGCATATAAAAAAAGGTGAACAGAAGTACGGAGAAGGCGGCCAGATCCGCGATTGCGGTATTGAGGTCGTTTCCCAGATAGCGATTTATACTGAAGGAGAACAGGATGAGCATGCCGATTATATTAATGCTGTTGAGGAATACAACACGCCGCCGCTGCTCCATGGTAAGCAGGTCGCCCGCCCCGCTGGTGGTGATATTCCTCCAAAGCTTTCTTAGATTATATATGATACCAGCCATATGTTTCCGTCGTATTGTATTTAAGCAATGATATTTTCCAGAACCACCGAAAGGTTAAACGAACCGAACTCACATGTGAATGGGATGGCGATAACGGGCACGTTTTTACCGGGCCAGGCTATTTTGTGGTTTTTCCCGCTGACAATCGAGGGAAGCGAAATCAGCAACCGGTACTCTTCCAGCCCCTTTTTAGCATTGCCGGCTACGATATTCACCACCTCACCAATGGTATCCGTCACGTCCTCACTGTTTGAATCTTCCGATTCACCGGTAAGCCGGGAGGTAAGGATACCGGCCAGTTCAGACGGAAAGCTCAAGACCACCGCTCCCTTTGTTTCACCCGCAATCCCAATGATGGCCGATACGTCCCATTCATGCTCCTGGTTTTTATCCAATAAATAGGGTTTTTGCACATCGGGCTTTATGTTAAAAAACTCATCAAACACACGCAGGGTAGCCTGTATAAACGGATCTATATATTTTATATCCATATCAACACTTGACCCCCGGTTACAGCGACGGGAAAATACGTTTGATCTTGGCTAAAAGACCCCTCTCGGTGACCGGTTTTACCAGGTAGTCATTCACTCCTTCCTTTATAGCCTCAATAACGTTGTATTTGGCCGCTTCCGATGTAATCATGATAATAGGCAGGCTGGCGTATTTATCCATATTACGCAATTTTCTTACCAGATCCAGGCCGTTTAGGCGCGGCATATTCCAATCCAGAAGCAACAGGTCCACCTGATTATGCAACAGTATCTCAAGCGCCTCGGCGCCGTCAGCGGCCTCCAGGTATTCGTCATCCGGCTGGTGCAGATACTGCAGCGTATTTTTGATAATATTACGCATAATCCTTGAATCGTCGACAACCAGTATCTTCATATCACATCACCTCTCCCTATTATATACGACATGGGCCGGGGCTGCCAACATTTTTTCAATGTTACAATTTATTACAAAATAGCGAAGATAAGACGATTGCCTACCCATTATTGTTATATTATTGTATAAAAGTATATGAAAAAAATCATCGAGTACTTCTCGGATAAGCATATCTTTACAAATTTCCTTGTGGTAGCCGTTCTCATAGGGGCGGTTATTTTCTGGAATAGAACCGGTAAAGAGGAGATGCCCAATATCAATTTCGATATGGTCATGATTTCCACCTCCTACCCGGGCGCCACGGCCGAAGAGGTTGACCTGCTTATCACAACAAAAATTGAAGCCGCCCTTGACGGCATCGACGGTATTAAATCGGTTACCAGCTCATCGGGCCAGGGAAGCTGCTCGGTGCGGGTTGAGCTTGACCCGGCCAGCCAGAACCGCTCCACCGTGGTTACGGAAATCGGGGACGCCCTGAACTATATAGACTACCCGGAGGATGTTGATGTCCCCCGGATTATTGAGTTTAAATCATCCCGCTTTTCCATCATAGACCTTGCCCTCTACTATAAAGATACGGACATGATGTCCGCGGCCCAGCGCCAGACACTGCAAACCTACGTCGACACGCTGGAGGACAGGCTTAAGCGCCTGCCGAGTGTGAGCGACGTGTCCGCCGGCGGTTACCTTGAGCGTTACATCGAGATCAGCGTGAATCCTCGGCTTTTGGGGTATTACAACCTTTCCTTGACGGAAATCAGCAACGCCATTAAAACAGGCAATATCAACCAGCCGGTGGGTGTGCTAAAGGACGACGCCTCAACCAAGATAAAGCTTGACGCGGCCTTAAACGACGTGGACAATATCGGCAACCTTATTATCAGGGCCAACTTTGAGGGCAACAACATACGGCTTCGGGACCTGGCGCGGGTTTCATATAAATTCGAGGACCAGGATTCGATCACCAAGGTGAACGGCAACGAGGCGGTAACCCTGCGGGTTACCAAAACCTCGAGCGCGGGCATACTGGATGCGGTGGACAGTGTTCATAAAATAACGAAAGAGTTTTCGTCCACGGCCCTGGCGAACAGCGGGATCGAACTTGTCTCCATGCAAGATGAATCCATAAGCGTCAGGAACCGGCTTTCCATCATCGCCTCCAACGGCCTGCTCGGCTTTATTCTTATCCTGGTTACCCTGTTTATTTTCCTGGACGCCCGCAGTAGTATCTGGGTGGCCCTGGGAATTCCCTTCACCCTGGCCAGCACCATGGTTATCGCCTCGCTCTTAGGCAACACCATCAACAATATGACTCTGGCCGCGGTCATCGTGGTTATGGGCATGGTGGTTGATGACGCAATTGTGGTGGCGGAAAACGTAACCCGCCTGCGCCATGACGGAATGCTCGCGGCGGACGCGGTTACCAAGGGAACGTCCGCGGTGTTCGCCCCTATTGTGGCCAGCATCACCACCACCTGCGCGGCCTTTGTACCGCTTTTCTTTTTTCAAGGTCACTTCGGCAGGTTCACGGCGGTCCTACCCGCCATTATCTTCATTATGCTGGGTTCAAGCCTGTTCGAAGCCGTGTTTGTCCTTCCCTCGCACCTGCGCCTGCACCGCAAGGTGCCGCCGCAATCCGATAAAAAGAAGGGACCTGTCCACGAACACTGGTTCATGAAGGTGGAGGCCGCCTACGGCCGGCTGCTTACGCGCATGCTGCACTACAAAAAATTCGTGTTCCTGGCGCTCATCGCCCTGCTTGTCTATGCGGGCTGGTTCTTTTTCACACAGATGAAGTTCTCCCTTTTTCCGAGAGAAGAGACCACACGCGTCTATCTAACCGGTGTGGCGCCTCAGGGCACGGTAAAGTATGAAACCGAAAAAATGATGCGCAAAGTGGAGGACCTGTTTCTGCCCTACCTGGGAAAAGATGTGGAAAACTTCACTTCAAGCATCGCCCGCAGCCGCCGGGGGGGCGCGGTCAAAGAAAACGAGTTCAGTATAAACATCAATCTTATAAACAGGGACAAACGCAGTAAGTCCAATGCCGAGCTTATTGACGAATGGAACGGAAAGCTTGCCGGGATTACCGGATTTGAGCGCCTGGAGTTCGCCAGTTCGCGCTTCGGCCAATCGAGCGGCAGCCCTATTGATATCATCATTCAGGAATCCAATGACGCCACGCGTTTCCGGGTGGCCCGGGACATCCTGGCCTACCTGAAGCGCATGCCCCCGCTGAAAAACCCGGAGATTGAGGCGGAGTTGGTGTACCCGCAGAACGTCATTTCCATTGACCGCAGCCTGGCCGAACGGTTGGGTGTAAGCATAAGCACCCTAGGCTCGGCGCTGCGCACCATATTGTCGGGCAACAATGTGTACGATATAATAATCGACGAAAAAGAAATAAAGGTAATGCTTACCACCAGCGACAACTTTAAAACCAACATCAATTCCGTGCTGCAGATCCCCGTTCAGAACAGCCAGAACTACCTCATACCGCTGGGCAGCCTGGTGCATGTGATCAGGAATACGACACCGAATACCATAATCAAGCTGGACGGCAAGCGCGTGCTGCACGTCTATGCGGACCTGGCCGGACAGGAGGCCGGGGAGAGCCGGTACGGGCCGCGTGCAAACGGAAACAACGGGAATAAAAAGGCCGGGGCGCCTGCCGCCGCCGGAACCGATTCTAACGCCGACACCGCTTTAGCCGCCAAGGCCGATTCCTCCGCCGCCGCCACAGCTGATCCTGCCGACCCCACGACACCGGAAACAACGGCGCCGGCGGTCGGGACACCCACTCCCCTTAACATCCCACAGAAAATGACCCCGCTGGAAATAGCCGACCACCTGGAAAAAAACCTTTTCCCCGCTCTTATGCAAAAATATCCCACCACGGACATCAGCTTTGGTGGTGAGATCGCCGACACCAGGGAATCAGGCGGCGATTTTGATTACGCAATCATCATAGCCATCCTACTTATTTACGTGATCCTGGCCCTGACCCTCAATTCGATTTATAAACCCTTTATCATTCTACTGGCCATACCCTTCGGCTGCGTGGGCATCATCTTGGCCCTGCAGATCCACGGCCTCTTAATCTACGGCTTCTTTTCCGCGGTGGGCGCCCTGGGCCTGGCCGGGGTTGTGGTCAATGATTCTATAGTGCTCTTGGACAAGCTTGAGAAGGAATATAATAACCCCAAACACGGTTCAACCCCCATCCAGCGCGTGGCCAACATTACCAAAACAAGGCTGCGGGCCGTACTGCTTACCACCATCACCACGGTGGCGGGGCTGCTGCCCACGGCCTACGGTGTATTCGGATACGATTCCATGCTTTCCGAAATGATGCTTACCCTGGCCTGGGGGCTTGTCTTCGGCACGATTATTACCCTTGTACTCGTACCCTCACTGTACTGCACCGTTAAGGAGCTGCGTCTTTATCTCAATAAAAAAGCGGGGAAAACCGCATGAGAAAATTTTTCCTGATCTCCACGATCATCATATGCCTGGGGTACGCATCGTTTGCGCAGGAGGTCGGGCAAGCGACGGTCCTCACCCTGAACGAGTTTATAAAGAAGGCCTCCGCCCACGGCACCTTTAAAGAGATCCTGCTGCAGGAGCTGGTGTTGAAATACAACCGAATCCTCGGTACGCCCCAGATTCAACTGCTGCTGGATACGGGAGCGCAATACGGCCTCAACCTGGGGGATGAAAACCGAGGGTACCTCTCCGGTAGTGTGAGTCTTTCAAGTCTTTTTCCGGTCAGCGGCACAACCCTCTCCCTTGAATATGATACCGCACCGGCGGCGGCAACCAACACCCAGACCTCTTCCATAGGACTTAAGGTGGAGCAGTCCGTGCTGAAAAACGCCTTCGGCGCCAGCAGCAGGCTGCAGGAGTTGATGGCAGGCAATGAGGAGACCCTGGCCAGGTACCAGATCCTGGAGGCATATGAGGACTACCTGGCCCAGGTAATCGATTATTATATTGAGTGGAACATATCCTACCAGAACATGCTTTATAAGGAAAAATCCTTAAACGCCGGTAAAACCCTGCTTAACCTTACCAAACGCAAACAGCAGTACGGCATCGCCCTGCCGCTTGATGTGAACAAGGCCACCTTGCAGACGCTAAGCGACCAGGAACAGCTTAACCAGGCCCGTGACAGCTATGAATCCTCGCGAAAGCGGGTGGCGTTACTCATCGGTTTGGGGGGCGGCGAGTTTCCGTACATACCTGGTGAGTTCAACCCGGCGGTGAACGATCCGCAGCTTAAGCGGCAGCAGCAGATGTTCTTAAGCCGGAGCAGAACCATAAAAATGCTCGATCTGCTCTTACGCATTGCCAAACAGGAGTTGGACCTGGCGCTGGATGACCTTTTACCCACGGCGACCGTGTACACCGCCTATAACCTTACCGGTGATGATTTCCTCCCCGCAAATTCCACCTCATCGGACCTGGAGTTGGGATTTTCCCTGAGCCTGCCTCTCTTTAATACCCAGGCCAACGCGAAAGCCGAGATACAGAAAAACAGCCTGGATAAAACCGCCCTGTCCGGTATGAACCAGAAGGAGGAGCTGGGTCTGCAGCTTGATACATTGCTGCAAACCATCACCTTCTTACGCGCCCAGCTTGACCTGGCCGAGCAGAAACTTAAAATCGCCCGCTTGATCGTGGACCAGGAACAGGTTCAGTATAACCAGGGCAGGGCCGGGCTGAATGACCTGCTTAACGCCTACCAGACCCTGGACTCCATAAATCAATCCAGGCTGCAGACCATGAGCGACCTGGCCAAAAACTATATTGAATGGCTTCGATTTACCGATTCGCTTGTTGACGACAACCACCGGATTCCGGATAAAGAGCTGTCACCGGATTAGGCGGACGCCGCCGGCCGAAGCCTGCCGGCCGCAACGGTCTTTGGTTTTTGCGGATGCTTCGCGTATTCCGCGGTTTACGGCCAGGCAAGCGTCTTCCCCGTAATTATTCGTTGGCCTTGGCATGTACTACGAACACGTCCTCGAGCGTGGGCATGATCTGTTCCAGCTTTGCACGGATCTTCCATTCCTTTACCTGTTTTTTTAGTTTCCCACCCGCGTTCAGGTTTTTTTCACACAACAGGTGAATATCGCGCCCGAACATGGAGACCTCGTTCACGTAGTCCAGGGTCTTGAGTTTTTCGAACAACCACAGGTAGTTTTCCGTTCGCAACACGTATACCGTATAGGGAAGCGCCAGTTTGAGGTTTCCCGGCGAGTCGACGGCCATCAGCCTGCCGTTGATAATAAGCGAAATACGGTCACAGTGATCGGCCTCATCCATGTAATGCGTGGTCACGAAAATTGTCTTACCCTCTGAGGCAAAGTCGTAAATCAACTCCCAGAAGTTCCTGCGCATCACCGGGTCCACCCCGGAAGTGGGCTCGTCTAGGAAAAGCAGGGGAGGATCATGGATGATGGCCGTGCCTAGGGCCAGGCGCTGTTTGATGCCGATAGGCAGTTTCCCCACCAGCCACTGCTTCTCCGCGCTTATACCCGCCAGTCTCAGCACAAGGTCGACCCTCCGGCGCAGCAGTTCGGGCGAAAGCTCATAGATGCTGCCGAAAAACTCCAGGTTTTCCATAACAGTAAGGTCATCATAGAGGGAAAAACGCTGGGACATGTACCCGATACTCTGTTTGATCACCCGCTGCTCCGTAAACACATCCCTGCCGAACACGCGCCCCTTGCCCGAGGTGGGAAGCAATATGCCGCAGAGCATTTTAATGGTGGTGCTTTTCCCAGCCCCGTTCGGCCCCAAAAAGCCGAAAATTTCACCCTTGTTCACGCTGAAACTAATCCCGTCAACCGCGATAAACCGGCCGAATGTCTTGGTGAGGCCTTCAACCTCCACAACCGTTTGCATACTCCCCCCTATTCCATATTCCTACTGAAGCGCCAGGTGGCAAAGACCACAACCGCCATGCCCAGAACGAACAGGGCCGTGAGATCCGGCCAGAGGATATCAATGCCCACGCCCTTTAAAAAAATACTCCTGATAAGCCTGATGTAATAGCGTAACGGATTTATATATGTAAGCCACTGGATGATCTCTGGCATGGAGGAAATGGGAAACACGAAGCCGGAAAGCAAGATGGCCGGCATGAAATATAAAAATACCGAAAGCAGCGCCTGCTGCTGGGTCTTGGAGATGGTGGAAATAAACACGCCCACGGCCGAGGTAAAGAGAATGAACCCCAGCGAGCAGAACAACATGAACAGGAAACTCCCTAAAAACGGCACGCTGAACCAGAGAAGCATGATACTGGTCACCACGATGGTATCAAAAAGGCTTACCAGGATAAAGGGCAGGGTTTTTCCGGCAATCAACTCCAGTGAATGAATGGGCGACACAATCAACTGCTCTATGGTGCCGATCTCGCGTTCCTTGACGATCGACATACTGGTCAGGGTGATGGTGATCATGGAAATAATCAGGCCCAGGATGGCGGGTAAAAAGAAGTTCCTGCTGGAAAGATCCGGGTTGAACCAGAAGCGTTCTTTTAAGTCTATGGATTTCTTAAAGGTCGAGGGTATGTCCCGGCGGGAAAGCAGCCTAAGCTCCACCTTTTTCTGAAACAGGCCCAAGGCGTAGTTATTAGTCACCGCGTTTACATAGGCGCCGATCACATTGGCACGGCTGGCGTCCGCGCCGTCTATTAAAAGCTGGATGTCCGTATTTTTGCCATTGTTGAGCTTTTCCTCGAACCCCGCCGGAATACTGAACACAAGCTCAACCTGCATGGTATCCAACATGGTGTCGATCTGCCGGGGTGAGCTTAAGGCGGCGTAATACTGAAAGTAGCTTGTGGCCGAAAACTCCTGTATAAACCGCCTACTCATCGCGCTTTTATCCTCATCGTAAACCGCAAATTTGATGTTCTTCACATCAGTGTTTACCGCGTAGCCGAAGATCAAAAGCATCAATACAGGGGCGGCAAACAGGACTACGCGCATGCGTACCTCGCGCAGCATCTGCTTGAACTCTTTGCGCACAAAACCCAGCACTATGTTTTTACGAACCAGTTTCATCATCCGCCTTTCACTTTTCCGGCAGGGTCAGCCTTAATGTTTTCAGGCAGACCGCCGCAACCACAACGGCGAAAACGAATAAAAAAAGGATCTGCGTCCAGAGCAGCGTATAGCCGATACCACGCAGCGCCAGGCTTTTGACGTACACCATCAGGTACCGCGCGGGTACCAGGTAGGTTACGCTCTGCACGATATCGGGCATATTAAGAATAGGAAACACATAACCCGAAAGGATAAAACTGGGTAGGTAGGTGAGGATGATGGCCAGCTGCACGGAAAGCACCTGCGAGCGGGTGGCCGAGGAAAGCATCATGCCCAGGCTTGAGGTTCCGATTAAAAACAGGATGGCCACCAGGTAGAATTCCGCAATGCTGCCCTTGAACGGAACCTGGAACACAAAATACGCCAGGCAGGAGGTACAGATCACGTCAAACAGAGCGATAAAGATATACGGGATGAGTTTGCCGAAATACAGCTCGTATTTTCTTAACGGGGTGGAGATCAGGGTTTCCATGGTGCCGCGCTCCCACTCGCGCGAAATGGTAAGGGACGTGATCAGGGCGGAGATAATGGCCATAATCAGTACGATAAGGCCGGGTACAATAAAGTTCTTACTCTTCAGCTCCGGGTTGTACCAGACACGGTTTTCGATATTGATAGGGAAATCCATCTGTCTGAGGCCGTAGCGCTTGAACTCCATTTCCTTTTCCTGTTTGTTGAAATCAAAAAGGATGGAACGCACATACCCCGAGGCGATAGTGGCGGTGGTGGAGTCGCTGCCGTCCACGATCAACTGCAGGGAGGCCTGTTTGCCCGCGTAATAATCCTCCGCGAAATGCGTGGGAAAAATTAATACCAGCTTAACCACGTCGCGATCTATAAGTTGGTCTATCTGCTTCTCATTGTCAAGGTAAGAATTTAACACCAGGTACTCATTATGGAAAAGGACATCCGCGACCCGCCGGGAAAACTCGGTTTTGTCCCGGTCAAGCACCGCCACCTGTACGTTATTTACATCCATGTTCAGCGCGTACGCGAACAGCATCAGCAGAACCACCGGCAAAATCAGGGCAAGGATGAGGCTGCGCCAGTCCCGCCTGATTTGGATCCATTCCTTCTCCGCAATGGCCAACAGGCGGCCCAGTGATTTCCGGCGGTTTTGGTGTTTGTCGCTGTTCACCGGCCGCCCCCG
>CAZWYY010000016.1:0-18619 GCA_964638895.1 uncultured Spirochaetaceae bacterium | reverse complement strand
ATTTCCGTGTCCGCGTCCTCTACAAAAACCCTAAGCATATCTCCTTTTAACATAATACCGGCATAGGTCTTCTTTAATAAGCGCTCCGCAGCCGGAGTCTGATCGCTGAAGATCTCAAGCATGACCCGCCCGCTTTGCTTTTTAATACTTAATGGGTCACCATGGGCGATAAAGCGGCCGTGATACATGAGTCCCAGGCTGTTGCAGCGCTCGGCCTCATCCAGGTAGGCGGTGCTTACCACAATGGTCACCCCTCGTCCCAGAAGCTCATAAAGGATTTTCCAGAACTCCCGCCTGGACACCGGGTCTACCCCATTGGTGGGTTCATCCAGAATGATCAATCCGGGACTGTGAATCAGGCAGCAGGCCAGGCCCAGTTTCTGTTTCATCCCCCCTGACAGATTCCCCGCCAGCCGGTTTTTAAATGGTTCAAGACGGCTGAAACCGTACAGTTCCGGGAGCCGCCGCTTAATCTCGACCCTCCTCATGCCGAACAACCTGCCGAAAAAATGCATGTTCTCTTCCACCGTCAGATCCTCGTACAACCCGAAACGCTGGGGCATATACGCAATTTGCTCTTTAATACTATAAGGATTTACATAAATATCCCGGCCGTCCAGCAGTATCCTGCCCTTATCAGGCTTCAAGATAGCGGCCAGCATGCGGTTAAGCGTGCTTTTACCCGCCGCGTCCGGCCCCACCACGCCGAAGATCTCGCTTTCCCCAACCTCAAAAGACAGGTCATCCACGGCCGGAAGCGTCCCGAATGATTTGGAAACATGCTCTACACGTATCACGGCCTTTTATTCCTTCACGGTAATCCGCGCATCGGCGGGCATGCCGGGCTTCAACTCTCCTCCGGGGTTGTTGATGGCGATTTTTACGGCATACATCAATTTTACCCGTTCCTCTTTAGTCTGGATGGTCTTGGGGGTAAACTCGGCTTTTTCGGATATATTAATGACCTTGCCGCTGAAGGTTTTCCCGGTAAAGGAATCCACACTGACCTCGGCCTCCTGACCCAGCTTCACCCGCCCCAGCTCGTTCTCCGTGACATAAATATTCATCCAGGGATTGGTCAGGTCGCCCAGGGTCAGAATGGCCGATCCGGGAAAAGCCATCTCCCCCGGTTCCATATTCTTTTGCAGCACCGTGGCGTTAAGCGGGGCGTAGAGGGTCGCGTCCCGGATGGAAGCCTCGATAAGCTTATAATTGGCCAGCGCCACCCTGTAATTGGACAGGGCGTTTTCATAATCCTGGGTGGATTGTGAGCCCGCGTTATAAAGGGTCTTGACGCGCTTGTACAACTGCTCGGCGTTCTGCAGGGTGGCCTTCGCGGCCTCGAGCTGCGCTTGCAGCATGTCGTGGTCAAGTTCCACCAACAGTTCTCCTTTGGTTACTACGCTTCCTTCCTCCACCGGAAGGTTGACAATCCTGCCCGCCATCTTTGAACTCAGTTGGATCTCGGTAACCTCGATGGTTCCAGAGCCTTTAATCAGGTTCGGATTCTCCCCGTTTCCCCTAAAAAACTCAAAATACAAGGTGGCTGCCCCCAGGATCAACACTACAACAACGATCGGAATGACGGTTTTCAGATGCATACAAAATCTCCTTACTGCTACGGCACCACCGGCCCGCCGAGCGTATGGGCGATATTCTCCGCGAATTTGGCATAAAACACCTTATCCGCCGCTTCCGGGTCCATGGAAAACGCTTCAGCGAATTTTTCTTTGAACATGAAATATATCAAGAGAGGGACACTCTGGAAAAAAAACATACGAAGATAATACTGCTCCCTGTGTTTTATCCGTGCGCCCGCCTGCCGAAAATCGTCAAGCATAAGATCATAGAGATTCTTCAACAAGGCAAAGACCATGTCATAGTTTAAGGATCCATTGACGAACTCCCTGACCATAAAAGCCATAAGTTCTCCGTTGGACTCAATAATGGTCTTTATTCTGCTTTTAATAAATTCCGGATTAGGTTTTTTAATATTAATCATGGCCGCCAGCTCTTTTTGCATGGTGAGTCTGGCCTGTTCCAGAATATTTTCGGAAAGCGCCTGCAGGATATTTTCCTTGCTGCTGAAATAATAATAAAGCATCATTTTGGTTACCCCGGCGCCGGCTGCGATATCCTCCATGCGCGCCCTGGTATACCCCTTGGCGAGAAACTCCCTTTGCGCGGCCTTGAGGATGTTTTCCTTTGTTTTTTCAGCCTGTGTCATCTGTTACGCCTGACGTTAATTATACTCATATACTATACTCTGAGTATAATATATGACTGGTAAAAAAACAAAGTCAAGAAATATTTTTCTATTTGCCGGACGGCGCCGGGCGTGGATATTCACCTCGTCTCCGCACCTAGCCGTACCCTGCGCAGATTCCTACTCTGTCCGCTTAACGGGCCGCGGGGCGCGCACCTACCTATACAGCCTATTTACCGGGCCGCGGGATCCAGCGGCCGACCCTCCGCATGTATTCACTATAGGCCTTCCCATATTTTTCGATCAGAACGTTTTCTTCAAAAGCCGCGATATGGTTATAGAAAACAAATACAACAACCAGGAATCCCATGGCAGCCAGCGAAAGCGAGGCCACGGCCAGGGCCAGGAAAAACAAATACGACCCCAGGTACATGGGATGCCGCACCAGTCTGAACACCCCCTTGTCTATGACCGCCGGGGTTTCACGCACCTCAGCGAACACAACCGTATGGGCCTTGAGCGCCAGGTAAACCGCGAGCACCGCGATACCCGCCCCTGCCGGCACCGAGACAAACCATGGTATATAGGCCTGGAGTATGAGTGTCCAGCGCAGAAAAAAGGAGTCCCCTGCCCAGATTGCCAGGAACACGAGCGCCAGCACCAGTTGGCCCAGGTCACCTAGTGGGTGCTCCTCCGCCAGGTCGGCCCGGTCCCCGTGCGTATGCCCGTGCAGATGTCCGCGTATATTTGCGGCACGGTACGCGTCGGGAAATTTTTTCCTCTGCAAACCGCCCCGTCCGTTCGCAAGGTTTCGTACATTTTTATTCATAACATTACACCGCCTTATTCTAAGATATTCATTGATACATAAAACGAAAATATAAAAGAAATATTGTATGGTTGAAGTGAAATGACCGGCAGGCAGTTAACCTACCGACCGGTCTATATCCACCGGACCAAGACGGTACGATCGGTCCAATAGATAATCACAGGGATCCTACACCTTATATCCCTTATACTCCAGATATTCCTTCATCATGGTCAGGTTCTTTTCCAGATATTTTTTTATGTGAATGATCTTGCGCCGGGCGTCCAAAGCCCAATCGGATTCATCATACTCATTCTCCACAATAGAAAAATAGTAGATGGCCCGGCCGGCGTGATACATCTGCTGTGAGACAATCTCCGCGATCTCATCAGCCTCCCTTTCCACCTGGACCGGTATGTCCTTGGCCTTGATGGACATTTCCGCGCGCACCACCTTAAACCCCTGTCCGGGATCCCCCACCTCTGTAATCTTTTCAAAATGGGTAAACCCCTGTTTGTAAAACGCATACGCCTGGTCCTTGTATTTGACCAGGCCCGGCTTTCCCGTCACAGGTACGGCCGCCGTTTCTCCATCCCTTCCGCCGCCCTTTCCCAACCGCTTTAAAAGCCTCTGATACGCATCATTGACGGCAATGATCTTCTCAGTGTATTCCAAATCATTTTTATGAAAATCGGGATGATATTTCTTAAGCAGTCTACGGTAGGCGTTTTTCACCACAGCCGCGGTAAATGCCGTGCCGGAGGAGATTTCCAGCAGGGAAAGATCGTAATCCATAAAAAAATAATACCAGGAACAGGGAGTTGTGTCAGCCCGGGGGACCGGCCTCCGCAGCAATCACATTTAAATCGTACCATTTGTTTTTTTCAGTTTTAATCACCATAACCGATGGATTCCGTTTCCCGCAGAGATCAATAAAACGATCTATTTCAAACAGAGGATCCTTGTTGGCGTCAAAATGAATGGGAACCACGATTTTCGGATTAATCAAGCGTACGGCTTCCGTGGCCTGAATATAATCCATCATGCACTGGTTGAATATCGGGATAAACAGAACATCCACGGGGTACAATCTCCCGTAGATTTCCATTTCAGCGACAATCGACGTATCCCCGGTATGGTATAAGGTGGGGCCGTTTTTCAAAATGACGATTGTCCCCAAAGCCATCGAGGTATTGGAGGAATGATGGGCCGGGGTTGACACCACCTTTATCCAGTCGTTCTCAAATCCGCCTCCTACAATATAACCACCGCCGTTATTTACGATTAAATCAGGTGTTAATCCCTCTTCCCTATAAAGCCGTTTCATTGATTCATCGGGTCCGCCGAGCAAAGCCTTTGACAGCTTACAAATGGAAGCAGCCGAAGCGATGTGATCAAAATGATCATGACTCACCAAAACAAGATCGGTTTTTATAAACTCATCGTTTTTAAACGGACACCCATTATTACCGTCCGTCAAAGTCCAGGGATCGAAAAGTATTCGTTTTCCGTCTTCTGAAATAAAATCTATAAACGCGGCACTGAGCCAACGCAGTTTTCCCTTCATATATGCTCCTCAAAACTGTAGTTTCAATATTTAATATAGTATATGGGTTTGTCAAGTCAATAGAACCGATTTCATGGTCTATGCCTACGACCTTGGCGGGAAGGCGTAAATCCCAATCACTCGGGAAAAAAGCAAATTTGTGGAGATCGGGCGCTTCATGATCCTTCCCCATCTGAAATATCGCGCGTGCTTAAGAGCGGCGGGCTGGTGTTTGTCATCGTACCGAAAAATGCGGTTTTCTGGTGAGCGCGCTGAAATACACGGCGTATGCGCAGCCCACGCCGGACGAGACATTAATGGCGTTTACAGGGCAGTTCAGTTTGCAGGCGCCGCAGGCCATGCAGGCGTCCTTATCGATTAGCACGGCCCTTTTCTTTTCTATACCAAAGACATTATGCGGGCATACATTAATGCACATCCTGCAGCCGTTACACAGATCACGGTCAAGGGTAAGGTCCGTCACACCCTTCAAATACTGCAATCTCATCTCATATACCCCCCAAAGCGCCAAAATAGGATAATATCATTATTGCCGTACCGGCGATAATCGACCCCGCGAATAGGGGTATGACTGTTTTCACTTCGACCTTTACTCCCGCCAGGGAGGTGAAGGTGGAGCTGCCTGTGAAGTTCAGCGCGAAGAACGCGGTCAGCGGAGTCAGCAGCAGCACGTGGGCAATCAGCGTAAATAATGTAAAAGCGGGGAAAAAAGAACTCCCGACGGCCCAGACCAGGCCCAGGAGCGTTCCTTTCAGCGCAAAGGAACGAAAGGGCAGGTACGGCAGCAGCGCCGGGAACAGCAGGGTGCCGGCCACAAGAGCGCCGGCCAGGGGAAGGTATTCCAGGGCCAGGCCTACATCCAGGGTGTGAAACCGCAGCAGGTGCAGCACCGCCATAATGCCCAGGATAATAAGGGCCAACGGCAGGGCATGCACCAGTTCCAGGGGAGCCAGTATCATGCGGTCCTTAAGTCCGAAATTAATCGTTCTCATGGCGGGACTTTTTTTATACCCATCCGCAAAGTATTTCTTGATATCTTCAGCCCTGACCGGGCCGTATGCCACCCTGAATCCGCAGGCCTCCCGCACGGCATGCGCGCTGACACCGATGGCCCCCAGTTGGGGCAGAATTATTTTTTTGTGTCGTACAACCTTTTTAAGCTGTGTGGCTTCAAGCCGCGCAACCAGTTCGTCAGTACCGAAGGCTCCCTTGCCCGCGGCACACCAGACATTTATGCCTTTTGTGTCCAGTACCAATATCCAGGCATCCAGTCCGTTTAACCCCGCCCGCAGTTTGTCGAACGAGAGTTTATAATTGGCCGAGACAAACACCGGAGCATCCCGGCCGGGATAACCGGCCGCGTACAGGCCCGGCGCAACGCGATACCCCGCCCTGCCGGCCCCACACCTGACCTTGACCGCGCCCCACCTGTCCAAAAAAGACAGCCGCGTTTTTACCATCGGAATATCGCCCGCCGCGGTATGGATTATTCCGGAAATCCAGCCGCGGCTTCGCCGCGCAGCCGACCTGCCCCTGGAAGACGCGGCCACGGTATGTCCCCCGGCGGCGGAGGCCGAACCCACGGCTGGACTGTTTTTTACAACGCGGCTACTCCTTTCTCTCAATATGAGTTTCCTTTCTTACGGACCGCATGGCCTCGGCCAGCAGCACAAAGCTTTCCGTAAGCTGTTCGTGTTTGTCGGCCGTAATATGTTTAAAGATCTCGGTGTAATAGGTATCGGAAAACCGGTTTAAATTATCGGCCACCTGCCTGCCGTTAGGGGTAAGCGCGACGTTCATAAACCGCCTGTCCCCGGGGTTAATCTCCCTGCTGACAAGTCCCAGGTTCGCCAGACCGTCGATGACCCTGCTTAAGGTACTCTTGTCCAGGTCCAGGCTTTGGGTAAGGGCTTTTAATGATGTCTGCTTCTGTTTTTCCAATTCCAGCAGCGTATGGCATTGGGAGAGCGTGACCCCGCAGCAGGTTGTCGTTTCCAGGAAGGCTTTGGCGATTTCCCTTTCCAGCAGCCGCATCCTGTCCCTGAACTTTCTCAACTCGGATATATCAACGGTCATATATAATCCTTTATTATTTAGTTGTCTTATACAACTATTGTAATACCAAACAGTTGTAATGTCAATATATTTTATACTATTTCACATCCGGGTGACACAATTCCCGCAAATTGGTGTTATACTCAGTAGAGAGAAAGGATTATGAATTGGATATCGATATCGAAGCCTTATACCGGAAGTACGGGCCCATGGTGCTAAGGCGCTGCAGATACATGCTTAAAAACGAACAGAAGGCCCTGGACGCCATGCAGGACACCTTTGTCAGGGTGCTGCGTTATAAAAACAGGCTGTACGCGGCCGCGCTTTCCAGCCTGCTTTACCGCATTGCCACCAATATCTGCCTGAATATCATGCGCGCGGAAAAACGGCGCCCAGTAACGGTACAGGAGGACCTGCTGCAGCAGATCGTATATATTGATGAGCGTGAGCAGAGATTTTTTCACCGGGATATAATCAATTCCATTTTCCGAACCGAAAAACCTTCCACCAGGGAGATCGCCGTGCTGCATTACGTGGACGGCCTTACCCTGGAACAGGTAAGCAAGGAGGTCCGTCTCTCCGTTTCCGGGGTGCGCAAACGCCTGAGACAATTGAAGTCGAAACTGAAAGAACAGAAGGAGGTTTATCTATGAATAAGCCAGATCATATTCCGGATATTCTGCTGGAACGCTACGTACTGGGAGAGCTGGACGACAGGGAGATGAACCGGGTAAGCGCCCTGGCCGGTGAGAACGAAGAGATTCAAAAACGCATCAAGGATATTATTTCCTCTAACCGGGAGATTCTTACGGCGTACCCGCCCCGGCTCATGGCGGAACAGATACAGGCAATAATCGACGCCGCCCGCACCGGCACCCAACATGAACATTCGGGGTTTCTGCTCCGTCCGTTTGTGCTCGCGGGCTTCGCGGCCGTCTGTACCGTGCTGATCGCGGCCATTCTCCTGATTCCTCTTCTGCTCCCCGCGCAGGGCGATATGGCCGGTCCGGGAAAAGAGATAACCCGCCTCAAGGGCGGCGAGGCCCAGACAGACCGGCCCGGGCTTACTATCTTTAAAAAAACAGGTGACCAGGTCCAAAAACTCGACGACGGCTCCACCGTGCACACGCACGATACCATACAGTTGCAGTATTTTGCGGCCGGGGACGCCTACGGGATAATCCTTTCCATTGACGGCAATGGCGCGGTTACCCTGCACTTCCCCGCTACTAGTGAGGCCGGAACGGCGTTAACCCCCGAAAGGAATGTATTATTGCCGAACTCCTTCGAGCTTGATGACGCCCCTGGTTTTGAGCGTTTCTTTTTTATCACATCCTCTTCGCCCGTGAACACAACGGAGGTGCTTGCCGCAGCCGAAAGCGCGGCCAAACACCAGGAATCGGCCCGGACCGGGTTACTGGAACTGCCCGGTATATATAAGCAGACCTCGTTCATATTAATCAAGGGAGACTGACCATATGCTCTTACATCATAAACATAAATTTTTAGCCGCCTGCCTATTGATTATCACAACACTGACCGCTTTTGCCACCGGCAAGACCGGCGCCATTATCCGTTACGGACTGATAATCGGGGCCAATAATGGCGGACCCGACAGGGAAAAGCTTCAGTACGCCACAAAAGACGCCGAGTCCTTTGCCGCGGTAATGCAGGAGATGGGTGGGCTTCTGCCCGGAAACAGTATCATCCTGCTTAATCCCGATATAATGCGCATAGAGCATTCATTCGCGGCCATCAAACGCCTCATCGTCAACCAGAATAAAAGCGGCATGCGCCAGGAATTCGTCTTCTATTATTCCGGTCATTCGGACGAGGAGGGGCTGCTGATAGATACGCAGAAGCTGACCTACAAACACCTGCGTTCATTAATCGCCACGGTACCGGGTGACGTACGCATCGCGGTCATCGATTCCTGTGCGTCGGGCATATTTATCAGAACCAAGGGCGGGGTCAAGCGGGCGCCCTTTATGGTGGACAGCTCAACCGACATGAAAGGGTATGCTTTTTTAACCTCAAGCTCGGAAACCGAGGCGGCCCAGGAATCCGATGCCATTAAGGCCTCATTTTTTACCCATTACCTGGTATCCGGCCTGCGCGGCGCGGCCGATGTGACCCAGGACGGGGTGGTGACCTTGAACGAGGCCTATCACTATTCATTTACGGAAACACTGGCCAGGACCGAGAAAACCCAGCACGGTCCCCAGCACCCGTCGTACGACATCCAGCTTACCGGTACGGGAGACCTGGTGCTGACGGACCTGCGCGAGGTCACTGCGAGTTTGATCATAGAGGAGGACGTCCTAGGCAGAATTTACATCCGAAACGCCAGGGGAGACCTGGTGGTGGAACTCAATAAAACGGCCCCGGCCGCAATGGAGGTCGGGCTTTCCCCGGGTACCTACCAGATAACCGTGGACAATAACGCGGCCTACTACCAGGCACAGGTCAGTCTGCACAAGGGCCGAAAAACGAGCATTCAGGCGAATAGTCTGAAAAAGATACGTTCCGAATCCACCTATGCACGGGGTGATAACAAGGCGACGATAGGACTGAACGGGGAATACGAATATGATTACAAACCGGTCTCGTTCTCGCTTATTCCCGGTTTCCCGGATTATGGGAAGGAAAATACCATGACCCGGACAAACCTTTCATTGAACCTCACGTTGAGTGTCGACGATATCATAGAGGGCTGCGCGCTCAGCGCCATCGGCAGCACGGTGCTTTATGATATGCGCGGGGCCCAGGTATCCGGAGTTTATAACATCGACTGGGGAGAAACCCAGGGGGCCTGCCTCAGCGGGATATTCAATATGGCTTACGGCAATACCGGCTACGTTCAGGTGGCGGGCGTCTTTAACCATGCCATGGGAAAAATGGACGGGGTGCAGATAGGCGGTGTGTATAACTACTCGGGTATGAGTGTGAATGGGGTGCAGGTGGCCGGGGCATGCAATATCGCACAGGATGTATCAGGCGCACAGGTGAGCGGGGGATTAAACCTGGGAAAACAGGTAAGCGGCGCGCAGGTGGGCCTCATCAACATCAGCGAGAAGGTTGACGGCGTACAGGTGGGACTGATAAACATCGCCGACGAGAACAACGGTGTGGCCGTCGGTCTGTTCAACTATGCCAAGAATGGAATTCTCAACTTCGAGCTGTGGCAGGAGATGGAATACCTTTCCTGCGTGGGCTTTAAATTCGGTACCAAGAACTTTTACACGATATTCCTGGCCGGTTACGACACCCTGTTCGATTCACAGAGGTGGGAGTTGGGCGTGGGATGGGGACTGCATCTGCCGGTTAAAAACCTTTTTGTCGACATCGACGCGCTCTGCACATCTGTCCAGGATCCCCGACAGGATGGTTCCTACCGGTTTGTTAAAACCCTGCTGCCACAGCTGCGGGCTAAAATAGGGTACAACTTCTTCTCATCAGTGGGTATATTCGCCGGGGTAAACCTGCATATGTATCATCCGGATCTTTATTATGACGAAGCGGACGCCCGGCATCCCCTGTTTGTAATACCCAGTGCCCACAGCGGGGCCGAAGTCGCTTTTGTACCCCATGTCTTTTTAGGTGTGCAACTACTCAAATAAAAGTGACATTCATTCCCATCCGGGGTGTTTAATTAATACACAAGGAGGATATGAATGTCAAAACTTATTTTGATTGCGGCGATATTTACGATATTGGCCGGAACCCTGGGTGCGGAGTCTTACCGCATGGGTGTCGCTGTGGCCGCCGAACTGGCGGGTGATGTCACCTGTAAGGATTTTTTCAAGCACGTTATAGACAGCCCGGTTGTGTTCCCCGGATTATACTGGGAAGTGATGTTTGATCACCTGGGCCTGGGCATGACCTACTTTGGGAAATTCAATAGAATCGGTGATGAGGAAACCGGCTGCGAGTGGCAGTTCGACTGGATCGGCAGCCTGGATCTAAGGTACCACTTTACCAAAGAAGACTTTCTGGACCCCTTTGTGGAGTTCGGTCTCGGATGCGCAGGCAGGGTCGAGTTTCCGGCAGCCGGCAGTCATTCGGATAGGGAAGCTTATAGGAGAAACCTGCAATTCCTTTCCTTGTTTTTCCAGGCCGGAGGCGGTATCGCGTTTCGCTTTGATTCCCTGCACGCAGGTCTGCGTTTGCTGTACAGGATCATGAATGAACCGGTGCCGGGAACGGTCTACGAAGTGTATCCGTTGTACAGGCTGCAAAGCGTTGTTTTCGCGGGTGTATCTTTTTAAGACCGCAACACACATATAAAAAAGTCTACCACCCACCCGCCGGGCGGATTGTTAAAGCTCCGACATGTATTTGGCCCCACAACGGTTACATATCGCCAGGGGCTTTTTTCTTCTATATTCGCGAAAGCGTTCCGCCCTAGGGCTGTTCCAGACTTCCGCTATGCTTTTGTTGTTAACATTCCCTATGATGTAATCGGGAAAATCCACACAGAAATTCGCTTCCCCATGCGGCTGGATATCGATTAAACGTTCGACATTGCCGCAGGCCGTATTGCCCACAACAGCCAAGGGATCGGTAAACCAGGTCGCATACTCTTCCGGGCTTAAGGTCATGTAAGGAAAATTATATATGCCGTCAAGCCCGGCCAGGTACTTCTCATACTCGCGTTTAAACAACGCAACGTCCACCCCGGACTGCTCATGATGAAAACCCGGCCAGGAGAAGGCCGTGCAGTCCAGATTATGTTTCAACTCCTTTTCATACCTGGCGCCCACACGCTGCGGGAAGTAATAGTACGGTACAATGGTGATTGTCCGGATACCCAACTCGCGTGCCACGTCCGGCATATCACCCAATCCCTTTACGGAATAGGGGCTGATGGTAAAATTTAGAGAGGTGCTGATTTTTTGTTCTTTTCCCCGCTCAAACTCATGCAGGCGCCGGATGCCTTTCCTGATCTGGGCGAAACAGCCGTTCATGCCCCTCACCCGGTCATGAATACGCTCGGGACCGTCCACGGAGATTGTCAGGTGGATATTCCCCATCCGAACAACATCCCCGGCGTACCTTTCCAGCATGGTTCCATTGGTGTCGATAGAGATAAAAATGCCCTTGCCTTGAATGTATTCCAGAAGCCGGACAATTTCTTTGAACATAAAGGGCTCTCCGCCCCGCAGCAGGATGCTCGCGGCCTTATGTTCCGCGATTTCGTCCGTAAGCCGCATCCAGTCGGCAAGCTCCATCTCATCCAGCAGGGCGGCGCCGCCGCCGCGCAGGTAACCGTTAACACTCCACTGCCCGCACATCCGGCAGTGCAGGTTACAACGGTTGGTAATGGTGAATGAAAAATGCGTGGGAAAATCCATATTATAAATCTAACACAAATTCCTTATACTGGAAAGAAGATGGTAAACATGGTCCCTTTCCCCGGGGCCGAAAACACGGTTATCCCCCCCCTGTGGTTTTTCACCGTTCCCTGCACCGCGGCCAAACCCATCCCCGTACCCTTGCCCTGCTCTTTGGTGGTAAAAAACGGCTCAAAAATCCTTTTTTGAATTTTTTCATCCATACCGTGGCCTGTATCCGCCACGTTTATCCTTATATATGAGCCTGCAGGCAGCTCGACCCTGCATTTCCGCTTTAGCCGGGTATTCATATCTACCTGGTCCGTGGAGAAATGAAGCTCCCCGCCCTTGGGCATGGCATCCCGGGCGTTTAAGGCCAGGTTGAGAAAAAGATTCTGCAATTGTGAGGGATTACCCACCATTATGGACCTCTCAGCCTTCAGTTTCTGTTTTATTACGATCCTTTTGCTCAAGGTACGCTGCAGAAGCACAATAACCTCGGCGATCACCTTGTGGATATCCAGGCGCACGGCCACGTCCTTTCCCTTGTGTGAGAAGGAAAGCAGCTGATCCACCAGGCGGGCGGCCCTGGCCGAAATCGAGGAGATATGCTCAACATACTCCAGCAAAAGCGGGTTGGCCCTCAACTCTTCCCGCAGCAGGTCCGTGTAACAGAATATGCCCAGAAGCTGATTGTTGAAATCATGCGCAATGCCGCCGGCAAGCTGTCCCAGGGCCAGTATCTTTTCCGTATGCCGAAGTGTTTCCTGAAGCTGTTTACGACTCGTAATATCCAGGGCCGTAAAAATGATACCCTTTGCCGGATCATGCGGGTCTAATGCGGTAAAACTCAATAATACATCAATCAACTTTCCATCCTTGCGCCGCCATACGGTTTCCACCGTCTCCTTCTCCGTCTCCTTTTGCCTGGTTCGCTCGTACTTTTCGCGCCCTACAAAATCATATTCCTCATCCGTCATGTACAGCATACGGGCGTTCTTACCCTTAAGCTCCTCTTCGGAATAACCGGTCATGGCATACAGGGTGGGGTTGGCCCAGGTGAACACACGGTCTTGTTCCACACCGATTCCGATCGGCGCGGCCCGCAGAATGCTTCCCAGCGTGGCTTCGCTTTCACGCAACGAAATCTCGGCCTGTTTCTCTTTCGTGCGGTCTTCGTAGACCGCTATAATCTCCCCGGACGGCAGTTTGTACACATGGTTCTCACGCCAACCCGAGATTCGTTTATCTTTGTATAAGGTAACCGGATGATGCCACGGTTTTCCGGTTTTATACACCTCTTTAAACACATTGAACAATCCGAAGTCCTTTACGCCCGGGAACACACGACTTACGCGTTTACCCAGTACATCTTCTTTTTTACAGGATTCGATTTTCTGCGCGGCCCGGTTGAAATCCTTGAAAACAAAATCCTCGCCGTTATCCACGGCCTCGTAGATGGCCACCCCGCTTGAAATCCTGTCGAACAACTGCCGATAGCGATCTTCACTCTGTTCCAGCTTCATCTTGGAGGTCACCGCCTCGGTGACATTTTCCAACGAGGCCACCAGGCCATCGAACGCGCCCGTTTTATCAAAAAGCGGAGACGAGCTGATGGAAAGAAATACCCGCTTGCCGTCCGGCCATTCAATGGCAACTCTTGCATTTGATACGGGTTTTTTGGTTTTTTTTACGCGTGAAAACGGAAGTTCGGCATCCGGAATGGGCCTACCCTCATAATCCATTATTTTCCACAGCGGGTCATTGTAGGTTCTCCGGGTGATGGCTTCCTTTCTTAGCCCCAGCACCATTTCCGCCTGCCGGTTGGCGAATATAATTTTCCCCTCCCTGTCCAACAATGTAATAGACATGGGATTTGTATTGATGATCTGCAGCAGAAGTTTCGGGGTCAAATGTTCCGGGAGTTCCCGGCCGGCATTATTACTTTTTGACATTCGGTCTCCTTTTTTTACATTCACAACCCGCTGAGATTATAAGCTATCTTATCGTTATATATTAAAGTTTATGTTTATAATGTGAAAAGTCAATGGTAATAGGGGGGTTTGCCCGGTAAAAAACCGGGGACAAGACATACATGCATCCTGTCCCCTCCTCACAGACAAAAAGGTATCTCAGCCTATGGCCGAACCACCGGTTTCTTTACTACGTATCCTGACACATTCCTCCAGCGGCATGATAAAGATTTTACCGTCCCCTATCTCACCGGTCTGCGCGCCTTTGATAATGGCGTCGACCGTGGGTTTTACATATGCGTCGTTGACCGCGATCTCAAGTCTCACCTTTTTCAACAGGTTGACCTCGATCGCCACGCCGCGGTAGTGCTCGGTGAATCCCTTCTGCTGGCCGCAGCCCAGCGCGTTTGTGACGGACATCTTGTAGATCTCGTTTTTATAAAGCTCCACCTTTACATCGTTCAGCTTATGCGGCTGAACATAGGCAATAATAAGTTTCATGGCTATACCTCCCCCTTGTCTTACTGATTAAGAAATATCTGGAACCCGCTGTATGACTCGATTCCATGCTCTTCGATATCAAGACCCTTAAGCTCTTCTTCCTTGGACACACGCAGACCCATAACAAGGCGTATTCCCAGGAACAGCAGGCTTGCGGTGCCGAATACCCAGGCAAAGACCGTTACCACGCCCAGGGCCTGAATGCCCAGAAGCGCGGCGTTTCCCGTGGTGAAAAGCCCGCCGTCCGTGGCGAACAGGCCCACGGCCAGGGTCCCGAACGTGCCGCAGACCCCGTGAACGGAGATCGCCCCTACGGGATCGTCGATCTTGAGCACCTTGTCTATAAACTCCACGGATAGGGCCACCAGCACCCCCGCACAGAGCCCGATAACCAGGGCCGCAAGCGGAGATACATAGGCGCAGCCGGCCGTGATTCCAACTAGACCGGCCAGGGCGCCGTTTAGGGACATACTGGGATCTGGCTTGCCGAAGCGGAACCAGGTAAAGAACATGGCGGCGATGGCCCCGGCGGCGGCGGCCAGGGTGGTGGTCAGGCTGATGACGGCGATGCTTTCATTGGTACCGGCCGTGGTACTGCCCGCGTTAAACCCGTACCAGCCGAACCAGAGGATAAACACACCCAGCGCGGCCAGGGGGATATTATGGCCGGGAATGGCCTTGACCTCTGTTTTCCCGTTTATGGTAATATATTTCCCCGTGCGCGGACCGAGGATAATGGCCCCGGCCAAAGCGGCCCAACCGCCCACACTGTGTACAACCGTGGAACCGGCAAAATCCAAAAATCCCTTGGCGCCGAGCCAGCCCCCGCCCCAGATCCAGTGACCCACAACCGGGTAGATAAAGGCCGATATAAAGGCGCTGTACACAAGATACGACTTGAACTTGGTGCGCTCGGCCATGGCGCCGGACACTATGGTGGCGGCGGTTGCCGCGAACACCACCTGGAACATCCAGAACGAATAGGTCTTGGCGTCGGCGCCCAGAAGCAGAAACCCGTCCGTACCGAACAGCCCCAGTTTTGAGGCGCCGAACATCACCCCGTAACCGATGACGAAGAAGGCAATGGCCCCGACCGCGAAATCCATCAGGTTTTTCATCAGGATGTTTCCCGCGTTTTTGGCACGGGTAAACCCGGTTTCAACCATGGCAAACCCGGCCTGCATAAAAAATACCAGGAAGGCCGCGATGAGCGTCCAGACCATGTCGATTGCCCCGGCATTGCTTTCCGTCGTGGCCCCATCGGCAAACGCAAAACCGGCCCCACATCCAAACACAAGTACCGTTAAAATGATAAAGCGAAATTTCTTCATAGTATTCCTCCTCAGCTTTGCTATCTACCGCTAATATTGCAAAAGATGTGCCAACCAGGCTGCATTCATACTTCTTTATTTATAAGTAATTATAACTAAAGAAGTTATTATTTTATCCAATAATAACAAATATGTTGGTTATTTAGTATTTAATTACATTTTAGTATTTTATTTTGATAATATTACATTTTCGTATCTTCTAATAAAACTATCGAGCGCTTGCATAATATATGTTATTCATATATCATTAATTGTTGTTTTGATTTTAAAATATGAAGTATGTTTGTCATTCCGCAGGTATTTCCAAAATTCCATTATTTACTGCTTGCGCCTAATATGCCTCTGTTTTTTTATATCAAATCAATAAATACATGTTTAAAGGAGTTATAATGGTTATAACAAAAGATAAAGTAGTCACAATCGATTACACCTTAAAGGATGATGCCGGGGGATTAATTGATTCTTCAAAGAAAAAAGGCCTCTCCTATATTCACGGGAAAGGTACATTAATCCCCGCGCTTGAAAAGCAGTTGGAAGGAAAACAACCGGGCGATTCGTTTGAGCTTACGCTTGAACCCGCGGACGCATACGGAGAATACGATGACTCACTTGTTTTTAACGTTTCCAGGGAAAAATTCAATCAAATTGATAAGCTTAAGGTCGGAATGAAACTTAAAGCCAACACGAATAAAGGTGAGCGTGTCATTACCATCACCGATATCAACGATGATAAGATTCAGATTGATATGAACCATGAATTGGCCGGGAAAAAACTACATTTTGACATTAAAGTGGCCGATGTAAGGGATGCGGACAAGAAAGAATTGGAAGCGTAACCGGTAGAGGGGGTGTCCGGACAGGACTATGCCTGAATTCAAAATACCCTTAAGTATTTTACAGCTTCTCATACCCGCAGTGTGTTCAGGTCTGCTTTTCGGCGGACTGCTGCTTTTTCTGTACCTTGCCCTGCAGTATAAATCGCGGTTGTATACGGCTATATCACTGTTCGGGTTTACGGCCCTGCTTTTCGTAGCCAGTGAGACAGTCATCATTGTCTGGGGTGCGTGGCTGCTCGATCGTCCGCTGGGGCTTCAGTTCCATCGCCTGGAGAACCTGGCCGCTCTCTTATTTTTATTTTCATTTCCCTTCCTCATTGTTCACCTGCTCAAGCTGAACAAAACCTGGCAAAAAATAAATTATGTTATTTCACTGGCCGGACTGGGGATTGCGCTGGTCATCAGCGTGACGGCGTTTGTGAATCCCGATCTTTTCATATCCATGACTAAACACACCACCGAATACCTCCGCACGGGGGCTCAGGCCGATTTCCCCAGGGGACAGGAAGGGGTTTTGTATCTGGCGCGGGACCTGCTGGCCGGGCCGCTTATTCTGTACGGAGCCGTCTGTGTTACGGTGGATCTTATCAAACATAAAAGAAAGGAACTCATTCCCGTAGCCGTGGGCCTGTTTTTCGCCATTGGGGGCGCCGTCCTGGATATCCTGTATACCCACCTCCACGTTTATTTCGATCCCCTTCCCACGGAAACCTTCTCCCGTTTTTCATTAGGCCTCACCATTATGGTCCTTATGCTTATGTCCGGGATAACCACGAAGTTCATCCAGTTCTCCAAGGAGATCGAAAAAGCCAATGAGAAGATCGTGCTTTCGGAACGGAAATACAAGATCCTGGCGGAGGGTACGCGCGACTGTATCTTCTCTCTTAATACGGACTATCATTTCATCCACGCCAACAACCAGGCCCTGCGGCAGCTAAACCTGCAAAACGAGCTTCTCACGCAGACAAATCTCTTTGATGTGGTATACGCCGAAGACGACAATAAAGATTTTTTAAAAAACTTTATCAGGGATAAAATGGAAACCCTGCAAAAAACCAGGGAACCGGTTGCGTTCAAAGCCAAACTCAAGACCTTCATGGCCACCGAACCCAAGACCTACCACCTTACTTTCAATTATCTTCCCAAGCAGGAGGGCGATGAAATCATCGGCAAGGCCGTACTTTTACAGGATGATATCTTCTTAAAATATATCCAGGCCGAAAGCGGGCGTTTTGTCATCGATAACTACCTGCTTACCATAGAGGAGATCAGCAACAGGCTGGTGAGTTACCTTCCCAAATTTATCCATGACCAGGGGGTCAGGGAAGTGCGTATGGGTCTGCGCGAGATGCTTATCAACGCCGTGGAACACGGCAATCTGAACATCAGTTATGAGGAGAAATCCCGGGCCTTACAAAGCGATAATTATTTTCTTTTTATCCGCAACCGTCAAAATCAGCCCCATCACCGGCATAAGCGCATTATCGTGGAATATTCACTTTCACCGGCCAAGGTAATCTACCGAATTACCGACCAGGGCAAGGGTTTTGATTTCAAAGCCTCTTACCAAAAGGCCCAAGCCACCTCCGCCCTGGCCGCGGCCCACGGCCGGGGCCTGATCATGGCCAGGAGTGTGTTTGATTCGATAACCTACAACACGTCCGGCAACCGGGTCACATTGGTAAAGGAATTCCAGAAATAAGCCGGGTACGTTACCTGTTCCGTGATCGGCTGAACAAGCCGGACAGCCATGAAATCACCAATATCCGACGGTTGGGAACAATACGCGGACGCTCGGCGGCGGTTTAATACGGAACCCGACAGCTTCATCCTTGTAAAAGCCTATGAAAATAGGTACATTAAGCAGGGGCGGAGGATTTATGTTTAGACTCATCAGGGCAATGCTGCGTGTTATCTACCGCAAACCGCATTTCGCAGATTTTGACACCCTGAAGGTAAACCCCGCGCTTATTATTTCCAACCATCTGCTGTCTTACGGCCCTGTGCAA
>CAZWYY010000015.1:41265-60396 GCA_964638895.1 uncultured Spirochaetaceae bacterium | reverse complement strand
TAAGTCTTTCCAGAAGCTCGCCGAGGAAGGGAAGGAAACCCCTTGAAATATTAGGCGCGTCCGCTTTCAACTGCTGAAAGTTGATATTGATGCCGAAAAGATTTTGTTGCCCGATATATTTAGCAAGGAAATTACGTATTTTTTCCGATTTTTTTTCTTCATACATCTGCTGTCGCAGAACCGACTCTACTGTTTTCTCGGCCAAATCTTCTAGGGTTTCAGCACCGCCTAAAAATACATGAATACCGAGAATATAGCTATTTTTTTCAGCAAAAAAATTTAAAAACCCGGCGAGAGAACTTTTTCCGATACCGTATTCACCTGTTAGAAAAACAGCCTGTGGCTTCCCCTGTTCGACCTGCTCGATTGCCCTGATTATTCTTTGAATCTCTTTCATGCGTCCGGTAAAGAATTCAACAGGTACAGGTTGACCGGGATAAAAAGGATTTATGCCTTTCATTAAATTATTCATGAATTCTTCACTCTACTATAAATATTTTAAGATCATAATAACATTGTATATATTCTCATGCAACATCAGAAAGTATCCGGTAAAAATCTGGCAGCGCTATCCGGCAAATCCTTTTATCCGGCCTATTTCCCTCAGTTTGAGGGCGTGAGCAAGCCGGGTGCCACATTCCAGTGTTCATTGTCATCGGTATGAATGGAAGCGGTTTTTTTATTCAGCTTGACGATGATCCCTATCTTCTTGACCCCGTGAGGAGTCGTGAATTCCACGCGCTCGCCGATGTTGAAACGCTTCATCTGGGCGGTGCTCTTTTCCTGGTGAACCAGTTTCAGCCGCTCGATGACCAGCCGGTTCACGTAGCGAAGTTCTTTTTCCCCAAGGGTTTTGATGAAATCCTCGATCCGCCGTATTTCAATCTGTGCGTTTTCGTCATTTTTTCCCATTATTTGTTGCTTTCCTTTCTTTTCTCGAATAAATCGAAATATTCCCGGAACAAAAAGAGCCTGTCACACCGGTTGCCGGCTATTTCTTTTAGAATCTTCAGTCATATCTTTCTGAAAAACGATATCGTCATATTTTACTTTTATCTATATTTTGTGCATTTGCAGTTCAGAATGCACAAAATTTGACTTATATTGTGCATTCCGTATATGGTATGCACAAGCATTGTGCATAGGTTCCCGCTTACTTCAAATTAAGATTCTTGCTTGGAATCTTTAAACAAATTATAGAGGGCGATATTCTTGAAAATATACTCATTCCCTATTTTTTCTTTCTCAAGTATTCCGATTTCTACCAGCTTATTCAGGTATTTACTGGCCGTGTTCCGTGACGCTATTTGCCTCTCTTCCAGGTGAGAGTATTTTGAGTATACCCGGGTAAACAAAAGCTCAACCAGTTCAAAGGTGTATATATCGTGGGCTTCATTCTGTATTTTATTTTTGGTCTGTTCCATCAGTTTTATAATGGCCAGTACTTTTTCGAGTGTATATTTGGCGGTACTCTCTACCGCTTTTAGCATGTATACAATCCAGTTTTGCCAATTCTGATTTTGGGTTACACTCAGCAGCAGCCGGTAATATTCACTTCTGGATTCATTTATGTATCGTGAAAGGTATAATACAGGCTCATCGAGCAATTCATTCGCGTAGAGAAAAAGTACGTTTAAAATCCTTCCCGTTCGCCCGTTTCCGTCTTTAAAGGGATGAACGGCTTCAAACTGGTAATGCAGCACGGCCATTTTTATAAGCGGATCAATGTCATGCCGGGTATTGGCGTATTCCAGCCAGTTGGCAAGCATTCCAAGAAGTACATCCCTGCCGGCGGGAGGGGTATAAATGGTTTGATGATAATTTCCTACCATTACTTTTGTTTCTCTTATACCATCTTTTTCATCCTTGATGCCCCGGTAAATTTTCTCCATCAGTTCGAGCGAAAAATCATGTTCTTTATTAATTTGCTCGAAGGCATCGGTAAGCACTTTGCCGTACCTTAACACTTCCCTTGTTTGCGGATCGAATAAGGCCAATGATGTGAACGCCTTGAACAATTTGTCGTTTGTGGTGATTACATTTTCAATGGCGGAGCTGTCCTTCGCCTCCTGTAAAGCCAGCGTATTAATAAATAATTGTGGATTTGGAATCGCGGAAAGCCTGCCCTTTAATTCCGCCAAAGCTTTGTTCGCTTTAAGCGCCCATTCAAAAACCCGGATGGTTTTCCAGTATTTTTCTTCCGGAAAAAGCGGGGGCAGCCCGTTGTAAGGTTCATGCGGATTGAACGCCATGATCATCCACCTTAATCTTTGCCAAATATTCCAGTATTCTGCGGTTGAGTTCCGCCTCCTCCTTTACTTGCTCCTCGAACTCGCGCTTCAGGGAGGTGAACCGCTCGCTGAAATCAAAATCATCCTCTTCATCGGGAAGGCCCACGTACCTGCCGGGGGTCAGCACGTAGTCCAGCTCGCGCACCCGCTCGATGCCCGCGGAATTGCAGAAGCCCTTGATATCCTCGTATTTTCCCTGCGCCCGGCCCGGGGCGGCCGCGGCCCTCCAGTTGTGGTAGGTGGAGGCTATTTTTGTGATGTCCCCGGCCGAGAGCTGCCGTGTCCTGCGGTTTATCAGGTGGCCCATGCTGCGCGCGTCGATAAACAGGATTTCATCGGTACGGCTGCGGTAATGCCCGTTGGCCTTGTTGCGGCTTAAAAACCAGAGGCAGGCCGGAATCTGCGTATTAAGGAAAAGCTTGGCCGGCAGGTTGATGACGCAGTCCACCAGGCGGTCCTCGATCTGCGCTTTGCGGATCTCGCCCTCACCCGAGCTCTTGGAGGTAAGCGATCCCTTGGCCAGCACAAAACCGGCTGTTCCGCTTCGGCTTAAATGGTAAACGAAGTGCTGAATCCAGGCGTAGTTGGCGTTCCCGGCCGGCGGCGCGCCGTATTTCCACCTGCCGTCCTTGCGCAGCATGTCTCCGCTCCAATCGCTGTCGTTGAAGGGAGGGTTGGCGATCACGAAATCAGCCTTCAGGTCTTTGTGTGTGTCGTGCAAAAAAGAGCCTTCGTTGTTCCATTTCACCTGTGAGCTGTCTATGCCGCGGATGGCCAGGTTCATTTTGCACAAGCGCCAGGTGGTAAGGTTGCTCTCCTGTCCGTATATGGAAATATCGTTTACCTTGCCCCGGTGTTCGGTTATGAATTTTTCGGACTGCACGAACATGCCGCCCGACCCGCAGCAGGGGTCGAACACACGGCCTTTGTAAGGCTCGAGCACCTCCACCAGGAGCTCGACCACGCTGCGGGGTGTATAGAACTGGCCGCCCTTTTTACCTTCGGCCAGGGCAAACTCGCCCAGGAAATACTCGAACACGTGGCCCAGCACGTCCGCGCTGCGCGCCTTTACGTCATGCAGGGCGATATTCCCTATCAGGTCGATCAGCTCACCCAGGTTGACCGGGTCCAGGTTGCCGCGCGCGTATACCTTGGGCAGCACGTCTCTCAGCGACGGGTTGTCCTTCTCGATGGCGTCCATGGCATTATCCACCTCCTTGCCGATGGTGGGAAGCTTGGCCTTGCCCTGCAGGTACGACCAGCGGGCGATCTCCGGCACAAAAAATACGTTTTCCGCCTTGTATTCGTCCTTGTCTTCAGGGTCCGCGCCCTCGTAATCGCCTTTGCCGCTTTTCAGCCTGGCGTGCATGTCCTCGAACGCGTCCGAGATGTAGCGCAGGAAGATCAGCCCCAGCACCACGTGCTTGTATTCCGCGGCGTCGATGTTTTTCCTGAGCTTGTCCGCCGCTTTCCAGAGCTGTTTTTCTATGGGCTCGGTTTTGGTGTCTTCCTTGTTTTTATTTTTGGACAATTAATGCTCCTCTCCTTACATGGCCTTCCTGAACTCTTCGAATCTCAGTGCCAGCCTGTCACGGTCGGGATGATCATTAATGATCATAATAGGATAGGCGGCCAGATATTTGCCCGGTTTAATTGAGTGAAAATACACCAGCGGCGTCTGCCGGTGGAAGGCCTCACGTAAGGCACGGTTATCACGGTGCTGCGGATTCGTTCCCCGGTAACGGTAATGTAATATTCCGGCTTCAGTAAACCCGTCCTCATAAGGGTTCGCGGACGTTGTGGTAATTGAAACCGGGACCTCGAATCCTTTTGGAATCCAGATTCCGGTGGGCCCTATAAGCGTTATGGTTTGAGCCTTGAATAGAAATCCCGCGGCCAGCTCTTCGCGTGTGAACACGCCGCCGTTCCGGGCTTCTTCTTGCTTCAGCCAGAGAAATAATGAAATAAAGATCTCTTTATAATCCAATATATTGCCCGCTTACGGCTTAAAATATTATCCACTTATTTTATACCAGACTGCCCCCGTTAGCAATCAATATATTTTCCTTATGGCAATTGCTCTGCCGTTATGCTATCCTTTCCCCACATTCACCCGGCCCGAAGGAGTGATTTCCCGTGACACCCACACTGAAATACAATATCAAGCTGTATGCCTGCCTGCTTGCGGGCGGGGTGCTGCTGGTTTTTTCCAACCTGAATCAGGCAATTCCCCTTGCCGCGTGGCTTTTCCCTGTGTTTATCATGCGCTACATGCGCAGGCAGAGATCGGTTCCGGGGATGATCGCGGCCGCGCTTGTTGTTGTGGGCGCCACGTTCATGCTTTATTGGAGGGTCATGGCAACCTTAAACCCGCTGCTGATGACTGTCTTGATCGGGAGCTCCGGAATCCTGGCCTTTGCGGTTTTTTTCGCGGATAGGCTCATCGCCCGCCGCCTCACGGGCTTACTCTCCACCATGGTGTTTCCGTGCCTCTGGACCGCGGTTGAATACCTGAAATCCTTTATTCCGGGCGCCGCCACCTTCGGTTCCCTGGCATACTCCCAGTACGGCGACCTGCCGCTTATGCAGCTTGTTTCCCTGACAGGCATCTGGGGGCTGACCTTTTTAATCTCCTGGTTCGCACCCGTGGTGAATTTCATATGGGAGAAAAAAGTCGAATGGCTCAAGATCCGGAGTGTGGCGGGCGCGTTTGCGGCTGTTTTTGCCGCTGTGATGGTGTTCGGGGGCGCAAGACTCGCCCTGTTTCCGCCCGCGGGGGAATATGTGCGCACGGCGGGCATCACCGCGACCGGCACGAATGCCGGTTTCGTCAGCGTGTACAGGGACAGGGTATTCCCTCCGCTTGAGCAATACCGGCAGAGGCTTACCGCGTTGTCCGGGCGGACGGGAAATTTACAGGTGCCGTCTGCTATGACCATGATTTCCCGGGTTATATCTTACAGGCCGGAAGAAACGGAACGGATATCATGTTAAGCCCCTATCTTGAGTGGGAAGAGATCACGCCCTTCCACGCGTATATGTCCGTGTTCAGGGCCATAGAGAACGGGTTTTCCATGATACGCCCGGCGGGGGACGGGTTGTCGCTGGCCGTGGATTACCAGGGCAGGGTGCTTGCCGCCAAAAACGAGGCCCGCACAAACCAAAGAATCATGTTCGCCGATCTGCCGCTAAAAGGGGTGCGCACGGTATATGCCTTCATTGGTGATTCTTTTGCCTGGCTGTGTATTCTTGGATTTTTGGCCCTGGGTACGGCGGCCGGTATCCGCGGGATTATCCGCCGCGCCGCCTGTTATGCAGGCGTACCGCCTGGGGGAGCGTCTGAAATCGTCCGGGCCGCCTTACTCACGCGCGTGAAAGCAGCGCCGTGAAAACCGGCGCACCGAGCCGTTTGTTTACAACTTGGCCAGGATCTCCATGGAGTCCATTCGGTTTTTACCTTCCTCTTCGATCACGAATTGGTAAAAATTACACTGGATGCAGTTCTGCAGTTTTGCCGCGTAAATCCCCTGGATGCTGCCGTTACAGAAGGTGCCGGCTACGACCCAGCAGCATCTGCCCCCGTTTTTCCCCCCGTGAATGCCGTGTACGGAGGCCGCTTTTGCCGCGGGACAGACCCCAAATTCAGCGGTGTTCATGCCGCCTTCTTCCCTTCCGCATTTTTTATATTCCCAGCAGTTTAATCTTTCTGCCATAATATCCTCCCCGGTGGTAGTCCGCGTGTCTTCCAAAGTACACGCATCTAATTTAAGTGTAGGAAAAAGCGGAGTGAGTTTCCAATAAAACATTGCAAAAAAGGCCTGCTGCCGGCAGCAGTACTATAATAAGTAATATGTTTTTCATGCGAATCTTTACGACCCATACCTGCCCGCGTAGAACACAAAGTCCATGGCAACCTGTTTCGATTCGCCGGGCGGCCAATACCGGGCCAACTTGGCCTTCAGCTTATCCACCAGGGAACGGCCGTGCTCTTTTATATGCAGCTTCACCGCGGACCAGGTGAGCATATAGTTCAGCAGCTGCTCGCGGTTCCAGGGAACGGTCATTAAAAACTCAGGGTGGTCTAATTCCGTAAAAGGGAAATGAACGTTCTTATACCCGGAAATGAGCAGCCTGTTGTTATCGGCCCAAAACCGATCGATATGGACCAGAAAATCGTTATGGATAAGCCTGTCAATCTCCGGTTCGGTTTTGAAAAAGCCGTACCCCCAGCAGGAGAATACGCCTCCGTTTTTCAGTGTTCGCCTGACCTCCTGAAAAAAGACCTCCAGGTTGAACCAGTGCAGAGCCTGGGCCACAACAACCAGGTCAAAACAAGCGTCCGGGAAATCGGTGCCTTCGGCATTTTGCAGGGAATAATGTATTTTATCATGTGTGAAACCGTTTTTAATCTGCTCTTCGCTTATATCGCTTGCCTCGATAGAATTGAAGTAGGGCGCCAGGTCCGCGGCTACCTGCCCATTGCCGCAGGCGCAGTCCCAGGCGACATCATGCCCCCGGCAGTTGCTGCTGAGATAGGCATAAATCTCTTTAGGGTACCGCGGCCGATTCCTGGAATATTCGGCGGATTGCTCATTGAAGGTTGTTATATTTTCCCGCATAGAGGAAATTGTAGCATGATTACGGGCGCCGGCCAAGCCGATGTGCGGTGTGTTTAAGGTTTTATTGTGTGCCTGGTTACAAATAATAACAGTTAAAAGCTGTATTTCATTCTTAGATAAAACTCATCGTTATTTTTGGCCCTGCCGAATGTTGTCGTATCCGTGCCTTCAATAATGATACACCCGACAGCTATTTCGGCATTGTCGATCGGGTAAAGACAAATCTGCGGTGAATAGAAAACAGCGTAATTCCCGGCGATATCGCTGAAATCATCAATCTCCATCCCGCCCGTGAGGGGAGAAATCTTGATTTTATCATCGAACAACTTCCAGTCCATGCCCACTAAAAAGTAATCGTGTAAATTTTCCGGACCGCGCTCATGGAAAAACCCGTGAAGATACTGCACATTTATATAAATGCCGTTGCTGAACGTATAGTCGAAGCCCACAACATACTTTATATAGGGCTCCTTAAGCACGGTAGTTTTCTGTATGCCCCCGCCGATAGCAGTCGAATCCGTGGTCAGGGTTACTTTTTCAGGGAAAAAAACCGCGGCTTCCGCCCATACCCCGATGGAAAACAGTTCACCGGCCAGATCGGCCCCCACAATATGTTCCCGCGGAAAAAACAACTCATTGGCTATGTCAACCTCGCCCGGGGTTACCGTTGTCGTGATCGTGCTTTTGTCCGCAATAGGCAGGGAATCTCTTCCGTACACATAACTCGCGGAGACATCAAAATTGAAAAGCAGAAAGGCGATTTTTATCCCCAGGGTGGAGCTGTCCGCAAGGCTTGTCGGGGGAAGTGAAACCGTATCGGACATGCAGCCCAGCGTCAACCCCGGCGGCAGTTCCAGGGGCGGAGACAATATCTCCGCCCAGCTGCCTTTGGGCAGAAGCGCGGGGGTGAAAAGCGGGATATATACAAAGGTAAAGGAGAAGTTGTCAAGGTAATAATAGGCTTTAATGCCGTCGGACCCCAGATGCCTGCCGAAATCCCAGATATTTTCCAGATCATAGGGATTCAGGTTATCGGTGGGATTCAGTTTATCACCGGCTCCCCAGGCAATGCGCTGCCGGCCGATGCGGAGGTTCAAGTGTTCGATAAAGAAGTCATAGATATCGACATAGGCTTCCCTGAGAGCGATGTTCATAGTCACCACCTTGTCCCGGTCCGCTAAATCCGCGCTTCCCAGGATATTGGGTACGCCCCATGTCCGTATCCAGCATTCGGAGAAAAAATCCGCCTTGTCGTCAAAAGCCGCTTTTAGTTTCAGGTCAAGCCGGTATTCGTGCCATGTGTTATTAATGTCCTCGGTCAGGCTGAAATGGTCCTCGGTCTGCAGGCCGCCGCTCAAGCTGATATTATTTCCCTGCGCCGCCGTAAAACAAAGCGGGATCAAAAAAAAGCAGCAAACAAAGATAATCCTTCCTCTCCTCATCGCGTGAATCCCTCATCTGCTTAGATACTGCTTGGTAAAAATGCCGTCGGCCAGTCCGGAATCAAACTTTATTTCCTGGAATATCATTTTTGAGCTTCTGCCCGCTTTCAGGTTTTTCATCTCCGCTTCCTTTGACACCCAATACCCGTCTACGTTTTCAATACCGGACCGTGTCATTATTTTATACAGTTTTCCGCCCCGATCATACATTTCTACTTTGACGGGGAAAAAAATATCCGTTCTGATCCAGATGACCAGTTTTGAATAATCGGACTGGATGCCGGCTTTTGGAGTCAGCTGCAGCACATAACTGTCATTTTCTTTTCGCAGCAGCCCTGCGTCATATTTTTGGGAGAATTTGACCGCTTCCATGTCCTCATAGGTAAAATCCGTTCCGGCGAAACTGGTATTCTTTACATGGGAGGCAATCCGCCTTACCTTGGCATACGCCGGGAGATAGATGTACATGACATCGTCGGGCAATGACAGAAAGGCTATCCCTCTCTGGTCGGCCGGAGACAGGAATTTTACATATCGTTTGTCACTGCCCTTTTGTTTCATATTCATTAGGCGTTCCTTGGTATCGCCGTTTTTCTCGATCAGGAGCAGTTTGACCGTAAAATCCTGGTCCTTGGGCGCGTTCATCACCTGGTCCATTTTATCAACTATCTGCGCGGCCGTCAGCGAGTCGCTTTGGCAGAAAGCCTGATAAACGGGAATGATCAGGGCAAACGATAATACAAAAAAGCTTAATTTCTTTACCATGTTATTTGTCTCCTTCCTTCAGCTTGTTATGTTTAAAGAAATTTATCCTTGTTACAATTATAAAAGCCGGAAGCAATGTAATGGCCCCGATCCCGGAACCGATCATGGTTATGGCTATCAATACGGCAAACCGGTTAAGCGGAATCAAGCTGGATAGCAGCAGCACCAGAAAACCCAGGGTCACGGTTGACACGTTGATTAATATGCCTTTCCCGGTTGTCTCCAGGGTTTTGTCCAGGGCATCGTGTATGGATTTCCGTTTTTTCAGTTCGGATTTAAAGCGGTGGATAAAGTGAATCGAATAATCGATTCCGATGCCGAGTGATATGCTGCCCACCAAAACGGTCGCAATATCCAGGGGGATCGCGGTAAATCCCATAAATCCGAACAGGAACAGCAGGGTGAATGAGATGGGAATTATGCCCAGCAGCCCGCCGACCACCGAACGCATGAGGAACATGTTGACGATGAATACCATTATAATGGCGAAAATAATGCTTTGAATCTGGCTGTTTACAATGCTTTCATCCAGGCCGGCGTATATGGCCGACAGACCGGTTTGCTGAAACGTGCAGATACTGTTGTTGTGCGTATCTATATATTCCCCTATTTTTTGCACGATGGACTTTAAATTCCTGGTATTAAAATTGACCGTTGTGGCGCTGATCAGCGCTTCGGTTTTATCCTCGTTTACCAGTTGGGAGACTATTTCATCACCCTCGATCAGGAACCATAAATTGATAATTTTGCTTTTGGAGTCCGGTATCTTTTTGCCTTCGCCCATGCCCTTGTTCATCTCTTCGATCAGTTCAACGATTGATTGCGGATTATTGAGTTTCACTTCGTTTTTCAGGTACGTTTCCAGGTTTTCCATTTCATGCAATACACGGGGATCCTGTATATCACCCTTCACCAGAATTTGTACGGGCACCGAACCGCCCAGCTTGTTGCCGATGATGGATTCGGCTTTTCTGATATTGGTGTCGCCTTTGAAATACGAGAGCATGTCGATCTCTCTGTTTATCATAGGTATTCCGATCACGCTTGCAATGACTATGATAATACCCGTGAATATGATTGCCTTGTTGTATTTGAGAATGAAAGAGCCGATGCCGTCCATTATCCGGTTCATGGCGCCGCTGCCGCTCTTTTCGGCGGCGGCCGGCTTTTTTACTATTAAAAATGAAAGTACGGCGGGCACGAAGGTCACGGAGACCAGAAAAGAAAAGAAGATACCGATACATGAAAAAATACCGAACTGGCGTATTATAGTAAGATACGATCCGTACACAAAGGCGATAAACCCTATCATCGTAGTAACGGCCGCCAGCATGACCGGGACGCAGATCTCCCTTAAGGAGTTGATGGAATGATTGATCCTGCTTTCATTTCCCTTATACTCACCGAACCTGTTGATGACATGGATGCTGTACGCGCTGCCGGTGGCGATCAACACGACCGGAATGATGTTGGAAATAATGCTTAAGGGGATGTTAAGAATACTCATTATCCCCAGTGTCCAGACAATACTTATGCCCACCGTGGTTATGGGCAGCAGCACCCCTTTTACCGTTCTGAAGCTGAAAAACAGGACGATGAGGATTACCAGTACGGCCAAAGGAATGAGAAAGATGATGTCATTTACGATAATGTCACTTATTTCCAATATCTGGAACGGAATGCCGCTGTAATACACCTTTTCGCTCAGGTGCTGCGCTTGCACCGTTTCCCTGATCTGTGTGGCGATATCGCCTTTATTGAAATCCTCAAAAAGCCTGCATATGATCAGGGTAACCGTGGCGTCGGCCGATACCAGTCTCCCGTTATAAATGGGGCGCGATAGGGTGTACTCCTTGAGCTTTGCCAGTTCAGCGGCGGTTTGCGGCAGGTTGTATTCGTCGATCAGCCTACCTATATCGATTCCGTCCTTCAAGGTCTTTATGTCCAGGACATTGGTCAGGCTGGTAACGTACGCCACACCCTTCAACAGTTTGAACTCATTGGTAAGGGTATTGACGTCTGCGATGGTCTGTTTGTTGAAAACATCATCGGTCTCCAAGGCCACAATCGCGATATTGCTGCCCGCGTATTTCTCCCCGATATAGCGGTACAGTTTCGCGGCCGGATCGTCTTTGGGCAGGTAACTTGACAGGTCCGCATTGATATCGAACTTCAACAGGTATCCCAGGACCGCGGTAATAATGACAGTCACAATGATAACAGGAACACGATATTTTATCACCAAGTGCGAAAATCCTACCATTTCCTTCTTCCTTTTAAATTACAGGCCTCTCTTTTCTATCTGCGCACGATGCCGAAGAGCATAATATCCACCAGACTGTCCGTATTTGTTTTCTCCGACAGGGTGTCATCCGTGACAAACGGGTATTCCATGCCTTTAATGGCGGTGATAATCGCCAACGCCGTTGCATCGATATCCTTTATCATAAAAGATTTCTGTGCTTTTCCTTCATTTAAAATCGATTTGATTATGCCAAGCTCATCCTTGAAATGCTTTTCCCTGGCTTTGTCAACGAAGTTGTAGTGCTGGAAATATTCACCCACCACCTTGTTATAAAAATTGACCGTTTTCTTCAGGTAATTTATGCGGGTCGTTACATAGGCGCGCAGTTTGTCCTGGGGTGTTTCCTGCGCCTTTATTGCGGTCGTCAGTTCCTCTTTCATGGATTCGCTTTCCCTGTCAATCACCGCTCTTAATATCTCGAGTTTACTCGCGAAGTAATAGTATATGGAGCTTTTCGCCTTGTTTACCGCCTTGGCGATATCCGTCATAGTGGTCTTGTTAAAACCGAAGCGGCTGAGGATATCCTTGGCCTTGTTGATGATGTGGTCCCTGAATTCCTGTTCTTTTTCGTTCATGATGTATCCTGTAAGATATTTCGAACAATAGACCATATTGGTCGAAAATTCTAACTTAATTATAGAGCGATCGCTCGGTTTTGTCAAGGGTAAAATATGACAATCTAAAAACACGTGTATATGGAATCGACGCCCACCCGCGGAAAAGCCCGCCGCTGAAACTTTTATGTTTTTCGAAGCTTCACTTTTCCCTTATTTTACGCTACAATCGCTTTTGTGAACAAAGACATAAAGACAGCAGACCTGCCGGGGATACTTAAAAGTTTCAGCTCCGGGTTTACAACCAAAAACGCACCGGTTTCCGTGATCTTGGCCGCGGGGCACGGCAAACGCATAAAAAGCCATCGCTCCAAAATGCTGCACGCGATCTGGGGCGTGCCCACCGTGGTGCGCGTCTGCAGGACTGCGGAGCACGGCCTTGAGAGTGACGATCAGATCGTGGTGGTGGGCATCAAGGCCGAAGAGGTGGTGCGGGCCCTGGGCGCGCACGCGGGCAGGCTGTTCGCCTGGCAGAGGGAGCAGAAAGGCACGGGCCACGCGGTAAAGGCTGGCCTGGATGCACTTTCCCCAGAGGAGCTGGACAGGGATTTCTATATTTTTCCGGGCGACATGGGGCTGCTTGATAAATTAACGGTGCGTTCCTTCAGGGAGACCTTTACGGTCAGCGGCGCGCACATGATGGTCATGGTGGGCGCGTATTCCGGAGACCCGGAGGATAATTACTACGGACGCATCATCCGCGTGCCGGACAAGGACGCGGATGGCAGGCCATCCGGGGCCGCCAAAGGCAGGATCATCCAGATTATGGAGCACAAGGATATTCTCTGTCTTAAAGAAGACGTCCCGTATACGATAAGTTACGGAGAACGGACTTACGCCTTCAGCCGGCGGGAGCTGCTTGCCGTCCGTGAGTTCAATACCGGTGTGTACGCCTTCAAGGGCAGGTACCTGGCCGAGCTGCTTACCCAGGTGGGTTTCGACAATGTCCAGGGGGAGATGTACCTGACCGATCTTATCTACCTGTTCAACAAGGCGGGCCTTTCGGTGAACGGCGCCCCGGCAATTCACGAGGAGTCGGTGCTGGGGTTTAACGACAAGGCCGTGCTGGGCCAGATGCAGGCCATCGCCAGGGCCCAGGTGTTCGAGAAAATCAACAAGATCGTCTCCGTCGCGGACAAGCATAATTTCTTTATCGCCGACGAGGTGGTGGAGAACATCCTGGAAATCGACAAGACCGGCGCCTCACTCGACATCTGGCTGGGTGAGGGAGTGTACCTGGGCAGGGGGGTCAAGCTCAATGAGGGCGTACGCGTCGAAAAGAACGCGCGCCTGGAGGGCAATATCATCCTGGGTAAAGGTGTGGTGATCGGCGAATCCGTGTACCTGTCCACATACGCGGGACAGACCATGCGTATCGGGAACAACGCCCGTATTCTGCACGGCAACATCATCAAGGGAAACGTGACCATAGGCCGCGACTGCCTGATCGAGACCCCGGTGCGCCTTACCGGCAGCGACGGGCATCCCCTGCTGGTGGGCGATAATGTACGGATAAAGGGGGTAACGTATATTTACGGTTCCGTTATTGAAGACAATGTGTTTATTGTAAACTGCATATTCCATCAGAAACGCATCAGCGCCCTGCGGGACGCCGAAGGCCGCCCGTGCGCGATAAGTTATATCTTTCCCCCCGCCACGGGCCGTGGGGCGGTGAAAGAACTGCCTTAAAACAGCCCGGTTATCTTTCCCTGTTCATCGATATCGATACCGAGAGCCGCCGGCTGCTTGGGCAGTCCGGGCATGGTCATGATCTTTCCCGTATAGATGACGACATAACCCGCGCCGGCCGACACCTTGGCCCCGCTTACCGAAATAGTGAAGTTTTCCGGTCTCCCCATAAGTTTGGGGTTGTCCGACAGGGAAGACTGGGTTTTGGCCATGCACACCGGCAGACCGGAGAAACCCAGGTCGCGGATGCGCTTTACGTCCTTGAGTGCCGCGGCGCTGTACTCCACATGCGCCGCCCCGTAGATGCTGCGTGCAATCCGTTCGATCTTTTCCTCGATCTCCAGCTCAAGTCCGTATAAGGGTTTAAAGTGTGACCGTCCGGAACAGAGGGCGGCTGTTTTTTCAGCCAGCTCAAGACCGCCCCGGCCGCCGCTTTCGCGGAAATCCGTAATACACGCCTCCACCCCCAGCCCGGCGCAGGCGTCCCGCAGATACTTCAATTCCGGTTCTGAATCTGACGCAAAGCGGTTTACGGATATGATCACGGGCACGCCGAACTGTTTCAGGCTGTCCACGTGTTTGGCGATATTGTCCGCGCCGTGCAGCTTGAAGGCGCGGTTTGTTACCACCAGCACCGCGGCATGGGGGGTAAGCCCGCCCAGGCGGCATTTGATGTCGAAGAATTTTTCCGCGCCCAGGTCGGCGCCGAAGCCCGCCTCGGTGACTGTAAACTCGGCCAGCCTGAGCGCCATGCGCGTGGCGATCAGGCTGTTGCAGCCGTGGGCGATATTGGCGAACGGGCCGCCGTGGATGAATACCGGTGTACCCTCCATGGACTGCACCAGGTTGGGGTTGAGGGCGTGTTTTAACAGGGCGGCCATGGCGCCCTCTACCCCGATATCCCGCACGAAAACCGGCTTCTTCAAACCGTCGTACCCGATGAGAATGTCGCCGATCTTCTGTTTGAGGTCGATCATGTCCCGGGCCAGGCAGAGCACGGCCATGATCTCGGAGGCCGCGGTAATTTCAAAGCCGTCCTCCCGCATCACCCCGTTTCTGCCCTGGTCTCCCAGGCCGGTGATGATGCTGCGCAGGGAGCGGTCGTTCATGTCTATGACGCGCTTCCAGGTGATATCACGCGGGTTCAGGGCCGGGCTGCCCTGCTGGTGCAGGTGGTTGTCGATGACCGCGGCCAGCAGGTTATGCGCGGCGGACACGGCGTGAAGGTCCCCCGTAAAGTGCAGGTTGATGTCTTCCATGGGCAGCACCTGAGAGTATCCGCCCCCGGTCGCACCCCCCTTTAGTCCCATACAGGGGCCCAGTGAGGGTTCCCGTACGGCGATAAAGGTTTTTTTGCCCAGGGCGTGCAGGGCCTGGCCCAGGCCGATGGTGGTGGTGGTTTTGCCCTCACCCATGGCGGTGGGGGTCATGGCCGTCACCAGGATCAGTTTGCCGCAGGGATTGTCGTTAAGGCGCCCGAAGATCCCCAGGGGCACTTTGGCCATATACCTGCCATAGGGGATATACTCATGTTCCTGCAGACCGGCGGCGGCGGCGATCCGGTTTATGGGTTGCAGCTCGCATTCCCGGGCTATTTCAAGGTCGGTCTTCACGTATCCCGCCTTTCACCGTGCGGAAACCCGAATCCTCCCAAGAGACCCAGAATATTCTCCATGCTTAAGATGCGCTGGTTGTGATAGTCGAGGATCAGTTTGAGGTCGAACTCCAAGTGAATGCCGGGGCTGGTGCCGGGCGCGGCGTCGTTACTCCCCAGCATCGTGATATCCTCCGGGCGCACGCCTTCCTGCCGCCGCAGAACCTCTTTTATGTGGTTCTCGTCCGGTAGGCCCGCGTCCTTGCCGAGAAGCTCGCTGCTCACCGTCTTGGTGTCGTCGTTTATGCAAAGCGGGAACCCGAAGCAGTGGTCCAGGGCCAGCCTGTTTTTTAAGAACTCAAGCAGGGGCAGGAAGGCCGGCGAAACCAGCGCGATTTTATATCCCATTATTTTCAGGGTCTGCAGCAGCTCAACGGTGTCCGGGGTGGCACGTACGGAAGCGATGATGTTTTCCAGCACCCGGAGCGGCAGTCCGTCGAGCAGCTCATGCGCGGCAAGGGGAACATGCGCGGCGGATTTGCCGGCATACCGTTTTTTAAACTCCGCCTCCGTAATTCCGGCCTGGCTTAGAATCTCGGCCTGCAGATCGGGAGGCATGAAGCTGGATGTCAGATTGAAGATAATGACGCGTTTTGCCTTGTTGAACACGTCCCGGCTCTGGGTCAGGGCCGTGATTTTCATGGCCCGCATGGTCTCCTGCAGCACCTTGTCAAGGTTACTCAAGGGCAGGGTGCAATGGCTTATATCGGCCAGAAGCTCCATCAGAAACACCTGTTCGCGCGCGATCATCTGGGAAAACTCGATGTTTATCTTGTATCTGCTTAACGTCTCTGATATTTTGGCCGCGATGCCGGGCTTGTCCGCACCGATCAAGATCAGTAAAATGTTTTTCTTTTCCGGGTCACGGGCTATGGGTGTGTATTTGTCCACGGACAGTGTAAGATCGGTCTGCCCGGCGATTTGTTTTACGATCCCCCGGAACTGCTCAAGATCAACGCCCGTGTGTGTCAGGTCCACGACCAGGCAGATGGTGAACAGCCCGTGCATGACATACTGGCGCAGGTCAACGATATTGCCGCCTGCCGCGGCCAGGGGTTGGGTGATGTCCTTTACCAGGCCTACCTTGTCGCCGCCCCTGCCGTGAATAATATAGAGTTCTTCCTTTTGCATTGCGGATACCCCCGAACGAGAATTCAAATATAGGAGCAAAAGTATAACAGATTATTTTCTGGGTGGGAAGTCGAACTCGGTCTCAAAAAGCTTTTTAAGCCGCGCGCAGATCCGGTCCTCCCCGGGACCGTGCACCTCGATGGTGATCATATCGCCTTTAAGCAGGCCCAGGGCCAGGAGATCTATGGCCGTAGCCAAAACGGACTCACTGTGATTTTTTCCGATCACGATTTTGCCCGGAAAGTCCTTCACGGCCTGAATGATGACCCCTGAGGGTCTGACATGGATGCCCATTTTGTTTTTTATTGTGGCTGAAGTTTTTACCATAATACTTGCCGGATTATTATCTATTTTATACTATTATAACACATAAAGGTGTTATTACCAAAAATAAAAAGCTGTAGGCCAGCCTGTTGACGAATAGATAAGGAGGCCGGTAATAATATGCAAGCCGTTAAAATGATCGGTATTATTGTAGTTATTGTCGGTATTCTGGTAGCCGGCATCAGCCTGTTGGCCGATGTTATCGGTATCGGTAGCGAGGATAGTGTTTTCGGTTATAAGCAGCTAATAGGGCTTTTACTGGGAATCGCCGGAGTGGCCGCTGGTGTGGTATTATTGGTAAGGGGATAGTGAGCCGGTCCGGCTGCGGCAATCTCGGCATTGCCGATGAGGATCAGGCCGCCCTGTCCGGCTTTTGGGGACTGATCGCCCTGATGATCCCCAGTACCTCCCGGCTGCCGGGAATACGCATGATGTTTCCCCCTTTGTCAAAGGCCGTATGTGTTTTTAAGGCCGTAAGATGCGCGGGGCCCGCGATCACCCATTTTTCCCCCAACTCTGAATAAATAAGCCTCTCTCTGTGCAGGCTGAAAAAACTGAACGGGTTATGTTTGGGCGCAAGGCGGGGGAAATAGACGGAGGCGAATCTCTTGAAGGCCGCCGTATCCAGATAGGTGCACAGCAGATAGGCCCAGCAGTTGTCCGCAACCGCGAGCCGCAGACCCCGAAATCCCAGGCGGAAGCGCATAAGCTCAAAATGTAACGCTTTTTTAGGTTTATCATAGGGAGGAAAAAACAGGAACCTCTCCGCACCGCTGCCGTGAAACGGCAGTACATGCGCGCCGAAGCGGGCCGCGGCCGGCTGCCGTCCGGCCCGTGGGTCAAAGCGTAAAGCGATCGGGGACGAGCCTGCGGAGTTCCAGGCCACGCCGGGCAGGGGCAGGGCGGCAAAGGCCTTTATTATTGCGGCGGGCGGCGGCTGCGTTTTTACCGAACCGTCGCGTGAGAAGCGGGTTCTTTTTTCCAGCCACAGGAGACGGGGCAGGTTGAAGCGAATGAGTGCATGGTTTTCCGTATTCTTGAACGCGTCCCTGTACCAGCAGGTATGGGCGTCATATGATTTGCAGATAAGGCTTTGGGTTCCCAGGCCGTGAATGCCGCATTTAGAAGATGCCGGGTTAAGAAAGGCGCATGGCGCCTTATAATATACCGTCCATTCGCCGGACTCCTTACGGCCCAACCCGATCTCGGGGTAACAGGCCAGTAAGGCCAGCTTTATAAAGTCCGTACGGGTTTCAAAACGCAAGAAGGTCAAAGGCAGGTAGGTACAGCAGGGAGATCCGTAACAGGACGAACAGGGGGAGGTGTTCCATGCTTCCTGTTTTATTGTATGATCCGGGGGAAGATTGATTTTTTCTTTCATTATCATGGCATTATATCCTACCGTGCCACATACCCGGTGGACTGCGGATCAGTATACTATAAAGAGTATGTACCGTAAATCAGGAATCTTCCATTTTTAGCGCCGCGAAGCGGGGTTCATAAAACTATAAAGAAAATATTATTGATTTAGCTTATAATAATATATGGTATAACCAGCATTTGGCTATTAAATAAAATTTTTTAAGTACGTGCCAATCGGCGCGGTCGACAATTTATCGATCATTTTGCGATATTACAAACATATTAAACCATACTCTATGTTTAATTAATAAATTCTTTATTCAACCAAGGAGGAAAAATGAAAAAAACTAGTATGTTTTCAGTCCTGACGGCAATAATGCTGATCTTTTTTTGTGCAGGGTGCACTCCCCCCGGTGAAGAAATATTGGAGAACCAAGGGGGAAATGAGGGGCTAACAGGTACGACGCAGAGCAGAGCAGTGTCGAGCCCGGGCATTTATGAGATACAACTCACCACGTTACCCAGTTATGCCTATAATCCGTCAGTAGTGTGGAACGGAACCGAATATGGAGTAGTCTGGAACGATCGTCGAAGCGGATTCACGGATATCTATTTTGCTTGAGTTAACAAATTCGGAGCCAAAATAGGACAGGATATACGGATATCGGATGCTGACAGATACAATTCTTACTGTCCGTCAATAGTATGGACGGGGAGTGAGTATGGCGTGACCTGGGACGACTTCCGGGACGGGGCTTATGAAATCTATTTTGCCAGAGTCAGTTCAAGCGGCTCAAAGCAGGGAAGTGATACATTAATATCCACTGACGATGAGGATTTTTCCCGACGTCCATCCTTGGCATGGAATGGGAGCGAATATTTAATGGCCTGGTACGATAATCGAAACAACCCCATGGGAATCTATCTGGCAAGAA
>CAZWYY010000015.1:0-41165 GCA_964638895.1 uncultured Spirochaetaceae bacterium | reverse complement strand
GGCAAGAAGATAGCCCAGGGCGGATTGACAGGCACATTAAAAGGCTCACAAGAAGGATATTACTATATAAAAAGCGTGCCCTATGACACGTATCTAACAAGCAACAGCGACGGAACGGGATTATTACTAACTGAATATAGTACGGCGGCAGGTAACAGGCAAATATGGGAGATTCTTGACAGCGACAATAACGGCTACTTCACACTGCGCAACAAGTATTACAATAACTTTATCTATGGAATACAGAATTCAAATGGAGATCTCAGCGCTACACTCGGTCTGAAACCTGATGAAGACCAGGCAACAATATGCAATTGGTGGTTATATGATAACGATGACAATGGCACATATCTTTTAAGGATACGCTATAAGACCTCTTACCGCATATTTGCAGAAGACCCTAATTCGGTCTGTCTCTTGGCAAACGCGGCGGGAGGCAAGTATTTTGAAATTATTCCGGCGGGATTTTAAAGCAAAAAAAGTTGTAGGGCGCGGTTGCAATTGCGCTTTACTTTACGCCCCGCATATAATACTTTCCCCCGGCTGAAAAAATGCGTACCTTAAAAAAGGGAGGAAGGTATGAATAAAAAAAGTTATAATTATGTAATAGTAGGAAGCGGACTCGCCGGGATTTCAGCCATAGAGGGTATCAGGGAGGTCGACCAGCATGGTTCGATTCTGGTGCTGGGCGCGGAGCAGAGTCCGCCGTATGACAGGCCGCCGCTCAGTAAAAAGCTGTGGACCGGTAAAAAAAAGCTGGCGGATATTTTCTTGCACAATGCGAATTTCTATGCTGCGCAAAAGGCCGAGCTGCGGCAGGGGGTTATGGTCACGGTGGTTAATCCCCAGGAAAAAACGGTGACCACAGAGCAGGGGGATACCTTTGGGTATTCCAGACTGCTCCTCGCCACCGGGGGCCTGCCGCGCAGGTTGGGCCTGCCCGGCGGCGACCTGCCCGAAATCTGCTACTACCGGACCATCGAGGACTACAAGCGAATACACTCGCAGGTCGGTCCCGGGGTCAAGGCGATCATCGTGGGCGGCGGGTTCATCGGTTCGGAGATGGCGGCCGCCCTCAGCATGAACAAGGCCGAGGTCACCATGGTTTTTCCGGAGGAATACCTGGCCCAACGGATCTTTCCGCGGGACCTGGGAACGACCCTGCAGGAGCGGTACATTGAGCGCGGGGTACGGGTTCTGCATGGTGACCTGCCGGTTTCGTTCAACAGCTCCGGAGGCGGGCTGGTTATGCGCACAAAAAACGGGCAGGAGGTTCCGGCTGACCTTGTTATTGCCGGCATCGGCATAGATCCGGCCATGGACCTGGCGGTCAAAGCAGGTATAAAGACATCCAACGGCATCCTGGTGGACAAGTACCTGCAGACATCACTTCCGGACATTTACGCGGCGGGTGACAACACGGGTTTTGAATCGGTTGTGTTCGGAAAACGCATGCGGGTCGAGCACTGGGACAACGCCATAGCCCAGGGGAAGGCCGCGGGTAGAAACATGGCCGGGCAGCCGGAGGTCTTTGACTACATTCCCTACTTTTTTTCCGATCTGTTTGAATTCGGGTATGAAGCGGCCGGGGAAACCGATTCCTCCATGCAGACCGCTTCGTTCTGGCATAATAAATATGAAAAGGGAGTCATTTATTATCTTGACCGGGGATTAATACGCGGGGTCCTGCTCTGTAATGTCTGGGATAAGATCGATAGCGCTAGGAAACTTATCCGTGACCAGGTCGGTGTCAGGGCCGAGGAGCTGGAAACCGCTTTACTTTTTTAATCCTAAATAAAGGAGGAGAGGATGTCGGTTATTTCATCAAAGTATCTGGCGTTGGGCACAAAGGCCTTCGGGTTTTGTCTGCCCGATATCCATAATGAGCTCGTGTCCTTAAGCGATTTCAAGACTTTCAACGCCCTGTTGATTGTGTTTATGTGCAATCACTGCCCCTATGTAAAGCATATAATCAGGCCCCTGCGGGACATGATCGCGGAATACCGGGATAAGGGCCTTACGGCGATTGCCGTCAACGCAAACGATGTTTCCACCTACCCTGATGATTCACCCGCCCATATGAGAGAATGGGCGCGGGAGCTGGATTTTACTTTTCCCTATCTCTACGATGAATCGCAGGAGACCGCCAAAATTTACGGGGCCGCGTGTACGCCGGATTTTTTCCTGTTCAACAAGGAGCAGAAACTGGCATACCAGGGACAGTTCGATTCTTCCCGGCCCGGCAACTCGATTCCGGTTACCGGGCATGACCTGCGCCGGGCCCTGGACGCTGTGCTTGAGGGGCGCAGGGTGCGCGGGGAACAAAGACCGAGCATGGGCTGCAGTATAAAATGGAAGCCGGGGAATGAGCCGGACTATTATTTGCTGTAGGAACAGGCGCTTTCCCACTCACCATATTGGCTTTGATGCGGAGCATATAGAATAGAGATGAAGATCTTTCAGATCATCATTATCGTCACTCTTCTTCTTAGTATTGTGTCGCTTTTTTTAGAACAGGAGAAGGGGATTGATCCGTTTATCCAGGCTGTAAGCAATGTTATCGATTACTGCATACTCATACTTATCGTCATTGAAACCGCGATATGTATCATTACGGCCCGTTACAAGCTCCTTTACATCAAAGAGCATAAATTATCCTTGCTCTTTGTTCTCGTCTTTATCGTTCTTTTTATTACTTTAAAATTTCAAATTCTGATCCCTCTATCACGGGGTAGTAGAAGCATTTCCCTTTTGTTGATTTTACTGCGCAACACCTTTCTTGTGCTGAAGATATTCGGGCGTTTGCAAAAGTTTTCCCGCTATATGGAAAATTTCACCATCCATCCCGCACAGACGATACTTTTAAGTTTTCTTTTTGTGATTTTTATCGGGGTACTGGTTCTCATGATGGGTTTTACGACACGGGACGGCAATGGCCTCCATTTTATTGACAGCCTTTTTACGGCGACCTCCGCCGTCTGTGTCACCGGACTCATCGTCGTGGATACGGCAACCCATTTCACAATCTGGGGACAGCTTGTCATTCTCATTCTCATCCAGATAGGGGGACTGGGAATCATGATCCTGTCCTTTTTCGCGATTTTCGCGTTGCGGCGTAAAATATCGCTTGAGGAAAAACTTTTGTTAAGTTACATGTTGAGTGAGGATGATATGTCGAGTCTGGCAAAGTCTTTAAAGAATATCATTATCATCACGTTTATCATCGAGTTTATCGGCGCGTGTGTTCTCTTTTTCGGTTTTTATCCGCGTTATGGATTTTCCCCGCATGGCGTTTTCCTTGCCGTTTTCCATGCGGTTTCGGCTTTTTGTAACGCCGGCTTTTCACTTTTTTCCGACAGCCTTGAAGCATACCGAAGCAATCCGCTTATTCTCGGAACCGTGGCCGGCCTTATTATTTTGGGCGGTATAAGTTTCATCGTTATTGTAAATATAAAGAACGTGCTGTTGAAGCGCATACGCGTAAAATTGTCCGGTCAAACAGGGAAACCGGAGCATTTAACATTGAACACAAAGATCGTGATTAAATTCACCATCGCCCTTATCGTCCTCGGAATGGTTTTTACGTATTTTCTCGAACACGGTGAAAGCATGAAAGACTTGGGGCTGGGGGAGCAATACCTTTCGGCTTTTTTTCAATCGGTAACGCTTCGAACCGCGGGATTCAATTCCATTCAGTTTCAGTCGCTTACGCAGGCGACCTATCTGATCATGATCGTCTTTATGTTTATCGGCGCGGCGTCCGGCGGAACCGCGGGGGGCATCAAGATCAACTCACTGGCGGTTATCGGCGCGTATCTGCGTTCGTTTCTTCGCGGCGAAAAACAGACGCGCATGGGGAAGTATGCAATATCCCAGGATCGCGTGGGAAGAAGCTTCATTATTTTCTTGTTTGGGACCACATCAGTTTTAATCGGCGCTTGGGTCCTCACGCTCTCGGAAAATGTCCCTTTTCTCTCGCTGCTTTTCGAGGCGACATCGGCGTTCGGCACCGTCGGCCTCTCCGCCGGTATCACCGGCACTCTCAGCGCCGTGGGAAAATCGGTTATTATTCTCCTTATGTTTCTTGGCAGATTGGGGCCGCTGACAATATTAACCGCGGCAAGCGGTAAAAGATATTCAGTAAAAATGGAATATCCCCAGGGTGATATTTCCCTCGGGTAACCAAAATAATGGAGAAGATCAATGGTGAAAAATAAAGTATTCGCGGTTATCGGAATGGGTTCTTTCGGGAGGAAAGTCTGTGAGGTGCTGAGTGAGAAGGGGGCGCAGGTCATCGCGCTTGACCATGAAGCGGAGACCGTGGAAAAAATGAAAAACACGGTCACGGCCGCCATTCACCTTGACGCCACCGATGAAGCCGCGTTGTTAAAAGCGCCGCTTGATGATGTGGATATCGCCATAGTGGGAATCGCGGACAATATCGAAGCGAGTATTCTCGCCACCGCGCTGTTGAAAAAGCGGGGTATTCCCTACATCGTGGCCCGTGCCGTGTCGGATATTCACCAGACGGTGCTGCGGCAGGTGGGCGCGAACGAGGTCATCAACCTCGAGGTCGACGAAGGCATGCGTATTGCCCTTAAGCTGATTTCGCCCGAAGTCCTTGACACGATTCCCCTGTCTAAAGAGTATAGTTTCGCGGAGGTTCAGGTGCCGCGTCTTTTTTTCGGGCAGACGGTGAAAAGCATCAAATTGCGCGAGAAATTCAATCTGCACATGGTATCCATCAAACGTAATATCAAGGACATTGATGACGTGGGAAACCCCGTGCAGAGAGAAGAACTCCTTTTGCCCGAGGCAAACATTGTCCTGAATGAAGATGATATTTTTCTTCTAGTGGGCAGGAACGCGGATTTTGAGGCGCTGGCGGAACTGGAATAAGATTAAGGAGATGGTATGTTATTTTTTCGAATGCGGCATTTTGTGATTTTTCTTGTCCTGGCGCTCGGGTTTATCATAGGCGAATCCGTCATGAGCTATTTCATGCTCATGGCGAGCGGGGAAAAATTCCTCGCCGAGCGTATTTTTTTCTATGGAGTTATCACGATAGCGATCATCGGTTTTATTCCCGTTCGCGGTTTTATTTTCAACCGGCAGGCATTGAAAAAACTGGACAGGATGATAGATATATTCAAGCAAAGCGGGCACTTCCCCCTGGATCGGCTTGACTTCTTCGGGGCGCTTGGATTGAGAATGCAAAGCATGTACCGCGAACTCCATGAGCTGGGTGAGCGGAAGAGCAGCCGCATCCTCCTGCTCAATGCAGTCATTGATAAACTGATGGAGTTCGTCCAGGTTCCCCTGCTTGTGGTGGATATCACGGGTGAAATCAGAAAAACAAGCGGCGGGTTTGCCGAAAAAAACAAGCTTGTTTCAGCCGAAGTGACGGGAAAAGCCTTAGCGGATTACATCAAGGAACTGGATTTTACGGCGATCCTTCTGGAGGGAAATAAGACCAAGAGCGCCGTTACCATTGAAAAAGAAAAGACCAAAATCACCTTTTATCCGGTGCTTTCAGTTAAAAATGATGTCGCGTACTTCATCACGGTTTTCGGTAAACATGAATTATTCTCTTACTCGGGGCGGGCCGAAAAAAAAGACAGTCTGACGGCCGCCCGTATGAAGAAAAAGCCGCTTTTCGGTTTTTTAGATTTATTTAAAAAAAAGGAATGAGCGCATGTTAACGCTGGAAAGTGAATTCAGTCAGTGGGGGGGAGGGTCCTTCCCCGTGCTTCAGGCTGCGTTTTCTTTCTTGTCACATACTGGATAACCATAAAGCAGGCGGTCAGGACCGCGATCAGGATAAAGTGAAAAACGGTTATGGTTTTTGTGAGGGCGGACAGCAGTCCCAGGGTGAAGAACAGCGCGCCTACGAATGAGGTGGCGAACATAATAAGGAATTTCTGTAAAACGAGCGCCAGCACTCCACCGAGCGCAGCGCAGATCAGGATCAGGTAAAGCACTCCCTGTCCGCCCCCGGCCGCCGTACCGCCTAGCAGACTCCCCAATGTACCACCCATAAAAGCGCCAATGAAGAAAATCCCCAGTTGATAGAGGAAAAAGGAGATCAACCCGAAGAGTATGCCGGCAATGATGCTGATAATCATACTCCCGGCTTGAAGGTTCATGGCCTGGGTTACCGAAAGGGTCAGAAGCATGCCGAAACAAAATCCGGTGACAAAAAGCACCAGTTTGAACAGGCGGTACCCGAATACTCCGCAGAGCAGGCCTATGGGAATTCCCAGTAGGATGTAGGGGCTTTGGATTATTTGAAGAAGCTGGTCCTGAAGCGGCATGCTAACTGTTTTCATACGCAAATTTCCGGGAAGTGTCAAGTAGCGGATTCAGCCGTCCGCCACACCGGCCGTCCGTTAATACGGAGCCGCCTCTTATCGGTCCGCAGCGGCGCGCGCGGTTTCGGGCTCCGTCGCGGTCGCTTTTTTCAACCGTTTATTGATGAAGATATTGGCCCAAGTGAAGGCGATGATACTGGAACACCAGCTGCCGATAATGATGCCGATATAAATGCCTTCAAGCCTCATTCCGAACCCGATGCTGAAAATATAGGCGCCCAGGGCCGTGAGACCGAGTGTGCGGATGATGGTGATGATAAATGAGTACAGCCCCTTGCCTACGCCCTGAAACAGGGCCGAGGAAAGCATGCCGCCGGCTACGGCCGGGTAAAACAGCCAGACGATACGCAAAAAATGGGTGATATCGGGAATGATCTCCTTGGTGTCTTCGGAAAGCGTAAAGATGTGAGTTATGTACGGCGCGAACACAAGCGTGAGCAGGGCTATTCCCAGCTCTATTACAAAACCGAACTTAACGGCGTATAAAAAAGCCTGTTTGAGTTTTACGTAATATCCGGCGCCGTATGTTGCGCCGGATACCGCGGTAACAGCGGAGGCTATGCCCAAAAGCGGGAGAATGGCGATGGAGACCACGGTCCAGCCCGTTTGAAAGATGGCCACGCCCACGTACCCGGCCACGGCGGTGATAATCAGGTTAAGCAGCAGCATCATCAGCGACATGGAGCCCTGGGAAAGGGTCGAGGGAAAGCCCACCCGGAAAATGTCCCGGGCAATCGCTCCACGGAAACGAAAATTTTTCAGGTGGATCTGAATGTAGTTGTTTTTCTTGATCAACAGCCAGTAGGCAAGAAGGCCGCAGGAGACCGCGAACGAGAGAATCGTGGCATAGGCCGCGCCGGCTACTCCCAGGTCAAGCCCGATGTTGACCATTGTTGTGGGGGATAAAAAGGGCAGGGGCACGGAGATGCTGTAAATGAACAGCGGATCCAGAAGCACATTCAGAATCGTGCCCGTAAGCATGGCGAACATGGCGGCCTTGGCGTTCCCCTCGCTGCGCAGAAAGGAGTTGCCGATGTTGGCCAGGAAGATGAAAACCGAACCCAGGATCATCACACGGCCGTAATCAAGCGACATCTCAAGCGCCTCTCCGGCGCCCATAATATGGAAGATCGGTTCGGCAAACAGGTACAGGGGCACGGAATAAATAACGGCCAGGGCAACGGCGAAGACAATGGTATGCACTGCCACGCTGTTGGCGTTTTCCTTGTTGCCGGCGCCGATGAACCTGGAGATGGCCGAACCGCCGCCGATGCCCAGCCCCACGGAGACGGCAATGGCCAGCATCATGAAAGGAAAATACAGGCCGGTTGCGCTCAAAGCCGCCTTGCCCAGGCCGGACACCCAAATCTTATCCGCTAAATTGTAGAGGGACTGCACGGACATGGCCACGATCATGGGCAGGGAAAGCCTGATAATGGCACTCCTGGGATTCCCAAGGAGCGTGGCCACGCCACTGTGCTGAGGTGTTTTGGTTGTAGTTCCGCTGTCAGCCATTCACTTCGTTCTTTTTGTTACCAATAATATAAATAAAATGCAATATAAAGAAAATAAAATACTGCCCGTATTCCGCACGGCCTGAAAGGTTCCGGCTATGAGGCAGCCCGGCCGCCTATATTAATCGGTCTTTACCTTGACAGGTAAGATGTGAATATACTATACTCCGTTTGTTTTTATCTTATTATTGAGATGGTGTAAAGTTGTTATGGGGAAAAAAAGTGAATTTATAAAATCACTGCTGCGGGGAGATCTGCGTGTAGCGGAGTTCGCGCTTACCAATATCTGTACGGCAAAATGCTCATTTTGTTCCATATGGGCCCAAAAAGAAAAATTTACGGTCGACACGGACAAGGCTATTGCCACGGTGGACAAACTGAAAGAGCTTGGGGTCAATTTTATCACCCTTACCGGTGGTGAGCCCCTGCTGCACCCGGCTTTTAAACGGATTGCGGAGCATTGTGCCGAGAACAAGATGATTACCACCACCATCACGGCCGATCCCCGCGTTCTAAACAAGAAGCGTCTGGATATCCTGAAAGAGACGGATATCGATATCATGGGTATCTCCATCGACCACCATGTTGAGGAGGTTGCATTCAAGGCGCGCAAGATTCCAGATTCAATCAAGGGAATTGAGGCCGCGCTTAAGGGGCTAAAACAGCGCCGGATATTCACCACAGCCTGCGTACTTATTTCAGACTTTAACCATCGGGAACTGCCGGACCTCATGGAAAAATGCCGGGCGCTGGGGTTTGACAGCATTTCCATGAACTACCCAGTTTTTTCACAGTCACCAACCTATACCCTGGGCGGCGAGGCGATCAGGCTGTCAAAGGAGGAACTGATTACCTCCCTCCGGGAGATTCTGCGCCTGAAAAAAGACTATAATATTGTAAACCCGGCTCCTTCCATTAAAAATATCATCATGTACCTTGAGGGGAAAAAACCACGCTATACCTGCCTGGGGGGCTACAGGTCGCTTTTTATCGACTGGAAGTTCCAAACCTTCCCCTGCATGTTTTTTGAGAGAAGCATGGGCAACATCCTGGAGTTGACCAGGAAGGACATCAAAAAAACTTCCTGCAACCTGTGCAATATGAGCTGGTACCGTGATTTCAGTATCTATTTCCAGGGCCTTAAATCGGTGGCCCCGCTTCTCGGGGAACTGGGCAGAATCGCCAGTTTTAAATAGCCTTAAGCAGCCTGTTTACGCGCTTTTTCTGGGCTTCATTCAGGCAGCTCATCCTCTTTTGCAAAACACGCCCGAACTCCTGTGCGCACCGGTCGTTCACCGCCGTATAGATGAACTCGGCGTGAAGGGCAACCTCTTTGGGCCTGCAGTTTTGCAGGTGGCCGAGCAGCCGCGGAAAGATAACCACGTGGTAGGAGGCGTTGACCGATGCCACGCCGGCCAGGGTTTTTACCGCATTATCCACGGCAATCACCGAACCGCCTTCCATTACACGCATCACCTCATCACGGTGAGTGAAAATCTCTTCAGCCTTAAGTCGGGCTATAACCCCCAGGGCGATCATGCCTCCCCATACCATGCGGTTGTTGCGGTGCTTGAGCAGGGTTATAAAATCCTTTACATAAGCGGCAATCAGTTCTGGTTTCAGGTAGCCGATTTCGTAGAGCGTCTTGATACAGTCGCTTTGGATGTCCCTGTTCGGGTTGTTCAGGTTATTGACCAGTTCCCGAATACCCTCCGTGTTTTCGCTGCCTGCGAGTTCGGCCGCCAGTTTTTGGTTGGGCAGATTGTCGCGTCTTCCGGACGCATGGGCCAGTTTTGGTAATACATTCATAATTCTTTCTCCTATTAAAATTATACAATCTAACTTTGACAATATTGTGTCATGTTTGAAAGACGGCCCGGCAATTGCAAATTACATTATTACGCGGTATATTTGCTGATAGAGGAGAGTGAAAAAATGCTTACGGAGTTCAAGGACGTAAGACAGCGAAAGGAAGAAGGACTGCGGCGCTGGTTTTTTGACGATTATTTTGACCTGATTATCTGGTATGACGCTGAGCGGCAGGTGGAAGGTTTCCAACTGTGTTATGAAAAGAATTATGACGAACGGGCGCTTACCTGGCTTAAGGAGACCGGTTTTTCCCATGACGCAATCGACTCGGGTGAGGATGTTCCCGGGCATAAACAGACCGCAATTCTGGTATCGGACGGCCTGTTCGACAAAAAGGCCATCGCCTCAAAATTTAAAGAGGCTAGTAAAAACATAGACCCAACAGTCGCGGATTTTGTATACAAAAAGTTAATGGAATACAATACCTGATTACCTGATGGCGCCGATGCGCTGAAAGGGAAGCCAGCGAAACAGGGCCTTGCCCTGGATTTTTTTTAAAGGCACCGGACCGTATTCACGCGCGTCGTATGAACGCTCCCTGTTGTCACCCATGGGGAAAAACCTATCCGGCGGAATATACCAACCCAGATACTGCCTGAACCACTTGCTTTGCAGATCTGTGTCATACGGCCTGTTTTCCAGGTCGTTCATGATGCCGAGGTACAGGGAAAGGTATCTGTCGGTCTGCATAAGCCGCTCACCGGGCTCCTCATCCTCCTGCCTTGTATAATAATGTGAGATCAGTTTCTGGAACTCGGTCTCTTTAAGCCATTTGTTTTCACATAGGGGCAGGATTTCCATACCCCCGTCCCCGGAAAGGCGAATCCGCTCGCCCGGCAGTCCGATTACCCTTTTAATCAACAGGTCATGTATGGGCTGGTTATTTTGATCTACCTTGAGGTTCACCATGGTAAGCGTAATCATGTAAACAAAACGCTCCCAGAACTCCACCCAGGGGCCGTACAGCGCATAACTGCCGCTTTCAAAAGACACAACCTCGCCCCGGTGAGGCGTACGCAGGGCGGGCAGTTTGATCCGGCCGGGAAGAATCTCCGGGCCGAAAATGAGTTTCTCCACGAATATCAGATCGCCTATTTTCAGCTCGGGAACCATGGATTCCGAAGGAATGCGGTAGTTCTGGAACAGGAACAGGTTGATAAGGATTACAATACACACCACCTCTAAAATAATTAGGGTCCATTCAATAAGCGGGTGTTTTCGCTTGTGTTGTTTGCGTAATCTTCTGCGTTTCCGGGCGGTAAGGAAGGCTTCAGTGCGCTGCTCGACCAGACGCTGCCACGATTCCCAGGTCATAGGCCGCTCCGGGCGGAAGTAAAGAGGGCAGGGAGGTTGTACGTGTAATTATATACAGGCGCCGAGCGCCTAGATGCGTTTTTCAACTTTTCCGCTGCGCAAACAACGCGTACATACCTTTATGGTTGTGTTTTTACCTGAAACAACGGTTTTTACCTTTACCAGGTTCGGCTTCCATACGCGTCTGGTTTTATTATGCGCGTGACTAACATTATTTCCGCTTACCGTGGATTTACCGCAAATCTCACATTTTCTTGCCATATTGTCCTTGTCCTTTATGATAAAGTGTATATGATTTCCCTTTAAAGCATTGCACCATATCATAAGCGCAGTGTTGTGTAAAGTGGGTAGCGGGTTATTTTTATCCGCTATCCGTCGGAACACAGTCAGCCGCATCCGGGAACACGGATTTCGCAGATTAAAATATTTTATAACCAAAACCAACTGTAATTCGCGTAATCTGTATTTCCTTTTTCATAACTACGCCATCAGAAACCTCCTTTTTTATAAAACCGTAATCTTTTTCTCATCGCTGTAAAGGTCATGTACTTGACCACTAAATTATAATTTAGTGGTCAGGTGTTCCCGCATGTGGCGGGACGTACCCATCCCCGGGTAGAATCATGCCGGGCGCTGGATGGTGTGACTTAAAAGATGATACGTACTTTACCGATTATATCGTTTACCGGGACTAAAAGCTCCTCGGTGTTATGATTATCCAGGTTTGCATTATCGCTTTCCACAAACAAGCAACTGGGGGGGACTGTGACGCTTTGACCACGCAGGGTGATTTCCTGCCCCGCCACGGCATGCACTCTTCTCATTAAAAGCCTTGTTTTACCATCAAAATGATTGAAGACAACAATGTCTCCTATACTGTAGGGTGTTCTTTCTCCCGCTGTTTTGTCTAAAAGCACGATATCACCGCTTTTTATTTCCGGCTCCATACTTCTGCCCGCGATTTTAAGTTGCACAAAAATATTACCGTTAATATACTGCGCGGCGCAGAACATGATGAAAACGCCCGCCGTCCAGGCAAAAAGATAAAAGAACCAGCGGTTATACGATTTTTTTGCTATTGGTTCTTCGGTTTTTCGCGACGCGCGAAAAGCGTCTATGACGGCCAGGATGTACACGGCCATATACACAATAAAGCAAAGACAAACAAAGGGCAGTATAAGCTTGTCCTGGAAATAGACGGACGCATACAGACCGCTGAAAGCTATTAAGACCGATCCCATAAAGAAGCATACGCCTTTAAGCAGTTCTCCGTTATACATCTGGCCCAGCCCTGGCATGACCATACTCAATACGGCGGCGGCCCATGTTTTTCTTTTGTAATTATATTCGTTTTCTCTCATATTAACCTCCGTTATATAATACACCCCGACCTCCGGAAAGGTTCCCGCTAGAGGCTTGCCGCGGGAATAAAAACCCATATAAAAAGCATAAAAATATTGTACAAGGCGGAAAGCACGCCGCCTGCGGTGAGCATACAGCGTATGGCGCCATAATCGGTCAATTCTTTTAAAAAGTACAATCCCGCCTTTTTTGTGCGCTCATACGAGTCGATTTTTCCCATGACCTTTGATACGAAATCAGTGGACGCTTTAAACTCTTTCACGGCTTTTCTCCTGAGAAGGTATGTATAAAACGAGTTAATTTTTGTTTGGCCCTGGAGAGCCTTGATTTGACCGTACCCTGGGGCACGGCTTGTTCCTTGGCGATGGTATGCAATGATTTTCCTTCCAGACTTTTTAAAATTGTGCTTTTAAAAGGCTCGGGAAGCTGTTCCACCGAACCGGCCAAAGCCTCCCTCTGTTCCTTGTGTATAAGCATATCGTCATGTGTTTCGCTTCCCGTAGTCTGCGCGGTTTGTTCGTTTAAGGAAACATATTTCATCTTTCCGCCCTTTTTTATCTCGTTAATGCAATAGTTACGCGCGATAATAAAAAGCCATGCGGAAAAAGGAACGCCCCTTTTTATGTCGAATCTTTTCAGGGATTTGTAGACCCTCAAAAATACTTCCTGTCCGATATCTTCCACATGATTTTTGTCGTTTGTCAAACGATAGATAAAGTTTAAAAGCTTGTACTGGTACTTTCTGACAAGTACGGCAAATGCCTGTGTGTCTCCCGTCTGTACCATGCCTATTACATCGTTGTCATTCACGTATTAGTCTAGGTTTTGATTTTCTTATCAATGTAATACAATATAATCGAAAAAGGTTCCCGGATTAAAAAAAGAATAACCTGGCTGATTGACAATTCTCGCTTAAATCCGTGCCCGATCCGTGTTTATCCGTGAGCAATAAAATCCGCGGAATCTGTATTTCCTTATATAGGGTAAGCGGCGTCGAGCGGGATCACGATGATCCGGTGGCCGCGTTGGATTACGAGCAGCCGACGTCACGCGGTAACATCATGAGCAGCCTGTGGTGCCCCCGCAGGTCTCGCATTTAAGGCAGGTGCCGTTTCTGACCAGGGTAAAATGCCCGCATTCCGGACAGGGATCGCCCTCATACCCGATCTGCCGGGCGGCCCGGGCCTCCTCCGCGGCGCTGAAGGATTCGTCCTCTTGCCAGGCCGCGTCTTGTCCGCCCTCCGCCTGCTTCTCCATGGTGCTGGTGGCGATCAGGTCGTCCGGCTTCACCTGCACCAGGTCCGTGCGCTTCAGGTAGGAAAAGGCCAGGTCCCTGAAGATAAAATCGATGACCGATGTCGCCATCTTGATATTCTGATGTCCCACCACCACGCCGTTGGGCTCAAAACGGGTAAAGGTAAAGGCATCCACAAACTCCTCCAGAGGCACGCCGTACTGCAGCCCCAGGGAGATGGCGATGGCAAAGCTGTTTAAAAGTGAGCGGAACGCGGCGCCTTCCTTGTGCATATCCAGGAAGATTTCGCCCAGGCTGCCGTCAGCGTATTCCCCGGTGCGTAAAAAAAGGCTGTGACCCGCAATTTTAGCCTTCTGGGTGTACCCCCCGCGGCGGGTTGGCAGCGGCCTTCTCTTTTTTCCGCCGGCGGGCGGAACGGCGGCCGGCATCCCGGGGCTTACCGTGGGTGAAGATTTGACACCCCTCCGCAGCAGCTCAATAAGAGAATCGGCAAGTGCGTCCTCCCCCGGGGCCAATGAGGTAAGCGGCTGACTCAGTTTGGAACCGTCACGGTAGATGGCAACCGCTTTGAGCATCTTCTTCCATGACTGCAGGTAGGCGTTTTTCACGTCCTCTATGGTAGAGTTCTGCGGCATATTAATGGTTTTTGAGATGGCGCCGGAAATAAAGGGCTGTACCGCAGACATCATCTCTATATGCGCCTGCCAAAGGATGTGACGCTTGCCGTCCTTCCCAGAGCGGTTGGCCGTATCAAAAACAGGGTAATGCTCGGGCGAAAGGTGCGGGGCCCCCTCCACCGTCATGGTACCGCAGACATAGGTATTGGCCGCCCCGATCTGCTCGGGGCTGAAGCCAATGTGGGCCAGCAGGTCAAATCCGGATGCGCGCGCCTTTACCGGGTCCAGGTTCAAGACCGCCGTTAAAAACTCCTCACCCAGCTCGGCCGGGGAAAAGGCCTGACCCAGGTTGTGGGCGCTTTTCAGCGTGCCCTCGATCTTGTCGAGCAGGGCGGGGGAAAACCCGTGTTCGGCCAGCGAGGCGCGGTTGACAAACGGGGCCCCCTCCAGGCTGCCGCGGCCCATGCAGTAGTCCACGATATCCTTGACCTGGTTTTTGTCATATCCCAGGCGTTCCAGGGCCGGGGGAATGGAGGAGTTTATGATTTTGAAGTATCCTCCGCCCGCGAGTTTTTTGAATTTTACCAGGGAAAAATCGGGCTCTATGCCCGTGGTATCGCAGTCCATTACCAGGCCGATGGTGCCTGTGGGCGCGATGACCGACGCCTGGGCGTTTCTGTACCCGTGCTTCTCCCCCAGCTCAAGGGCCTTATCCCAGACCGAACGCGCGGCTTTAAGCAGCGTGCCCGGGCACAGGTCCGGGTCCGGTATCGAAGGAGTGATGGTAAGCCCTTCGTATTCGCGGGCCGGGGCCGCATAGACGGCGCGCCGGTGATTGCGGATGACGCGCAGCATATGCTCGCGGTTGTCCGCAAAGCGGGGAAAGGCGCCCAGTTCTGCGGCCATTTCGGCCGAGGTGAGATAGGCCTGGCCGGTGAGGATGGCGGCCAGCACTGTGGAGATACTCCTGGCCCGCTCGCTGTCATAGGCAATGCCCATCTGCATGAGCAGCGCCCCCAGGTTGGCATACCCTAGGCCGAGCGTCCTGTAATCATAGCTTTTACGCGCGATCTCCCGGCTGGGAAACTGGGCCATCACCACACTGATCTCAAGCGCTATGGTCCACAGGCGAACGGCATGCAGGTAGGCATCGAGGTCAAGCTCACCATGTTTCTTTTTGTAAAAGGCCAGGAGGTTAAGGGAGGCCAGGTTGCAGGCCGTATCGTCCAGAAACATGTATTCGGAACAGGGATTGGACGCGCGGATCTCCCCGTCCTCCGGGCAGGTATGCCATTCGTTGATGGTGGTATGGTACTGTACGCCGGGGTCGGCGCAGCGCCAGGCCGCCAGGGCGATTTCCTCCCAGAGTTCGCGCGCCGGAACCGTATCCATGGTTTTCCCGCTTGTTCTGGCCGTAAGCCCTATCGTCTTATCCTGTTCCACGGCGGCCATGAACTCTGCGGTAAGGCGTACGGAATTGTTGGAGGATTGGCCGCTGACCGTATTATAGGCCTCCTTGTCCCATTCCGTAGTGTAGGTACGGATGTCCTCCAGGGTAACCCCCTGCTCGGCCAGTTTGAGGATCTGGAAGATCAGGGTGGGCGGAATGTTATCCCGCAGCGCCTCCTTAACACCCTCAAAAAGCGTGCCGTTCTTCAGGGGATTAAAGGTGTCCTCGGGGAAAAGGCTGGGTTCACTGTGCGCAAGCAGGGCGTAAAGCCGCTCGATATAGCGTTTAATTACCCTGCTTCCCGCTACCATGGCCGCGACCTTGTATTCCTCCTCCACCTTCCAGTTGATAAACTCCCTGATATCGGGGTGGTCGACATCCAGGCACACCATACGCGCGGCGCGGCGGGTGGTACCCCCGCTTTTAATTGATGAGGCCGAGCGGTCGCCCACCTTCAAAAAGGAAAGCAGTCCCGAGGAAACGCCTCCGCCGCTTAGGGGCTCGTTTTTGCTGCGGAGGTACGAATAGTTGGAGCCTGTGCCGGAGCCGTATTTAAACAGGCGCGCCTCGCGCGTTACCAGTTCCATGATCCCGTTTTCGTTGACCAGGTTGTCTTTCACCGAGAGAATAAAACAGGCATGGGGCTGCGGACGCTCGTAAGCGTTGGCCGACTTTTCCACCCGATTTGTTTCCGGGTCAACGTAGTAATGCCCCTGGGGCGGACCGGTGATGCCGTATACCGAGAACAATCCCGTATTGAACCACTGCGGTGAGTTGGGCGCGGCCAGTTGATGGGCCAGCATATAGACGATCTCATCATAAAAGGCGGCTGTGTCCTCTTCGGTGTCAAAATAACCGTAGCGCCTGCCCCATTCGGTCCATGTATGGGCCAGGCGGTGAAACACCTGGCGTGCGTCGTTCTCTCCCCCGGTTGTTCCGTCCGGGAGGGGCACCCCCGTTTTTCTGAAGTATTTCTGGGCCAGGATATCAACCGCGATCTGTGACCAGAAATCCGGAACAATCACATTCTCCTGGCGAAAGATTATCTTTCCGTCCAGGCTTTTTATTTCAGAGATGCGTGCCGAAAAATTGATTCCTTTGTATGGATCTGTGCCTTTTTTAGTAAAGTATCGTGGGATTTTCACCTGATGTATTCCTCCGCTTTCGATTAATCCATACCCCGGATACCGCACCAGGCAGAATAAAGCCGCCGGGTTTACGAGTTCGTTTCCTGGGTAAAGATTATAGGTTCTTCTATTTTTTCAGTAATACCGTGTATGCTCACTTTGGCCGGAACAAGGGTAAGTGTTCTAATAATATATGCATCTTTTTTTTCTTCATTATATTTTAAAATAAAAACTTTGTCCTTGACGGACAAGCCGTTTTCCATGACGAACTTCAAAAAAAGTACATTAATAAAGGTATCCTTTTGCCGGATTTTATAAATCGTATATCCGCCCTCAAAGCTTGAGGAGTCCTTGTCTATCCAGGTAAAGTGTGGTTTTTGAAAAAGCAGAACCGTGTCGTCCTTGCTTTTATAGCGGCCCTCTAGACCCAGGGACAGCGGTTCGGTGACACGCTGCGTGTGGACAAAGATGCTGTCTTCCAGTTCCTTTTTGACCTTGACATACGTGCCGCCCCATTGGTCGTTCTCCGAGGGTTCGGATATCGAAAGCCTAATCTGGTCTATGGAGGCAAGCGTGATCGTGAACTGCGGGCTGATAGACTGCAATAATTTGTTTTCCGAAAAGATGGTGAGGTTTTTGTAAAACTGTTTGGAGCCCTTCCATTGATATATTTCCTGGACCTCGCCCGAGTAAAGTACGATCTCACGGTTTATGGTATCAAAAAACAGCACAACCTCGTTCCTTAAACCTTGCTCGTCCTGGCCCAGCTTATACCAGAAACCGTGCAGATATTCCTCGTACAGCTTGGGGGTTGAGCTGGTTATGAGTGAACTGAGTTGGGATTCCTCGACCTTTTCGCTGGAAAGGCGTACGGAAGACTCAATCTCGTACCGGCCCGTGGGGCGGTAAAATAAATAGGTCTCCTTTATAATATGGGCGCCGAGCGGCGGCTCGGTATCGCTTCTGTAGGCGATAATAGGGAAGCTGTCCCCGAAGGTAAAGCCTTCCTGGTAGCTGAGATTACGCTCACTCTCCAATATGTCGATCGTACCGTCGGAGATGACCCTGCAGATCGAATAATAATTTATCTCCAGGCTGGAGGAAGGCGTACGGCGGAAGATGTTCAGGGTAAGATCCCCCTTGGAATTCGTGCCGCGGCAGACGATCTCCAGTTGATGATCACCGACCATGTCCTTGAGGCTGATGGTAAAGGTGTTTACCTGTACCGCGTCGGTCCGTCCTTCCCAGGCCCTGATATAATGGCCACGCACGCTGTCGTAATCGGCAAGGATTATCCTGATGGGAGACTCGGGATCATCTTTGGTTTTTACGGCGATAATCTGTTCGTCCTGGGAGTCAATGTCAAGATTTTTATTGAGTACCTGGATGGGATTGTTGTTCGGGGGCAGGGATATTTCCATGGCTTGTTTTTCATAATAGCTTTGGTTGGGGCCGAGAGTTGTTCCGGTTTGGATTTGAAACCGGCCTCCCTCGATTTTGGGAATGATCTTTTTGGGATAACCGCCCCCCTGCTGCCGGTCGCTTGAGGAGTAACATCCGCAGAAAAGCAAAACACAGAGCAGAGCCGGCAGGATTCTTTGTCTCATAGCTCATCTTTAAAATATTTTTTTAATTTTTGCAATACTTTCTTTCGGATTATTTCCCGTGACTCCCTGCATTTGAACCCTGCCGCGTTCTTATGCCCGCCGCCGCCGAAGCTGCGCGCGATTTCCACCACATCGATATTTCCCTTTGACCTGAGGGAGCAGCGCTGGAGCCCGTTTAAGTCTTCTTTAAAGAAAATGGAGACACGGATGGCCTCGGCCTTAAGGGGAATGTTGATGATCTGATCCGCCTCCTCGTATTTGGAGCCGGATTCCAGAATAACCTCCTTGGGCATGGTCTGAACGGCTACGTGGTTGTTCAGTTCCAACTTCAGGCTTGAAAGCACCCTGGACTCCAGGATTACCGAGGAGATGGAATTGCATTCGTATACGCGGGAGAACACATAGTTGGGATTAACGCCCAGTGTTACCATCTCGTACGCTATCTTGAAGGTGACGGCCGTGGTTTTGGGATACACGAACGAGCCCGTATCATACACTATGGCCGTGTACAGGGCGTGCGCCATATTGATGTCGATTTCCGCGTTCATTTCTTGAAAAAGCAGGTAAATCAGTTCCGCGGTGGAGGAGGCGCCCCGCTGAATGAGGTTGCCGGACTGAACCACGATATCACTGTCGTGATGATCGATGATAAAATACTGCTTCACATAGGGAAGCACGTAATCCGCGATAATCCCGATGTTGTTGGTATCATTGGTGTCAAGAATAAAAAGCACGTATTCCGACAGGTCTTTGGGCAATTGATCCTTGTTTTTAAGCACCTTGACGTCATGGCCCACATCCACGAACCTGAACTTGAAAGGGGTGGCGTCCGAATTGAATATCTTTACCTTTTTCCCCATTTTTTTAAGCGCCATGGTAAGGGCGCATTCGCTGCCGATCGCGTCGCCGTCCGGGGTTTCATGTGCCGTGAGGATGAATTTCTGGTTCTGCTCGATAAAATCGATTACTGGTTTAAAAAACATTTTTCAACCGTTGACGATACTGTCTCCCTTACGGAGTTTTTCGTATTGCTTAATCCTTGCCGACGGAACGTCCGCGGCGATAAAACATGCCGGTTCTATGCTGTATCCCTTGGGGATTCTTGTGTTCATACCCAGCGCCGTCATTCCGTGACTGACCTGGTCTGGAAATGTCTTGTTCGTCACGGAGGGGGAGTCTTCTCCTATGCGGCAGTTGTCCTCGATATTGGATGACATGGCCGGGTCCGCCTTGGTGTTGGGAAGAATAAGCGTGTTTTTAATCAGGGTATTGCTGCCGATTCGATTGTTGTTTAATATCACCGAATTTATAATGTGAGCGTTTTTCTTCACTGAAACATTGGGGAAGAGTATCGAACGTTCGACTCTCCCGTACACCTCCACCCCCTGCGAAATAAAGGAGTCCTTTACACTCCCTTCGCTGCCGATGTAGGAATCCTTCAGGGCATGTGCGGGAGCGTGGAAACGCGGCAGGATTTTAAAAAACTCAAGATCACAGGAGTAGTCTATGTAATTGAGGTTTTCCCTGAAATACTGCATCAGATTATAATGGAAAAATACCTTGCCCGGTATATCCTCAATCTGTTCGAATGAGTGATGCAGTACGCGCCTGAACAGAGCCTTGAGAAAATGGCGTTCGGCGGCCAGTATGCTTTTTTGTTCTTCCAAAAGCTCACAAAGCTGTTCTTTGCGTACGACGAACATTTCAAGGGGCGTGTGATTCACGGAGATTTTGATGATATCCAAGGCACGCGTTTCGCTTATCCGTAAAAGTTCATCGGCGTTAAATAGCGAAACAAATGACATACCGCTCATAATAAAAAAATCCTGAGGGATTTCCCGCAGACGTGCCGTAAAAAACTGGGCGCCGCCGTCGGCGGGTACCTCGATACGCACCGCTTCCGGCCGGCATTCGCCCAGAAGTCCCGTCTGCTCCTGCCCGTTTTCCGTGGTAAAAATAAAGGTGGACAGCCCCTGCCATTCGGAAAAATTGGCGCAGAGAACATCTATAACATAATAGTTGCCCCAAAAAGGTAGACCACCCGCCTGGTAGCCGGCGCTAAAACCGGGAATGCTGTCGGGTAAGCCGATTTCACAAAGCAAAAGAGCAAACGTATGCATGAGGCATTATTTTCGTAGAGTAATGTGTAGTTTTCTTCCCGAAGAAGACATTACTTCTATTCTTTCTCCCAGAATATTGCCTTTTGTTTTCTTCACGCCGGGCAGTTGGTCCTCTTTCAGTGCCTCCAACTTTATGGCCCCCTCCTGGCCCGTAAGCCTGGCGATACTGCGCGGAGATTTCTGCGAAGTAAGTGACAGCATGTCCATACTTTCATTCAGGTACAGCTGGTGCCCGATTTTCAGGCTGAATATGTCCCTACCTTCCTTCAACGGCTCTTCTTCCACGATCAGCCTGAAAATAAGGGTGTGGGCTTTGGCCCGTTTGTTCAACAGGAGGATAAAAAGCACAACCAGTATAGCAAGCACGAGTACGGCGACCGCGATTACCCACGGATAGTTTTCCAGAAACCCGTTTACATGCAGCCGTGCTTCTATTCTGCCTGGGGTGAAAATCGCCTGGCTGGAAAAGGAGAAGGTGAGATCACCCGCATAGTCCCCCGCCGCCAGGTTTGCGGGAAGCTGCAACGGAATTTCGGTCTGTACGGTCTGATCGGGCTGTACCGAAAAGTGGAATCCCTTTTTCAGTAGATGCAACTCACCGGCCCTGCCCGAGTAAAAGATGATATCATTTATGATAATTTCCTGGTCCTTTGTAAAACCGGAGCCGGAAAGAGTCAGGGGCAGGACGGCCTGTCCCCCGCCGGTAACGGTAATGGTCTGCGGCTGCCCTGTAATTTTGACGATCCCTCCCGGTTCCTGCACACTTTCGGAAAGCTCCTTTTCCGTGGGGTTCTCGGAAATTTCGGTGTAGGTACCGGACATCTTTTGAGCCATTTCCTTGACCGTGCTGCTGCCGCCGCTTACCAGAAACTGCACCTTCCATCCCCGTTTGGCTATTTCGGTATAGGCGTTCTGCAATAACTCATGGTTCACCTTGCCGCCCGGTTGGGTATACTTGCTCCACGGCGCGGTCTGCTCACCGTCCGTGATGATGATCAGGAATTTGTCCCTGTTGTCATCCGCGTATGCCTGCATCTCCAGCTTAAGCACATCAAGCGCGTTTCCGATATCGGTCCACGGGTGGTTGGCCTTGAACCCCGAGACGATCTCTTTTGCCTTTTCCAGGTCTTCCCTGCTGTTGACGGGCATGGAAACCCTAACCTCGGTGGTGGCATAAAATATTATAATAAGAAGAAAATCTCCGTTTTGGACGTAATTTTCAAGAAGGTCGTTGTTGATGTAGTCTTTTACGGCCGTGATTTCCTGGGCCATGGATTTGGATACGTCTACGGCCATCATGATGTCGATGGGCGGGCGCTCGTCCGCAAAACACGCACATATGCCCGTAAAAAGAAAAAAAACGAGAAACAAGGCTCTCCGTTGAAGTCGTATCATTGTGTCAGCCTCCTTTTTTCATATGCTTCTATAATGCATTATAATTAATTTAATTGGAAGTGTAAAAAAAAAAAAAAGTTACTTTACTTTTTACCTTGAATGTGAATAATCTATTAATAATAAATACTTAAAAATAAGGAGAGTAATTATGGGAAGTGTAGATCTACCTAAAAGCCCCAATGTGTTTCATCCGGAAAAACCGAGCGCCGTGGGTTCCAGAAACTCATTAGCGCAAGAATTCCGCGATCAGCAAGCCGAAGTCGATCTCCTTTTAAGTGAAGAAGTGGACAAGGTGATGAACCACATCGCCTCCAAACTGCCCAAAGACGTTCTGGAGAGATTGGACGTAATGGGCGGATTAAAAGAGAAGCTCTTCAATTACTTTAACCAGAATTACCAGAACATGTTCAACAGGTTCATTGTTACGTCTGAAGATGAAATGGTAAAGAAAGTAAGAAACTTTATTGATAAGGAAGAAATGAAGAGTCTTGCCCGCTATACTCCAAAAGAGATTGCCGCGCTCTTGGATCAGATTGGTGGTATGGACAAGTTCAATACCGGCGAGATTGAGAAATCTATCGTCAACATGTTCGGCCACCTGCAGGGTCACATTCAAAGAGGCATCAACGATCTGGAGAACCTCACTAATTCACTTTTAAGGCAGAAATCGGACGTGGGCGCGTTTATCCGCGGTCAGAACGCGTATTCAATCGTGAAATGTGCGTTCAAGGATAACAATTACAAGCCCAAGACCGTCAGTGATGTCAAGCTTTCGGTGAATATTCTTGATTCCGAGTTGATCAGCCCGATTTTCCACTACCAGGTGACGGTTGAGTACCTGATCAAGGACCTGATCTCCAAGAATATTGTCGACATCCTGGACAAAGAAATCGAAAAACTCAAAGACCGCATCATCGACGAGGGACGCGAGGAGATGAATGACTCCGAAATCCTGTTTGAGAAGATGCGCAGGGTTGAGCAGTATACGGCGGACGACAAGGACGATCCCAAGTCCAAACGCTATACCTTCTTCGCCAAATCCTTAATGGACAAAATCGAAGGATTACGGGCTGAGATAGACCCCGAAGAGTACGATACTTTAAACATTCGTGAAAATTTAAAGAAACTTATCGATATTGAAAACATCCGCAACAGAGGCTATAACACCTCGGTCAACTCCATTACCTCCATCCTTGATACCTCGAAGATGGGGTACCAGTACATCGAGAACCTGAAAAACGCCAGGGAACTGCGTATTAAAGAGTATGAGGATACGGATACGGGCAAACTGCCCGACGAGCGCTACGAGATCATGTTGAAATACTATGACAATGCCCAGTTGATTAATGAGAGAAAAGCATTCGACGTGATGCTGAAATCCATGGAGGTTGAGGTACAGCACCTCTGGGACGTACTGGAGATGGTGTATGAGGACTCCAAATTCTTTAAAGGCATTGTTGATTTCAAGGATCTGGCCAAGCGGGTCAAGAACAAAATCAGAAAGAAGATCAAGGCAGTTACCGGCGATCCCCTCTACGAAGACATAGAGAAAAGCTGGGATGAGATCTCCTTTGTGAAGCCTGCGGAAACCGAAATCGAGCGCATGAACAGAACCTACCTGTATGAAAAGGATAAACTGAAACGCCGGGTGATTCTGATGAGCGAAAAACTGCAGTCCGTCTACGGCTACCGCTATCCCATCAAACGCCGGGTAATGGAAGAGAGGCTTTCCAAACTTGAGGCCGAATTCAACAAGTTCGACTACCTGATCAACCCGTATCATATCCAGCCGGGACTGCTTCTCGACGTGGATATTACCTCCATCAAGAAAAAGAAGGCCACGCTGGATGGCATGGCCAACGTGCTGAATGAGTTCCTACACGGCGTGTCCAAGGGATTCCAGGATGCGGCGTTCGCTTCATTCTCAAGACGCAGATCCACGGTACGGCAGGATATCGCGCAGTCTTTCGCCGGTACTCCTTCCGAAGAGGCGGCTTCCGGTGAGTACATCGACATGCTCAGCGCGCCCGAAACCCCAAAGACCACCTTCGCTGCGCCAAAGCGTACAAGCGGAAGAGGCCGGGGCAAGGCCAAGGGAGTCGTGGATTCCGGAAGAAAGAGAAGAGGCAGGCCGAGCAGAGGTTCCGGATTAAAAGAAATATAATACATAAAAAAAATAAGAGCAGCCCAATTATGGGCTGCTCTTTTAAAATTACTCACCAAAAGGGGCACGATATTAATGATAGCCTTTGAGATCGAAGTATTAAACCAAAGAAAAAGTGTTAACAAGGTTGTTCACCATATCCAGGCCTTAAACCAGATTGTAGCCGACATGGATGATCGGGAAAACCTGGCCGATATCCTGAACTCGTTGATCGACGACAACACCATCGAAGCCTACCAGGTAAGCCCGATCCTTAATTCACTTCTGCTTGATAAATACAACTATAAAATCTATTCCTATAATATGCCCGATAACCTGGGTGAGTTCGAGGGCATGACATCCGAAACGGCAAAATGGAACGCGGTCGATATGATAATCGCCTATTTTCATCCGGAGTTGGGTGTCAAGGTTATCAATCCCAAACAGTTAAATCATTGGCAGGCCATTCAGTCACTAAAGAAAAATGAGCTGGTTAATATTTACGTGGGCGGGGTGAGTAATGATGTTGATGAAAAATTAAAAAACCTGGCGTTGGAAAAATGCCTTCAGCTTCTGCAGGGTAAAAAGATCAGCTCCCCTGCCGAACTCTGTACGGGCCGGTATACCTTGAAAAAGATAAAAAAGCCCCGGGAGGAAAAGCGGGAGGCCGCTCCGGCAAAAAAAAGGACCGTAACGCGAAAGGCGGCCCCGGCCGCGCCGGCCCAAAAAACCGCCGCCCCGGCGGCGCCCACCGGCCAACGCAGAATGACTCCTTTGTATTCCATACCCGTAACGAACGAGCTGTTTCATAACGGGAATGTTGAGGCCTGGAAAAAGGTCATCCAGAGTTATACCACAAAATATCCTAGTAATGATGTGTATATTTTCTATGAAGGGGAACGGATTCATGACGTGAACGCGCTTTTCAAATGGGGCAAGGTGAAGCACGGCAGCGCCATTCTCATCGCCGTGGCGGGGGAAAATATTCAGGATGTGGCCAAGCTGCGCCGTTACCTGAAACAAGGCGCAAGCCCCATGTTTGAGGCGTTCCTGCGTTTCCCGGTGAACCAGGTATTGAATCTGTTTTAAATGAGGATTATCTATGAAAAACAACATTCATTTTTTTAGCGCAAACGAGCATATTTCAAAGCAGGCCGTGCTTGATAATATAGGGATCCGGGGAAGGAGGGCCATGGAGCTGGCGGCCCTTGATCTGCCGATCCTGCCCGGTTTTATTTTTGATTCGGATGTGGCGGCCGACCTGGAAAAAATAGATGTAAAACCATATCTGAAGGAATATATCGCCAGGGTGGAAAAAATAACGGGAAAGAAATTCGGAGACAGGGAAGATCCCATGCTGGTGAAAATAGTCATCAGCCCGAACCTGGTTATCGTGAATTATCCGACCCTGCACAATTTCGGCCTGGTTGAGGGCAACGTGGATGCGTTTAAGAAGTACGTGGGTGAAAACTTCGGGTACCACGAGATGCAGTTTTTGATGAAGGGCTGTCTTGAAATAGAATCCAAGATCGCGGAGCTTGAGAACAGGGAGGACGACAAGAAAAAAATCGAGGCGGCCATTGCCGTTTTGGACGAGGAGCTTAAGGCCGATATCAGCGTTGACCGGCGTAAACAGAGCATCTCCAAATACACGCCGCTTCTACCGTCGGGGTTCTTCGGGGAGCCCTACTCCCAACTGGAAATCGAACTCAAGCGTATCAGCCGCATGTTGCGCCTGGATGAGATGGACGACCAGGATACGGCCCTGATTATCCAGCCCATGGTCTACGGAAATTACGGCGAGGAGTCGGCCAGCGGGATCTTTTTCACACGCAACATCGTAACCGGTGAAAAAAAACTGGAAGGGAAATACTATCAGAACAAGTTCGATGAGATCGGCGCCGAGGGCAAGGACATAAAACAGATACAGCCCACGTATCTATCCAAGCTGGAAAAGATCGCGCTTAACATCGAGGACCATTTCAAGGAGATCAGATCAATCCGCTTTACCATAGAGGGAAAGCGCCTCTGGCTTATAGATCAGCGCGGAGTAATGAACAGGTCGACCAGGGCCGACCTCCAGATTATGCTGGATCTATACCGGCGCAAGGTGGTAGATGCCGAATATATAATAAAACAGATAAAACCCACGCAGTTAAGCGAAATACTGCACCCTATAATCGATATTAATTCCACAAAAAATATGAGACAGATAGCCGGCGGAATAGCAGGGGCGCCCGGGGCCGCCATCGGAAGGGTATTTTTTAACACGGAGAAGCTGCTTGATACATACAAAAAAGCGCAGCAAGCCGATGAGGATACGCGCTTTATTCTCTGTATGCCTGCAACCTTTGCCGAGGACGTAAAGGCCATAGAAGTGGCCACCGGGGTATTATCCTGTGAAGGAGGATATTCCGCCCATGCGTCTGTTGTGGCGCGCCAGTACGGCAAGGTCTCCTTGGTGAACACAGTAATGCGGATCGGTTCGGGAGCCGCTACCATAGGAACGGTTACCATTAAGGAAGGTGATTATGTAACCCTCAATGTGCCGTATTACGGCAAACCCACCATTTTCCTGGGAAAGGCCGAGCTTATCGAGCCTGACCCCAAGGAGTCCGGGCTGCTCGAGTTCCTGGATATCGTCGACAGGTTCGTCAAGGATTTCCATGTACGCGCAAACGCGGATACGCCGCGCGACGCCACCCTGGCCAGAACATTCGGCGCGCGCGGTATCGGCTTGTGCAGAACCGAGCATATGTTCTTTAACGAGAAGAGGATCAATGTGTTCCGTGAAATGGTCATCGCTGATACGCAAAAGGAGCGCATGACCGCGCTGGAAAAACTGAAGCCCATGCAGAAAGCTGATTTTTATAAGCTGTTCAAGATTATGCAGGGTTTTGACGTGACCATCCGCCTATTGGACGCGCCGCTGCACGAATTCCTGCCTCATAATCCGGATGAGATGAAAAAATTTCTGGATTACCTGGACGCCCAGGACAAAACAACGAAGCTGCCCACCAAAGAGATCATCGCCCGTTGCGAGGCATTACAAGAGTTTAACCCCATGCTGGGCCACCGCGGCTGCAGAATAGCCGTCTCCTACCCTGAGATCTACGAGATGCAGATGAGCGCCATCTTCGAGGCGGTGTATACACTGCAGAAGGAAGGCATAAACGTACACCCGGAAATAATGATCCCCCTGATTATGAATCAGAATGAGCTTAAGCTGGTCATCTATGGTAAAAAAATAGAAGGGCAATCGATCAAGGGGCTGGCCGAGGTTGAGAAAGAGGTCAGAACCAGGATGAACGCCAGGCCGGTTGCTTACAAGATGGGTACCATGATTGAGCTGCCGGGCGCGGCCCTGGGAGCCGGCGAGATTGCCAAGTACGCCGAGTTTTTCTCGTTCGGCACCAATGACCTCACCCAGACCACCATGGGACTTTCCCGTGACGATTTCAATACCTTTATGCCCGATTATACCCAGTTCGATCTGCTTGAGGGAAACCCCTTCCGCATTCTTGTGCAGGAGGTAAAGGAGCTTATCGCCGTGGCGGTAAGGCGTGGGACAACGACGCGCCCCGGCCTTAAAAAAGGGTTGTGCGGCGAACACGGCGCGGCCCCGGAAAATATAAAGTTCTGTATGGATATCGGGCTTAATTATGTAAGCTGTTCCTCGTATTCGGTGCCCATCGCCAAACTGGCCGTGGCCCAACTGACTCTGGAAGCGAGGGAATAATACCGAAGCATGAGAAGTGCTTATAATCCTTAGTCCGGGTACCCCGTTATTTCCCTGATTCTCTGGTAATACGGCTTCAATCGCGCATAGATATGTTTATACACTCTATGAAAGAGTTCGTGGTATATCTCCACGCGCCGCGGCTGCGGTTCAAACATTTTTTCCACCGAGGTCATTTCAGTAAGCGCCTGTTTGAAAGAGGGAAAATAATCAAGGCCCACGGCCGCGTCGATGGCGGCGCCAAGTGCCGATGTTTCATGGGTGTGCGGTTTCAATACGGGCAGGTTGAAGATATCCGCGGTTATCTGCAGGGTAGGGGAGCTTTGCGCGCCACCGCCCGATACCCTGATTTCCTTTAATTTGATCTTACTTCGCTTTTCTATCCTCAGGGCGCCGTCCTTCAAACCGTAACAGAGGCCCTCTATTATCGCCCTGTATAGATGAGAGCGGGTATGGGCATCGCCGAAACCGATGATGGCGCCCTTGGCCTCCGGGCCGGGAATCTTGACCCCGGGAGACCACGTGGGCTGCAGAATCAAGCCCAGGGAGCCGGGGGGCGCGTCTTCCAGAAGCTGATCAAAAAGGCTTTCCGGTACCACGCCCCTGCTGCGGGCAAGGGTTACCTCCGGAAGCGCGAACTCCTTTTTAAACCAGGAAACCAGCCAGAACCCCCTGTAGATCTGGAACTCGGTGTTATATACGCCGGGAATGGCCGAAGGATAGGGCGGAATAAAGGGGATTACCTCAACATATTTTTTTGTACACGTACCCACGGTGGCCGTGGTCCCGAAGGAGATGCCGCCGCTGGCGGGATCAAGACAACCGGCGCCGAGAAACTCGCAGGTTTTATCCGAGCCCGCGGCCAGTACCGGCAGGCCCTGCGGCAGGCCGGTGGCGCGCGACGCTATTTTGGATATTCGCCCAAGCTCCGTTGCGGGGGGGGCCAGGTCAGGCAGTTTGGACCTGTCTATGGGAAAAGCCTGCCACTTCCAGTCTCCCGGTTTGCACCACGTAAAGTTCTTGTAATCGAACGGGACATACCCTACCTGCGACGCATAGGAATCCACAAAGTCTCCGGTCAGCTTGAAGATAAGAAATCCGGACAGAAAAAGAAATTTATGGGTTTTTTCCATTATATCGGGCTGGTAGGCATTAAGCCAATTAATCTCGGATTCTCCCTGTGCAAAGCGCACCGTCTCCTGCATACCGATAAGCTTGAACGCCAGGCTCATAATGCCTTTCACGGGTTTGAAATTTTTTATTCTTCGCTGGTCGGGCCAGACTATGGCCGGGCGCAAAGGGACCCCCTTTTTATCTACATTTATAAGAGTACAGCGTTGGGTTGTCAGGGTAACAGCCTTTATCCTGGGCACGAGTTCGGAGGCGGATCCGACCAGTGCCTTGCACGCCGCGCAGAGGTTCTGCCAGAAATACGCAGCATCGTGCTCGGCCCAACCTGGCTTGGGACTCCGGTACGGTTCTATGTCATGTTTTTTGGTTTTAACCGCGCCGCCCCTTAAATTGAAAAGAATGGCCTTAATGCTTTGGGTACCGGCGTCAAGCGCCAGAATAAGATCGCTCATGCGTCCCACACGGTAAACTTACACAATGATTTTGAAATCAGGCCCACCGCCTTCCCCGCCTCTTCCTTGTTTAGTTTGTTTTCCTTGATCAGGGTTGTTTCCAAAAAGGACGCAATGGATTCGGTTACATCGGGCTGATTATAAAACAAAAAGGCAAAGCCATCATTTAAGGGTTTGGGAATAGTAAAAGAGGAGTAGACCATAACCGGTTTTTTACTTACCATAATCCGGCTTTGCTTGCGTGTGGTAAATATTTCCAGTTCCGAAAACCGATGAGGGATCTGTTTGTCCTTTGTGCGTTGAAACGGCTCCTTATCTTTTTGTGCATAGGAAGCGGGTTCCACCAGAACATATAATTTGTTGGCGTCGGTTTGAAAGGTAAGCCCTGCGGCGGAGAGGTACACAGCCTGCAGTTTTTTATAAGCCACCATTTCATATTTGGCATACTCTGAATCGGGATCAAAGAGCGCGGAAACAATACAGGCGCCTTCGCGGGAAATACTGTTCCCCGTGTACGCGTGAAACAGGTCTATGGCTTTATGACGCACGGACGAACCCTCCTCTATGCAAAAAGTATACAGGAGTATCCCGTAAAAAATCAAGGGGAAAAACCGTGCTTTAGGATCTATTGGAATTGTCTGGCCCTGTTTAAGAATTTTTCTGCAAAGACCGTATTCCCCGTTTTTTTATACACCATCCCCAGGTTGTAGTACCCCTTCCAATTACGGGGATCCATGTCTATAACACTGCGAAAAACATCGGCGGCTTTTTCGTATTCTTTCTGTTTGGCATAGAGCGACCCCAGGGTTAACAGGAGATCCGGTGTGTGTTTTAAGAACTTGAGTGCGCTTTCCAGGAGGAGAACCGCCGAACGCCTGTTTCCGACCTTGTCTAGACAGGACAGCAGTGCCCGCAGATCATCAACGGACTCCGGTTCCTGCTTTAAAAGCTCCTTTAAAATGAGAATGGCCTCGCCGTACTTTTCGGTTTTTTGATAGCAGTACGCCAGCGCGCGCTTGAGTTTCAGGTTGCCAGCCTCACGCGTAATAAGTTTGATGATCTCCTGGGACGCGGCATCATAGCTGTCCTGGGTAAGCAGCAGGCGCACATAGCGTTTTCTGGTTGGGATGTCATCCGGAAACTGGGAAACATAGGTTTTTAATATGCCGATGCCCTTCCCCGGTTGGTTCAGTTTTTGGTACACGCTTTCCAGCAGAAGCATGGCGCTCCTGTGATTTTTTACCAAGCCTAGGGTACGTTTAAGCCAGTTCTCGGCCAGGTCCGGGAGGTCGATATCCAGGTATGACTTGCCCAGGCAGAACATCAAATTTGGATCGGGTCCGTGCACCCGAATCTGCTGCTGTAAAAGGGGGATTATAGTTTGAGCGTCACTGTTAAGCAGCGCCAGGCTTAATGCCTGAAAATAGCTGGCGGTTGGGTCATCCGGATTTCGCCGCAAAATCCGGGCCGTGTGTTCGGAAAGGGTTTTGTAGGCTTTTTGTTCCCAGAGCACCACCGCCAGTCCGTAATGCAGCTGCATACGATCCGGGGCCGCCTCGATGGCCCGCAGGTAATGGTTCGCGGCCTTTTCCAGCTCACCCAGGTTGCGGTAAGACTCGGCGATTAACATATGCATGTCCGGATCATGGTAGTCGTGTTTCAGGACCTTTTTCCCGAAATATACGGCCTTTCCGAAATGCCTGTTGCGGTAATAGGTCAGCGAGATCAGTTTCGTCAGTTTCAGGGGATCGGTAATGGCGCCCAGGTTATCCTGTAATAGTTCCTGGGCCTTCTTTATTTCATTCAGGGCCTGCGGGGCCTGCGAAAGGTTGAGCAGCACGTACGCCTTTTGCAGATACAGCACCGGGTCCCGCGGTGAAAGCTTTATGGCCTCCTCATAAGAGATCAAAGCGAGTTTAAACTGGCCCGCCTCCCGGTATATTGAGGCCAGGTACAGATAGGGGACGATACTGTCTTTTTTCTCCTTGATCAGGAATTCAAAGCGCTCCGCCGCCTCGGCCAGCCGGCCGCGGTAGAAGTATTTGATGGCCAGCACCAGAAGCGCGTTGAGGTATCCGGTGTATATCCGGGCGTTCCGCGGATCAACCGTCAGGGCCTTTTCAAAATACTGCAGGGCGGTCTCCGGCCGCCTGATTTTAAGATAACAAAGGCCTATAAAACTCAAGGCCGGTGAAAAGGTTTCATTATCATGCAGGGCCTTTTGCAGGTGTACGATGGCCTTCTTATAGAACCCCAGGGCCAGGTATGATCTGCCCAGAAAAAACCGGCCCTGCGCCGAGTCTGGTTTTACCATGAGAAAAAATTTGATGCTGTTTACGGCCTTATGGAACTGCCCCAGGGCATGGTAGCTTCTGCCCAGGTAAAGCAGGGCCTCGGGGTACTCGTCGGTTTTGGAAATGAGCTCGGTAAGTAGTGCCACCGCCGCCTGGTAATTCCTATTTGCGCCCGCCTGTTTGGCTTGAAGCAGAAGCTCCCGGTAATCAATTGTTTTAGTTCCCATTCCAATTATACTGTAGCATACAAACGAACAAGAGCATACAGGGAACCGCGGATTTATTGCAAGCGGCCGCCGGCCTTGGCTTCCACACGTTCCAGAAGTGAAATAATATTTTTATTACCGGTTTGCTTTGCGTAGTCCAGCGCGGTTTTGTTTTCATTGTCCCTGATATTGCACAGGGCGCCGGCGGCCAGGAGCATGCCGACCGTTTGCAGGCGGTTTCCGCCCCCGGCAATGGAATACAGATATTCCTTTTCAACCACTGCCATCATCAGCGCCGTGGCGCCGCCGTTATCCTGCAGATTCACATCGGCGTTTTCTCTTAAAAGCAGTTCCACGATGTCCTTGTGCCCCCAGTAGGAAGCCATCATCAGGGCGGTTTCGCCGAAATTGCCGCGCGCGTTGACATTTACCCCTCTCATAATAAGCAGTTGAATAACCTGTTTTTGCCCCCACTGCGCGGTGTCAAGCAGGACCTTTTCATCCAATGTTTCTTTTATTTGCATACGCTGCTCCTCGCAATAAAATTGCTGATGTTTTATTTCCTGTTCTTCATATTAGAACACCGTAAACAATAGACCCTGTTACCTCTTTTCCCAATCATACTTTAGTATGATTGGGAATTTTATGAACAAAAACGAAGAAAAATGGTGAGAAATGTTGAAATACATCAAACTTTGTGGTATATTGGGGATTAATAAAATATGAATTCTAAAAGGACTAATCCGAATTTTATTAATGGTATACCGGAACTCTTGATTTTGAAACTGATCAGCCGTAAAGAAATGTACGGATATGAAATAGTAAAACAAATAAAACAACGGACACAAAATGATTTTTCTTTTGGTGAGGGATGTATTTATCCGATTTTGCATACACTCGAAAAGAAAAAATTACTTAAGAGTAGGTCTCAGGAAGTAAAGGGAAGAACCAGGTATTACTATAGTATAACAACGGCGGGTCTTAAACAGTTGGGTGAATTAAAACAGGAATGGATAAGGATTATCCAGGGTGTTTCCAAGATTATAGATATAGATTATGTATAAAGATAACTATTTTAGGGATATAGCTTATTATCTTTCGGTAAAAGGTTTCTCGATAAAATATATTCGGAGAACGTGTTGTGAGTTATATGATCATACTCGGGGTATTAAAAGGGAATTATCGCAATGTGATAGTGATAAACAATTAGATCAAACAAGAATTATTGAGCAAAGATTGGGGAGTGCCTATTTTCTTGCCGAACAAATGCATCAGAATAAACTTAAGCAAACAATTTTTGGCAGGCACCCCATAATTTCCTTTTTACTTTTAGGCATTATACTTTATTTCATAAAAATAGTGATTGTATGGTTTATGGTATTATTTGTGGGAAGGATAGGTATATATTTGAATATACATAGTTTTTATTGTGATTTTTTAAAACTAAGCAATCATGTATTATTTTTTCTGCCAATTCTGCTGAATATTTCCATCATTTTACTTTGTTGTGTATTCAGCAGAAAATATTGTTTAAGTAGTAAATGGTCTTTTATTGCATGCTGTACCATAATTATTCTCTCAGTATTCCTTGAACTGTCTTTTCAAGTAGTACCTTATATGAATCGAACATTTTTTAGTATAGGTGTAGCATTTTGCTTAAAAATGAATTCGCTTTTTAGCATTTTCTATAAAGTAGGTTTACCCTTAAGTATATGTGTATGTTGTTTTTTTATTTTTTTTATCAATTCATTATATATAAGAAAAAGAGTGGGCAGATTATTTCAATAAGTTTTTTTATATCAATACCTAATGGTTTGAGGTATAATTGTAAAAAGTTATTTATTAAATAGTACTGAAAATTGGCAAGTAAAATTAAAGGAGTATTTTATGATAAGAAAGATAATGGTGTTGCGTGTTTTGTTTTTACTTCTATGGGTTATTAATTTGGACTCCCAATCATACGAATATGAGTTGCTGATAGATCCCTGTCTTGGTATGGAAACCGGTGCTTCTGCAATTTCTTCAGCTTTTTACCTTTATGGGGATCTGTCCGAAAATAGTTATGATATTTTTTCTTTCGATGAATCAATCGTTGGGTATAAAATATTGGCATCCGGGATACGTGTCTTAAAAGGCGGAATTTTTGACAGTTTCATAGGATTTTCATTGTCTATCTTCCAGCATGAATATTTCGGTCATGGCGCAAGAAACAGGATGGATTCTCTGGTTTATGACGGGTATCCCATTATGGATTTTATATTTCATCCCCGGTTTTCTTTTATACCTCCTTTTTATACCTTGTTTGATATAACAAATGCTCAATTTAGAGGTAATTTTTATCAAGTACCCGAATATGAGGTGCTGACGCTTTTTTATACCGGTGGATCAGAAGGTAACTTCATTCTTTCAGAACTGTTAAGAAAAAAAATGACAGCCAACAAAAAAATCGATTATTATTCCTCAATTCTGTTTCTTCAGTCACGTTTAGATCTTTCGTTATATATATTATTTTCTACAAACAATGATTCCGTTAATTCCCGACAAGGGGATATTGGAAATTATTTATATAGTGTGAATTCTCAATACGGTTACGCTGCGAATCCGGAAAATTATAAATTGACCCTTGAATCCCTGCAATTGAATACAGCGCTGTCTTTTTTTGATCCTCTCATCTATTATTGCTTGTATATGCATTTCCATTATTATTTGACTGGTCAAACACATGTTGATATGCCTTTTTTATGGATTGGTGATTTATTTTTCATTCCGTATTTCGATATGAAGCTTTCTCCTTATGGTTGTGATAGATTCCTCAGAGTGCAGGGCGGTTATAATGACATCTTCTTTTCGGGTTATCTAAGAATGGGAGATTTTATATTTAATCAATTTTGGGGAATGGGTTTGTATATAGATAATCTGTTTCTGTCCAATGAGATGAGCTGGGGTATCGGCTTTGATTTCTGGATGCAGCCGCATGAATCTATAGAACAGGCTGCTACAGATCTTGGGGGTGCTGTTAATCTGAATATCACATATATTATGAATAGTATTTCCCTGAAATTGAATGTGGGGGCTAAAACAAGAGGATATGTTCCCGGATTACCATTTAATCAAAATATCTATGGCAGTGTAGGAATAAAAATCGAGGAAGCGGCATGAAAAAATTAAAACAGTAATATCGAATTAATATGCCGGTAGTATGACTTTAAAAATAAATGGAGGTGGCGGGAATCGCCTTCCGATCGACAACCTCCTGTTGTCGATCTCCAGGCCGCCTCCGTTCCTAAATCTGCATCCATGCAGATTTGCGCTCCCTATTCGGTCGCGCCGGAACTGCGTATCGATTTCCGCACAAAAAAAGCCATAAAAAACACTCACAGGTGAGCACTTTTCACGGCTTTTATGGAGGTGGCGGGAATCGAACCCGCGTCCTGGAGTGAGTTTCAAAAGCCTCTACAAGTTTAGTTATCTTTTTACTGTTCGGCCGGCATGACGCAAGATAACGGGCCTATGCCGGCTATATCCTGCACCATTAGTCCCTTATAGACAGCAGGGCTTCTACAAAGCAAGTCCCGGTTTCTTACAAGCAACACCGAAGCTCGGAACAGCGCCCCGGGTGCCCGTAGCATGCTAAATTAAGCTGCTAAAGCCAAGTTATCGTTGGCAGTTAAACTTTTGCCGCTTTAAGGAGATCGGCGCTCCACTTGCAGCCCTTGACCCAACAGTCCCCAGTCGAAACCAGTTCACCCCCTTCTCTGTGTACACGGCCGTCCGCCGCTTTTTTTTAAAGAACAGCTTCTGAAACCGCAGATTTCACAGATTAAAAATAAAAAAAATCTGCGTAATCTGTGTTTCTGTAATCCATGTTCCGCATTCACTTCATTTGTCCCGGAACTCGCGTTCAACATCGCGCTTTAAGTCGCGCTGTTTTATGTCCTCTCTTTTATCAACCAGCTTTTTACCTTTACACACCCCCAATTCAAGTTTTACCATGCTCTTTTTAAGATAAAAGCGCAGGGGGATGAGTGTCAAGCCCTTTTCCCTGACCTTGCGCTGCAGGCGCTTCAGCTCCTGCTTGTGCACCAGGAGTTTACGCTGCCTGTCCGGATCGTGATTGTACCGGTTGCCGAACTCGTACGGCGTAATATGCAGGCCCGCAAGCCACAGCTCGTTGTCATCGATCTTGGCGTAGCAGTCACTGAAGGAAAACCTCCCGGCCTTCAATGATTTTACCTCCGTACCCTTAAGCTCTACTCCACATTCCATGGATTCCAGAACCATGTAATTGAATTTGGCCTTTTTATTTACGGCAATTGTTTTCTCGATGGATTTGAGGGCGCCCGCCATCACTTCTCCGCGAGCACGACGCGAAAACCCAAAAACTCGGTACACCACGAAGGAGGCTGGACCCCCCTGGTATAAACGGCTACGGTGTCCGGTTCGTTGGCCCAGGAACCACCGCGAATCAGTTTAAGCGCGCCCGAGGCCAGGTCCGCCTCGGCCGAGCCGTTGGCGGCCGCGTCATACCCGGATGCAAGGTAGGCGGCGGGGGCGTACCAGGTTTCGCACCATTCCCATACGTTTCCCAACATATCGCGCAGGCCCAGTGGGTTGGGAGCGGATGAGCCCACACGGCCCGGCCCCTGAATGTTTTCCCTGAAGAACACCGATCCGTATGGGGGCGTAACATTCCGCCTGCCGCGCGACGCGGCCCACTCCCACTCGCTTTCAAGGGGCAGGCGCACGCTCAGCCCGGCGGTTCCCGCGTTGATCCTGCGGCCAAGCCACTCGCAATAGGCGCGCGCCGCAAAGTAGGAAACATAGGTTACCGGCAGGTCTCCCTCACCCGCGGGATAGGTATCGTCCGCCCAATCCGTTAGATATTCGGAGTTTGCAAGTTCCCGCGCCGAAAGGGTATCCCTTTGTGACGGTTTCCACTGCGGGTTTTCATCGATAAAGGACTTGAACTGCCTGTTGGAGATTTCGTTTTCACTACAGTAAAAGGCGTTCACCTGTACCGGGTGCGGCAACAGCAATATAGCCGCCGGATCGGCCAGTGTGTCATTTTCGGTATTCCTGCCCATGATATATTTCCCACCGGGAATGGAAACAAAGTGAATCCCGTTAAGAAAACGGTCCGGGCCAAGGCCGCCCGTAACCTGTGTTCCGTAGGAAGCAAGAAAAGCGGAGTATTCCCGCCTGATTTTTTTAAACCAAGGTGTGTCCAGGAAACCGTACCTTGTACCTTTTTGCTTTCGTAGCTCCTGTTCGGGCTGTGTGGCCCCGGTCTGCGCGGCCGCGTATACCGGCAGTACATTATAAATCCAGAACGGCATGTTCTGATTCCGTTTTGCCAATGCCAGGTAGTCTTTTGCCAGCTTTACCAGTGTGGCCTGGGTGAAAACGCCGGTTCCGCTTTCGAAGACCGCGTAGGCGGAAATCAAGTCCCTTGCCAAAAAAGGAGATTGGGTAAAATATACGGCCTGGTGCAGAAAATTTTCAAGTTTGCGCACGTCCGCAGGCACCGGCCCGCTGCGTACGCTTTTTGCGGCCTCGGTGAGAATGGGCGGAAGCTGGTAACTGGCGGAAAAATTCTTGACCATGGCCCAGGCCGCGTAATCGGTAAGCGCCCAGGCGGTAAGACCATCCGTGTCCCCGATCTCCAGTTCCGTGCTTATACTGTCTTTCAGTGGTAAAAAGGGCAGGGCGAATATAAAACCGCCTACCTCCCGTTTCATGGTTATGGTCTTGTAAAAGGGACGCCTGAACTCAATGGTACGGCTTCCCTGTTTCACCAGTACCTCGCAAGGGGTAACCCCCGCTTTTTTGCCGTCGATCCACACCCCGGCCTCTACCGGACCGGAAGAAAACGTGATATACGTTCCTCCCGCAAGAATTCCCGGCAGAAAAAAAATAACGAAGAGAATGCCGGTAAGGATACATCCGTAGATTACGGTAAGGTACGTGCCGGGCCGGATTTTGCCCAGCGGTTTCAAGGTTACTTTTACCTCGGATATTTCTATATTTTTTTCCTGTCTCTTTTTCCAGAACATACGCCCGATTATAGTTTGCGGATGGTGCCTTGTCAACCTTGCGCGAATTGTGTTATGGTGAAATTATGACATGGAGTGAGTGGCAAATAAAGGTGCAACATAAAACCGAGACGGCGCTTACCTGGTACAAACGCCGCAGGCTGCTTAAGAAGGCAAAGCGGAAAAAGAAAAACCAGATCCTGGACTGGATTGAGGCCCTACTCTGGGCCGCCCTCTTCGTACTGATCCTGAACCAGTATTTCCTGCAGGCCTATGCCATCCCCAGCGGGTCCATGCTGGATACGATACAGCTTGAAGACCGCATATTCGTAAACAAGCTGATCTACGGACCGGAACTTCTGCCCGGCATCGGCAAGCTTCCCGGTTTTGCCGAACCGCGGCGCGGAGACATCATTATTTTTGAGAACCCGGATTACGAGCAGAATATGGGGCGCAAGGTCGGGGCCCTGGAACAGCTTTTCCACCGTCTTGTGTATATGCTCACCTTTTCGCTGCTCAACCTGGATGTAAGACCGGACGGGGAGGTGGCCCACCATTTCCTGGTTAAAAGACTAATCGGCGCGCCCGGAGACCGCGTACGACAGGTAAACGGCAGGATGCAGATTATGCCGGCGGCCGAGAAGGACTGGCATACCGAACAGGAGCTCATTGAAACCCCGTTGGACAGGGAGTACCTGAAAAAAGATATTCCATACGATTTGTACCCCACATGCTATCAATACCTGAAGATCGGTGTGTATAACAGCCAGGGCCTGCCGGCGGCCGCGCTTTCCGCGGATGACACGGAGAAATTAAAACGGCTGGAACAGCAGCTTCTGCAGAATACGCGCAGGAATATTCTGATGAGTTTTGTTGCCAGGGACTATGAGATGGCGGCATTGAAAAACATCTTATATTTTAAAATAAAACCGTATGACCAGGATTATTTCCCGTTATGGGCAAAGTACCGGCTTGGCTGGTATATTTCGCCGACCCGCCTGTTTCCCATGGGCGACAACAGGGACGAATCCTATGACGCGCGTTATTTTCATCCCGTGCGTCTGGACAAGCTGCTGGGCAAGGCGGCCTTCCGCTTCTGGCCGCTGAATCGTATCGGAGGAGTCGAGTAGTCCTTTCATGCTGGGATCTTACGAACAGTACCGTACCTCAAGCGACACCTATTCAATCAAAAAGATAGTAAAATTCATCCTCAAACTGCTGCTTATCCTATTTGTGCTCTATGTTTTTATTTCCGCGTTTATTATCAACACCTTTCGTGTGGATTCGGTATCCATGAATCCGGGGATCGCCCGCGGTGATAAACTGCTTTGTTCGCCATTGATCTACGGCACCTACAGCACCCTCCTGGGATTCCGCTTTCCGGGACTGGCAAAGCCGACGCGGGGGGATATCGTGGTAATCAGAACGCCACATTACCCCGAACGGTCTTTTCTGTTTGAACTGGTTAATCCCCTACTGGATTTTTTCAGCCTGCGCGCGGGGGGCGGCACGGCGAATGAGTACGCGGTCAAGCGCATAGTGGGTGTGCCCGGTGACGCCCTGAAAATCGTGCGTTACCAGGTTTTTATCAAACCCAGAGGGGAGGGTGAGTTTAAAACTGAAAGACACCTAGTGGAAGACCGGTACAAGATATATGATGATTTCGTGCAGCGGGTCTACCCTGCCGGTTGGCAGAACGGACTTCCCTTTTCGGGGAACATGCAGGAAATCGTTCTGGGCCCGAATGAATATTTTGTTATGGGCGATAACCGCCTGTTATTCAGTGACAGTAGATTTTACGGGCCGGTTACATTTGATTCAATTGTAGGAAAGATTATCTTACGCTACTGGCCCTTTGAGAAATTCGGTGGGTTCTAGTTTTCCCGGCCTGCGTGGGCTTGCCCGCGTTTCCCTATATATTCATATTCCCTTTTGCATACGCAAATGCGCGTACTGTGATTTTTTTTCCGTAGCCGGAGCGGATTCCCGCACTATACGGGAGGTGATCGATGAGACAGTACGCCAGACCGCGTACTTTTTGGAACGTCTTGGTCCGAAGACCCTGACAAGCGTATACCTGGGCGGGGGTACGCCCAGCAGCCTAAATGCCGTCCTGTGGAGACTTCTGCTTAAAGAGCTCCATTCCCTGGGCGCCGTTGCGGCGCCCGAGTTCACGGTGGAGGCCAATCCCGAATCACTTAATGAGGAGTTTCTGGCCGTCTGTGCCGAGTTCGGCGTCACACGCCTGAGTGTTGGTATCCAGAGTTTCAGAACCGAACTGCTTAAGGGCATCGGCAGAAGCGTCTCCGTGAAAAACATCAGGCGCGCCCTGGACCTTATCGGCCGAAACTGGCCGGGTGATCTGAACCTTGACCTGCTGGCCGGGCTGCCCGGGCAGTCCGCGCGCATTATGGCTCTGGATATACGGGAGGTGGTGGACCTGAGGCCCGCGCACATCTCCTGCTATACACTCACCCTTGAGCGGGGCACGCGGCTCTATGAACAGGTGAGAGAGGGTCGGGTCCGCCTGCCGCGGCCCGACCTGCGTGATGAGTTGTGGCTTGCCTCGCGCAAAAAGATCACGGCCGCCGGCTATTCCCACTATGAGATATCCAACTTCGCCCTGCCCGGCAGGGAATGCATTCATAACATGGGGTACTGGCTGCTTGAACCCTATCTGGGTTCTGGTCCGTCTGCGGTTTCCACACTTCCCACGGAGGACGGCGGCGTGGTGAGGATTTTCAATCCGCGTGATCTGAACGCGTATATGGGCGGCCGGAATGCGCGCTGGGGAGTACATTGGGAGGTTCTGACCCCCGCGCAGTTGTTTTTTGAGCAGCTGATGCTGGGGTTCAGGCTCAAGGCCGGCATTCCCGCCTCCCTGTTCTCCGGACGCTTCGGTAGGCCTTTACCGGAGATTATCCCCCGGCTTTGGAGGTCATGGCAGGCGCGCGGATTTGTACAAAAGCGATCCGCATCGTATGCCCTGACCCTTCGCGCCAGGTTGATTCTGAACAGGCTGCTGGGTGAACTGGCGCAGGAGGATCTGTCCGGAGCCGGAATCAGGCTAGACTGGCCTTGAACGCCTACCCCTGATGTGCCCGTTATTCGCCTTAATCCTTATGGGATTACAAAAATATTAAAGAGATCCAATATACACAAGTGGT